>NZ_OZ026474.1:0-600000 GCF_964020005.1 Spiroplasma endosymbiont of Atherix ibis
TGACTAACGCAATCTTATGAAAAGAAATTAAAAAATGATTAATTTCTTCAGACTTAATAGAACCAAATGTATATGAAGAATACGTAAAAAATGCTTCAATTGAAGATCTTTTTGATAATCAAAAAGCAATTGTTGTAAATAAAGATCTTTCAAAATACTATTTAGAAAATATTGGCAATGAACTTAAGCAAAAAATAAGTGCTATTTTAGAAAAAGATACTACAATTGTATTTTTATCTAAAGAAGAATATAAAAAAGAAAAAAAAATAAGTGAAATTATTAATAACAAAAAGAAAAATAATAATGGAAAAGAATTTATATTTGAAAGTTTCATCTCAGGAAAAAGTAATAGTGAAGCCTATAACGCTGCAAAAGCAGTTATTAATAACTTAGGAAATAAATGAAATCCTTTATTTATATATGGAGATTCAGGTCTAGGAAAAACTCACTTGCTTAAAGCTATAAGTAATGAATTAAATAATATAAATAATGATTTAATTGTTAAATATTATCCCTCAAATGACTTTAGAAGAGAAATATTAGATTCATTATTAGGAGGATTTAAAGAAATTGAGCAAACTAAAAATGAAATGACTGAAATAGATGTATTGTTAATTGATGATATTCAATTTCTAGCAAATAGTGGTAAAACAAATGAAATTTTCTTTAATATATTTAATAATTTTATAGAAGAAGGAAAACAAATAGTAATTTCTTCAGATAAATTTCCTGAACTTTTAAATGGTTTTGATAAAAGACTTGTTTCAAGATTTAATCAAGGTTTAAGTGTAAAAATAGAAACTCCAGATTTAGATACTGCTTTAAAAATTATTGAATATAAAATTCAAGTAGCTAATTTAAAGCTTGGAGAAGATTCAAAAAAATATATAGCTTCTCATTTTGGATCGGATGTTAGAAAAATTGAAGGAATTATCAATAAAATTGAGTTTAAATTAATTCAAGAAAAAGAAACTATTAAAGAAATTATTGAGTTAGATACAATTCAAAAACTACTTGAAGATTATTCATATGCTCCTGGAGGAGAAATAACTGTACAAAAAATTAAAAACGTTGTTGCTCAAAACTATGGTGTTAATGTCAAATCAATTGACGCTAAAAATAAAGTATCAAGTGTTGTTCTTGCAAGGCATGTTTCAATGTATTTAACAAATGAATTAATGAAAAAAAACTATTCAGAAGTTGGTATTTTATTTGGTGGTAAAGACCATACAACTGTAATAAATGCTTGTAATAAAATTAAAAAATTAGTAGCTGATGATAAAATTTTTCAAGCTACTATAAAGAAAATTAAAAAGGAAATAACTTCTTAATTTTTATTAAGAGTTAATAAGTGATAAAATTAATTTATATTTTTCTTTGTTTGTTTAGCTTATTTAAGGTTATCCACAATTTAAGAGCATAATAATAATATAAATAATTATTAATAAATATGGAGGTTTTTAAATGTTTTTTAGTATAAATAGATTAATTTTTATAGAAGAAATAAATAAATGTAATAGAATTATAGATTCAAAAACACCAACACCTAGTTTATCTGGAATTTTATTGGAAGTTGAAGCTGATAAAATATCTTTGATATCTTCTAATACTTCTATGTCTATTAAAACAATTATAGATATAGGAACAAGTGATTTAATAATTAAAGAAACAGGTTCAATTTTAATAAGAGGAAAATATTTTATTGAAATTTTAAGAAGAATGGATGATGAAGCTATTAATATTTCAAGTGTTGAAGATAATCTTGTTTTTCTATCAGGAGAAAAATCAGAATTCTCGCTTAATATTTTAAATTATATAGATTATCCTTTAATTGCTTTTAGAGAAAAAGGAAATAGTGTAGTTGTAAATAATATAGATCTTAAAAAAAGTCTTAATCAAACAATCATTTCAGTTAATGAATGAAATCAAAAGATAGTTCTAGCTGGATTAAATTTTTCATTAGATAATTCTATGTTTTATATTACAGGAACTGATGGTTTTAGAGTTTCAAGAAAAAGAACTAATTTATTAGATAAAATTCCTGAAAAATTTGAAACAAATATTCCTCATAAAAGTTTGTTGGAAGTTATTAAATTACTTCCTGAAAAAGGAGAATGTAAAATTGTTTCAACAGAAAGTCATGTTACTTTTATAATTAATAATACAATTTTTCAAACAATAATATTGGAAGGACAATTTCCAAATGTAAATGCAGTATTTCCAACTGATTTTAATACAACATTATATATGGAAAATAAAAAATTTTTTAAATTAATTTCTAGAGCAGATATTCCAAGTGAAGATAATGCATCAACAGTTGTAAATTTAATTTTAAACAATGATAGTATTTTTATTAAATCAAATATTCATCAAATTGGAAGTTTTGAAGAAGTTTTTAAAGATTTTGAATTAAAAGGATTAGATGAACAAAATATTTGCTTTAACTCAAAATATTTAATTGATTCATTAAAAACTTTTGAAACAAAAAATATAGAAATTAATTTAATTGATTCTAAAAAACCAATAGTAATTTCTTCATCAGAAGATATGAACTTAAGTCAAATAATATTACCTATGTTTTCAAATTAACTAATAACTGGATTATAACTTTCATTGACTTAAATGATATAATTAAGTTTGTGAGAGGTATTTTAATATGGAAAAAAATAAGTATGGAGCTAGTCAAATTCAAGTTCTTGAAGGGCTAGAAGCTGTTAGAAAAAGACCTGGTATGTATATTGGAAATACAAATAAAGCAGGTCTTCATCATATGATTTGAGAAATATTAGATAACTCTGTTGACGAAGCATTAGCAGGTTTTTGTAATGAAATATCTATTTTTATAACTGAAAAAAATGAAATAATAATTCAAGACAATGGTAGAGGAATTCCTGTTGATATACATCCAAAAACTGGAAAAACAACTTTGGAAACAATTTTTAATGTTTTGCATGCTGGGGGTAAATTTGATGAATCTACCTATAAAGTTTCAGGTGGACTACATGGAGTTGGAGCATCAGTTGTTAATGCACTTTCTTTATATGTTGAAGCAATGATTTTAAGAGATGAAAAAATCTATCATCAAAAATTTTCAGAAGGTGGAACTAAGGCATCTAAAATTAAAGAAATTGGTATTTCTGACTCAAATGGTTCAATTATTAAATTTAAACCAGATCCAGAAATTTTTAAAGAAACTATAGAATTTGATTTTAAAATTATTCAAGGAAAAATTAAACAATTAGCTTTTTTAAATAAAAAACTTAAACTAAATTTATATGATCAAAGAACAGATAAATTTATAAGCTATATTTTTGAAGATGGAATTAAAGATTATATAAAAGAAATTAATAGTGGAAAAGAAAAAGTACATGATGAAATTTTTTATATTTCTAATAGTTCAAATGATATTGAAGTTGAAATATCAATTCAATATAATGAAACATATGATGAAAATGTTTTTTCATTTTGTAATAATATTTTTACTTCTGAAGGTGGTTCACATGAAGAAGGATTTAAAAGTTCACTTATAAAATCAATTAACTTATATATAAATAATTCAAAAAGTTTTAAAGGTAATAAATTTACTTGAGATGATTTAAAAGAAGGAATTGTTTCTGTTATTTCTATAAAACATAGAGACCCATTATATGAAGGACAAACAAAAGCAAAACTTTCTAATAATGATGCTAAAGAAGCAGTTTCAGAAGTTTTAAATGAATCATTTAAAGAATTTTTATTAAAGAATCCTAATGATGCTAAAAAAATAATAGAGAAAATTTTAATTTCTCAAAAAGCAAGAAAGGCAGCACAAAGAGCTAGAGAAGATACGAGAAGAAAATCAGCAATTGATAATTTCTCACTTCCTGGGAAGTTAGCTGATTGTGAATCTAAAGATATAGAAGAGTGTGAATTATATTTAGTTGAGGGAGACTCAGCTGGGGGAAGTGCAAAAACAGGTAGAAATAGAAGAACTCAAGCTATACTTTCTTTAAGAGGAAAAGTTCTGAATGTTGAAAAAGTAAAACAGTCAAAAGTATTTGATAATAATGAAATTCAATCAATTATAGCTGCAGTTGGAATAGGCGTTAAAAAAGATATTAATCTTAAAAAATTAAGATATGGAAAAATAATAATTATGACAGATGCAGATGTTGATGGAGCTCATATTAGAGTTTTATTATTAACATTCTTTTATAGATATATGAAAGAATTGATTTTAAATGGAAATGTATATATTGCTCAACCTCCTCTTTATAAAATTGACGCTGGAAAAAATAATGTGGATTATGCATATAATGATATGGAATTAGAACAATTAAAAGAAGAAAAATATAATAAGTTAAAATATACAATTCAAAGGTATAAAGGACTTGGAGAAATGGATCCAATTCAATTATGAGAAACAACAATGGATCCAAATAGAAGAACAATGATACAAATCAAGGTAGAAGATGCATTTCTTGCAAATGAAGTTTTTTCAAGTTTAATGGGAGAAAATGTGGATTTAAGAAAGCAATTTATTACTGAAAATGCTCAATTTGTAGAAAATATAGATATTTAATAAAAATAAAAAAGAAGGTGAAAAAATGAGTAATATTAAACACGAACGTATTTTAGAAATGGATATTAAAAATGAAGTAGAAAAAGACTTTTTAGAATATTCTATGAGCGTTATTGTTAGTCGTGCTCTTCCTGATTTAAAAGATGGTTTAAAACCAGTTCATAGAAGAATTATTTATGCTATGAATGATTTAAAAATTACATCAGACACACCTCATAAAAAATCTGCTCGTATTGTTGGAGAAGTTATCGGTAAATATCATCCACATGGAGATTCTTCAGTTTATGAAGCTATGGTAAGAATGTCCCAAGATTTTTCATATAGATATCCTCTTGTTGAGGGACATGGTAACTTTGGATCAATTGATGGTGATGGAGCAGCTGCTATGCGTTATACTGAAGCAAGACTTGCAAAAATTACATCAGTTTTATTAAAAGATATAGATATGGATACTGTTCCATTTGTGGATAATTATGATGCTTCTGAAAAGGAACCAAAATATTTAACAGGTTATTTTCCAAATCTTCTAGTAAACGGTGCAACAGGTATTGCAGTTGGTATGGCAACAAATATACCACCACATAATTTAAAAGAAGTTATTCAAGCAATTGTTACCTATATTAAGAATGAAGAAATTACTATTGATGATATTTTAAAATATATTAAAGGACCAGATTTTCCAACAGGTGCTTTAATGACAAATGGAAAAAGCATGATCGATGGATATAAAACAGGTAGAGGTAATTTAATTATTAGATCTAAAATTGATATAGAAGAAACTAATAAAAATCAAAGAATTGTTATTAGTGAAATTCCATATCAAACAAATAAATTAAAAATTGTAGAAAAAATTGCAGAACTTTATAAAAATAAATTTATAAGTGGAATATCGGATATTAGAGATGAATCAAACTATGAAGGTATCAGAATTGTAGTTGAACTTCAAAAAAATTCTAATCCGCAATTAATTATTAAAAAATTATATAAATATACAAATTTACAATCTAATTTTGCAATTAACATGTTGTCTTTAAATAATGGAATTCCTGTTGTTTTAAATATAAGAGATATAATTAAATTTTATGTTAAATATCAAATTGAAATTATTATTAAAAGAAGTATTTTTGAAAGAAATAAATTAAAAGCAAGATTGCATATTTTGAGTGCAATCAGAATTACTTTAGATAATATAGATAAAATTATAAAAATAATTAAAGAATCTAAAACAACTGAAATAGCAAACCAAAAATTATTTGAAGAATTTGGTTTTGATGAAAAACAGTCAAAAGCAATTTTAGATATGAGACTTCAAAGATTAGTTGGGTTAGAAAGAGAAAAAATTGAGCTTGATATTAAAAATATAGAAATAAGAATTTCTGAATTAGAAGAAATTTTAGCATCAAAAGAAAAACAAAATAATCTTCTAATTGAACAACTTGAAGAAATATCTCAAAAATTTGGAGATGATAGAAGAACAAAAATTATTGAAGAAGATGAAACTCAAATTGATGAAGAAGAATTAATTCAAGATTCACAAATGTTGATAACTTTATCTGAACAAGGTTATATTAGAAGATTATCTAATGAAGAGTTCAAAACACAAAAACGTGGAGGTAAAGGAATTATAATTAATAATAATCAAGATGATAATCTTGTTATTGCTAAGATTGGTAAAATCAAAGATGATGTTTTATTTTTCACAGATGAAGGAAAAATTTATAGAATCAAAGGTTATAATATTACTCAATTTTCAAGAAATGCTAGAGGTGTTCCAATAATTAATTTTATTGGAATAAATTCTTCTGAAAAAGTTACGTCGATATTATCATTAAAAGATAAAAAAAATGTTTATAAATATTTATTGTTTGTTACTCAAAATGGAGTAGCTAAAAAAGTTGAAATTAATGAATTTAGTAGAATTAATAATTTTGGAAAAATTGCAATTAATTTAGATGAGGGAGATAAACTTGTTTCAGTTATACCAACTGTGGGAGAAACTGAAATTTTGATTGCCTCTCAAAATGGAAAAATAGTTAAAGTAAATGAAAATGTATTTAGGTCAATGTCTAGATCTTCAAGAGGAGTTAAAGGCATGGGGTTAGATAAAAATGATATTGTTATATCAGCATGCTCTAGTTATAAAAATGAATCAGTAGCAACTATATCAGAAAAGGGATATTGTAAAAAAACACTGATAAGTGAATATAACATTTTTGGTCGAGGTGCTAAAGGTATTGTAGGAATGAAGTTAAGCAACAAAACTGGTAAATTTAAATCAATTCTTCCTATTAGAGAAACTGATGAAATTTTAATGATATCTTCAAAAGGTAAAATTATAAAAATAGGAGCTCAAGATATTAATCTTCAATCTAGAAACTCTACAGGAGTTATTGGATTTAATTTAGAAAATAATGAAAAAATTACAGCAACAACATTAGAATGAAATAAAGGTGAGTAAAATGTTAGACGTAAATAAAATAGAAAATGATTTTGAAAAAATTTGTTTAGATTTATCAAAAAGAAATAAAAATTTTAAAAAAGAAATAAATGAAATTATAAAATTAAATCAACTTAGAAAGAAAATAACTTTTGAAGTTGAAGAATTAAAATCTCAAAAAAATAAAGTTTCAAAAGATATTGGAATTTTTATAAAAAATAATAATCAAAAAGAAATAGAAAAATTAAAAAATAGCATTTCAGAAATTATTAATAAGATTGAAAAATTAGATTCAAATTTAAAAGAAATTAAAGAGGAACTAAATTTAAAATTAAGTTATATTCCAAATATTCCAAATGAAAATATTCCTTTAGGAAAAGATGATGAAGAAAATTTAGAAATTAAAAAATGAAGTTCAAAAGAATTAAAAATTGGTGGAGAGGCTCATTGAGAAATTGCTTCAAAGTTAGGTTTAGTTGATTTTGAATTAGGTTCAAAATTGTCTGGATCAAGATTTGTAGTTTATACAGATAAGGGAGCAAAAATTATTAGAGCTCTTACAGATATATTAATTACAATACATACACAAAATGGATATAAGGAAATGTGACTTCCATTAATTGTTAACAAAGAAAACATGTATGGAACAGGACAGCTTCCAAAATTTGAAGAGGATGCATATAAATTAGAAGAACAATATTTAATACCAACATCAGAAGTTCCTTTGACAAATACTGTAAGAGATAAAATTTTAGAGAAAAATGATTTACCACTTTATTTAACTGCTTTTACACAATGTTTTAGAAAAGAAGCAGGTAGTGCAGGAAAAGATACAAAGGGAATGATAAGATTACATCAATTTAATAAAGTTGAAATGGTTAAAATAACAGACAGTAAATCTTCATATGATGAATTAGAAAAAATGTTATTAGATGCAGAAAAATGTTTGCAACTATTTAATTTACCATATAGGGTTGTTGAATTATGTGGTGGAGATATAGGATTTTCATCTGCAAAAACTTATGATCTTGAAGTTTGATTTCCTAATCAAAATAAATATAGAGAAATATCATCATGTTCAAATTGTTTGGATTTTCAAGCAAGAAGAATTAAAACAAGATATAAAAGTGATGAAGGTAAAAATAAATATGTTCATACATTAAATGGTTCTGGATTAGCAATAGATAGATTATTTGCAGCTATTATTGAAAATTATTATGATGGAGAAAAATTAATAATTCCAGATATTTTAAAACCTTATTTTAATAATTTAGAGTTTATTAAATAATGTTTCACGTGAAACAATTTTATAAAAAAAATTTGTTCAATTTTATAAAAAAAATGTTATTATATATTTGTCATTGTAAGGGTGACGTTCGAATTTGGTCAGGACCGGAAGGTAGCAGCCATAAAGATCTAGTGCCCTGTACAGTGACTTTTTTTTTTTTTTTTGGGAGAAAACATTTATATGGAATTAATTTTTAATACACTTTTTAAGGAGTTAAAAAAATGCACTAGGAGTAAAGATGTACCTGTAGCTGCATTAATAATAGATAAAAATAATAAAATAATAGTTAAGTGTTTTAATAGCAGACAGAAAAAATATAATTTTGTTAATCATGCAGAGATAAGAGTTTTAAATAAAATGTTTAAAAAAACAAAAAATAAAAATTTATCTGATTATATATTGGTAACAACATTAAAGCCTTGTTTAATGTGTATTACAGTTATTGAACAATCTAATATAAAAGAAGTATTATATTATCTTGAAAATATAAAATGTAACTATAGTATATTAGAAACAAATCTAAATTTTAAAAAAATTGGTAATGATAAGCAAATGAAAATTTTTGAAAAGGAATTAAAAAATTTTTTCTTAAATTTGAGAAAATAACTATGTAAAATATTTATGCAGAGGTATAGAATTATGGAAAATAAAAAATCACTTTATAGAGAATACAGACCTAAAAATTTTGATCAAGTTGCTGGACATGAAGGTATAAAAGAAATATTAATTTCTCAAATAAAATTAAATTCATTTGGTCATGCTTTATTATTTTCTGGTCAAAGAGGAACTGGGAAAACATCTGTAGCTAAGATTTTTTCTAAAATTGTCAACTGTCAAAATCTAAATGGATATAATCCCTGTGATAAATGTTTAAGTTGTAATGAGTTTAATAATAATGCTCATGCTGATATTTTTGAAATTGATGCTGCTTCAAATAATGGCGTAGAGGAAATTAGAAATATTAAAGCAAATGTATCACTAATGCCTAATTTCTCTAAATATAAAGTTTATATTATTGATGAAGTTCATATGTTGTCAAACTCTGCTTTTAATGCTTTATTAAAAACTTTAGAAGAACCACCTAGACACGTAATTTTTGTTTTAGCTACAACAGAGTTTTCAAAAATTCCTTCTACAATAATTTCAAGATGCCAATTATTTAATTTTAAAAGAATTGATCAAAAATCTTTAGAAAATAAAATTTCTGAAATTTGTAATGCAGAAGGAAAACAAATAACAAAAGAAGCACTTAATGAAATATATTATATTTCTGATGGTTCATTAAGAGATGCTTTAAATTATTTAGAACAATCTTTAATAATTTCAGTTAATGAAGTATCTACTGAAGTTTTAAAAAAAATATTTTATATTTCAACTAAAAATGAAAAAATTAATATTATTAAAAATGTTATTGAAGGAAATTCAAAAGAAATAATAGATTATTTTGAAATATCTAATAATCAAGGAATAGATTTTCAAACTATGACTTTAAGTTTACTTGATATTTTAAAGGAAATAATTGAGATTAAATTAACAGGTGATTATCAATTTTTAGTAAATTTAACTCAAAATGATTTTGAATATTTTAAGGACAAAAAAATAGAACTATTATTTAATTTATCAGATAATATTGCTGATTCTTATACAAAATCTAAAAATTCAAATATAAGTTTTCAATATATTTTAATTAATATATTGAAAACTATTTCAAATAATAAACTTATAAGTTTAATAAAAAAAGATAATAATTTATCAAAAAATAAAATAAATTTTGTTAATAAAGTCGAATCTTCTAAAAAAGCAAATCATATGGAAGAAGTTAGAAATAATATACAAGAATTTTTTAATTCTGAAGATGATTCTAAATTTTTGAAATTACAAATGAAGTTATTAATTTCAGAATCTTATCTTTATAAAAAAAATATCAATTTTTCTAATGATCAAATAATAAATGTTCTTGTTGGTGCAAATAAACAAATTAGAAGTTATTATGATGAAAAATTTAGTTTAATTTTAAGTGAAGAATCTATAAATCAAAATTCAGAATTTATTGAAAATTTTATAATGTTTTTTGGATCAAAAATTACAGCTGCAAGTAATGATTCAATAATTTTAGTTTGTGAAGAAAGAACTATTTCAAAATGAATAAATAACAGAATGCAAAATGAAAAAATTAGAGATTCAGTTTTTAAATATTTTGAAAGGGAAATAAAAATTATATCTATAGATAAAAAAAGATGAGCGGAAATAAAAATTGATTTTATGGAAAGAAAGCAAAATAATAATCTTGAATCTTATAAAGAAATCGATGTAAAAGATTTTTATGATAATTTAATTTCAGAAACTGATGAAAAAGAAAATGAATATTTGAAAAGAGCTAAGGAACTTCTAGGTTCTAAAAATATTAAGGTTGTGAATTAATGGAAAAAATAATAGAGTAACTAAAAAAATTGATGGAATTGGTAAAAAAGTTGCTGAAAAAATTATTTTTGATTTAATAATTGATAAAGAAAAAATTGACTCTCTTGAAGAAATACTTAGTCAAATTAAAAATACTTATAATGAGTGCGAAAGATGTTTCTTTTTTAAGGAAAATAATAAATGCTCTTTTTGTGATAATAAAAATAGAAATGAAAATATTATTTGTGTAGTTTCTACAAAAATGGATGCAATTAAAATTTTAGATAGTAGCTATAATGGATTAATTCATATTTTAAATGGAGAAATAAATTTAAATAAAAATATAGGTCCAGAAAAATTAAAATTAAGTGAATTATTTGTTAGAATTAATAAGGAAATCGAATTATTGTTAGCATTAAATTTAACCTTTGAAGGAGAAGTTACTTCAAATTATATTGCAAATAAAGCTAAAAATATAACTGAGAAAATTTCTAGAATTGCAAGAGGTATTCCTTTGGGCGGGGTTATTGATTATATTTATCAAGAACCCCTTAATGATGCTATTGCTAATAGAAAAAAATTAGAGAGTTAAGAGGGTATAATATATGATATTTATTTCATTAGAAGGAATTGATGGTTCTGGTAAAACAACAATTGCAAAAATGATAAAAGATAATTTAATTCAAAAAGGATATGAAGTTTTATTAACTAGAGAGCCTGGTGGTGAACCATTAGCAGAAGAAATAAGAAGAATTATTCTTGATGAAAAAAATAAAATAAATCCATGAGCAGAAACATTATTGTATATTGCAGCTAGAAAACAACATTTAGATTCAATAATTTTGCCAGCTTTAAAAGAAGGAGTAATTGTTATTTGTGATAGATTTATGGATTCAACTTCAGCTTATCAAGGTTATGCAAGAAATATTGGTATGGCAGATGTTAGTGAATTACAAAATATAGTTTTAGGTTCAACAAAACCAGATTTAACAATTTTTTTTGATATAACACCAAAAGAATCTCAAATAAGATTAATGAATAGAAAAAGAAGTGCTGATAGAATAGAACAAGAAAATCAGAAATTTCATGAGGCAGTTTATGAAGCATATCAAATTTTAATATCTGAAAATTCAGACAGAATTAAAGTTGTTGATTCTAGAAAACCCATAAGTGAAGTTTTACAACAAGTAGATTTCTTAATTGAAAATGCAATTAATGAAAGAATAAAAAAATAATGAAAAAAAATGAAGTATTTAAAATTGTTAATGAGATGATAAAAAACAATAATTTTTATCATTCAATAATAATTTCAAACGAGATGCAAAAAGATTTGGAAGAAGTTTCATTAGAAATTATAAGACAAATATATTGTTATAATAAATCAATTGAAAATGATAGTTGTAACTGATGTTTAAAAGTTATGAATCAAAACAATTTAAATACTCTTTTTATTGGAAATGGTGTAAATAAAATTTCTAAAGAAGAAATTAAAGAACTAATAGTAAAATTTTCTTCAACAGGAATTGAGGAAAATAAAAATAAAGTTTATATTATATCTAACGGAGAAAATTTAAGTGAAGGTGCATCAAATGCTATTCTTAAGTTTTTAGAAGAACCACCTAATAATACTTATGGAATTATTTTAACCAATGATAAAAATCAGATATTATCAACAATTAGATCAAGATGTAAGTTATTTTCTTTGGAGAACGAGATATTTGAAGTATTAGAAGAGTCAGAAATTTTAAATCTCATATCTAAAAAAGATAAAAATGGTCTTTTTGAATATTTAGTAGAATTCAAAAAAATGAATAAAACTGATATATTAAAAAAACTAAATAATACATTTAAAAAATCAATTAATTTAGATTTAAAATATTTACAAGAGATTCTTTTAGACACAATAAATGAAATAAAAGGATCAAATTATATAAATCTTATTTTAGAAAATATGTTTATAAAAATATATGAGGTAATTTAATGAATGTGGAAAATTGTATTTTAAATTATAAAAATTTAAAAATAATTCAAGATAATGAAATGTTTAATTTTTGTATTGATTCAGTTCTTCTTGCTAGATTTTGGAAACCTTCAAAAAAATTTCAACATATTATTGATTTTGGAACTAATAATGCAATTATACCTTTAATTATTTCTAGATATACAAAAGCAAAAATTATAGGAGTAGAAATTCAAAATGAAGCTTGTGAAATAGCTATAAAAAATATTGAATTAAATAAACTTTCAGATCAAATTCAAATTATTAATAATGATATTAAGGATTTTGTTAAAAATAAAAATAATGAATTTGATTTGTTGTTTTGTAATCCTCCTTTTTTTAAAGTTGAAAAAAACTCTAATTTAAATAAAAGAAGTAAGTTTCTAACTCCTGCAAGACATGAAGTTTTTATAAAGTTAGAAGAAATAATACAAAGTGCAAAAATTGCTCTTAAAAATGGAGGGAGATTATTAATGATTCATTTAGGTGAAAGACTTGATGAAATAATATATATACTTAAAAAAAACAATTTTGCTATTAAAAGATTACAATTTGTATATTTCAAAAAAAGTCAAGACGCTAAAAGAGTTTTAATTGATGCTATAAATGATGGAAATGAAGGTATGAAAATTTTAAGTCCTCTTTATATTCAAAATAGTGATGGAAGTTATAAAAAGGATATTTTGGAAAAGTTTGGTGATTAAATTGTTAGATAAAAATAAAAAATATATTTTAGGATTATCAGGAGGACCAGATAGTGTTTTTCTTTTTTATTATCTTCTTGATAAAGGAATAAAAAATTTTATTGCTTGTCATGTTAATTATAACTTTAGAAATGATTCTTATAAAGATTTAAATCTTGTAAAAAAAATATGTAAAAAAAATAATATTAAATTAGTTTTTAAAAATATTAATCAAAATTACTCTCAATTAAATCAGAATTTTGAATCATGAGCTAGAATAATAAGATATGATTTTTTTTGTAAAGAATTAGAAAAATATAATGCACAAGCAATTTTAATAGCTCATAATTTAAATGATCATATAGAAACATATGTAATGCAAAATCAAAATCATAAAAAAGTTTCTTTTTATGGTATTAAATCTGAATCTTTTTATAAAAATAAAAAAATTATAAGACCAATTATTTTATATAGAAAGTCTTTTATTTTGGATTATTTAAAAAGACAAAATATTTCTTATATAATTGAAAGTACTAATTTTGATACTAAATATGAAAGAAATAAAATTAGAAAAATGTTAAAGGAAAAAGATTTTGATGAGTTTATAAATAAAATTAATTTTAAAAATAAAATAATTAATGAATATAACGCTAAAATTGATTTATTATTGAATTCAAGAGAATTAGACTTATTAAACTTAAATAATAATGAAGAATGAAATGAACAATTAATTTTTAGATTTTTAGAACACAATGGTTTAAAAGATGAAATTTATTACTCTAAAAAGTCGTTTATTAAAGAAATTGTAAAGCAATTAAAGTCTAATAAAAGCTTTATAGAGGTTCAAAAAGGAAATTTTATTTTAATGAAAGATTATAATAAATTTAAAATAATAAATAAAGAAGAAATAGAGATTTTTGAGTTTGCTGATTTAAAAAGCAAAAACTTAAAAAAAATTCTAATTGATAATAATATTAATAAAAATTCAAATATAATTATTACAAATAATTGAAAAAAATATCAATCTCAACTTTTTGTAAAGAATAAATTACTTTCAAAGATTTATAAAAATAAAAAGGTAAGTTATTTTCAAAGATATAAAAATATTTTAATTTTTAATAAAACAAGTAAAATAGTTTTAAATAAAATAGACATATAATGTTAAAATTATTTATGATATTAGAAAAATGGTGAAATAATGAAAAAGAAAAAATCTATATGGTTATGGGTTTTATTTATAGTAATGATGATAGTGATTGCAATTGTGATATGACAATTTGTTGTTGGAACATCAGATAGATTATCTTATAGCGAATTTCAAGCTTTAATTAATAATAATAGAATTGAGGCTTCTAAAACAAGTGAAAAAATTTATAACGCTTTACATGTTATTTCAGGAGTGTATACAAATTCTGAAGGTAAATCACGTAAATTTATAGTTACTTTAAATGGTACACAATATAATGATTTATGAAATTCTTCAGAAGCTTTCAGAGTATTGGCACAATCAATTCGTACATTAGAGAATGTAAATTCACCATTTATGAGTCTTTTATATAACATGTTACCAATGATAATATTAATTGGTTTTTATATTTGAATATTTTCTTCTATGTCTAAAGGTGGAATGGGTGGAGGAATGTTTGGTCCAGGTAAATCTACAAGACCTAGAGAAATTAAATCAGATGTTAAATTTACAGATGTTGCGGGAATAAATGAAGAAAAAACTGAATTAGTGGAATTAGTAGATTATTTAAAAAACCCAAATAAATATGCACAAATGGGAGCGAGAGTTCCAAAAGGTGTTCTAATGGAAGGACCACCAGGAACAGGTAAAACTTTACTTGCTAAAGCTGTTGCTGGAGAAGCTGGAGTATCATTTTTCTCAATGGCTGGTTCAGAATTTGAAGAGATGTTTGTTGGATTAGGTGCAAGCAGAGTTAGAGATTTATTTAGTGACGCAAAAAAAGCAGCACCATGTATTATTTTTATTGATGAAATTGATGCTGTTGGTAGAAAACGTAGTGGAGGAATAGGTTCTTCAACAAATGAACAAACTTTAAACCAATTACTTGTTGAAATGGATGGATTTGGATCAAACTCTGGTGTTATAGTTATGGCTGCAACAAACAGAGTTGACGTTCTTGACAGTGCTTTACTAAGACCTGGAAGATTTGACAGAACTATTCAAATATCATTACCAGATATTCGTGAAAGAGAAGATATATTAAAACTTCATGCAAGAAATAAAACAGTTTCACCTGAAATTAATTGAAAACGTATTGCTGAAAGAACTCCTGGATTTTCTGGAGCTCAATTAGAAAATGTTCTTAACGAAGCTGCTATTCTTGTTGTTAGAGATAAAAGAAAAATGATTACAATAAATGATATTGATGAAGCAATTGATAGAGTTGTTGGAGGTCCTGCTAAAAAATCTAGAGTAATGACTTTACAAGATAAACAAATTGTTTCATATCATGAAGCTGGACATGCTTTAATGGGATTAAAATTGGATTCTGCATCAAAAGTTCAAAAAGTAACAATTATACCTAGAGGTAATGCTGGAGGTTATACAATAATGACTCCAAAAGATGAATCAAATTTCTCATCTAAAGAAGATTTATTTGCATCAATAGCTGGTTATCTTGGAGGTAGAGCTGCTGAAGAAATTATGTTTGGTAAAAATAAAGTTACAACAGGAGCACATGATGATTTAGATAAAGCTACAAATATTGCTAGAAGAATGGTTACACAATTTGGTATGTCTTCATTAGGTCTTACAAAGTATTTAACTATGCAAGAAGAGTCATATGGACAAACAAAAGGTGTATATTCAGATGAAGTTGCTTATAAAATTGATACTGAAATAAACATTATTTTAGAAAAATGTTATAAAACTGCAATTGAAGTTATTAATAAACATAAGGATGTTTTAGAATTAATTGCAGAATCATTGAGAGTATTAGAAACAATTACAGCTGAACAAATTGATTATATTGATAAACATAATCAATTGCCAAAAGAAGTAGTTGAAGAAAAAAATAGAAAAGCAATTGAAACTAAGAAAAAAGAATCAGGAGAAATATTAGAATTTGAACCCGATGAAGAAGAAAAATAAAACACTTTATTAAAAAGTGTTTTTTCATTGTCAAACAAGTATAATAAAATAGTTAAAATTATAAGGAGAATAAGCACATGGATATGCAAATTAGAGCTTTAAGCAAAAAAAATAATGTAAAAATTTCAATAGTTGATATTACCGAAGGATTTAATGAAATTATTAAATTACAACAAACTAATCATTTAGCATCTGTTGCTCTAGGAAGAACTATAATTAATAATTCTTTGTTGAGTTTATCTTTAAAATATGTAAAAAAAATGACAGCAAATATAAATGGAATGGGATTAGGAGGTACAATTATTGCTGAATTTCAGGATAAAAATTTTAGAGGTTATATTCAAAATCCAAATTTTAAAATAGATAAAATTGAAAAAGAAAATGGTACTCCTTTATCACAAGTTGTAGGAAAACAAGGTTTCTTACAAGTATCAAGAGATAATAATGAAAAGCAACCATATATTTCAAGAGTAGAATTAGTTTCTGGAGAAATTAATTTGGATTTTATGTATTATTTACAAAAAAGTGATCAAATACATTCATTAATAAGTTCAACAGTAAAAATTGATGATAATGGAATGGTAGAAAAAGCTTGTGGAATAATAATTCAAATGTTACCAGATTTTGTTGAAGAAAATATTGATTTTATAGAAGAAAAAGTAGGTTCTCTTGATCATTTGGTAAAAACTTTAATTAGAACAACAAACTATGAAGCTTTAATAAAAGATATTTGTGAAGATGCAGAAGTTTTGAATATAGGAGAATTAAAATTTAAGTGTACTTGTAATATAAAAAAAGTAATGGATTCTATAAAAATGCTAGGCGAAGAGGAAATTAAAAAAATTATTGAAGAAGGTGAAATGGTTGAAGTAGTTTGTGATTTTTGCAAAAAGAAATATAATGTAAAATCAGAAGAAATTGCTAAATAATTTATGATAAAATTATTTTGGTATATTTAAGCTCTAAAATTAGGGAGATTAATATGAAAGATAAAAATTTAAAGCAACCTTCATCAAAAAAAGAAAAGGTTGTTAAAAAGGGTAAAGATATTGCAAGTTTAGAAAAACCTCGTTTAAGAGAATTTGAACATTTTCAGTTACCAATTGTAACTGAAGAAGGTGTTAAAGGATTAAAACAAAAAAATAAAATCCAAAAACAAAATACTGCAAAGTATTCAAAACAAATTTTAGAGGGTAAAATAGTTTCTACAACAGGTAATAAACCTGATATAGAAAAAAATGTTATTGAGTTATACAACGTAAAAAGATCATATATAACTGGAGATATGTTAACTCCTGTATTACGTGGTGTGGACTTAAAACTTGAAAAGGGTAAATTTATTGTAATTTTAGGACCATCTGGTTCAGGAAAAACAACTTTATTAAATACAATTTCAGGATTAGATAAAACTTCTGAGGGTGATGTTTTTGTTTTAGGAAATAACTTGTCTTTATTAAAAGACTCACATTTAACAAAATTCCGTAGAGAAAATGTTGGATTTATTTTTCAACAATATAATCTACTTTCAAACTTAAATGCAAAAGAAAATGCAGAAGTTGGAGAAAATCTAAGTAAATCAAAAGATAACAAAATGTCAATTGATGAGATCTTTAAAACAATTGGTATGGAAGAACAAATGAATAAATATCCACACCAAATGTCAGGAGGGCAACAACAAAGGGTTTCAATTGCTAGAGCACTAGCTAAAAACCCAGAAATTTTATTTGGTGATGAGCCAACAGGAGCGCTTGATGAAGAAATGGGTAGAAAAGTATTAGAAATTTTAGTTGATGTTAAAGAAAAATATAATACAACTGTAATTATTGTTACTCATAACCCAAATATTAGTGAAATTGGAGATACTGTAATCCATGTTAGAAATGGTTTAATTGATGAAATTAAACATAATGCTAATCCAAAAAGACCTTCAGAAATTGACTGATCTTAAAATTTTTAACTACAAAGCACTGCAAAAGCTTTGTAGTTTTTTTATCTTAAAAGGTTTTAAAAAAGTATATAATTATATTTGTTAAAGGTGGGAGAATTATGTCAATTTTTACTTTTAAAGGTGTAAATCAAAATGAAGTTAATAAACATTTTGAAAAAATAGAAGAATTAAAATCAATTATTGATACTGATGTTAAAAAAAATGTATTTTGATATGATACAAGTATATTAATTGCAAATGATTATGATAAAAATGCAATTCAAATAAACATAGATTGAGTAGCAAGACCATCAAAGCAAAAAAAAGTTGCTAAATATATTTTTTTTGCAAATATATTAAAAAATATCTGTGTAAAATTTCATGAAATTAACAATTTTTTATATTTAAATGGAGAATATGTAGTTTAATGAAAATTAAAAATATTGATATTAAAGGTCAAGTCTTTTTAGGTCCTATGGCAGGAACTACTAATGCGGCTTTTAGAATTATTTGTAAAGAAAAGGGAGCATCTTTAGTTTATGCTGAAATGGTTAGCACAGAGGGTTTAGTTCATAATAATCAAAAAACCAAAACTATGATAGAAGTATCTGAATTAGAACATCCTATTACTTTACAAATTTTTGGTTTTGATGTTAATTCATTTGTTGAAGGTGCAAAAATAGTTGAAGAATTTTCAGAATGTGATGTTATAGACATAAATATGGGTTGTCCAGCACCAAAAGTTGCTCTTAGAAGTAAAGCTGGAGCAAATTTATTAAAATACTCAGAGAGAGTTGGAGAAGTAATAAAAGCTGTTGTAAGCAATATAACAAAACCAGTTACTGTTAAAATGAGAATTGGTTGAGATCAGGAAAATAAAAATGTTGTTGAGCTTGCAAAAATAGCAGAAGCAAATGGAGCAAGTGCAATTGCAGTTCATGGTAGAACTAGAAATCAATTTTATAATGGTAAAGCAGATTGAAGTTGAATTAAAAAAGTAAAACAAGCAGTTAAAATTCCTGTTATTGGTAATGGCGATGTAATCGATGGTCCATCAGCAAAAGCAATGATAGAAGAAACAGGTTGTGATGGAATAATGATAGCAAGAGCTGCACAAGGTAATCCATGAGTTTTTAGAGAAATTCAACATTATTTGGATACTGGAAAAATTTTAGAAAAACCAACTTATAAATAATGAAAAGAAACAGTTTTAAGACATGCAAATCTTTTAATAGAAATGCGTGGTGAGGAGTTTGCAGTTAGGGAAATGAGAAAGCAACTTATTTGGTATTTAGGAACATTAGGTAGTGATTTTGTAATAAAAGAAATTAAACAAAAAGCAACTATTATAGAATCTTTAGAAGATATTAATAATATATTTGCAATTTATGAAAATAAAAATTTAGGAGAATAAAAAAATGAGCACTAATTTTGAACGAAATTTTTCAGAACAAGAAAATATTAGAAGAAATAAATTAAAAAAATTAATTGAAAATAATAGAGATCCTTTTGCGGAAAATCAATTTAATAGAAGTCATTCATTAAAAGAATTAAATGAAAATTTTATTGCTTTTTCAAAAGAAGAATTACAAAAACAAAATAATAAAGTTTTAATAGCTGGAAGAATTAGGTTATTTAGAGAAGCTGGAAAAAAAGCACTTTTCTTAAATATTCAAGATCAAAACTCTTCAATTCAAGTTTATGCAAGACAAGATGAATTAGGAGAAGTAGAGTTTGAGTATTTTAAAAATTTAGATCTTGGAGATATTATAGGTATAGAAGGAATCATGATGAAAACAGATCATGGTGAATTAACAGTAAGAGTTAAAAATGCAAAATTACTTACTAAGGCTTTGAAACCATTACCAGATAAACATTTGGGAATGGCAGATATAGAAGAAAAATATAGAAGAAGATATCTTGATTTAATAGTTAATCCTGAATCAAAACAAGTCTTTATTGATAGAACAAAAATTATAAGAACTATGCAAAAAAATTTGGATTCAAAAGGATATATAGAAGTGGAAACTCCAATTTTACAATCTGTTAAAGGAGGAGCAAGTGCCAAACCTTTTGTTACCCACTATAATGCATTAGATAATGATTTATTTTTAAGAATTGCAACAGAACTACATCTAAAAAGATGCATAGTAGGTGGTTTTGATGGAGTTTATGAAATTGGTAGAATTTTTAGAAATGAAGGAATTAGTACAAGACATAATCCTGAATTCACTTCAGTAGAATTATATGTTGCTTATAAAAATATGGATTTTTTAATGCAATTGTGTGAAGAATTATTTAGAGAATGTTCTATGGCACTAAGAAATACAACAAAAATTAATTATGCAGGTTATAACTTAGATTTATCAAAACCTTTTAAAAAATGACATATGGTAGATGCAATTAAAGAAATTTGTGGAATAGATTTTTGAAAAGAAATGTCTTATGAACAAGCATGTAAAATTGCAAAAGAACATAAAATAAAAGTGGAAAAACATCATTTTTCTGTTGGACATATAATTAATTTATTCTTTGAAGAATTTGTTGAGGGAAAAATTATAGAACCAACATTTATTTGAGGACATCCCAGAGAAATATCTCCTCTTTCAAAATTAAATGAAAAGGATTCAAGATTTACAGATAGATTTGAGCTATTTATTATTAACAGAGAATATGCAAATGCCTTTGCTGAATTAAATAATCCAATTGATCAATATGAAAGATTTGTAGATCAAATTAAAGAGGCAAATGCGGGAAATGATGAAGCAAACGATATGGATATAGATTTTATTGAAGCTTTAGAATATGGTATGCCCCCAACTGCAGGTATTGGAATTGGTATTGATAGAATGGTTATGCTATTAACAAATTCAGAATCAATTAAAGATGTTTTATTGTTTCCTCAAATGAAACCAAGAGGTAATTAATGAAATATGGTATAGATTTAGGTTATGTTTCTAAATTAAATTTTCAAGAGACTATTGAGGTAATAGAATATATTAAAGAAAATATATTTTCATCACTTAAAAAGAAATTTAATTTAATAAATATATCTAGTGGTTTAATAACAAATAAATATATTTGATTGAACGATGATTTTCAACAAACAAAAAGATCAATTGATTTTGATATTCTAAGTGAAAACGATTATGGTGAAATAATTCAAGCAAATAATAAGTGAAGAAGATATTTTCTAAAAAATTTTGAAAAGGACAATGAAAATATAAAAGGAATAATTACAACATTTATATCAGTTAGTAGAGATAGTATTTTAGATAATGTTAATTCTTTAATAATTGAAGAAATAGGATTAGAAATTCTTTGTAATGAAGTTGATATGGAAGATTTAAATAAAAGTTTAATTGATATTTACAAGATAATTTGTACAGTAGATTCTAATATAAGTAAACAATTTGAGTCTTTAAATGAATTTCATTTTTCTAGAACTCTTACATTTATTACTTATAAAAAATTAAAAGAACTTTATCCTTTTTTAACTTTTTCAGAGAGATTAAATAAATTTGCTAAAGATAATGGAAGTTTTGTAATTCAAGATTATGCTGAAAAAATATTTAATCAAAAAAATGTTATTCAATTTTCAGAAGATGTTTTTAACCTAAAAACTTATTCAAAATTATATGTATATAATGGTGAATGTGAAAAGGCAATTTCTATAGCTTATGCAGGATTTCAAGTTGATAGAAAAACTCTTAAAAATCAAAATCTTATTCTTAAAGAAAATAGCAAAATTAATAATGAATATAATCATTTAATAAAATCAAATAAGTTACCTCTAACATTATCTATAGGCATTTTTACAAATAGAGTTGTTATGACAATCCTTGAGAAACAACATATTGGTGAAGTTCACTCATCTATATGAAGTAATGATTTTATTGAGTATTGTAAAATAAATAATATTAAAATATTTTAATCACAGTTAATTGTGATTTTTTATTTATAATTAAATTGGTGATAAAATGGTATCCTTAATAATTGTAGCTAATGGAAAAAGTCAAAGATTTGGTAAAAATAAAATGTTAGCAAAAATAGATAATGATTTTTTAATAAATAAAACAATTAAATGTTTTAAAGAAATAAAAGATATAAGTGAAATTATTTTAGTATCTAACGAAGAAATTTTTAATATAGTAAAAAATAAAAAAATAATTTTTGTAAACGGGGGTTTAACAAGAACTGAATCAGTTAAAAAAGGATTAGATAGAGTTAGTAAGAATTTTGTTTTAATTCATGATGGTGCAAGACCGTATGTTTCAAAAAAAATTATTGAATCTATAATAATTAATTTAAAAGAAAATGATTGTGTAGTTCCTGTTTTGAAAGTGATAAATTGTTTGAAAAAAATTACTAATAATAAAATTGAAACAGTTAATCGTGATGCATATGTACAATCACAAACACCTCAAGGATTTAAAACTAAAATTATTAAAAAAGCATTAGAGAATAATTCATCAAATTTTTACGATGATTGTCAAATTTTAGAGAATATGAAATATAAAATTAAATTTATTGATGGTGAAGATGAAAATAAAAAAATTACTTTTATAAATGATTTATAGTGTAGTGTAACCTTTTTTCGGACACAAAATTAAAATATTTTATATATAGTTATAAAATATTTGTGAATGAAGAGAGGTTTTATTTTGAATAAGTATACAGTTAATCAAAAAATAAATATAATTATTAATTTTTATAAATCAAATCAATCTATAACTCAATATGCTAAGCAAGTAGCTATTGATGTTCAAAGAATTAAAAATTGAATAAAAGTCTATGACCAAAAAGGTAGAAGTGGATTTAATAATTCAAAATTTAATCAAATTGACAAAATTAAAGATTTAGAAAAAGAAAATAAAAAATTGCGAAGAGAAACTGAAGATCTTAAATTGAGAGATGAGATGTTTGCTGAATTAAGAAGAATGATTGATAGAAAAAAGTAAACAAGGGGCAATTAAATACACTCAAATCAAAAGTTGTTTATAAATTTTGAATAGCAAAAAAAGATGTTCAAATTAGAAAGTTATGCAAACTTATTCTATTGGCAAAAAGCACATATTATGATTGACTTGCTAAAGGTAAACCCAATTTTAAAGGTTATGATTGGGAACTTGTTGAGGAAATCAATAATGCTTACAAAAACGAAGTTCAAATATATGGCTCAAGACGAGTAAAAAAATATTTAAATTCTGAGTATAGTCATAAAAAAATTTTTAAGAGTTATGAAATTTTTAAATATTAAGCCAAATAATTATAGATATATAAAATCTAAAAAAGTAAAGAATGAAAAGATTGGAAAGTATGAAAGATTATTCAAATCTAAAAGTGATTTAAATAAATATGGTGATGTTTTCTCAGTTGATATTACTGAAAAAGAAATTGCAGGAAATAGATTATATACCTGTGCTTTTTATCATGTAAATAGCAAGAAAGTTTTTGGTTTAATTACAAAAACACACAAAGGAAAAGATCTAGTTTTAGAGTCATTTGAAAAAATGACAAATCAATTTGGTTCTTTTAAAGCAAACTCTATTATACATTCTGATAATGGTTCAGAATTTAAATCATATAATTATAGACTAGCTACAATGTGATTTAATTTCAAACTTAGTATGTCTAGGGTTTCTAGATCAACTGACAATGGATATATTGAGGGTTTTTGAAGCATAATGAAGAGAGAAGCTATAAAAGAAAATTATAAATACATAGATATAAATGAATATGTTTTAAATCTAAAAATGTATGAATCTTTTTATAATGAATCTAGAATTAAGTTATAAAATTAAGGTGTCCGAAAAAATGTTACAGAACATAAATGATTTATAGTTAAAATAAGATTGCAAATACTATAACTTTTACTATATAATAAATAAGCGAGTTAATTTTTTAATTAACTCCTTGCCTTTAATTAGGCCAAAAGACCATAAGGAGATAGAAATATGATTAGAAAATACGAAATAATGTACATTATTGATCAAGATACAATAGATGTAAAAGCTGTTCAAAAAAAATTACATGATGTTCTTATTGCTAATGGGGGGGAAATACTAGAGTCAGAAGATTGAGGACTAAAAGATTTCGCTTATTTAATTAAGAAAAAAAGAAAAGGCTATTATTCAGTAGTAATTGTTGAAACAGATTCAGCAAATATTAATGAATTTGAACGTATATCAAGAATAGATAAAAATGTAGTTAGATATCAAGTAATTAATACAGAAAATGAAAAAAAATATATTCAATCAACAAAGTTATCTAAAACAGATATGTCAAAATTTAAAGAAGAGAAAAAACCTTCAAGAGGATTTGATAAAAGAATGCCAAGAAGAGAAGAAAATAATAAATCAGAAGAGACAAATGATGTAAAAAATAATAATGAAGCAAAACCAACTATTAAAAAAGTTGAAGAAAAAGAAGCTTAATAGCTTTAAGGGAGAAGTCAAATGAACTCAGTAAATCTAATTGGAAGAATAACAAAAGATCCAGAATTAAGAAGCTCATCAAATAGTAAATCATTTGTTGCATTTACATTAGCTGTTAATGAATTTGCTGGAGGGAATCAATTTACACAATTTATTCCTTGTTTTGCTTGAGAAAAAACTGCAGAAAATCTTGCAAAATTTGTTAAAAAAGGAGCTCAAATATCTGTAGAGGGATCTATTAATGTTAGACAAGAAAATAATAATGGACAATTTTCACAAATTATTACAGTTAGAGCTAACAGAATTGAATTTTTGAGTGTTACTGGAAATAATCAAGCAATGACAAATAATTTATTTGATTCAAATCAACCAAATCAACCAAATCAACCAAAACAATCTACTCAAGGACCATCAAATAATTTTGATTTTGATTTAATAGATGATGTAAAACCAAATGATGATGATTCAATTTTATGAGAAGACTAATATAGGAGGAAAAAATAATGAAAAAATTTGTAAGAAGAAAAAAAGTGAATTTTTTTGCTAAAAACAAAATTGATTATATTGATTATAAAGATATAGATTTATTAAAAAAATTTATTTCAGCTAATGAACAAATCTTGCCAAAAAGAATTACAGGTACATCACCAAAACATCAAAGAATTTTGGCTGTAGCAATTAAAAGAGCAAGAAGCATGGGATTATTACCATTTGTAATTCAATAATAAATTATTCAAACACCAACAAGGTGTTTTTTATTTGTTATAATTAAAAAGGTGAAAAAAATGAAAGTAATTCTATTAGCTGATGTAAAAAATTATGGTAAAAAAGATGAAGTAGTAGATGTATCTGATGGATATGGAGCAAATTATTTAATTCCAAAAGGTTTAGCAATTCTTGCAACAAAAGAAGATTTAAGTCATTTGAATGTTAGAAAAAGAAAAGAAGAGGAGTTAAATAACGAAAAAAAAGAAGAAATAAACTTTTTAAAAGAAAAAATTGAATCAATAATTTTAAATTTTAAAATAAAAACAATGAATAATAAACCTTTTGGATCAATTTCTCTTTCACAAATTACAGATAGATTAAAAAAAGAGTTTTCAATAAACTTAGATAAAAGAAAATTTGAAAAACATGAAAATATTAATAAATTAGGTTTATTTTATTTAAAAATTAAACTTGAGTTTAAAATAGTAGCAACTTTAAAAGTGTTTATAGAAGGTACAGAATAATGAATGAAAATTTAGATTTAAATACTGTTTTAATAGATTCAGAAAAAGCTGTACTAGCAATTGCTATGCACTCACCAAAAGCAAGTTTTGATATTTTGACTCAACTTAATTCAGAGGATTTTAGTTTAGAAAAGCATCAAATAATTTTTGAAGCTATAAACGAAGTTTCACAAAATAGTCAAAATATTACTATTACAAAACTTGCTGAATTTTTAGAAGATAAAAAAACTTTAGAAAAAATAGGAGGAGTTTCTTATTTATCAGATGTTTCAGGTTATTTTTATACTGATGAAGGATTTGAAGATTATGTTGAAATTGTGTTTAAAAACTCAATAGGAAGACAATTAGATAGAGCATTAATACATATTAAACAATTAAGAGAAAGCAAATCTCCAATTGATGAAGTTTTTGTAATTGCTCAGCAAAAAATTTTAAATATTAAAACAGATATTAAAAAAGATGATGCAACTGCTGTAAAAGAAACTATTGTTGATGTTATTAAAAAAATTGAGTTATTAGAAAAAAATGGTGGATTAATTAATGGTGTGCCATCAGGATTTTCAGATTTAGATCAAATTACAAATGGTTGACAAAAAGGAGATTTTATAATTCTAGCTGCACGTCCTTCAATGGGAAAAACTGCATTTGCACTTAATTTAGCAGTTAATGCTGCAGAAAGACAAAAGGGAGTAGCTTTTTTTTCATTAGAAATGCCAAAAGAACAATTAGTTCAACGTATTTTAAGTTCTGTTTCAGGAATAGAATCAAGTTCGCTTAGAAATGCTCAAGGATTAACAACAGAAAAATGAACTAGAATTACAGCTGGAGGAGAACAAATTAAAAATATGAATATTGTTATTGATGATACTCCAGGAATTAATGTTTTACAGTTACAATCAAAATTAAGAAAAATGAAAAGAGATTTTGGTGTGGAGATTTGTTTTATTGATTATTTACAATTAATATCATCAATGACAAATAGATTTGACAGTAGACAAAATGAAGTTGCATCTATTTCTAGACATCTAAAAAAAATTGCACGTGAATTAAATATGCCAATAGTTTGTCTTTCACAATTATCACGTAGTGTTGAAAAACGAGAAGAAAAAACTCCTTTAATGTCTGACTTAAGAGATTCTGGAGCAATAGAACAAGATGCAGATATTATTATTTTCTTATATAGGGATGCATATTATAAAACAAAAGAATACAGTGTAGCAAGTTATGATCCAACTGATGAAACAGATATTATTATTTCAAAACATCGTAATGGAGCAACAGGGCTTGTAAAAGTTAATTTCCTTAGAAGCTATGGTAAATTCATTGATCAGTCAAAAAATTCTTAGTGTTTTTTTTAATATTTTAATGTAAAATAAAGAATAGATATTTTTAAAAAAGAGGTTATATTATGAAAAAATTATTTTCTATTTTAGGAGCATTTGCTATTGTTTCAACAAGTATTTCAGATGTAGTTTCATGTTCAGTAGCAACTACTAGTATTGAAACATTAGTTGATGGAAATAATAAATTTACAATTGGTGGTAAAAAAGTGGAAATGGAAAAGGTTTTTGGAAGTAAAAGAGTTCTTACAATTTTAGGCTATCAAATTCTTGATGCTATTTCATTTACTGAAAGTAAATATCAAAATCATGATAAATTAGAAAAGCAAAAAAATGTTTTAGGAGCAAAAGGACAAGCTTTATCTTTAGATAATTTAAAAAAAGAAGATTCTAATTCATTTGGAATAGAATTTATTAAAGGAAAAGATATAGAAGAATTTAAAAATGATTATAATTCACCTGTAGATTCTAGATTTTCACAATTAAATTTTAAATTAGGTATTAATCACGAAATAAAAGAATCAGAAATATGAACTTCTAATAATGCTACAACTTTT
The DNA here is from genome assembly GCF_964020005.1 of Spiroplasma endosymbiont of Atherix ibis. Taxonomy (NCBI): domain Bacteria; kingdom Bacillati; phylum Mycoplasmatota; class Mollicutes; order Entomoplasmatales; family Spiroplasmataceae; genus Spiroplasma; species Spiroplasma endosymbiont of Atherix ibis. The sequence goes on from NZ_OZ026474.1 coordinate 27,980, forward strand.
ACTGCTAATAAAGCAAAAGTTTTAAAAGCTAAATTAAATTATGATAATAATAAAGTTGAAAGTATCGAAAAAGTAAATGAAGAAAAAAGTTTACAAGATTATTTTAGTCTTACTTGAGAAAAAAAATTAAATGATAAAGATTTAAAAGAGAAATATAAAAAATACGGATTTTACTTATTAACTAATGATCAAGCAAATTCATTATATGATGAAATTTCACGCTCTAATAATCAAGATGATAAAGATAAACTTATTAAACATTTATCAAAAGAAGAATTTAGGATTTTACATACACAATTAAGAACTAAAGAAGAAGCTTTAAGAAATGGTATTGTTATGCCTGGTAAATTTGAAAATAATTTTAAAAATAAAGATGAAACTAAACTTGAAAATTTTACTAAAGGTCAAATTCATGATATTTCTAAAGGAAGTTATTTTTTTAGAACAGAAGACAAAAAAACTTTACAATCACAAGTTATTGGAGGTTCAAATAACAGTGAAAGAACATTTATTTATGGAAAAAGCGATTCAAATATTACTTTAGAAATAGATTTTACTTTTGATATACCTGCTAGCAAAAGAGATGGAACTGTAGATAGAAAATATAATATTAATTTGAAATTAAAAAATATTGTAGTTAGTTATCAATTAAATGCAGTAGTTTTAGACAAAGAAAAAGAAGAAAATAAAAAAAGAAATGATGAAGTTATATATTGATATCAACCAGTTTTTTATCAATTTACAACACAAGAAATGTTTAAAATAAATTCAAGTACTAAAAATAATGATGGAACTAAGGATATTTTTAAAGACTTAGAAGGAGCAACAATTAATATTACTAGAAAACAATAATAAATGTGAGATAATTATTTAAGGAAAAAGGGGCATTTCTTATGAATTATTACATTAAATTTGAAAATAATTTTTATAATGTAATTGAAGTTAATACAGGCCAAATGATTGCATCTTTTATTAGTGATATAGAAGCTAATGAATTTGTTCAATCCCTTTTTGACATGTCAAATAATTCACATGAATTATTAAAACAAAATTTATTTAGTCCATATAATAATATTAATTATCAAAGTTTGACTCCTCAATTGGGAGCACCTTTGCAAAATCAATTTGGATTAGCACAGCCTTGAAATTCAAACTCTCCTTTGCAAAGTCAAACTCCAAATTCACAAAATGGTGGACAAACAACAGTTTTTAATAATTATTGACAAGCACCAAATCCACAAAATTCTTATGTACAAGGAAATTCTTCTTTATCAAATCCTTTATCTCAAAATCAATATCCTGATCAACAAAATATAAATCAATTGAGAGTTCCTAATAATGGAAACCAAATGTTTCAAAATCAAGACCCTTATTCATTAGAAAATCAGTATGGTTTAAACTCAATTAATTCTAATTTATCAAATAATTTAAATTTACAAAAAAACAGAATTAATGAAAATATTCCATTAAGTAATAATAGAAATTTTTTAAATTCTAATCAACCTAATCTTACTTCACAAAATTCTTATTTGAATGATGATTTTTCTAGAGGTTCATTTTGTCATACAGATAGTTTAAATTCTAATTTATCTCAAAATCAAAAATTGAATGATAGTTTTTTAGAATCTAAAAATTTAGTTCAAGAATCTTTCAATGAGCAAAGTTCATTGGTAAATAATAATTTAGATGAAAATCAAAAAAATTATGAAAAAAATAATTTAGGTGGAGCTGGTTTTGCTTCACAAAATTCTTATTTAAATAAAAATTTATCTAAAGAAACTAAAAATAGTGAGATTGAAATAGCTGAAAAAAATATATTTGAAGAAGTAGAAAATGATTTTAAATTTGATTTCAATGATAATACTCTTTCAGTTGATACTAGTTTATTTGAAGAAGACAAAATGGGAGCAATAATATATGTGCCTAAAAATTTCATAAATAATACTGATGATGACAGTTTGGGGGAAGTTGCAGCATATCAAGATATGAAACATGTTTCTAAAGATAAATTGCAATATGAAGATCAAGAAATACATTATAAGGAATCATCAAATTTAGAATCTGATAATTTTTTTGAAAATTCTATTCAAGAAGTAGAAAATAAAGAAAAAACTCTTTCAGAAATATATGAAAAAGATTTAGTTTCTGAAACTTATTTATTGCCAAAGAGAGATCCAAATATAATTGATTTAGGACCAATAAATGAATATGATGAAGTATTTTCAACTCCAAGAAAAGATACAGAAAAAGATGATTTAGAAAGTTTGATTTTATCAAAAAAAGAAAAAAAAGATTTGAAAAAAATTAAAAAGTTAGAAAAAGGCTCTAGAAAGAAAGAAAAATAGTACTAAAATAATGAATGTGATTAAAGAATTACCAGAAGAATGAGTTGAATTATTTTTACAAGATAATATTTATAATGAAATTAAAATAATTTTAAAAAAAATTAGAAATTTATAAAATATATATCCATTAAAAGAAAATATTTTTAGAGTATTTAAGTTAATTAAACCTAAAGATATTAAAGTGATAATAATTGGTCAAGATCCATATCATGGTCCAAATCAAGATAATGGAATTGCATTTAGTGTTTCAAATAGTGTTAAAATGCCTCCAAGTTTAAAAAATATATTTAAAGAACTTAAATATGATTTAAATATAGATAATTTTAAAAATAATGATTTATCTAATTGAGTTCGTCAAGGAGTATTTCTAATAAATTATTGTTTAACTGTAGAAAAAGGAAACCCTAATTCTCATAAAGATTTAGGTTGAGATAAAGTAATTTTAAAAATATTAAATAAAATAAATGAAATTAATAGAGATATTATTTATTGTTTATGAGGAAATTACGCAAAAAAACTATATAATAGTCTTGTATACAAAGATAAAGCAAAAATTATTTATTCCGCACATCCATCAACATTTAGTTTTAAAAAAGGTTTTGAAAAGAGTAAGCCATTTTCAAAAATAAACTCAATGTTAAAAAATAGTAATAAAAAAATAATTAACTGAGAAAATTAAGGAGCAAAAGCATGAATAATATTAGTAAGTGGTTGCTTGAAGGAAATAATATGGCTTATGCTATGGCAGTCTTTATAGGTTTTTTTATAATTTTGTATTTCCTATATAATGGTATGTCTTTTTGAATTTTAAAAGAAAGATATCATGGAATTAGATTTACAACTAAAAATATTGCTTATATAACTATGTTTACAGCTATTAATGTTAGTGTAACTGTTGTAATTTCCTTGACTATTCCAGTTACAGTTTTTCCTCCAATAAGAATTGCTTTTGAAGGTGTAATGGTTAAAATAACTGGATTTATTTTTGGACCAATAATAGGAGTTTTAGTAGCTTTAATTACAGAAGTATTAGTTATGATTTTTGTTCCATCATTTATTCATCCAGCTTTTATAATTGTAATTATTTGTTATGGATTTATTGCAGGTATAGGTTCAAGTTTTTTAAGACTTGGAAAAGGTTATAATTGAGTACCAGTTCTTTTAATTAATTTATTTTTAATTGTATTTGCTGCATTTATGGTTTTTGTTATTGATGCATACCCAGATGGTCAAAAAATAACCGTACTAAGTTTTCAAGTAGATAAAGAAACTTATAAATGAATCTTTTTAGGATCAATTATTGCATGTTTGGGAACGTTTTGAATAATTTATTTAGTATTATTATTTAAGGGACAAATGAAGATTTTACATGTACTTCTTCCAATTATTTTATTTGCAACCGCATCAGAGTATCTAGTAACTGCAGTAATTTCTGCTTGAGGAGATGCAGGATTTTTAGGAATACCTTCTGAAGGTGGATATACGGCTATGTTTATTGGTAGACTTATTCAGGCTCCTTTAAAAATTATATTTAATTCAGCTATTTTATTTTTAACATATAAAGCTGTGGCACCATTAATCAAAAGAGATAGATAATGGAGGTTTTTTAAATGAAACTATATGATTCATTAATAAGTAATTTTAAGGAAATAGATTTATCTAAGGTTCTTATTTATACTTGTGGACCAACAGTTTATGATTATATTCATATTGGTAATGCAAGACCTCTAATCTTAACTGATATTATAATTAGATATTTAGAGAGTATGGATATAAAATATAAATATCTTTTAAATATTACAGATATTGATGACAAAATTATTAATAAATCGTTAGAAAAAAAAATTAGTGAAGAAGATTACTCTAAAAAATTTACAAAAGCATTTTTAGAAGATCTTGATTTTTTAAATATAAAAAGGCCAACAGCAGTTGTACCTATATCTTCAAAAATAAATGAAATTTTATTTTTTATTGATAATTTAGTAGAAAAGGGTTTTGCATATGAAAAATCAGGAAATGTTTATTTTGATATTAGTAAATGAGAAAATGATTATGGAGCTCTTTCAAATCAAAATATTAAAAATTTAAATATAGGTGAAAAAATAAAAAAAGATGAAAATAAAAAAAATCCTCAAGATTTTATTTTATGAAAAAAAACTGAAATAGGTAAGAAGTGATTATCTAAATGAGGGCTAGGAAGACCAGGATGACATACGGAGTGTGCAGTTTTAATTGATGACTTTTTTAAAACATCAATTAATATCCATGTTGGAGGAATAGATTTGAAATTTCCTCATCATGAAAATGAAAGAATTCAATATATTGCCAAAAATTTAAGAGAGTTATCAGATGTTTGATTACATAATGGTCATTTATCATTAGAAAATATTAAAATGTCAAAGTCTCTTAAAAATACTATTTTAGTTAGAGACTATGTAAAAGAAAATGGAAGTAATTCATTAAGATTTATATTTTTAAATTCTAATTATAAGCAGCCTTTAAATATTAATCAAGAATTAATTGATTATTCAAAAGAGTGAATATTAAAAATAGAATTTATGCTTAAAACAATTAATTGATCAACAAGAGTAGGAGAATTAATTTTAACAAATAATACTCCAATCGATGATAATTTTAATTCATATAAATATCTTACAAAATTTAAGAAATTTCTTAATGATGATTTAAATACTCCTTTAGTAATTTCTTTAATTGATGAAATGTGTAAAAGTATTAATAAACAAATTAAAAATAAAATGTTAGATTCTACTTATTTAAAATTAAAAACAATATTAAAAACTCTTGGTTTTTCTTTTGAAATTAAGGATTTATCAAATAAAGATATTGATAAGATTAAAAAATGAAGAGAAATGATAAGTAAAAAAAATTTTCAAAAAGCTGATAAATTGAGAAATGAACTTAAAGAGGAGAATATTATTTAATGAAGAACTATATTTATGGTAAAAATGCAGTTGAGAATACTATTAAAAATTTTAGTTCTGAAATAAAACAAGTATTTATTTTAAAGGGTCATTCATTTGAGCCAGATATTTATAGCTTAATTAAAAAACAAAAAATTGAATGAAAATCTTTAGAAAAGCAAGAGTTTGGTTTATTAATAAAAGAAGGTGTAAATCATCAAGGTTTAATAGCTCAAGTTATAGATTTCAAATATTTAGAAATGAAAGATTTTTATAATGACTCTAAATTAAATCAAACAGTTCTAATTTTAGATAAAATACAAGATCCACAAAATTTTGGATCAATAATTAGAACAGCAAGTTTATTTGGAGTAGATGCAATTATAATTCAAGAAACTAATCAAGTTCAAATAACACCTGCAGTTATGAAAGCTTCAGCAGGAACAATTTATAATGTACCGATTATTAAAGTTAGTAATTTAAAATCTGCAATAAACAATTTAAAAGATAGGGGATTTTGGATATACAGTTCTTATTTAGGAGAAAAAAGTATATCTATAAGGGAAATTGATTTTGATAAAAAGTCAGTAATAATTATAGGGAATGAGGGCAAAGGAATTGGAAATAAAATCTTAGAATTATCAGATTTTATGTTTCAGATTGATACTAATAATGTAATTGATTCATTAAATGTTTCAGTAGCAACAGGGATTATCCTTTTTAAACTATTTAATAGGTAAAATTTCGAAAGGAAAAAATAAAATGAAAATTATAATAGCTGAAATTATAAAAAGTGAATTTCAAAATGATGTTACAGCAGATGTATTAATACATCTTCAAAGATCTACAATAAAAATTATAAATACAGAACATCAAAAAATTAGTTATTTAAGATTAGATAAAGAAGATTTAATAACTAATGTTTATCTTGCAATTAAAGAAGTTAAACAAAAATATGATATTAATAAAAATGTTCCATTAGTAGCTTATGCTAATTTTATTATTAAACGAAGAATATTAGATTATGCAAAATTTTTAAAAAGAGATAAAAGAAAGTTGACACTTAAAATGATTAACTCTTATAGAAGCAGTTTAACAGAGGATGGACAAACTTTTTTAGAACGAGACATTGATCGTTATTATTACGAAAGCGAAAGAGAAAAAATTTTTTACAGTGTAAAGAAAAGTTAAAAAAGGTTTTTAACTATTTTAATAAAGATATATCTAATATATAATATCTATGAAAAGAAAAGAGTGTTTTTATGCCCACAAAATCCAATAAAAAGGTTATACTTATTTGTAGTGAGTGCTTATCAAGAAATTATACTATTCAAAAAAGTACAATTTCTCAAAGAGAAAGATTACAAATAAAAAAACACTGTATAACATGTAATGCGCATGTAATTCATAAGGAGACAAGATAAAATGTCTAAAAATAATGATATTAAAGAGCAAAAAGCTCAGGAAAAATTAAAGAAAATTCAAGAAAAGCAAGCTCAAAAACAAAATAAAAAACAAAATAAACAAAATAAAAAAGAAGAGTTTAATAAGCTTTTCAATGAGTTTGAAGGACATGATGGAACTCAAGAAGGTAAGCTTAAAGCTGCAAAAAAGAAAAAAGTTAAAAAAGAAAAAAGCAAAATTAATTATAAATTAGCATTTAAAGAAGCACCGATTAAGTTTCTTAAAGAAGTTAATAAAATACAGTGATCTTCAAGAAAAAATTTGGGAACTAAATTTTTATGAGTTATAGTATTTATTGCTATTTTTGGAGTGTTCTTTTTCTGTTTAGATTGAGCTTTCCAAGCTTTATTTGAAGTTATGAAAATTATTTAAGAGGAGATTATCATGGAACAAAACTTATTTGAATTAGAAGATGAATTAGGCTCATACAAGGGACAATGGTTCGTCATTAACTGTAATAGTGGTCACGAAGATAGAGTAAGAGCAGATTTACTTCAAAAAATTGAAACTTCTAGTTTAGAAGATAGAATATTTAATATTAGAATTTCAAAAGCACCTGTAATGGGAAAAAATAATAAAATTAATGAAAAAAATAAATTTCCTGGATATTTATTTATTAATATGAATATGACAGATGAGACATGATTTATAGTTAGAAATACTCCTGGAGTTACAGGATTTATTGGTTCTTCTGGTAAAGGTGCAAAACCATTACCTTTAACTATTGAAGAGGTTTCAAGAATGCTTGAACAAAGTGAAAATCAACAATCAAAAAATGATAAAACCTTAAAAGGTAATGCAAATCAACCTAAAAAAGAAAAAGTTTTATTTACAGCTGATTATGATATAAAAGATGTAGTTTTTGTTAAAGACGGACCTTTTGCAGTTACAGAAGGTCAAGTTATGGAAATGGATTTTGAAAAAGGAATTGCAATAGTTAATATTGAATTATTTGGAAGAATTACTCCAACTGAATTTGAATTTTTAAATTTAGAAAAAGCTTATAAAAATTAATTTTATATTAATTTAAACTTTGTAGATATTTTGAAATTTACAAAGTTATTTTTTTTCTTGTATTATTATTTATAAAGGAGATAATTATGAAAAAAATTAAAATTGAAATTATTTTAGAAGATGAAAGAATAATGAGAGCTGATTTATATCCAGAATTAGCTCCTATCTCTGTTGAAAACTTTGTTAATTTAATTAAAAAAAATTATTATAACGGATTAATATTTCATAGAGTAATTAAAGGTTTTATGATTCAAGGGGGAGGAATGTTTTCTGATTTAAATCAAAAAGAAAATGTAGATCCAATTAAGGGAGAGTTTTCAATTAATGGTTGAAATAAAAATACATTAGCTTTATCACATGTTCCTGGAGTTTTATCAATGGCAAGAACAAATAAAATGGATAGTGCAACTAGTCAATTTTTTATTGTTACAGGAGATGCTAAATTTTTAGATGGACAATATGCATCTTTTGGAAAACTATCAGATGAAGAAAGTTTAAAAGTAGCTTTTTCAATTGAAAGTGTAAAAACAGGCATTAAAGATTTTTATGAAGATATACCAATAGAGCCAATTATTATAAAATCTATTAATCTTATTTAATATAAGATTTTTTTTATTTTAAAAATATGTTATTATTAATTATGTCAGATTTTAATTGTGGAAGTATGATAAACAAATGTCTATCATTACGTTAGGACCACAGCGAAAACAGGGAGGTGTTGTTCGTGGCAAAAAGAATCACACGTATAGCAAAATTAGAATTTATGGCAATGCAAGCAAAACCTGGTGCAGAATTAGCTTCATTAGGAATCAATATGCCTCAATTCACACAACAATTTAATGATGCCACTAAAGATAGAGCAGGAGAAGTAGTACCTGTAGTTATTACAGCTTATGATGATAAATCATTTGATTTTATTTTAAAAACTACTCCAGCAGCATTTATGCTTAAAAAAGCAGCAGGTATTCAAAAAGGATCATCTAAATCAGGAACTGAATTAGTTGCAACTATTTCAGCAGATGAAGTAAAAAAAATAGCTGAATATAAAATGGTTGATTTAAATGCAAATACAATTGAAGCAGCTATGAGAATTATTGAAGGATCAGCAAGAAATATGGGTATTAAAGTTACTGGAATGCCAGAAAAAGAAGGTCAAAAATAATGGCAAAATTAAGTAAAAAATTAAAAGTAGCTAATGAAAAAGTTGATAAAACAAAATTATACCCAATTTTAGAAGCTATAAAATTAGCAAAAGAAACTTCAATTACAAAATTTGATTCAACTGTAGAAATAGCTTTCAATTTAAATGTAGATCCAAGACATGCAGACCAACAAATTCGAGGAGCAATAGTAATGCCTGGAGGAACTGGGAAAACTCAAAGAGTTTTAGTTCTAACAAAAACTAAAGTAAAAGAAGCTGAAGAAGCAAAAGCAGACTTTGTAGGAGCAGAAGATTTAATTCAAAAAATTGCAAAAGAAAACTGATTTGACTTTGATGTTATTGTTGCAACTCCAGAAATGATGGCAGAACTAGGGAAAATTGGTAAAATTTTAGGACCAAAAGGATTAATGCCTAACCCAAAAACTGGAACAGTTACAATGGATGTAGCAAAAGCTTTAGATGAAATTAAAAAAGGTAAAGTTGAATATAGAACTGACAAAGAAGGAAATGTTCATTCAATTTTAGGAAAAGTATCATTTAAAGAAGATAACTTAATGAAAAATTACTCAGCTCTTTTAGATGTAATTAGAAAAGCAAAACCAGCAGCAGTTAAAGGAATATATATTAAAAATATATCACTTTCAACAACTATGGGTCCTGGAATTAAAGTTTTAATTGAAAACTAGTTTTAAATCTCATGTATATGAGATTTTTTATTTTATAATTATAAAGAAAGATTAAGAGGTAATCGAAATGAAATGATGATTTTCTGATTATGATGGAACAATTAATTTAAAACATAATGATTATATTGATCCAAGAGATTTGGATTTTATAAGAAATTGAATTGCTGAAGGTAATAAATTTGCAATTGCAACTGGTAGAATGGAACATGAAATTAGACCTGTTTTAGAAAAAGCACAAATTCTATATGATTATATGATTTGTAATAATGGTACTGTTATTTATGAAAAAGGACAAAAAATTATTGCAAATGCATCTATTCCTATGGAATCAAGAAAAGAAATAATTGAATTATTTGATAATTTAAAAGAAGAGTATATTTTAGGATATTGTTTAAAAGATAAAAGAATGTCTTATTCTAAAATTGATGAGTCTGAAATTTATCAAAATCCTTTTTTAATTAAATATGCTCCAAGTGAAAATAATTTCAAACAAGGTAATGAAGATATTTTAAATTCTTCTGATTTAAATTTACTTTATTTTTATGTACCTGATTCAAAAGTTTTACAAGTAAAAGAAATATTAAATGGAAAAATAAAAGGATGTAAAGCTGTTAGAACTCATAAAAATGTAATTGAAATTATGAGAGAAGATGTTTCAAAAGCATATGGTATAAAAGTTATTCAAAAATTAAAAGGTTTCGATATTAAAGATATTTATACAAGCGGTGATGGTGAAAATGATATTGAAATGTTGAAATATACAAAGAACTCATTTGTAATGAAAAATCATCAACCAAATGTAGATAAAGCAGCTAGTTATATAATTGAAAATGTTTTTCAAATTAAAAATTTTAAAAAAGTTTAATGCAATTTATTTTAAATACTAATGAATCTATTATCAGATTTTTTAATTTAAGAGGTATTTTAATAAAAGTTTAAAAAATGAGCTTGATAAAGTTGGAGATATTATTGTTAGTGTATTGAAAAAACAAAATAATGATAATTTAAAAAAAGCAAAACTTTTTGTATTAAACTTATGTCAAAATTTTGCTATATATTAGAATCTGAAATAAAGATATTAATTTTTTATTATATTAAAAAATTATGTTATTATATTAATGCTATTCGTACCGAAGAAAGTAACTGGGACGTATCCCTTAATTTGTTACCGAGGAATGAAATTACATATATAAATTGTAAATTTTTACAATATTTATTGTATTTTTAATTGATCTCGGAAATTATCTGAGGTTTTTATTTTGATTTAATAAAGCGAAAAGTAAAAAAAGGAGGTCGTTACGAGTGTCAAACGCAAGACCAGCTCATGCTAAAAAGAATGAGATAGTTAAAGATATTGCAAACATAATCAAAAACTGTAAAGGTATGGTGATTGCTGAATACAAAAATTTAACTGTAGCACAAATGACAGAATTAAGAAACAAAGCTCGTGAACAAGGAATTTTTATTAAAGTTTATAAGGATTCTTTAGTTAGAAGAGCAGTTGAAGAATTAAAAATTAAAGGATTAGATGCTTACTTAATACAACAAAATATTTATATTTTTTCAGATGAAGAAGCTTTATATCCTGCAAAATTAGTTGCAGATTTTGCAAAAATAAATAAGGATTTAGTACTTAAAGCAGGAATTTATGAAGGAAATGTTATGGATACAGCAGCAATTAACGAAATTGCTTCTCTACCATCAAAAGATGAATTATACTCAATGTTTGCTTCATCACTTATTTATCCATTACGTCAATTTATGTTGACTGTAAAAGAATTAGCAAAAACAAAATCAGAATAAAATAGCAATTAAGTGTACAAATAGCAATTAATAAAAGAAAAATAAAAGGAGAAAAATTATGGCAATTACAAAAGATGATATTATTAAAGCTTTGGAAGAAATGAAATTAACAGAATTAAATGAATTAGTTAAAGCAATAGAAGATCACTTCGGAGTTGTTGCAGCAGCAGCAGTTGCAGCACCGGCTGCTGGAGCAGCAACAGCAGCACCAACAGAAGTTTCAGTTATGTTAACAAATGCTGGAGGAAACAAAGTTTCAGTTATTAAATTAGTTAAAGAAATCACTGGATTGGGATTAATGGATGCTAAAAAATTAGTCGATGGAACATTACCTGTTGCTATTAAAGAAAATGTAAAAGTTGAAGATGCAGAAGAAATGAAAAAACAATTAATGGAAGCTGGAGCATCAGTAGATTTAAAATAATAAATTATTTTTAATAACCTTAAAAGGTTATTTTTTATTTGAAAGGATTTTAATTATGTCTAAATCATCAAAAATATATTTATTGAAAAATTTTATTACCAATGAAGGTATAGAAATAGGAAATTATACTTATTTTTATAGTTTTAAAAATGAACAAGGTGTAAAGGAATTTCAAAATAGAAATGTACTTTATCATTATCCAAAAATACATAATGATAAATTAATTATAGGAAAATTTTGTGCAATAGCAGATGAAGTTAAAATTTTAATGAATGGTGCAAATCACAGAATTAACTCAATTTCTACTTTTCCCTTTGCAATGTTTGAGGAATTTAGAATAAATAAAAAAACTTTATTACCCTCTAAATTAAAAGGATATACAATTATTGGAAATGATGTTTGAATTGGTTATGGAGCAACAATTATGCCAGGTCTTAAAATTGGGAATGGATCAATAATTGCTGCAAAAGCTGTTGTAACTAAGGATGTAAAACCATACTCTATTGTTGGAGGTAATCCAGCAAAACTTATAAGAATGAGATTTGATAAAAATAAAATTAAAGAATTAGAAGACTTGAAATGATGAGACGAAAGTATAGAATCAATATGTAATATATTGGACAAATTAACTAAATAATTTAAAAATGGTAAAAAAATAAACAAAAAAAGTTTATTTTTTTTGCTATTTCTTCTTGAAAATAGTTTAAAAATAATATATAATTTGTTTGCGTATGTTTTATTTGAACGGGGGATAATAATAAATGAATTATAAAATTAAGAAAATTAATGCGTTTGTGGAAAGACGTGATTATGCAAAAGTATCTGGTGACTTAGAATTACCAAATCTTATAGAATTACAAACAGATACATTCGATTGATTTAAAAATAAAGGAATCAATGAAGTATTTGAAGAAGTTTTTCCAGTTGTTTCAGCTGATGGAGAGATTGTTCTTTCAATGACAGATTGAGAGTTTAGAGAGTCAAGAATGTCAATCACTAAAGCAAAAGAAGAGTCAAAAATATTTGAAGCTCCAATTTATGCAAACTTATCACTAACTATCCATATGGAAGATGTAGAAGTTTTCAAAGAAGAAATTTCAGGTTCAATGGAAACATTTTTAAAATGATGATTACAAGAAAAATTAGAATCAACAGGTGTTGATTTTAAAGATAGTAAAGGACAACTTTTCTTTTTTGAATTTAAAGGTAAAACTGGTGAAAAAGATACTATTCAAATTGAAATCAAAGAAGAAAAAGAAGAAATGTATTTAGTTAATATTGATATTTATAAAACAGGGGAAGTTTTCTTTGGTGAATTTCCATTAATGACAGATAGAGGAACATTTATAATTAATGGAAGTGAAAAGGTTGTTGTTTCACAATTAGTTCGTTCTCCTGGAAGTTATTTTAAAGAGGAAATGAATCGTAAAAATGGTGAAATGATTTATTTTGCTGATATAATTCCATCAAGAGGAACATGATTAGAATTTGAGTTGGATTCTAAAAAAACAATAGATAATAAAGTATCAAATGTTTTTTATGTAAAAATTGACAAATCAAGAAAAACAACAGCAACAAGTTTATTAACTTCTTTTAAAATTCAAAAAGAAGAAATTTTAGAATTATTTGATAATAATGAAGTAATAGAATCAAGTTATGAATTAGATACATTAACTGGTGATATCGAAATTGATTATGAAAATCAAGTTCAAGAAATTTATAAAAAAATCCGTCAAGGAGAAACTGCTACAGCTGATGGAGCAAGTAAATATTTATATGGATTATTATTTGATAAAAGAAAATATGACTTAACAAAAGCTGGAAGATTTAAATTACAACAAAAATTATCTGTTAAAAATAGACTAATTGGTCGTGTTCTTGCAGAAGATATTGTTGATGTTAAAGGAAAAGTAGCTTTTGCAAAAGGAACTGAAATAACAAAAGATATTTTAGATGATTTAGATAAAGTATTAGAAGCTGGAGCAATGGTACAAAAAATTAACTTTAATAAAGCAATTACATCTGGTAATGAAATTCAAAAAGTTAAAGTTTTTAAAGACAATGATTTAAGAGATGAAACAGCGAAAATTATTGGTATTACAAAAAAATCAAATGATGAGTTTATTAACTTACCAGATATTATTGCAACAATTTCATATGCAATTAACTTAATGGATGGAATAGGTGAAATTGATGATATAGATCATTTAGGAAATAGAAGAGTTAGAACTGTAGGGGAATTATTGCAAAATCAATTCAGAATTGGTATGATGCGTATTGAAAAAAATGTAAGAGAAAAACTTGCAACTTCAAATCCATTTAAAATGAAACCATCAAGTATTATTAATAACAAACCATTAACTGCTATAATAGGAGAATTCTTTAATCTTTCTCAACTATCACAATTTATGGATCAAACAAATCCATTAGCAGAATTAACAAATAAACGTAGATTAACAGCGTTAGGACCAGGTGGTTTAAGTAGAGATAGAGCTGCACTTGAAGTTCGTGACGTTCACCCTTCTCACTATGGAAGAATTTGTCCAATTGAAACACCTGAAGGTCCAAATATAGGATTAATTAACAATTTATCAACTTATGCAAAAATTAATGAATATGGATTTATTGAAACTCCATATAGAAAAGTAAAAAATACAAGAGTTATGTCAGGAGAATATGAATACTTAACTGCTGATAAAGAAAAAGAATATGTAGTTGCTCAAGCAAATATTAATCTTGCATCAGATGGAACAATTTTAGATGATCAAGTTATTGCTCGTTATAGAGGAGATGACATTATGGTTGCTCCTCAAGATATTGACTATGTTGACGTTTCTCCAAAACAAATTGTTTCAATAGCAACATCATGTATTCCATTTTTAGAAAATGATGATGCTAACCGTGCTCTTATGGGGGCTAACATGCAACGTCAAGCAGTGCCATTAATTAATCCAGAATCACCAATTGTTGGAACTGGTGTTGAACATGAAGCTGCTAGAGACTCAGGAGATGCTGTTGTTGCAACTGCATCTGGTATTGTTAAATATGTTGACTCTAAAAAAATTGTTATTGAACAAAAAGATGGAATTAAAACTTATGATTTAAATGATTTTAGTCGTTCAAATAATGGAACTGCTATAACTCATTTACCAATTGTTAAAATTGGAGATAAAGTAAAATCAAAAGATATTTTAGCTGATGGTCCTTCAATGGAAAAAGGAGAATTAGCTTTAGGACAAAATGTAGTTGTAGCATTTACAACATGAAATGGTTATAACTATGAAGATGCTGTTATTATTTCAGAGCGTATTGTAATTGATGATAGATTTACCTCTATTCATATTGATGAATATACAATTGAAAGAAGACAAACAAAACAAGGCCCTGAAGAAATTACAAAAGATATTCCAAATATTTCAGAAGTAAGTAAAAAATATTTAGATGAAGATGGAATTGTTGCAATTGGTTCAGAAGTTAAAGTTGGAGATATTTTAGTTGGAAAAGTTACTCCAAAATCACAAACACAATTGTCACCTGAAGATAAATTATTAAATGCAATTTTTGGAGAAAAATCAAGAAATGTTAAAGATAATTCATTAAGAGTTCCTAACGGTGGAGAAGGAATTATTAAATCAATTAAACGTTTCTCAAGAGCTGATGGTCATGATTTACCAGCAGATATTTTAGAAATAATTAAAGTTTATATTGTTCAAAAACGTAAAATTCAAGAAGGAGATAAAATGGCTGGGCGTCATGGTAACAAAGGTGTTATTTCAAAAATTTTACCTATTGAAGATATGCCTCATATGGAAGATGGAACACCAGTTGATATTATGTTAAATCCTCAAGGGGTTCCTTCACGTATGAATATTGGACAAGTATTAGAAATACATTTAGGTATGGCTGCTAAAAAACTTGGAATTAAAGTAAATACTCCTGTTTTTGAAGGAGTAAAAGAGCAAGAATTACAAGATATTATGAAAGAAGCTGGAATGGACAATTATGGAAAAGTTAAATTAATTGATGGAAGAACAGGAGAAGCATTTGATAAACCAATTTCAGTTGGTGTTATGTATATGTTAAAACTTTCTCACATGGTTGATGACAAATTACATACAAGAAATATTGGACCATATTCATTAATTACACAACAACCATTGGGAGGAAAAGCTCAAAATGGTGGACAAAGATTCGGAGAAATGGAAGTTTGAGCTTTAGAAGCTTATGGAGCTGCTTACACATTACGTGAAATTTTAACAATTAAATCTGATGATATTAAGGGACGTATTAAAACTTATGAATCAATTGTTAGATCTAAAGCAATTCCTAAACCAGGAATTCCAGAATCATTTAATGTTCTTACAAAAGAAATTATGGGATTAGGATTTGATATGCATATGATTGATGAAGAAGGAAATAAAGTACAAATTAATGCATATGATGATGACGATGAATTTGATATTGATACAGAATTTTTAGATGAAGAAACATCATTTAATGACTATGATATTAAAGATTATGTTGAAACAAATGAAGATGATGAAATAACTTTTGATAGTGAAAGTATAGAAGAAGAATAAGGAGAAGTTTTAGTATGGCAAATTCAAATAAAAGAATGATTAAAATCCAATTAGCTTCTCCAGATGTGATTAGAAGTTGATCACGTGGTGAAGTTACTAAACCAGAAACAATTAACTACAAAACATTAAAAACAGAAAAAGAAGGTCTATTTGATGAAAGAATTTTTGGACCAACAAGAAATTATGAATGTACTTGTGGTAAATATAAAAAAGTAAAAAATAAAGGAAAAATTTGTGAACGTTGTGGAGTAGAAATTACTGAATCAATTGTTAGACGTGAAAGAATGGGACATATAGAGTTAGAAGAGCCTGTAACACATATTTGAATGTTAAAAGTTGCTCCTTCAAGAATTGCTTCAATTTTAGACTTAAAAACTAAAGAAGTTGAAGAAGTAGTTTATTTTGTAAGTTATATAGTTTTAGATCCTGGAAATTCAAAATATCTTAAAAAAGGTATGGTTTTAGATTTAGGAAATGCTAAAGCAAGTTTAAAAACTAGAGAAAAATTATTAAAAACTTTAGAAGACATTAGAGCTAATATTGAACCAGATACATTTGCTTGAAAAAGAGCAGATAATTTGATAAATCAATTAGGAACTCCAAATGTACCTTTCTCAATGGATGAAGCTTCTACTTTTATTTCAAGATATATTAATGCTAAATTTGGTATTGGAGCAAGTGCTATTGAAGATTTACTTAAAAATATTAATTTAGATAAAGAAATTGAAAAAATTAGAGAAGATTTAAAAGACAAAAAAGGATCATCAGAACAGAATAAATTAATGAAACGTCTTGAAGTTTTGGACTCATTAAAAAAATCAAAATCAAGACCAGAATGAATGGTTTTACATGTAATTCCAGTTATTCCGCCAGATATTAGACCAATTATTCAATTGGATGGTGGAAGATTTACTACTTCTGAAATTAATGATTTATATAGAAGAATTATTATTAGAAATGAACGTTTAAAAAAAGTTAAATCAATGGGAGCACCAAGTATTATTGTTAACAATGAAAAACGTATGTTACAAGAAGCTGTTGATGCTTTATTAGATAATGAACGTAAACCAAGACCAGTTACTGGTAAAGATAAGAGACCATTGAAATCTTTAACATCAATTTTAAAAGGAAAACAAGGAAGATTCCGTCAAAACCTTTTAGGAAAACGTGTTGACTATTCAGGTCGTTCAGTTATTGTAATTGGACCAGATTTAAAAATGTATCAAGCAGGAATTCCAAGAGATATGGCTATTACATTGTTTAAACCATTTATTATTAGAAGATTGCAAGAAAGAGATTTAGCTGAAAATGTAAAAGTTGCAGAAAAAATGATATTAACAAATGACTCAAAAGTTTGAGATATTTTAGAAGAAGTAATTAAAGATAGACCGGTATTATTAAATCGTGCTCCTACTCTTCACCGTTTAGGTATTCAAGCATTTGAACCAAAATTAGTTAAAGGTAAAGCAATTAGACTTCATCCTTTAGTAACAACAGCTTTTAACGCTGACTTTGATGGAGACCAAATGGCTGTTCACTTACCAATAAGTGATGAAGCTGTTGCTGAAGCTAGAGCATTGATGTTAGGATCAAAAGCAATTTTAGGTCCAAAAGATGGTAAACCAATTGTTACTCCTACTCAAGATATGATTTTAGGAAATTACTATATAACAACTGAAGAAAAAAATGTTCAAGGTCAAGGAACATTATTTACAAGTTATGATGAAGTAAAAATAGCTTATGAAACAGATTCAGTTTCACTAAATGCAATTGTTGCACTTCCAGTTAGTGAATTAAAAAATAAAAAAATATCTGATAAACATAAAAATAAATTTTTAATTACAACAGTTGGTAAAATCTTTTTTAACCAAATGTTTGTAGAAGAATTTCCTTGAATTGTTAATTCAAACATTAATAATGCGGAAATTGAAATTGAAAAATTTATTGTTGATGAAAATACAGATATTAGAAGCTTCATTGAAAATGAATATATAATTCAACAACCAATTAAGAAAAAAGAACTATCTTTAATTATTGAAAGATACTTTAAATTATTTGGAGCTCAAAAAACAGCTCAAATGTTAGATAACATGAAGGATTTAGGATTTAAATTCTCTTCTAAATCAGGAACAACAATTAGTGCTGCTGACGTTGTTGCTTATACAGAAAAATTTGACGAATTTAAAGTAGCTGATGAAAAAGTTTCACAAATTACTGAATTTTATAATATGGGTATGTTAACAAAAACAGAAAAAAAACGTAGAGTTATTAATGTTTGATCAAATGTAAAAGATAAAATTCAAAATAGACTTGAAGAAGTTCTTAAAAAAGATCCAAAAAATCCAGTATTTGTTATGGCTGATTCTGGAGCGCGTGGTAACGTATCTAACTTTACACAATTAGTAGGTATGAGAGGTCTTATGAATGACCCTAAAGGTGATATTAAAGAAATTCCAATTAAATCATCATTCCGTGAAGGATTAACAGTTTCAGAATATTTTATTTCTACTCACGGAGCAAGAAAAGGAATGGCTGACGTTGCCTTGAAAACTGCTGACTCAGGTTATTTAACAAGAAGACTTGTTGATATTTCACAAGAAATTATTGTTACAGAAGATGATTGTAAAACTTCAAAAGGTTTTGATGTTCACTCAATTATTGAAACAAAACATGACAATATTATTGTTCCATTAAAAGATAGACTTCTTGGAAGATTTACTTTTAGTGATGTAGTTGATTCAAAGGGAAAAGTAATTGTTGAAGAAAACTCATTAATTACATTGTCTTTAGTTGATGAAATTATTAATGCAGGTATTGAAGAAGTTCAAATTAGAACTGTATTAACATGTAATACAAACCGTGGTGTATGTAGAAAATGTTATGGTGTAAACTTAGCAACTGGAGAAGTTGTTACAATTGGTGAACCAGTTGGAGTTATTGCTGCTCAATCAATTGGTGAACCTGGTACTCAGCTAACTATGCGTACTTTCCATACCGGAGGGGTTGCTGGGGGAGCAGATATTACACAAGGATTACCTCGTATTAAAGAATTACTTGACGTTACAAATCCAAAAGGTTCAATTGCTATAATTTCACAAATTGATGGATTTATTAAAGAAGCAACAGAAGAAGATGGAATTATAACAATTGTTGTTTCATCAGATCAAGATGAAAGAAAATACAAATCACAATATGGAGCTATTTTAAGAGTAGCAAAAGGTGAAGTTGTAACTCGTGGTCAAAAATTAACTGAAGGAGCAATAAACATAAAAGAATTATTAGAAGTTGCAAGAATTGAAGATGTTCAAAACTATATTTTAAAAGAAGTACAAAAAGTTTATCGTCTACAAGGAATTGAAATTTCAGATAAATATATTGAAATTATTGTTAAACAAATGTTGAATAAAGTTAAAATTATTGACTCAGGAGAAACTGAGTTACTTCCAGGAGAAGTTATTTCATCAAGAACATTTAGAAATGAAGTTAAAAATGCTATTATTGCAGGTAAAAAACCACCTCTTGCAAAACATGTTATTTTTGGTATTAAAAAAGCACCACTTGAATCAGATTCATGATTGTCTAGTGCATCATTTCAAGATACAGCAAGAGTTCTTGTTAAAGCAGTTATAAAAGGAAAAGTTGATAAACTTGAAGGATTAAAAGAAAACATTATGTTAGGAAATTTAATACCTGCTGGAACAGGATTAACTGGTAGTGCAGATATTATTAAAAAAGGTAAAGATACATATAATTCAGAATACTAAAAAATTTTAAAGTTGTAAATAGAATAAAAAATACCAAATTAATGGTATTTTTTTAATTATCAGTTTTTTAAATTAAAATATTAACTATTTTCTTTATATAATAGTAATAAAATTAAAATAGTGTATATTATTTTTTAAGGAGGATTCATAATTTGAAAATTTTTATAGGAAACGATCATACAGCAACAGAAATGAAAAATAAAATAGTGGATTATTTAAAATTACATGGACATGAAGTTGTAAATATTGGAACAAATTCTAATGACTCAGTAGATTATCCAGATTTTGGTAAGCAAGTTGCAACAAAAGTTGTAGAAGAAAATGCAATGGGAATAGTGATATGTGGAACAGGTATTGGGATTTCAATATCTGCAAATAAAGTTAAAGGTGCAAGAGCAGCACTTTGTTATGAAGATCAAACAGCAATTCTTGCAAGAGAACACAATGATGCAAATATATTAGCACTTGGAGCAAGAATGATAGCAATTGAAAAAGCAGTTAGATTAGTAGATATTTTTTTAAATTCGAAGTTTGAAGAAAGACATTCTAACAGAGTAAATAAACTTAATAATCAATAAAAGGAGATAAAATGGCATTTAACATAATTAAACACCCACTTATTTTAGATAAATTAACTAGAATGAGAAAAGAAGAGACATCTTCTAAAGACTTTAGAGATAATTTAAATGAAATTGGACAGTTAATGGTTTATGAAATATTTAGAGATGTGCCTTTGGCAGAAATAGATATTAATACTCCAGTAACTAAGACAAAAGGATATACAATTGATACACCTGTAGTTTTAGTACCAATTATTAGAGCCGGACTTGGAATGACAGAAGGAATTCAAAGATTAGTTCCAACTTCAAGAATAGCTCATGTAGGACTTTATAGAGATGAAGAAACTTTAGAACCTGTTCAATATTTTGCAAAAACTACAAAAGATATTGAAACAAGTTATGTAATTGTTGTTGACCCAATGTTAGCAACTGGAGGAAGTGCATCAAAGGCAATTGAAATTGCAAAAAGTTGAGGAGCTAAACAAATAAAATTTGTTTGTTTAGTTGCTGTACAAGAAGGTGTTGATAGAATAGTCAAAGATCACCCAGATGTTGATATTTATACAGCTAGTTTAGATCCAATTCTAAATGATCATGGTTATATTGAACCTGGTCTTGGAGATGCTGGGGATAGAATTTTTGGAACAAAATAATTATTAGAAAATAATTATTTTTTTATTATGAATAAAAATTTTATAGATTTTGCAAATTAATAGGAGTATTATTAATTAGATGGAACTTAATAAAGGTGATTTTAATGTTACTTAAAAATAAAAGAATAACTGTATTTTTATTCTTTATTTTATTAATTCTAGTTTTAATATCAATTCTTGTTTTGTTTAAAGTTGTTAGTTATACATTTATTACAGGGTATATTTTAGGGTCAGTTTTTTTGTATATTTCTTTTACATTTATGAAAATATCAATAAAAGATTTGGCTACTAATTTAAATCCTTATAATTTTATGTTTTTTTTAACTCTAAGAATTGGTTTTTATATTGTTCCATTCCTTATAAGTTTTTATTTACCAAATATATTCAGTATATATGCTCTATTAATGGCATTTTTAATAAATTGAATTCCTTTAATTTTTATAAATAAGAGTAAGTAAATTTTTATATGGTAACCAAAAAATAAAAAAGGAGGTTTTTTTATGTTTCTTCCAGAAGAAAGCAAAATAATGTTGTATATTTGAAAGTCAATAACTCCTCAACTTTTATCTATTTTATTAACTTGTATTATTATTTGTACATTTTGTATAGTTTATAATGTTAAAATTAGAAATTATAAAGATGACAAAAAATTAACTGGTTTTTTAGTTTTAACAGAAATGTTTATTACTAAAGTTGAAAATATGGTAGTTACAATTATGGGAAAATCTCATAGAAAATTAACACCATATATTATGTATTTATTTATGTATATTATGGTTTCTTCAATAGTAGCAATTTTAGGTATAGAACCTTTAACTAGTTCGTATACTGTAACATTTTCAATGGGAATGGTAACATTTATAGGTATTTATTATTATGGATTAAGATATCAAAAATTAGCTTTCTTTAAAAGATATTATAATCCAATTGAAATTATTGGACAATTTGTACCATTAATTTCAATTTCCTTTAGGTTATTTGGAAATATTCTTGGAGGAATTATTTTATTAGGTTTGCTTTATGCTAGCTTAATAAAACTTCAAGGAAATATATTTTGACCGAGTGGTCCTGGAATGGAGTGAGAAGATAAATTAAACTACTGATGAGCAGGGTTTAATATTTTCTCAGTTATTTCCCTTCCTTGATTACATTTGTACTTTGATTTATTTGATGGAGCAATTCAATCGATAGTTTTTTCAATGTTAACTTTATCATATTGATCTGGAGCAAAAAATGGTGAAAGTGCAAATGAAGAAAAAGAAAAATTAGAAAGATAGTTTATAAAAGGAGAAAAAATTATGTTTATAGAAACACTTACTATAACAATAGGGGGTAACTTTATTTCAGTTATGCCTCTTTATACAACATTATTAATGTTTTTAGCTAATACTGGTGAATCAGTTGGAGAAGGATTAAAATATCTGGGTGCTGGTATTACTGGAGTAGGTATGATTGGAGCATCAATAGGTCAAGGACTAGTTGGATATGGAGCATGTATTGCAATTGGAAGAAATCCTGAAACTGCACCAAAAATTACTTCAACATTAATTATTACTGCTGGTTTTGCTGAATCAGGAGCAATTTATGCATTAGTTATTGCAATTTTACTAATTTTTGTAGCATAAGAAAGGTGTGAGAATTATGTTTTTAGAAGCTTCAGGAATTCCTGACGTTATGAAACTCTTATTTCCTAATTTAGCTAATTTTATTGCACATATCTTATCAACAATAGTTATTTTGATATTACTTACAAAATTAGTTTATAAACCATTTAGAGAAATGATAAAAGAACGTAGAAAAAAAATTAATGAATTATTAGATGATGCAGCTACAAAGCAAGCAAAAGCTAATAGAAATAATAAAGAGGCTTTTAAGTTTTTAGATTCTGCAAAAGAAGAATCTAAACAAATTATTAATTCAGCTAAATTATCAGCAGATAATTTAAGGTTAGAAATAATTGAAAATGCAAGAACAGAAGCTACAAATATTCAAACACATGCTAAACAAGCAATTGATTTTGAGAGAAATGAAATGCAAGAGCAAATGAGACAAGAAGTAATTGATTTGGCATTTGTAGCAGCTGAAAAATTAATGAAGGAAAATGTTTCTAAAGAAAAAAATGCAAAAATGATTAAAGATTTTATAAAAAGTTTGGATTAAATAAATGATAAAACAAAGTCTAATTAATAATTGATCAACAGCAATTTGTGAATTGGCAATTGAAGAAAACAAAGTTAAATTATTTATAGAGACATTAGAAAATCTAAAAAATATTTTTGAAGAAAATGAAGAAGCTGTGGTTTTTTTATCAAATAAATTTATTCCTTTTAAAAAAAGAATAAATTTTATTAATGAAATTTTTAAAAAGGAAATAGATATTTTACTTTTAAATTGTTTAAAACTAATAATTGAAAGAGAATGTTTTTCATCTTTAAATTATATTTTTAAAACTTCAATAGATAAACTTTGAAAAACTTTAAAAATTCAAAAAGGAATTATTTATTCAACAATTGAAATAGATAAAAAAACTATTTTATCAATAGAAGAAAAAATTCATAAAAAAATAAATCAGCAAGTAAAATTAGAAAATAAAATTGATAATTCATTAATTGCAGGAGTCAGAATTGAAGTTGCCAATAATGTTTTTGACTATTCATTAAAAGGAAAAGTTGAAAATATGAAGAACAGTATTTTAGAAAATAGAAAATAGAGGTGATTATATGTCACTTAAGATAAATGAAATATCTGAAGTCATAAAAAAACAAATAAAAGAATATGATAAAGAAATTATTGAATCTCAAGAAGGTATTGTAGCAAGTATTGGAGATGGAGTTGCTTTACTTTTTGGATTAGATAAAGTTATGATGGGTGAACTTTTAATTTTCTCAAACAATATTTATGGAATGGCTCTTAATTTAGAAGATGGAGCTATTGGTGCAGTTATTATAGGAGATGATTCAAAAATTCGTCAGGGTGATAAAGTTATAAGAACAGAAAAAGTTGTTGAAACACCTGTTGGAGATCAATTACTTGGAAGAGTTTTGAATGGTATAGGACTACCAATTGATGGAAATGGTCCATTAAATAATGATAAATTTGCTCCTGTTGAAAAAATGGCATCAGGAGTTATGTCAAGAAAATCAGTTAATGAGCCAATGGAAACTGGAATACTTGCAATTGATTCTATTATTCCAATAGGAAAAGGACAAAGAGAATTAATTATTGGTGATAGACAAACTGGTAAAACTGCTATTGCAATAGATTCAATAATTAATCAAAATGGCAAAAATGTTAAATGTGTTTATGTAGCTATAGGACAAAAAGAATCAACGGTTGCACAAGTTGTAGAAAAATTAAAACAAGCAGGTTCAATGGAATATACAACAGTAATTTCAGCATCAGCTAGTGAATCTGCACCAATGCAATATATTTCACCTTATACTGGTGTTTCAATTGCAGAAGAGTGAATGTCAAAAGGCGATGATGTTTTAATTATTTATGATGATTTGTCAAAACATGCTATTGCTTATAGAACATTAGCTTTGCTTTTAAGAAGACCACCAGGTCGTGAAGCTTATCCAGGAGATGTTTTTTATTTACACTCAAGATTATTAGAAAGAGCTGCAAGATTAAATGAAAATTATGGAGGAGGAAGTATTACTGCTCTTCCAATTATAGAAACTCAAGCTAGTGATATTTCAGCGTACATTCCAACAAATGTTATTTCAATTACAGATGGACAAATTTTTTTATCAGAGCAATTATTTAATTCAGGAATAAGACCTGCTGTAGATACAGGACTATCAGTATCAAGAGTTGGTTCATCAGCTCAAATTAAAGCTATAAAAAAAGTTGCAGGTACTTTAAAATTGGAATTAGCTCAATATTATGAACTTCAATCATTTGCAAAATTTGGAAGTGATTTAGATGAAACAACAAAAGAAACTTTAAATCATGGACAAAAAATTGTTGAGTTGCTAAAACAAAGACAATATAAACCAATTTCTCAAATAGAACAATCAATTATATTGTTAGCTATTAAAGAAAGATTAATAAAATGATTACCTTTAAATGAAATGATTAATTTTAAAGAGTCAATTATAAATCATTTTGAAAATAATAAGGAAGCAAAAGCACTTAGAAAATTGTTGGCAACAGAAAAAGATTTTACAGATGAACTTTATGCAAAAATAAAATCTCATGTTGTTTTAGTATTAAAAGATATGACCTCAAAAATAAAAGGTTATGAAGCATCTGATTTTGGTAAAGAAGAAGAATATAAAAAATTAAGTTAATATGGCAAATCTTAGCGAATTAAAAACTGAACTAAGTAATATAAAAGATATTAAAAAAATTACAGGAGCAATGGAATTAGTTGCAACTTCAAAATTAAAAAAAATATCTAAAAGAATGGGTAACATTCAAACTTATTTAGATGAAGTTTATGATGTTTTTAATTATATTATTTCTCATTCTGAGGATTCAATATATTTAAAAAAACCAAATCAGAAATTATCAAGTACTTTATGAATAGTTATTGGATCAAATCTAGGATTATGTGGAGGATATAACTCAAATATTGTTAAAGTTTTAAAACCATTAATAAATAAAAAAACTGATAGTGTATTTGCTATAGGGACAAAAATTATAAATTTTTGTAAAGCAAATGGTATTAAAATGAAAGAACAATTTACAGATATTGATGTTGATTTTTCAAATGAATACTCAAGAGAAATGTCTGTTAACTTATTAAACTATTTTGTTCAAAAAGAATTTGATCAAATAAAAATAGTTTATACAAAATTTATTAATAATGTTACTTTTGAACCAAGAGTTTTAGATATGTTTCCAATAGAAAAGAAAGTCAATAACTCAGATACATATGAAGATGTAATATTAGAACCAAATCCAGAAACAGTATTAACAACAAGTGTTTCAATGTATTTAAATACAATTTTATTTGGAACAATAATTGAATCACAAGTATCAGAACAAGCAAGCAGAAGAATGACTATGGAAGCTGCAAATAAAAATGGAAAAGAACTTTCAGAAAGTTTAAGAGTAATACTTAATAGAAAAAGACAAGAAAATATTACTCAAGAAATTAGTGAAATTATTGGTGGAGTTAATGCTCAAAATGAAGATTAGAGGTAATGAATATGATAGAAAAAATTACACAAGGTAAAGTTGTTCAAGTTATGGGTCCTGTTGTTGATGTTAAATTCAAACAAGAAGATCTGCCAAAACTTTATAATACAATAGAATTAGATAATAATGGAGTTAAATTAGTTCTTGAAGTTATTCAACATATAGGTGATGATTTAGTTAGAACTATTGCTATGGGGCCAACTGAAGGATTAGTTAGAGGAATATTGGCTATAAACACTGGAAAACCAATTAGTGTTCCTGTTGGAGACAAAGTTTTAGGAAGAATGTTTAATGTTCTTGGAGATCCTATTGATGATAAACCTGAAGTTGAAAGTGAAAGAATGCCTATTCATAGATTAGCTCCAAATTATGACGAACTTGCTACTTCTGCTGAAATTCTAGAAACTGGAATTAAAGTTATTGATTTAATGATGCCTTTTGCAAAGGGAGGAAAAATTGGGCTATTTGGTGGAGCTGGAGTTGGTAAAACGGTTTTAGTTCAAGAATTAATTAATAATATTGCTAAAGCACACGGGGGAATTTCTGTTTTTGCTGGAGTTGGAGAAAGAACAAGAGAAGGCAATGACCTTTATTATGAAATGATTGATGCTGGTGTTATTGATAAAACATCTTTAGTTTTTGGACAAATGAATGAGCCACCAGGAGCAAGGATGAGAGTTGCTCTTACTGGATTAACAATTGCTGAATACTTTAGAGACTTTAAAAATCAAGATGTTTTATTATTTATTGATAATATTTTTAGATTTACACAAGCAGGTTCAGAAGTTTCTGCTTTATTAGGAAGAATGCCTTCAGCTGTTGGTTATCAACCAACACTTGCAACAGAAATGGGAGCACTTCAAGAAAGAATTACTTCTACTCAAAAAGGATCAATTACTTCAGTTCAAGCAGTATATGTTCCTGCAGATGATTTAACTGACCCAGCACCTGCAACAACTTTTACTCATTTAGATGCTCGTGTTGTTTTAGACAGAACAATAGCATCTCTTGGAATATATCCAGCTATTGATCCATTAAATTCAGGTTCAAGAATGTTAGATCCTGAAATAGTTGGTGAAAATCATTACCAAATTGCTTTAAAAGTTCAAGAGATATTACAAAAGTATAAAGAACTACAATCAATTATTGCAATTCTTGGTATGGAAGAGCTTTCAGAAGAAGATAAAATAGTTGTTAATAGAGCGAGAAAAATTAGAAACTTTATGTCACAACCATTTACAGTTGGTGAAAAATTTACTGGAAGAAGTGGTAAATATGTTCCTATAGCTGAAACAATAAATTCTTTTGATTCAATCTTAAAAGGAGATGTAGACAACATTCCAGAAATTCTATTTATGTATGCAGGTTCAATTCAAGAAGTAATTGAGAAATTTAAAAGTAAAAAATAATGCAATTAACTAAATTAAAAATAATTACTCCTGAAGGCATATATATAAATGATTTAAAAGTTGAAAGTGTTAGTGTAAGAACTGCAGACGGGCAAATTACCATTTATGCAAATCACTCATCAATAGTTTCTACTTTGTTAATTGGAGATATGAAGTATGAAATAAATGGTACTGTAAAATATATTCATTTGCATAGAGGAATATTAAGAGTTTCAAAAGAGCAAATTAAAATACTAACTCAAAGATTATATGAAGTAAATGAAAAAGGTCAACGATTAAAAAAATAATTACTTTATAAGATTTTTTTTATAATTAAAAAAGCAGATTTAAGATTTTAATTCTTGTTCTGCTTTTCTTTTTTCTCTAACTTCTAATTGTTTTTGTACTTTATCTTCAATCATTTTAGTAAATGCTCACATTTTTTCTCTTTTTAAAAATCCCATAAATCTAATGTAATTAACTTTTAATGGTTTAAAATTTATTATTCCAATTTCAACATTTTTTAAAATACGAGCTATTTGTTTATTCATTAAAACTTGATCTTTACATTGTTCAAGTTTTTTTCTTTGTTCTTCGGGAAAATCCTTCAAATTCTTATAAACATTTTCAATGCAACCATATTTTGAGATAAGTTTTGTAGCAGTACTGTAGTGCATACCTCTAACACCTTTTATATTATCTGATTGATCTCCTAATAGAGATTTCATATCTGGTATTTGATATGGTTTACATCCAAATTTTTCAATTACTTCTTTTGTTGTAATTACTTCTTGTTTACATTTTTTAGATTGTTGTGAAACAATTCTTACATCATCTGAAACTAATTGATATGTATCTTTATCATTTGATATTATATCTACTTGATATCCCAATTTAACTGCTATTCTAGCAATTGTTCCCATAATATCATCACCTTCAAATTTTACTTTTTCATATCACGGAATATTTGCTGAAGTTAAAAAATCTCTTACTAGCTGCATTTGTGGAATTAAATCAGATGGTGTTTCTTTTCTTGTAGCTTTATATTCTGGATAAATTTCTCTTCTTCAACACTCTTTGCCAACATCAAATGTTACTATGACTGTATGATATTCATTTGATTGAATTAATTGAAAAATATTTGCAACAAATACATAGACTGCATTTATTAAAAAACCTTCTCTATTTATTGCTATTTTTTTTCTTTTTAAACTTCCATAATATCCCTTATGAAGAAGGTGATATCCATCTATGATTACCACTTTTTTCTTATTCATTGCTATTCTCCTTTTAGTAATATCCTTGTTCTTTTTTTTCTATTTTAATTTTATTTTTAATTGAATCTAATTTTTCTATTTCTTTTAATTTAAAATTAGCATGAACAATTTCATTTATATATTTATATTTAATTTCATCAGATATATTTTTTAAATATAGATTAATATTTTTAATATCAGAAATATTAAAAGAAATCTCTATATTATAAAGAAACTCCAATTTTTTAAAATTAGTTTCTTTTAGGAATTTAATAGCACAGGTACTATAAGATTTTTGTAAGCCTCCTGTTCCTAATTTAATACCTCCATAATATCTTTTTACAAAAATAATTAGATTGGTTAAATTATTAATTTCAATTAACTTTAGCAATGGTTCACTTGCTGTTCCATTGGGTTCTCCATCATTATTGTATCCATAAGTTAATTTTTTATCCCCATATCTAAAGGCATAACAATTATGAGTTGCACTTTTATCCTTGTTATTTTTTATGAATATATCTAGTTCTTCTTTATTTTTAATTTTTGAAATATAGGTAATGAATTTTGATTTCTTAACTATATAATTACATTCAATAATTTTTTCATTTTTTAGTATTTTTAAAGATATCATAACTTCTATCATTTATTATTTTACCTTTAATAAGATTAAAATATAACAAAATTTATATTTATTATAAATTCTAATAAATATTGATACTATAACTTTATATTTACTAATAATAATTGTATAATTATTAGGATTTTGACTTAATAAAAAGGAGCATTTTAATGGCAAGAGATAAATCGATAATTAAAAAAAATGGAAAAATAGCTGATGAAATTATCTCACTAGAATCAGTTTATGAAAAATTAAGTGATTCAGATTTAGCAAATAAAACACAAGAATTTAGAGATAGATTAGAAAAAGGAGAAACTTTAGATGACCTATTAGTTGAAGCTTTTGCAGTTGTAAGAGAAGCTGCTTTTAGAGTTTTAAAATTAAAAGCTTATAAAGTTCAACTTATCGGAGCAATTATTTTACATCAAGGTGATATAGCAGAAATGAGAACTGGGGAAGGTAAAACTTTAACAGGTCTTTTTCCTGCATATTTAAATGCTCTTTCAGGTTTAGGAGTTCACGTTGTTACTGTTAATGAATACCTTTCTCAAAGAGATAGTGAAATAAATGGAAGTGTCTATAGTATTTTGGGCTTAACTGTTGGTTTAAATGGAAGAGATCTTTCAAAAGAACAAAAAAGAATTGCTTATGGACAAGATATTACTTATACAACAAATTCAGAATTAGGATTTGATTATTTAAGAGATAATATGGTTTATCGTTTAGATCAAAAAGTTCAAAGAAAGTTAAATTTTGCAATTATTGACGAAGCTGATTCAATTCTTATAGATGAGGCAAGAACTCCATTAATTATTTCAGGAGGTAGTCAAAATAGAATCAATTTATATAAATCAGCGGATTCATTTGCAAAAACTTTAGACTCAAAAATGGATATAGAAATTGACTTAGAATCAAAACAAGTTTATTTAACTGAGTCAGGGATCAAAA
This sequence comes from Spiroplasma endosymbiont of Atherix ibis, assembly GCF_964020005.1. NCBI lineage: Bacteria > Bacillati > Mycoplasmatota > Mollicutes > Entomoplasmatales > Spiroplasmataceae > Spiroplasma > Spiroplasma endosymbiont of Atherix ibis. Next base: position 58,715 of record NZ_OZ026474.1, read on the forward strand.
AAGCTCATAAATACTTTAGTATTGAAAACTTATTTGACTTTAGAAATACTGAGCTATTTCACTTAATTATGAATGCTTTAAAAGCTTTATTCACATTTAAATTAGAAGTAGAATATACTGTTCAAGATAACGAAATTATTTTAATTGACCAATTTACAGGAAGAACTATGCCTGGTAGAGCATATAGTGATGGTTTACAACAAGCACTTCAAGCAAAAGAAGGTGTTGAAATTGAAGAAGAAACAACAACACTTGCAACTATTACTTATCAAAATTTTTACAGACTTTATAGTAAACTTTCTGGTATGACAGGTACTGCAAAAACAGAAGAAGAAGAATTCTTAAAAATTTATAATACAAGAGTAATTGTTTGTCCAACAAATAAACCAGTTATTAGAGTTGATGAAGCAGATTTAACTTTTGGAACAATAAATGCAAAATTAAAGCATTTAGTAAGAGATTTAGAAGAAGTTACACAAGCTGGAAGACCTGTGCTTATTGGTACAACTTCAGTTGAATCATCAGAACAAGTAGCTCATTATTTAAAAAATGCTAATTTAAAGTTTGAGATGATTAATGCAAAAAATCACCATAGAGAAGCAGAAATTGTTGAAAAAGCAGGACAAGTAGGTTCAATTACTTTAGCTACTAATATGGCAGGACGTGGAACTGATATTAAGCTTTCTGATGCAGCAAAAGCAAATGGTGGATTATTTGTTATGGGTATTGAACGTAATGAAGCAAGACGTATTGATAATCAGTTACGTGGTAGAGCAGGAAGACAAGGAGATCCAGGAACTTCAAGATTTTATATTTCAATGGAAGATGAACTTATGGTTCGTTTCTCTTCTCCAAAGTTGAGACAAATGTTCTTAAAACTTGGAGACGATCATATTAAATCTAAATTATTTACAAGAGCAATTACAAATGCTCAAAAAAAATTGGAAGGTTTAAATTTTGATCAACGTAAAAACGTTCTTGATTATGATAATATTCTTTCACAACAACGTGAAGCTATTTATGCACAAAGAGATTCAATTTTGGAACAAGAATCTTTAAAAGTTGTTCTTTCAAGATTTCATTATACAATTGCATTTGAATTTGTAGAAAGAAACTCAGAGTTAGTTCGTGGAGAAAGAACAATAAATATTCCATTATTAATTCAAGAAATAGATGGTAAATTTGTTTTTGAAGGAAGTTTAACAGAAGAAGATTTTGTAGGTTTGGAAAAACAAGATATAGCTAAAAAAATATCAGAAAAAATGATGGAACATTATATAAATAGATCTAGCTTAGTTCCCCATGAAGTAATTTCTGAAATGGAAAGAAGAACAATTCTTCAAACTTTAGATTACTACTGACAAAAACATATTAATTTAACTCAAAAGTTAAGAAGTGGTATTTACTTGCAACAGTATGCACAAAATAATCCATTACATGAATATGTAGAAGAGTCTGCAAAATTATTTAATAAAATGAAAGTTATGATTGCAGAAGAAACAATTATAAAATTAAATGGCTCATTTGTTCAAGAAATGAAAATGAATGAGGAGATTAATTTTGTAGATTTAGAACCTAAAACTGTAAATATAACAGATAAAGATATTGATGAAATTTTAAAGGAATGAAATATTCCAAAAGAGAATTTTGCAAGAATAGCTGTTGAAAAAAGATTTAAAGAACTAAAAAAACAATTTAAAAATGATAAAAGTGAATTAGAAAAAGTAAATTTCCAATTTGCAGTTCTTGATGGTTTAATGAAAAAACTTGATGATATGTTTGCTCAACAAAATAAACAGGCAGCTGAATTATCATTTGAAGCTATAGAAAAAATAACTAAGAAATTTAATCTTGGTAAAGCATTTACAAAAGAGCAAGTTAAAGATAGTTTTGATAAATTGATAAAAGAAACTGAAAAAGATGAAGAAAAAACTAGTCTTTTAATAGAAACACAGATACTAATGGCAATTGCAACTCAATTTGAATCTAATCAAAAGCAATTTACAATAACTGATGAAGATGGAAATATTAAAAAGGTTTTTAAAACAAATCCTGATGGTTCAATATCAGAAGATGATATTGAAGATACAGAACAAGTTCAAACTAAAACTAAACTAGGATAATAAAATATTTTATAATTAATTTGTATAAACAAGAATTAAATATTTTTCTTGTTTTTTTCATTTATCTATGTAAAATAATTGCTAGGAAATAACATCTCTAGGGGCTAAGCTCTAGATTTTTTAGTTCCTAGAATAGATATGAGTATAATATATGGAAAATTTAAAACAAAAATTTGAATTAGTAACTGATTATAAACCTAGTGGAGATCAACCAAATGCAATTATTAAATTGATTGATGGTTTAAAAAAGGATGTTAAAAATCAAGTATTAATGGGTGCAACAGGTACTGGTAAAACTTTCACAATGGCAAATGTCATTAAGGAAATAAATAAGCCAACATTAGTTTTAGCACATAATAAAACTCTTGCGATGCAACTGTATATAGAATTAAAAGAATTATTTCCAAATAATAGAGTAGAGTACTATGTTTCTAATTTTGATTTTTATCAACCTGAAGCATATATTCCCTCAAGAGATTTATATATTGACAAAGATGCAAAAAGAAATAATGATTTGGAAATGATGAGATTAAGTGCTATGAATGCATTAATGATTAGAAAAGATACAATAGTTGTTGCCTCAGTTGCTTGTATTTATGCAACTCAAGATCCAAAAGAATATGGAAATGTATTTTTTGAACTCCAAGTAGGTCAGATTTTATCTAAAAAAGATTTGCTAACTTTTTTAGTTCAAACTGGATATATACGAGATGAAAATGATCTTGCAATGGGTTATTTTAGTGCAAAAGGTGATGTAATTAGAATTGCACCAAGTTGAACTGATAAATACCATATTAGAATTTCTATGTTTGGTGAAGAAATAGAATATATTGAGATGATTGATATTTTAAACAATCATGTTTTAGAAAAGTTAAGAATGTTTACAGTTTATCCTGCTGCTGCATATGTAACTAATTTTGACAAAATGAAATTAGTTGTAGAAAATATTAGAAAAGAACTTGAACAAAGAGTTAAATGATTTCAAGATCAAAAGAAATTTATTGAAGCAGATAGATTAATGAAAAGAACAAAATATGATATGGAAACTATGAGTGAATTTGGAATATGTAGTGGAATAGAAAATTATTCGCCCCATTTAGATTTCAGAGCTCCAGGTGTTCCTCCATTTACATTATTAGATTATTTTGGTGATGACTTTTTAACAATTATTGATGAATCACATATGATGATTCCACAATTAAATGCAATGTATAATACAGATAGAAGTAGAAAGCAAACTTTGATAGAACATGGATTTAGATTACCCAGTGCAATTGATAATAGACCTCTTAAATTTGAAGAATTTATAGAAAAATTAAAGAACACAATTTATACTTCTGCAACACCAGGTCCTTATGAATTAGCTTTAACAGAAAATAAAGTTATTGAACAAATAATTAGACCTACTGGTTTAGTTGATCCACAAATTGAAATTCGCTCAACTATAAATCAAATGAATGATATAGTCGATGAGATAAACAATGTTGTAAAAAAAGGACAAAAAGTTTTTATAACTGCTATTACAATTAGAATTTCTGAAGATATTACAACTTATTTACAATCAAGAAATATAAAAGTTTCTTATCTTCATTCTGAATTAAAAACTTTAGAAAGAAATCAAGTTTTAACAGATTTAAGAAAAGGAGTTTATGATGTTATAGTGGGGGTTAATTTATTAAGAGAAGGATTAGATGTTCCTGAAGTAAGTCTTGTTTGCATTTTAGATGCAAATAAACAAGGTTTTTTAAGAAATACTAGAAGTTTGATTCAAACAATAGGTAGAGCTGCAAGAAATTCAGAAGGTAGAGTTATATTTTATGCAGACTCAATTTCTCAATCAATGAAAGAAGCTATTGAAGAAACTGATAGAAGAAGGAAGATTCAAGAAGAATATAATATTGCTCATAAAATAACTCCAAAAACAATTATTAAAAAAATATCAAATATTATTTCTGATTCAGCAATTAGAAATAAAGTTGATGAATTAAAAAAATTAAAAAGAAAAGATAAAGAGAAAAAAAGAGAAGATTTTATTTCTGATTTAAGAAAACAAATGTTAACTGCAGCAAAAGAACAAAATTATGAAAAAGCTGCAGAACTTAGAGATCTTATTTTAGAGTTACAAGTAGAAAGTTAGAAGGTATAATTATGAATAAAAAAATTATTGTAAAAGGAGCAAGAGAACACAATTTAAAAAATATTGATATTGAAATTCCTAAAGAAAAACTTATTGTTTTTACTGGTCTTTCAGGAAGCGGAAAATCTTCATTAGCCTTTAATACAATTTATGCAGAAGGTGAGAGAAGATATATCGAATCACTATCTTCATTTTCAAGACAGTTTTTAAAATCTGTTGAAAAACCAGATGTAGATGAAATAGAAGGTTTAAGCCCCGCAATTTCAATTGATCAAAAAACTACAAGTCATAATCCAAGATCAACTGTAGGTACTACAACAGAAATTCATGATCATTTAAGATTATTATTTGCAAATATAGGAACTCCTTTTTGTATAAATGGGCATGGTCCTATTAAAACTTCTTCATTAAAAGAAATAATTGAAACAATTAAAAAAGAAACAAAAGAAGATGATCAAATTTTTATTTTAGCTCCAGTTATAAGAGATAAAAAAGGAACTCATAAAGATTTATTATTAAAATTAAAAAAAGAAAATTTCTTAAGAGTTCAAATTAATGGGGAAATAAAAAATTTAGAAGATGATATTCAATTAAAACAAAACAAAAGACACAACATAGATATTGTTGTTGATAGATTAATTTATAAATTAAAAGATGAAGATTTACAATCAAGAATTTATTCTGCAATTGAAGTTGGTTTAGGATATTCAAATGGTTTAATAAAAATTAATTATCCTAAAAAAAATGAATTTACAAGATTATTTTCAACTAAATATTCTTGTAATGAATGTGGCTTTTCAATTCCAAATTTAGAGGCTAATTTATTTTCTTTTAATAAAAAAAATGGAGCTTGTGAAACTTGTTCAGGATTAGGTGTAAATTTAGAAGCTGATCCAAGTCTAATAATTCCTGATTCATCACTTTCAATTAGAGAAGGAGGAATTTTATATTACAAAAATATTGTTGATACAACAAATATTGAGTGACAAAAATTTAAATTACTTTGTGATTATTATCTTATAGATTTAAATTCTAAAATAAATAAATTAAATGAAAAGCAAATTAATGTAATTCTTTATGGCAGTGAAGAACCAATTGAAACAAAAATTACAACAGTAAGTGGTAATGTTCTTAGAGCATTTGATTATATTGAAGGTGTGGCAACTTTAATTGAAAGAAAATATATAGAAACAAAATCAGAAGAAAATAGAAAATATTATGGAAAGTATATGATGTCAAAAGTTTGTAAAACTTGTGATGGTAAAAGATTAAATGATGTTGCTCTTAGTGTAAAAATTAATAATTTATCAATTGCTGATTTTGTGGAAATGACAATTGAAGAAGAGTTAGAATTTTTATTAAATTTAAATTTAACAGAGCAACAACAAAAAATTGCAAGTTTAGTTTTAAATCAATTGGTTTCAAGAATTAGTTTTTTAAATGAAGTAGGATTAAACTATTTAACTTTATCAAGAAGTGCAACAACTCTATCAGGGGGAGAAGCACAAAGAATTAGATTAGCTAAACAATTAGGTTCAAAATTATCAGGTGTACTTTATGTTTTAGATGAACCTTCAATTGGTTTGCATCAAAGAGATAATGATAAATTAATTAGTACATTAAAAAAATTAAGAGATTTAGGAAATACATTAATTGTTGTTGAACATGATGAAGATACAATGAAAGCTTCTGATTGAATTGTTGATATAGGTCCAGGAGCTGGAGTTGATGGGGGAAATATTACAGCTCAAGGAACCTATGAAGAAATATATAAAAACCCAAATTCTTTAACAGGGAAATATTTATCAAAACAACTTTCAATACCAACTCCTAAAAAAAGAAGAGGGGGTAATGGATTAAAAATTGAAATTAAAGGAGCTACAGAAAATAATTTAAAAAACATTGATGTAACAATTCCTTTAGGTAAATTTATTTCTATCACAGGAGTTAGTGGAAGTGGAAAATCCACTTTAGTAGAAGAAGTTATTTATAAAGGATTAAAAAAAGAGTTAAATAAAGAATTAATTCGTCCTGGAAAATATAAATCAATAAAGGGTTGAGAAAATATTGATAAAATAATTTATGTTTCTCAAGATCCTATTGGTAAAACTCCAAGATCAAATCCAGCAACATATACATCAGTTTTTGATGATATAAGAGATCTTTATGCTGAAATTCCTGAATCTAAAATTAGAGGTTATAAAAAAGGAAGATTTAGTTTTAATGTCGCTGGGGGAAGATGTGATGCTTGTTGAGGTGATGGAGTTGTTCGTGTAGATATGCAATTTTTAGGATTTATTGAAGTTGTTTGTGAAATTTGTGATGGAAAAAGATATAATGAAGAAACTTTACAAATAAAATATAGAGGAAAAAATATTTGAAATGTATTAAATATGACAGTTCTAGAAGCACATAATTTTTTTGAAAATATTCCTAAAATAAGAGAAAAATTAGAAACAATTTTAGCTGTAGGTTTAGGGTATATAAAACTTGGTCAAAATGCAACAACTCTATCAGGGGGAGAAGCACAAAGAGTTAAGCTATCAACATTTTTATTAAAAAAACAAACTGGAAAGACTTTATTTTTATTGGATGAACCAACAACAGGTTTACATATTGATGATGTCAAAAGATTAATTGAAGTTTTAAATATTTTAGTAAATCAGGGAAATACTGTTTTAACTATTGAACATAATTTAGATTTTATAAAAGTTTCAGATTATTTAATAGATTTAGGACCTGAAGGTGGAAGCGGTGGAGGAACTATTCTTGCAACAGGAACACCTGAAAAAATTATTCAAAGTAAAGAAAGTTTTACTGCTAAATATTTGAAGGAGTATTTAAATGATTAGTGTAGAAGAAGAATTAATTCCATCAGATATAATTTTTAAAAAAAATTATAATTTAAAAAAATTATTAGATGATTTTGGAAAACCACAGAATAACTTTAGTGTAATTAGTATTGTAGGTACAAATGGAAAAGGTTCAACTTCTCAATTTATTTTTAGTGGACTAAAAACTAAATTTAAAAATGTAGGTTTATTTATTTCACCTGCTTTTATATATCAAAACGAAAGAATTCAATTTAATACAGAAATGATATCTGATAATGATTTAAAAAGATTATTATTAGATAATGAGAAAGTAATTAAAAAATATGAGCTTACTTTTTTTGAAATTTGAACTTTTATAGCAATACTTTATTTTAATGAAAAAAAAGTTGATGTAGCAGTTATTGAAGCAGGTATTGGAGGATTTAAAGATTCTACAAATGTTTTTGAAAAACAACTTGCTGTTTGTGTTACTTCTTTAGGTTTAGATCATCAAGAAATTCTTGGGCCTTCTATAGAAGAAATAATTTATCAAAAGCTTGCAATTGCAAAAAAAAATGTAAAAATTTTTATAAGCGCTGATAATCTACAATATAAAAAAATTATTGATAAAGTCAATCTTAATAAAAAAATTTATACAAAACAAATAGAAGATTCAATATATTATCAAAGTTTTAATAAAGGACTTGCTTTAGAAACTTTAAAGTATCTGGATATACCATTTGCATCTTTTAGTAAATCTCCACTTGGAAGATTTACTATATTAAAAACAGATCCATTACTTATTTTAGATGGTTGTCATAATTATGATGGAGCTGTAAAACTTTCTAAGCAAATAAAAGACATAGATAATTTAATAATTTTATTTGGTTCTAGTGAAAGAAAAGATCAAATAAAAATACTAGAGGTTTTTAAAAAAATAAAAAAAGAAATATTTTTAACAGAATTTATCCATAAAAAATCATGAAAAATAGATAAAAATAAATTTAAAGAATTCAAAATTATAGATAATTGAGAAGTATTTTTAGATAATAATAAGGATAAAAATATTTTAGTCTGTGGAAGTTTATATTTTATTCCATTAGTTTATAAATGATTTGAGGTGCGATAATATGAATTTTTATTTATATACAAATATAGGAGCTGGAATTTTAATTATGACAATTTTTGTTTCTGCTCTTGCTTTAGAAAATTTTACATTTAAAAAAATAAGTCTAAAACATTTAACAGTAATATCTCTATTTGCTGCATGTAGTGCTATATTAACAGGTTTTACATACAAAATACCTCCAATATTTGGAAATATTCATATTGCTTTAGGTGATTGAATAATATTTTTATTAGGATTTATTTTTGGTCCTTTGTGTGGTGTTATTTCAGCCATTTGTACAGATACTTTAATGTCAATTGTATTGCCAAGTAATTACGGTTATCATGCTGGATATATGTTTGGTAAATGTGTTTTAGCTTTTTTTGGTTCTCTTATATTTTTAACAAGAGGAGAAAAAAGGATTTTATTAAAAGTAATTGTTTTATACACTGTTTCATATATTTTTCAAAGTTTATTTTTAAATCAAATATGAATGATGTCTTGAAAAGGTATGGCAGCTTGATTAGATTTTATAAGTAAACTTATCAAATTACCTATTTCTTTACCTATATATATATCAATTACTTATCTTTCTTATTTACCAATAAAAAAATTCCTGAAGAATTGAAATAATGAGTATATTTGATGCTTTAAATCTCAATATAAAAATAAAAACCTAGAGTACTAAATCTAGATTTTTATTTCATTTATTAGTTATAATTATTAAAGAGGTAGTTAAAAATGAGCAAACTTTATGCAAAAAAAATAATTGATTTTTTTAAACTTGAAGTAGTTTCTGGAAAAAATAAGTTGGATAATATAATAGAAGTTTATGGTATAAACAGAGCTGGACTTGAACTTACTGGTTATTTTGAAGAAGGTGAAAAATCACATAGAGTAATTGTTATGTCAACAAAAGAATATTCATATATTATGAATTTTGAAGAAAATGAAAGAAAAAAAAGATATGAAAAGTTATTTTCAAGAAATATACCAATGATTATTCTTACAAATAAGTTTGAAGATAATATAGCAATTGAAATTGGTAAAAAAACTAACTCATTGGTTGTTAGAACGAATACTGAATCAACTAGTGATTTTACTCAAAATATTTTGGAATTTATGGATGACTATTTTGCTCCTTTAGTAGAAGTACATGCTTCTTGTATAAATATTTTTGGTAAAGGTGTTTTGTTAATTGGAGAATCAGGTATTGGTAAATCAGAGATTGCATTAGACTTAGTTAAAACAAATCATTTATTTGTAGGAGACGATAGAATAGTTATCACAAAAAAATCAAATGAATTGTATGGTAAAAGTCATGAGATTTTAAAGAACTTAGTAGAAGTTAGAGGAATTGGAATTGTTGATGTTTCTCAAACAAATGGATATCAAGTTATTTTAGAAAAAACAAAAATAGACTTAGTAATTGAATTAACTAAGTTTAAAAAAAATGGAATAGATGACTCAGAGAGATTAGGAAATGTTTTTGTGGGATATAATATTTTAGGTGTTGATGTTCCATATATAAAAATTCCTGTTTCTTCAGGAAGAAATATACCAAATATTATTGAAGCAGCTGTTGCTAAGTTAAAAATTAAACATAGCGGTTTATATCAAGATGAAGCTCAAATTTTAAGTGAAAGAGCAATGAAATTTAATAATGATTAATTTCTTATCAGATGTTATTTGAAATAATGGTCAACCAATACCTTCTGATTATTATGATTCACTAAAATTTATGTATCCAGTTTTAGTAGGAATTGGGGTTTTTTCTGTAATTGGTATATCTGCTTTTAAAATTTGAAAAAGAGGAATTCCATTAAAAGAATTTGTGAATGGAATTTATATTTCTTTGCCTGTAGGAGTTCTTGGAGCAAGTATTTTTGGTAAATTAGGAGCTTATGGAGATCAATGAAAAATATATATGTTATTTTTCTTTTGACATGGAGGTATGAGTATTTTTGGAGGACTTTTATGTGGAGTAACTGTAGCATTTTTATGATTTTGACATAAAAGTAAAACTACGAGAGTTTCTGTATATGTATATGCTGATTGTATAGTTCCAAATATATTATTAGGTCAAGCAATTGGCAGATGAGGTAATTTATTTAATCATGAAATTTTGGGAAGAAGAGTTGATGATATAAATAAAATAAACTGATTACCAGATTTTATTTGACATAGACTTTTTTATCTTCATAATCTTTCCCAACCAGATCAACCTGAAATGAAAGAAATGCAATTTTGTGAACCTTTATTTTTATATGAATCTATGGCAACGTTAGTTTTATTTATTTTAATAACTTTTGTTTTTTCAAATATAGGGAAATGAATTAGTAAAAAACCATGAAAAATTGATCCAATAAATTTTCCTTGTAAAGCAAATAAAACTTATAAGTCTGTTGAAAAAAATAATTTATATGAATATCCTAATCAAATACCTATTAAATATTTAATTGATAAAGAGGGAAAAGTTTATTTATCAAGAAGTTGAGCTTGAAAAAAAGCTTATCTTTTATATGAACCAAAAAAAGCTTTAGTTGAAGCAGAACAAGTAAAAATAAATAATCAAAAATCTATTGCTTTAAAAAGTAGAGAAAAATATAATAATATGGTAAAGAAAATAAAACAAGAAATAAATAGTCAAAAACTAAATTTAAATAAAAATAAAATAACAAAAAAAGAATTTAAACTAGTTAAAAAAAATATTAAAAATAATTATAAAGAAGATATTAGAAAATTAAAGATAAATAAAAGTCCTTTGATAAGTTTTATTAAAAGAGATTCTAAGGAACTTTATAATTTAAATAATCCAAATAATTATAATGTAGTACATTGTGGAGTTTTAACTAGTATTTATATTTGCGGATATACCTTTATAAGATTTATATTAGATCCTTTAAGAAATCCATATGAACTAACTGTAAAAGAAAACTCAATTTTAAATTATTTATTTTTAACAGCATTTTTACTTTTTGGAATAATATTGTTTGTTTGTGCACAGTTTATAGCTCCAAAGAAATGAAGAGAAGAGGGTTGATTATATGAAAAATCATATTAAAACAGATTATGATTTAATAATTGCTGGTGCGGGTCCAGCAGGATTAAGTGCTGCAATTTATGCTGGAAGAGCCGGACTTAATGTTTTAGTTTTAGAAAAAGAAGCTCCAGGAGGAAAAGTAATTAAAACTGGAGAAATTGAAAATTATCCTGGTTTTATAAATATACAAGGACCAGATTTGGCAATGCATTTTTTTGAACAAGCAACTGCAATGGGAGCAAAATTTGAATTTTCAGGATTAAAAGATTTTGAAAAAAAGGAAATATTTAAAATTAAATTAGAAAATGGAAAAATTATAACTGCAAAAGCGCTAATAATAGCAACAGGAACAAAAGAAAATTTATTAGGAGTTGATGGAGAAATTGAACTATATGGAAAAGGTGTTTCATATTGTGCAGTTTGTGATGGAAGTTTTTATAAAGACAAGGTTGTAGCTGTTGTTGGAGGTGGATATAGTGCTATTGAAGAGTCAATATTCTTAACAAGATTTGCATCAAAAGTTTATTTAATTCACAGAAGTCAAAAATTTAGAGTTGATCAAAAAACATTGCAAAAAGCTAAAACTAATGAAAAAATAGAATTTATTTTAGATACAATAGTTGAAAAAATAGAGGGAAAAGATAAAGTATCATCAATTAAAATTAAAAATACAATTAAAAATAAAGAAAGTGAAATAAAAGTTAGTGCTATTTTTCCATTTATTGGGAATTATCCAGTTACAAGTTTTATTAAACAAATTGAAATATTAGACGATGAAAAGCATGTAATAGGTGATGAAAGAATGAAAACCAAAATAGAAGGTTTATTTGTTGCAGGAGATGTTAGAAATACTCCGTTTAGACAAATTGCAACAGCTACATCTGATGGAGCATTAGCTGGTCAAAATGCAGTAAATTATATTGAAAATTTGGATTAAAATATCAAAATTTTTTTATTATTTGCTATGTTAAAATAAACAGAGTTAAAAAGGTGTTGATTATAAATGTTATTTAGTTGAATTCAAGGAAAAAATTGAAGTAAACCAACAGATGAAAATTGATGAACAGTAAGAGATGATTATGGTTTTTTTCATGTATATGCTTTTACTATGACATTAGGTGTAATACTTGCTATTGCTATATCTGCAGTTAAACTATATAGAAGAGGAATACCTCTTACTGAACTTTGAATTGGAGCAGCTATAATTGTTCCAGTAAGTCTATTAGGAGCAAGTTTTTTTGGAAAATTAAATGCAGAAGGAATTGGCAGGAATTCTAATGGAGTAGGTTTTTTTGGTTTATTTGCTTTTTGAGAAGGTGGAATGGCAATTCATGGAGGAGTTTATTCAGGAGCTTTGGTTGGGTTAATAGTATTTTATTTTCTTGGTAGAAGAACAAAAGTTTCATTGTGGGTTTATTCAGATTGCATAATTCCAAATATTCTTGTTGGACAAGGGATTGGTAGATGAGGTAATTTCTTTAATCACGAAGTAATAGGTAGACCAGTTGCTGAATGAAAAGGAACAGATAAAGATGCTTTAAATTGATTACCTTACTTTGTTAAAAGAAATATGGTTTGAAAATATGATGGAGAGAATAGTCAATTAAATGGAGTAGTTTTAGAAAATGGAAAAGAATATCTTATGTCACCAATTTTCCTTTATGAATCAATAAGTTTAATTATTGCTTGAGCAATAATTACATTTGTTATTCCAAATATAGGAAAATGATTTGGTAAAAAGCCTTGAAAATTACATCCAAATAAATATGATATAAAATATCCTAAATATAAAATTTGAAGAAATGAAGTTTATGCAAATCACCATAATAAAGAAATAGAAAAATATAAAAGTGAAATAAATAATATTAATGATAAAAATTATATTGTAAAAAAATGAAAACAAGGAAAACTTTTATCTGAATGTAATAATCCTGAAAAATATATGCTCGTAAGAACGGGGGTGCAGGCGGGAGCTTATTTCTTTGCATGAAATTTAGTTAGATTTATTTTAGAATTAGGACGACCAGATGATCATTTATTTTTAATGTATAAAAAAGAATTATCATTAGTTATAATTGGTTTATCTATGGTTGCAGGTCTAATAGTTGCGCTATTGGCTCAATTTGTTATTCCATATTTATTTAGAACTACAGGATTTATATATGAACAAGAATATTTCTATTTAGAAGATAACAATAAAGCAAAAAACAAAGATAAAGTATTAATTAGTAAAATTGAAAAAAATAAAATTAAACAAGAAAAAATTAAAGAAAAATTAAATAAAAAACTTGGTAAGAAATAGGGTTAAAGTATGTCTTTTGCAATGGAAGTTAAAGAAGAAATTTTAAATCATACATTCACTAAAGAGCAAATAATTATGCTATTATCTGGTTTTATAAAATATAATGGAGAATTAATTTACACAAGTAATGGTGCTGTTTTAAAATTAACAAATAATAGTAATAATGTTATTAGAAATATTTTATCACTACTAAAAACAATTTATAGTGGAAATATTGAAATATCAATTATTCAAATTCAAAAGCTTAGAAAAAATAAAATTTATCAATTAATTTTAACAGATAATGTTATTGATTTCTTAAAGAGATATAATATTTATGATATTAATTCAAGCACAAAGATTATTAAAATAGATTTAGAAAAATATGACAAAAAAATAAAACAAGAATTAATACGAGCATATATTTCAGGAATTTTTATAGCTATTGGGAGTGTAAACTCACCAGAAACTACAAATTATCATTTAGAATTGCAATTTAAAGAAGATGAATCTTCAAGTTATATTACAAAAATTCTTAAGAAATATAATTTTACTTTTAAAACAATAAGTAAAAAAAATAAATTTGTTTGTTATATTAAAAAATCTATAGTAGTTTCTGACTTTCTAAAATTTATAGATACTTCAATTTCAGTTATGAAATTTGAAAATACAAGAATTAATAGGGATGTTAGTAATAACATAAACAGAATGATAAATATTGATATATATAATCAACAAAAATCTTCTGTGACTGGTTCTAGACAAGTTGAAGTCATAGAATTAATTAAAAAAAACAATTTAATGTCAGAGTTATCGTCTAAGGCACAATTACTCTCACAAATAAGATTAGAAAATCCAGACGCATCATTTTCAGAATTAGAATTATTAATGAAAGAAAAAAATGTATCAATTACTAAGTCTGGAATCAGCAACTTATTTAAAATTATAAATAAGATTGCAAATACAATTGGAGACTAAAAAATGAAAAAAGACATTATTATAACATTTAGTAAAAACATGAAAAGAATAAGGGTAAATGCACAACTAACTCAAGAAGAGTTAAGTTTCAGATCTCAGTTACATAGAAATTATATTTCTGACTCTGAAAGAGGTAAAAGAAATATTTCACTTAAATCTGTTGAGAAAATAGCAAAAGCTTTAAATGTTGAACCAATTGAATTTTTTAGGGAAATAGAAGATTAAAAAAAAGTAGAACATAAGTTCTACTTTTAATATATTTTTTAAATAGACTATAAAAAATATTAAGAATTAAGGGTAATTTAATTATCAGAGATAAAAAAATACTTGAGGATATTAGAAATTTAATTAACAATAATTCAAAAATAAAAAATAATATTAAGGGAATTGCTTTTTAAAATTCTTAAGATTATATCAGTTTTTTTATCAAACAAATTAGCATTATTTGTAAAATAGTGTTGATTTCTTTAAACATAAGTAACATAAATAAAATTAGTCTTATATTAATAAGATGTATAAGACTAATTTTTTATTATATTAAATTTTAATATATAACTACTTTTGTAAAATCATCAAATTTGGGATTATTTCTAATTTTTTTGTATCCCTCATATAAAATATAAGTTTTAAATCCTTTACTTTTTAAATTCTTATAAATAGATAAGTGACTTCTTGAATCTTCATCAATTATAAGAATTTTATTTTTTTTATTTAAAACTTTAAAATATTTAAAATTAAAATTTATAACTGGAATATTGATTGTCTCTTTAAGATGATTTTCGTTATAAGATAATGAGTTTCTTATATCTATAACTTGTCATTTTTTGCTCTTTAAAATATGATTAAGCTTTTTACTATTTTTTGTTTTATACTTTGCTTTGAAAGCATTTTTTTTAAAAACTTTTTCTAAAAATTTAAATACATATTCTAATCACTGCATTTTTATCACCAAAATTATTATATATTGAAATACAAAAAAATATCTCTTAGATTAGGAAAATCAAATACTGAAAAAAGTAAATAAAGACATATAGATTGAAGAACTTATAGGTTAATATATTTTTTATTTAATTATTATTTTTAAAGAAAAAGATTTATAACATTTATGCTTAAAAAAACTATATTTAATTAAAGTTATCTTGAGTACTTCTTTTTAACAAAATCAAATAATATTACAACAAAAATATTTTTTCTTCTTAAATGTAGTATTATATATATAAATGAATGGAGGGCCTTGTATGAATTTACTTGCCGGAACTGTATCACAGCAAACACTTGCAAACCAAATAATTCTAGGTTTTGAAATTATATCTTTGATTGTAGCAATATTGATGATAATTATAGGTTTAGTGCAAAACAAAAGTTCACAAACTGGATTAAGTGCTTTAAATGGTGGGAATGATGAATTATTTTCTAACTCAAAAGAAAGAGGAATAGATAAAACAACATCAATTTGGATGTTTAGTTTAGGAGTTTCACTTTTTATAATTACAATTGTAATAGGAATAATTACAAACACTGTTCTAAACTAAGAATGTTTTTTTAGTAGAAAGAGATGTTATGAAAAATACAATACTATCACGGGTAAAAGAAAATGAAAAAATGCATCTAAATGATTTAGTCAAGAGTATTAAATCAAGTTATGAAAGTGTAACAGCTCTATTAAAAGAACTTCAAGAAGAACATTTAATTGGTTGAACGAAAGAAAATGTTATATACTTTATTGGAAATACATATAAAATAGGATCTATTAAAATTAATGATAAAGGTTTTGGATTTGTAAAAGAATTTAATAGTGAAGGTGAGGATTTTTTTGTTCCTCCAAATGGATTAAATGGATCAATTTCATCAGATGAAGTTGTTTTTACAGTTCAAAAAGAAAAAGATGATAGAATGAAAGCTATCGTTGAAGATGTAATTTTAAGAACAAAAATATCATTAGTTGGTGAAATTATAAAAAGCAATAATGGAAAGTTTCTAGATTTTGTGGCTAATGAACCTGGATTTAAAAATTATAGAATTGTAATGATAAATTCAAAAGATTTTTCTTTAAAAGAGGATTTGATTTTAAAAGTAAAAATACTAAATGTTAGGGATAAGAAATTATTTGTAAGAATTCAAAAAATTATTGGTGATGCAAATAAAGCTGTTGATAGAATTTTTTCAATTGCATATGAGTATGAAATTAAACCAGAATTTAATAAATTAACAATTGAAAATGCCAATGAGGTTGCTAAACCTCTTGATTATAACGATTCAAAAATTAAAAGAAGACTTTCAAAATCAATAGTAAATAAAAATTTGGTAACTATTGATGGATCAGATTCTAAAGATTTAGATGATGCAATTTATGTTGAAAAAATATCTAATGGATACAAATTAATTGTAGCTATTGCTGATGTTAGTTATTATGTAACTCCATTTTCACCTTTGGATAATACTGCTTTATTTAGAGGTAACTCAGTTTATTTGGCAAATAAAGTTATACCTATGCTTCCAGAAAAATTATCAAATGGTGTTTGTAGTTTAAATCCAAATGAAGAAAAACTTTGTATGGTAGCTGAAATGGATTTTGATTTAAAAGGAAATGTAATAAAGAAAAAAGTCTATGAATCAATTATGATTTCAAAGGCAAGATTAACTTATAAAGAAGTGAACGAATTTTATGAAAATGGTAAATCAAAAAGACCAAAAGAGATTACAGATATGTTGATGCTTTCAAAAGAACTTCATGAAATTATAGATTTATCAAGAAATAAAAAAGGATCAATAGAATTTGATGTTGCAGAGCCAAAAATTATTTTGGACTCTGATTCTAATGTTATTGAGATAGCAAAGCGTGATAGAGGAATTAGTGAAAAGTTAATTGAAAATTTTATGGTTAGTGCAAATGAATGTGTAGCAACAGTCATATATGAAAAAAAACTTCCTTTTATTTATAGGAATCATGATGTTCCAAAAGAAGAAAAATTAATTGAATGACATTCGATTTTAAGAGTACTTGGTATAAATGTAAAACTAAATGATTTGGATAAAATTAATCCCAAAGCAATTAAAAATGCACTTATTCAAATTGAAGAACAAATAAAAGATCCAACAGAAAGAGATGTAATTAATGTAATTCTTTTAAAATTTATGGAAAAAGCAGCATATGAATTAGAAAATATAGGACACTTTGGCTTAGCAAGTGACTGTTATACTCATTTTACAAGTCCAATTAGAAGATATAGTGATTTAATTGTTCATAGATTTTTAAAACAGTATTTAGTTGATAAAGATGTAAGAGAATTTAAATTGGAGCAAAATGAAAAGTTTGTTCTAAAAGCATGTAGTATTATTAATGATACGGAAAAACAAGCTTTTTTTGCTGAAAGAGAAGTTAACAAAGTTTGTATGGCAGAATATATGCAATCAAAAATTAATCAAGAATTTAATGGTATTATTGCTGCTGCATTGAAGTTTGGAATATTTGTTCAGTTAGATAATTGTGTGGAAGGTTTAATTCATATATCAGAATTGCCTGATTTTACTTTTGATGAAAAAACAAGTATTATGGTAAATAAACAAAATAAAATTTTTAGATTAGGTCAAAAAATAAAAATTAAAGTTAAAAATGCAGATGTCAAAAAAAGAATTATAGATTTTGTGCTTGCTTAGTGGTGGTGAATAAATATGGGAGAACATCTTTTAATAAAAAATAAAAAAGCTTATTTTAATTATGAAATATTAGATACATGAGAAGCTGGCATAGTTTTAACTGGTCCAGAAATTAAATCTATAAGAAATAAAGATGTCTCTATTAGTGAATCTTTTATACTTATAAGGCGTGGACAAGTTGAAATATTAAATATGAATGTAAAAAATTATGAATTTGCAAATCATATCAAACATAATCCAACCAGAAATAGAGTATTACTTTTGCATAAAAATGAAATAAAAAAAATCCTAAAAAGAATTCAATTAGAAAATCTTACTTTAATACCTTTAAAATTATATTTAAAAGGAAACTATGCTAAATTGGAAATTGCTTTAGGAAAAGGTAAAAAAACAGTTGATAAAAGAGAAACAATTAAACAAAGAGATATTGAAAGAAGACTAAATAAAATTAAAAAATAATAAATAACTTTTATAAGTTTTAAAAAAAGTATATTATAATTATGGAGGATTTTTTAATGAGAACAGCAGCTTATATACTTTTTATAATATCAACAATTTCATGGGCTATATTTTTAATACCTTTAGCTTGAATAATTCCAATGACAATAGCAGCAAGAAAGAGTATTGGTGATGGTAAAGAACATATTGCTTTAGGAATATGTAATATATTATTTATGACTATGCCTTTTGGAATTGTATCTGGAATTTTATTATTAATACCAGAATAATAGTATTTAAAATTTTATTAATTAAAAATAAGTTTTTTATTTAAAAAAGATTGTGATAAAAAAATTCCTTAATTTAGGAATTTTATTTTGCTTTATTGTATTCAATACAAATCATAATACCACTAGCTAGCAATAAACCTGCAGCTATTAAATTTATTAAGTAAATAGGATCTGTTAAAGATCCTAATATTGAAAGACCTGTAATAACAATTGAAATTATTCCAGCAGTAAGTATTTTTTTATTACTTTTATTTTTAGAATTCAGTAATACTAAAATAATAATTGGAAATACCAATGTTATAGATAAAGCTATTACTGAAATTATTAATGCAATAGTTCCTTTAGCAATTTTTTCAGTTTTTCCTGTTGCCATTAAAGCTATAGCAGCTAATATAACTATAATTGAAACAATTACTGTTGTTATAATCAAAATTAATGAACCTGCAATTCCTTAATTTTTTGATGTTTTACTCATTTATTTTTTACCTCCTTTCAATATTATAAATAATAAATTTTTGTGTCCCTTAAAAAAATTAAATTAATTCTTTATTATTTACTTCTAATTCTTTGTTATTTTTTCTTTCATTTCTTTCATTTTTTATTGGAGTTGACAATATAATTATTCCACTTGCTAATGTTAAACCTCCAGTTATAAATTTTACTCCAAATAAGATTGATAGTGTTCCAACTACTATTTGAAATATAGCTAATCCATTATAACTATCCTTATTTTTCTTCTGTAGCATAACTAAAATTATAATGTTTAAAATTAAAGAAATTCCAAAACCAATTATAATCATAATTATAATTGTTAGAATTAATAATTTTGTAGTTGGAACATTATATTTATTAGTTCCTGCTAAAATAGCAAGAAATATTACTAATCCCAATAAAAAAATTGCATCTACACATATTGAAACAATTGCTCCTGATAATCCCAAACTTTTTGATATTTTATTAATATCTTTACCTCCAAAAATATTTTATACTAATAGAAATAATTAAAAAACCTATTAGTTAAATTTATTAATAGGTTTTTAAAATTTGTTCTGTAACCTTTTTTTGGACACCTTAATTTTATAACTTAATTCTAGATTCATTATAAAAAGATTCATACATTTTTAGATTTAAAACATATTCATTTATATCTCTGTATTTATAATTTTCTTTTATAGCTTCTCTCTTCATTATGCTTCAAAAACCCTCAATATATCCATTGTCAGTTGATCTAGAAACCCTAGACATAATAAGTTTGAAATTAAATCACATTGTAGCTAGTCTATAATTATATGATTTAAATTCTGAACCATTATCAGAATGTATAATAGAGTTTTCTTTAAAAGAACCAAATTGATTTGTCATTTTATCAAATGACTCTAAAACTAGATCTTCTCATTTGTGTGTTTTTGTAATTAAACCAAAAACTTTCTTGCTATTTACATGATAAAAAGCACAGGTATATAATCTATTTCCTGCAATTTCTTTTTCAGTAATATCAACTGAGAAAACATCACCATATTTATTTAAATCACTTTTAGATTTGAATAATCTTGCATACTTTCCAATCTTTTCATTCTTTACTTTTTTAGATTTTATATATCTATAATTATTTGGCTTAATATTTAAAAATTTCATAACTCTTAAAATTTTTTTATGACTATACTCAGAATTTAAATATTTTTTTACTCGTCTTGAAACATATATTTGAACTTCGTTTTTGTAAGCATTATTGATTTCCTGAACAAGTTCCCAATCATAACCTTTAAAATTGGGTTTACCTTTAGCAAGTCAATCATAATATGTGCTTTTTGCCAATAGAATAAGTTTGCATAACTCTCTAATTTGAACATCTTTTTTTGCTATTCAAAATTTATAAACAACTTTTGATTTGAGTGTATTTAATTGCCACTTATTTACTTTTTTCTATCAATCATTCTTCTTAATTCAGCAAACATCTCATCTCTCAATTTAAGATCTTCAGTTTCTCTTCGCAATTTTTTATTTTCTTTTTCTAAATCTTTAATTTTGTCAATTTGATTAAATTTTGAATTATTAAATCCACTTCTGCCTTTTTGATCATAGACTTTTATTCAATTTTTAATTCTTTGAACATCAATAGCTACTTGCTTAGCATATTGAGTTATAGAATGATTTGATTTATAAAAATTAATAATTATATTTATTTTTTGATTAACTGTATACTTATTCAAAATAAAACCTCTCTTCATTCACAAATATTTTATACCTATATATAAAATATTTTAATTTTGTGTCCGAAAAAAGGTTACACTACAAGGTTTTTAATATTTTATTTTCAAATGTAAACTAAAATATTTGCTGGTTTTCCACAACCACAAACTCCGCAATTTTCTTTTTCTTCTTTTAATTCTATAAAAGCATTTAAGTAATCAGAAAATCCCTTTACCAAACTGTTGTTAACATGTTCTCCTTTTTCTAATGAAAGCAGAATTGTTTGTCCTTTATCTAAAATTTCTTGTAAATCTTTTAATTCATATTTAGACATATCAGTAATTTCAAAGACCTTATTTAAATTTTTACTCATTTTCTCACTCCTCTATAAAAATTATATTCTTAAATATAAAATATAATAGAAATTTTATTTATTAAAATAATGTTTTATAATATATTTATGGGGGTGCCCCGGTTTCGACAGGATACATCTGGTCCATAACTGCAGTGGTTTGGTAGACCTTAATACTACTAGGTTTGATAAAATGCAAACGAAGAAAAAAATGAATTTGAAATGCCAGCATTTATGATCAATAATGCATCAGCTGGAGTTGCTTTAGCAGCTTAATAAACTATCGAAGTTTATAGCAATTCAACGTTATGAAGTGTGTTTGTGCTTCATTGATTAACGTATTAACTAGCACAATAGAATAAATGATTTTAATGATAAATTTATTTGAAATATAATCATTAACGCTATAAAATTGAATCTTGTTGAATCTGTTGTTTTATAGTGTAAGTTAGATACAACTAAACTGTAGATGTTATGTGTTGGAGTATTTTGGACGCGGGTTCGATTCCCGCCATCTCCACCATTTTTTATTTTTAATTGTTTTATAAGAAAGGAATGTAATTTATATGAATATTTTGTCAATATTAATTGCATGTCTTTCTTATACAACAATTATGGCTATGTGTTATACAATATTTTGAGGTTTAACAAGACATTTGTTTGCTAAGTTAAAAATTTATTATGATTTTTTTTTAGGATTTGTTTTGGGGTTTATTTCAACATTTTCAATTGTTTTAATAAATTTGCTTACTAATAATGCTAGTAATTTAGAACTTACTATTTTATTACCAACTTTTTTATATTGAGTTTCTATTATTTTTATTTCATCATTTTCAAGTATTGGAATATTAACATGTAATATATTAAATTTAGTTTTGTTTTCTTCATTATTTAGTGATTTTTTTGGAAAACCAACAAATGCTTCAACAATTACAATTTTAATAATAGCTTATATAGTTCCACTTTTGAATTATCTAATTTCACTATTTTGAAAAAAAATATCCAATTGATCTAATTGATCAATAACAACAATTATTCTACTTATTGTAGGATTAACTTGAAATTTAATTATAATAAAAACACCAAAAGATCTTCCAAATATAGCTAATTTATTATTTTGATTAGGTAGTGGATATTTAGCCTATGCTTATATTACAGTTGTTAATCAAATATATATTCATGCTTTAAAATTACAAAATATTGTTAGATATGATAATTTATATTACTTAAATTTTTCCTCAGCTCATGAACAAATCCTAAATAAAGTTCAAGAAAATAAAATAAAATATGGAATATATTTAACTTATTTTATTTCTGATTTTGAAAAGTTTGAATCAAAAGTAAATGGAGAAATAAAAGAAAAAATTGTAAATTCAATTTCTGAAGAAAGTTATAATCTAATAAAAGAAAGTTTTTTAAATGCAATATTTTTTAAACCAAACTATAAAACTTTTGGAGTTTTTATTCCAATAGAGATTAATGAAAGCTTTAATGAAAATGAAAATAATTATTTAGAAGTAATAAAAAATATATTTAAAAAAATAAATGTAGATTTTAAAATTGATAATTATAGAATATCTATAAAATTAAAATCAATTTGTTCATATTATGGATTGCACTCTAATAATTTAGATACTCTATTAGAATATAATAAACATGTTGCTAATGATTTCTTATTAACTTATCAAGATAGAAATATTATAGTAAGTCCAATAGAAATTTTAAAAGAGAAAAATCAAAATAAAAAAATGCTTTCGCTAAATGAGGTAGCAAATTTAAATCAATTTGTAACGTTATTTCAACCTATATTTTCTATAGAAGAAAAAGATTTTAATTCTTATTTTTTAAATGGAATGATTGAAGGAATTGAAATAGATTCTGAATTATTTAGTAAGAAAAATAAATTAATTTTGGATATGGGGTTATGAACTTTATTTTTAAGATATACTTCATTTCAATCTTTAAAAAAGTTGTCAAAACAAAATATTTCAGTTAAAGAAAAACCTATTTTTATAGATTATGATAGTAATTATTTATCAAGTGATAATTTTGATGCAAATGAATTTTTGTTAAAATTAAGAAATTTGAAAATTAATTTATCAAAGATAGTTTTAAATTTTGATTTAAATAAAGATGTTGAAAATCAAAAGTTATTAGAAAAAAACATTCAAAAATTGAAAAAAAACTTAATAAGAATATCAGTTTCAAATTTTGGTTCGTTAAAAACAGATTTTTCTTTAATTAGTTTATATAGACCTGAATTTATTTTTTTAGAAAAAGAAATCTCAAAGAAAATAAATTATATTAAAGAAAATGAAAATATAGTATTGGAAAGTATTAAAATTGCAAATAAAATAGAAGCAAAATTAATTGCAACTTCTGTAAATAGCTATATAATTTATAAACATCTAAGATTTTTAGGAATTAAAATATTTACAGGTGAACTTATTGGTAGTTCAATTGAGCCAAAAGAAATAATTTCAGAAGAATTAAAATATTTATTAAACAAATAGAAGGGAAATTATAAATGTTAGAAAAAAAAGAAAATTTAAAAATCTTGAGTGAGGAAATTGAAAAATTAGTAATTGATAATGATATTAAAAAGCTTAGAGATTTAGAAGAATTGCACTATCCACAAGATATTGCAGAAGCACTTGAACAATTAGATGAAAAAATTATTATTATTGCTTTAAGATTATTTACAAATGATACAAGTAGTGAAATTTTTCCACATCTTGATGCAGATATACAAGAAAAAATTATAAATAAAATGTCTTCTAAACAAATTGCTGAACTATTTTCAGATTTATATACAGATGATATTGTAGATATTCTAGAAGAAATGCCTTCAAATATTGTTAAAAAAGTTTTACGATCGTCAACTCCAGAAGCAAGAGCACAAATAAATAGTATTTTAAAATATAATGATGACACTGCAGGAAGCATTATGAGCGTTGATTATACAAGATTTAAAGTAGATTGAACAGTTACTGAAGCAATTGAAAAAATTAGAGAACGTGATGAAGAATCTGAAGATCATAATACATTTTATGTAGTAGATGATTTAAATAATTTAAAAGGAACAGTAGAATTAAAGGATTTAGTTTTTTCTAAAGGTAACTTAAAATTATCTGAAATTATGGATGAACGTGTTCTTTTTGCCTTTACAAAAGATGATCAAGAAACTGTTATAGATAAGTTTAAAAAGTATGATATTACAACTTTACCTGTTATTAACATTCAACAAAAATTAGTTGGTATTGTTACAATAGATGATGTTCTTGATGTTATTGAAGAAGAAGTAACAGAAGATATTCATAAAATGGCTGGTATTACTCCAACAGATGATGAATATTTTAAAACTAGTATTTGAAAAATGGTTAGATCAAGAAGTATTTGATTAATGTTTTTAATGATTTCTGCAACTTTATCACAAATTATAATAACTATATTTATGAAAATTTACAGTGCAAATCAAATAAACAATGGTCAAAGTTCAGTTAGTGAAATTAGTTATATTATTACAATGTTTTTAACTCCTTTACTAACAATAATATCAGGAACAACTGGGAATGCAGGTAGCCAATCATCAACTATGATTGTTAGAGCTTTGTCTTTAAAAGAAGTAGAAACAAAAGATTTTGCAAGGGTATTGTGGAAAGAATTTAGAGTAGCGCTTATTACTGGTTTAATATTAATATCTATTAACTTTGTAAGAATGGTTATAATTTACTCAGTTGAAAAAAATAGAAATCTTGATGATCCAAGAATTTGATATACAATTGCAACACTTTCTATTTCAATGTATTTATCTGTAATAATGGCAAAAATAATTGGAGGAACTCTTCCAATACTTGCTAAAAAACTGAAATTAGATCCTGCTGTAATGGCGGCACCTTTACTTACAACAATAGTTGATGCTTTATCTACTGCAATATTTTTCTCAATTGGTTTAATTTTCTTTGCACAATATATTTAAAAAAAGAGGTCAAAATGAGATTAAGAAATAAAAAATGAACTAAAGATTATATTAAAGATAACTTAAAATATATGATAAAGATAAAGAAGAAAATTAACGTTGATAAATTATTTATAAAAAAACAAGATACTTATTTAGAAATAGGTTGTGGAAAAGGAAAATTTATAATTGAGCAAGCTATTAAAAATAAAGATAAAAATTTTATAGCGATGGAGAAAGAAACTACAGTAGTTGGTGTTGCTTTAAAGAAAGCTATTACAACTGAAAATTTTGATTTAGCAAATTTATTATTTTTAAATAAATTTGCTGAGAATTTATTAGACATATTTGAAAATAATTCAATTAGTGGAATATTTCTTAATTTTTTAGATCCTTGACCTAAATTCAAAAATTTTAAAAAAAGACTGACATATATAGATTTTTTAAATATATATTGAGATTTGCTCAAAGATAATGGAGTTATTGAAATAAAAACAGATAATGATAAACTATATGAGTTTAGTTTAGAACAAATAGCAAAATCAAAATTTAAATTAATTTATAATACAAATAATTTATATTTTGAAAAAAAATTATTGAAAGACAATATAGCAACTGAATATGAAGAAAAATTTTGTAGTTTAGGTAAAAATATAAATAAAATAGTAATAAAAAAAGAACTTTAACTTTTAAGCTCTTTTTTTTGGTGGATTTTTAATAAAATCTAAATAAGCTTTTTTAAATTCTTGATTTTGACTTATTAGATATTTAGTAATTTCAAAGAATAAAATTAAATAAATTAAATTTATTCAAAATAATATAAAAAATATTCATCATGTTTTTTTTGTATTTTCTGCTCAACTAATTTTATTTATTAATGATCCACTAGTTAATTCAATAAAAAAAGCTCCTAGAGTAAATAAAATTATAAAAGTATAAACAAATTTATTTTTAATAATTTTTATTTCCTTGTCAGCTGTTTCAACATTTGTTATTACTTCAATATTATAAAATAGAGAAATTGATGCTTTACTTAGGTTTGTTGTTAAACAAACTAAATAAACTAAAATAAAATTAAGACTAATTTGACAAACAAGAGTTATTTTTTCTTTAGTTGATAGAGGTATACTTAACAATATTATTGAACAAATCACAATAAGAGATAAAGTCATTGAACCAAATCATAATATTGGTTTTTTTAGATCTGCTTTAATTAATTTAAAATCCATTTTTTTCACCTTATTTATTATATTAGATATAATACTTTTTTGAAAGAATTTATATTATAAGTAAAGAATTTTATAAAACTATAAATATCATTTATAATAAAAGTGTAAATTAAAAAAGCTTTTATAAGCCAATAAAATGGGTTGGTTTTTCTACAATGTACCTTATACATTTCTAAAAGCGATATTAAGAAAATTAAAATAAAAAAAATTATTTATGATTTTTTGTTTTTTTATGAATAATAGCTGAAGTTAATTTACGCAAATTAAGTATAGGAGAAAAATGAATTGAAAAAATTACTTTCAGGATTAATGGTGGGAGTTGTTGTTTTATCATCAACTTCTAGTCTTGTATCATGTAGTAAAATCTCTGCAATAGCAGAAATTTATCTAGTTACAGATAGTGGTAAAATTTTAGATAAATCTTTTAATGAATCTACTTATAAAGCTGGGAATGAATTTTTACAGCAAGTTGTTGGTAATATAGATTCAAAATTTAAAAACTCAAAAATATCAAAAATTGAACCAGAAAATGCTAGTACAAAAGTTTTAAAAAATCAATATACTAATGCAAAAAATAATGGAGCAAAAACAATTTTACTTCCAGGATTTCATCATGCTATTCCAGGAGAAGGAAATAATTTAGCACCAAAGATAATGGAAAATGTTGAACAAGGTTCAACAATCATATTAGATGGAAGAAGTTCTAACAAAAATGAATTGGGATTTAGTTTTAGAGGAGATATTTCAGGATTTTATGCGGGAATGTCTGCTATTATTTGATCTTTAAAGAATACTGATAATCAAACTATTTCTTTAGGATCATTTGGGGGAATTTCAAATCCTCAAGCTGTTGATAGCTTTATTGTTGGTTATTTAGCTTCAATAGAGTTGTTTAATGAATATAAAACAAACAAAGAGGGCAAAGAACAATTGTTAAAACCTATAGAAAAAGGTGGTTTTGCTCTCAGTGAAGAGAGTTTAAAAAGAGAAGTTAAGCGTACTCAAAAAGACTTACCAAAAGATTTAACAGATTCATCTTGATTTTCACAATCATTTGCTCAAGGTGATGGAATGAATGTAACAAAGAACTTAATTCAAAATAAAGCTACAGTTATTATGCCTGTTGCAGGTCCACAGACTTTAGATGTAATTGGACTTTCAAAAACAAATGATGGGGGTAAGACTGTTAAAATAGTTGGTGTTGATACAAATCAAGCAGAAGCTTTTCCTCAAAATGAAGGAATGTTCATAACTAGTGCTGAAAAAGAACTTACAAATGCAACAATAGCTGGTCTTTCACATACAAAATATTGAATAAATCAATATAATAGTCAAAGTACTCAAAATAATATAACAAATGAAGTAGGAAAGTATTTAGAAAATAAAATTTCTATAACTAGAGAAAATGAAGAAGGTATTTTTGAAACGGTTGACTTATCTAAAGAGGAATCTTGAGAAGGTCAAACCTTATGAGTAGGGGGCAATATGTCATCTGGAGGAAGAAATTTACTTGATTTAAAAACTGCAACAAATATTAAAAAAATATTTTCACCAGAAGCATTGAGTGAAGCATCAATAAAATTATTTGAAACTATTAATAAAAATGATTATGGTAAGTGCATAATTAATGAAAAAGTTATAAAATATTATGCTAAATCAATCAAAGAAAATGACAAATCAGGAGGTAACCAAAACAATGGCTAATTATGCAATTGAAATGAATAATATCTCTATGATTTTTAATAAAAAAATTATAGCCAATGAAGATATAACTTTAAAAGTTGAAAAAGGAGAAATTCATTGTTTAGTTGGAGAAAATGGAGCAGGTAAATCTACTCTTATGTCTATTCTTTTTGGAATTTATCAACCAACTAAAGGAATAATAAAAGTTAATGGTGAAGAAGAAATTATTACTTCTCCAATTAAAGCAACAAAGTTAGGAATTGGAATGGTTCATCAACATTTTAAATTAATTGATATTCTTCCTGTTTGAAAAAATATTGCTTTAGGAGTAGAAAATGTTTTAGGATGAGAATTTATTAATAAAAAAGCAGTAATTAAAAAAACAACTGAACTTATGAAAAAATATAATTTAGAAGTAGATTTAAATGAAAAAATTCAAAATATATCAGTTGGAATGAAACAAAGAGTTGAAATATTAAAAATTTTATATAGAGATGTAGATATTTTGGTATTTGATGAACCCACAGCAGTTTTAACTCCTCAAGAAATTGAAGGCTTATTAGAAGTAATGTTAGAATTTAAAAAAATGGGTAAAACTATAATTTTTATTACACATAAGTTTGCTGAAATTAAAAAAGTAGCTGATAAAGCAACTGTTATAAGAAAAGGTAAGTTTGTAGGAACTTATGATCTTAAAAAAACAAGTATTGAAGAAATTTCAAAAGCAATGGTAGGTAGAAAAATTGTGGAAGTTAAGAATAACTCAACAATTCAACCAGGAGAAACTGTAATTAAATTTGAAAATATAAATGTTAGAAAACATAACAATCACAAAATAATTGGATTAAAGAATTTTAATTTAGAAATAAAAGAAGGGCAAATAGTTGCAATTGCTGGAATTGAAGGCAATGGACAAAATGAAATAGTTGAAGTTCTCAGTGGTTTAGTTAAACCTATCAGTGGTAAAATACTTTGTAGAAAAAAAGATATTACAAAAATTTCAATTTCAAAAAGATATCTTTTACATAAAATGAGTTTCATTCCAGAAGATAGACATAAACATGGTTTAGTTTTAGATTCAAATATTATAAACAATACAACTTTACAAGATATTAGAACGGAAAAATATAGTAAAGGTTGATTTGTAAATTTTGCTAAAATTCAAAATCATACACAAAAAATTATTAAAGATTATGATGTTAGAAATGCTGATGCAGGTTTTACAATTGTAAGAAACTTGTCTGGAGGAAATCAACAAAAAGTTATTATAGGTAGAGAACTTTCAAGAGAAAATGATTTCATAATTATTTTTCAACCAACACGAGGTTTAGATATAGGTTCAATTGAGTTTATTCATGAACAAATATTAAGAGCAAAAGAAAATAAAAAAGCTATATTATTAATTTCTTATGAACTTTCAGAGGTATTACAATTAGCAGATGAAATTATTGTTGTTAACTCAGGTAGTGTAGTTGGAAAATTGAATAAAAAAGAGGCAACAAGAGAAAAAATTGGTAGATTAATGGTTTCACAAGTCCAAGGAGAAACTGCAAATGTTTAAAATAAAATTTTGAACAGTGAAAGTAAAAACTGAAGCACTTGTTAAGTCTTCAACTTTTGAAGAAAAATTAAGTCTTATTAAAGCATCAGTTATTTCAATACTAATAGGTTTAATAGTAGGTATTTTATTTGTATTTTGTAACGGAGAAAATGGTTTTTTATTTATTTGAACAGCCATTTCAAGATCTCTTACAACAAATATAAATAGAACGTTAGTTTATTTTGGTTGTTATACATTAATTGGCCTTGGACTTTCACTTGGTTTTAAATTAAAAATATTTAATATGGGAGGTTCAGGACAAATATTAACAGGGTTAATAATGACTTTTGTTATTACAAATACTTTAGGAACAAAAGATCCGGTAACAGGACAAATGATTTTAGATACTAAATATGCTCCATTAGTATTTTTTGTAACAGTATTGTCTGGTATGACAATTTCAACTTTGACAGGAGCTTTAAAAGTTTACTTAAATGTTCATGAAGTTGCATCATCAATTTTATTAAACTGAACATTTTGATATTTATTAAAATGATATATGACAATAATAGGTAATGCAGCGTCAACTCCTTCTTTAAATGAAAATATGGCTATGATGGGAAACTCTGTTTGAGCTTTATGTGTTCTTTGTGCACTATTTGCTGTTGTTATAACATATATTGTTATTTCATATACAACAACTGGATATAGACTAAAAATTGTAGGTATGTCTCCAAGTGTTGCTAAATATTCAGGTATTAAGAGCTCTTATTACATTTTAATTGTAATGGCAGCACAAGGCGCTTTTATAAGTATCGGAGGATTTTTCTATTATTTCTTAATTCAAGGAAGTTTAACATTTAGTAAAGATCTTGTTCCTCAAATTGGATTTGATGGAATTCCTGTTGCACTAGTTGCTTTCAATAATGTATTAGGTATTGTACCTATAGCATTATTTTGAGGAATTTTTAAAGAAGGAGCAGCTGTAGCTATTACTACACCAGAACTTAATAGTTTGCAACCAGAAGTTGCAGATTTAATTTTTGGTATTATTATTTATTGTTCAACTTTATATATATTATTTTTCAAATTTAATCCTTTACAAAAAATTAAAGAAAAATTATATGTTCAAAAAGATATTGTAACAAAAAATCAAATTATTGATTATAAAGCTGAAATTAAAAAACAAAAATTATTTTTAAAAAATATTTCTCAATTAGAAGAATTGGTAGAAATTAGAAATAAAATTTTAAAAACTAATAAAGAAGACAAAAATAAAATTGCTTCACTTAAAGAATTATATAATGAAGTTAAAATTTTCCATTATAAAAAACATCATAAAAATATTCAAATTCTAAAACAGAATATTAATGATTTAATTAAAAATGGTTATTTAATATATAAACAAAGTTCAATTAAGGGACTGAAGTTATCTTATAGTAATAAAAAATTTCAATCTATTTTTTCAGCACTTGATAATATTATTAAACAAATAAGTGATTTTGAAGATCAAAATAAAGTTTTTAATACTCAAATAAAAGAAATAAAAAGAAATATAAAAAATCAACTTAAGTTTTTAAAAAAATCTATGATAAATGATTCAAACTTATTAGAAAGTATTGACAAATTAAAAAAAGAATCTTTTGATAAAATTCAAAAAATTCAAAACGAAAAAATAGCTTATAAAAAAAGTATTGAAACAAAATCTCTTGAAATAATTAATGTTTCTAATAATAAAATAAATAATTATAAAAAAAATTATATTAATTCATTTAAAAAGGCTAAGGATTTTTTAAATAAGTTATTAATAGAGTATAAAAATGATATAAAAAATTCAAATCAACAAGAAAAATTTAATATTAAAAAGAAATATTTTGAAAAATTAATGGAGGTGAAAGAAAAACATGACAGACTTCATTAGTGGATTATTTGCTGATACAACTACTTTCTTTGTTATATTTATGCTAGCTGCAATTGCTGGCATGTTCTCAGAGAGATCTGGTGTTGTAAATCTTGGAATTGAAGGATTTATGACTATGGGAGCTCTTGGTTATAGTATTTTTGGTTATGCAGTTCATGCATCTAGGTCACAACCAAGTCAATGATTACAATTAATAGGATTATTAATTGGTGCTATTATGGGAGGATTATTATCTTTATTACATGCTTTTACAGCAATAAAATTAAAAGGAGATCAGATTATATCTGGTACTGCAATTAATATACTTGCACAAGGTATTGCATTAGTTTTGGCAACATCTACAATTACAGGCTCAGAAAATTATATTGCTACAGGTTTTTTACCAATAGCTATTGATAAAGGAGTTAATCAAATATTTACAATTTATTTAATTATCGCTATTATAATTTCCCTTATTGTAGGTTTCTATTTTACTTTTACAAAAACAGGTACAAGACATATTTCAGCGGGAGAAAATCCTCATGCACTTGATGCAGCAGGTATTTCTGTTATAAAATATAGATTTTGATGCATAATACTATCTGGTGCCATTGCTGGATTAGCTGGAGGTATATTTGTTGTATCAAGATTATTAGGAAGTTTTTCAGGATCAGTTCAAGGTTATGGTTTCATTTCACTTGCAATTATGATATTAGGTCAATGAAGAGTAAGTATGATTACATTATTTGCATTTGTATTTTCAATTTTATTTGGACTTGGAACACAATTGCCATTTTTGAAAACAAATAATGAGTGAATGACTAAAAACTCATCATTGTTAAGAATATTACCATTTGTAATGTCACTTATTGTTATGATGATTTTTGCAAGAAAATCAAAACCTCCAAAATCAAATGGTATCCCATTTGATAAAACTTTAAAATAAAAAATAAAAACTTTTATTTAAACTTTTTATTTTTTGTTTAAAATTAAATTTGGAAAAGGAGAAATAATATGTCAAATATACCTACACCTCATATTGAAGCTAAAAAAGAAGATATAGCAAATATAGTATTAATGCCAGGAGATCCATTAAGAGCGAAAAAAATAGCAGAAACATATTTAAAAGATATAAAACTTGTAAATAGTACTAGAAATATGTTTATGTATACAGGAACTTATAAAAATATAAAAATAACTATTGCAGGAAGTGGTATGGGTTGTCCAAGTATTGGTATTTACTCTTATGAATTATTTAAATTTTATAATGTTGATTATATTATTAGAGTTGGTAGCGCTGGAAGTTATAATGAAAAAATAAATGTCTATGATGTTTTTAATGTTAAAGAAGCTTTTGGCGAAAACAATTATGCAAAAATTGCTGCAAATATTGATTCAAATATTCTTGAATCAGGAGAAAACGTATTCAATAAAATTGAAGAAGTGGCTAAAAAAAATAATATTAAATTACATTCAGGAAGATGTCATTCATCTGATGTTTTTTATAGATATGAAGATTCAATGAAATTTGCAGTTGAAAATAATTTAGATGTAGTAGAAATGGAATCATATGCTTTATTTGCAAATGCTATTGTAACTAATAAACAAGCAGCTTGTTTATTAACAATTTCAGATAGCTTTATTACAAAAGAAGTTACAACAGCTGAAGAGAGACAAAATAATTTTTTGCAAATGATTGAATTAGCTTTGGAAACTTCTTTGGAACTTAAATAAAATTAGTAAAATCACCAGAAATTAAAATTTTGGTAATTTTTTTTATTTGGAAAAAAATTCTATTATATTATTTAAAATGTAGTAAAATATTAATAATTTTATAAAAGGGGTATTTAAATGAAAATTTTGGCAATTGAATCAAGTTGTGATGAGTTTAGTATTTCAATCATGAATAATGGCAAAATTTTGTCAAATGTTATTTCAAGTCAAATAGAAGAGCACTCAAAATTTGGTGGAGTTTTACCAGAATTAGCTTCGAGATTGCATGTAGAAAATTTTCATTGAGTTCTAAACAAATCACTTTATCAAAGTAAAGTAAAATTAAAAGATATTGATTATATTTCTTATACTTCAAATCCAGGACTAATAGGAAGCTTAATTATTGGAAAATTAGTTGCACAAACATTAGCAATATATTTGAATAGGCCACTTATGAAAATGAATCATATTCAAGGACATATTTATGCAGCAAATATTGAAGAAAAAATGTTATATCCAGTTCTTGCTCTTGTAATAAGTGGAGGTCATACACAAATACAATTATTAGAGAAAACTTTAGATTTTAAAGTTATTGGATCTACTCAAGACGATGCAGTTGGAGAATGTTATGATAAAGTGGCTAGAGTTTTAGGATTAAAATATCCAGGTGGTCCAAAAATTGATAAGTTGGCTCAAAAAGGGGATTCAACTAAATATATATTACCTATTAGTAAAAATGATGATACTTACGATTTTTCTTTTTCAGGATTAAAAACTGCAAGTTTAAATCTTATAAGTAAATTAAATCAAAAACAAGAGGAATTAATAGTTGAAGATTTTTGTGCAAGTTTTCAAAAAACTGTTTTAGATACTTTAATGTTAAAATTTGAAAAAGCTGTTAAAGAATTTAAACCAAAATCAATAACAGTTGTTGGTGGTGTAAGTGCCAATACAGCAATTAGAAATAAATTTTGTGAAATAGGAAATAAATATAATATAAGTAAAATCATTATTCCAAAAATAGAGTATTGTACAGATAATGCAGCTATGATTGCAGAATTAACTAATGAGTTTTTAACTAAAGATAATCAAGGAGGATTATAATATATGAGATCATTTTTAAGTAAATTGACAACGATTGATGATAAAGATTTAACAATAAAAGAAAAAAAAATTGTAGAATATATTAAAAATCATTTAAAGGAAATTGTTGATTCAAATATGAAAATTGAAAGAATGGCACAAGAAGCTGGGACAGGTTATAGTGCTATTTATGGACTTTTAAAAAAATTAAATATTAAAGGATTTAGAGATTTTGCAATTTCACTTG
Source organism: Spiroplasma endosymbiont of Atherix ibis (assembly GCF_964020005.1). Taxonomy (NCBI): domain Bacteria; kingdom Bacillati; phylum Mycoplasmatota; class Mollicutes; order Entomoplasmatales; family Spiroplasmataceae; genus Spiroplasma; species Spiroplasma endosymbiont of Atherix ibis. The sequence goes on from NZ_OZ026474.1 coordinate 93,478, forward strand.
CAAATGATGCTGAAAATCAAGAAATTAATGTGGCAAAGAATGATGAAAATATTGTTTCAGGGTATATAAATATAATTAAACAAAATTATGCTTTAATTGAAAAAAAATCTATTTTTGAAACTCTAAATATAATTAAAAACTCAAAAAGAATTTTCTTTTGTTATTGAGAAAATTTGCTTTGAGGTCCAGCACATGAATTATCAAACTTTTTTTATAAAATAGGATTTAATGTTTATTTATTAGACAGTGATCAAGATACTATAAAAGATAGAGTAAAATTTTCAAATAGCGATGATGTATTTATTTTTCTAACAAGATATGGTAATTCATCAAGATTAGATAATATAATTAAAGAACTTGGAGAAAAGAAAAGAAAAATAATTTATATATCAGGTAAGATTGCTTCTTATGATGTTACAAAATACTTAAGTTCAATACATACATTAATAGTTGATAATTCAGATGAAAGCATTTATAAAGGACATATTTCTCAGTCAGTTCCTTTTAATTATTTTAATGATTTATTGATTTATCATTTTTTAAATTCTGAAAATTAGTTTTTTATAAGTTATAATTAATTTATGAAAAAAAAGAAAAGAATTAGAAAAAATAAACTTATAAATACTATTAAAAGAGGTTTTAAAACTTTTTATGGAATTATGGAGAAACCTTTTTCTGAATCAAATTTTAAGGTTTCTAAAAAAATTAAAGAATTTAATAAAACAAAAGAAGATAGAAAATGATTAAAAGAGATTCTAACTACTAATAAAATAGTTAGAAAGTTTTATAAAAGACCTGAACTTGAAATAGGTGATTTTGAAAATGTCTCTCTTTTTTGTTTTAAATCAAGAGATAATATTAAACTTGCAGGTTTAATTTATGAGCCAAATAAGAATTCAAATAAGTGAGTTATTGCATCTCACTGATTTGCAGGACATAAATCATGAGCCCTACACCATGCTATGACATTTGTTAAAATGGGTTACAATATTATTTCATATGATTTTAGAGGTCATGGTCAATCTCAAAATTATTCTACAACAATGGGAGGTAAAGAGCATTTTGATTTGATGGGAGCTGTTGACTGATTAAAAGAAAATCGAAAAATTGATCAGCTTGCATTTATGGGTACAAGCATGGGAGGTTTTGTTTCAAATTATTGTTCAGTACTTTATCAAGAAGAATTAAAAAAACTAAATTTTAAATTTATTATTTCTGATGTTGCATATGCAAGTATATTTACTTTATTTTTACACATAAAAAAAGTTTATTTGTGAGTAATTCCTAAGATAAAAACGAAAAAATTTATTAATAAAATTATTGAAAAACAAAATAAGCAAGAATCTAATATAAATCTTCATGAAGTAAATCTTTTTACATTATTAGAAAAAAAGGGAAATAAAAATTTATTTCCAACTTTATTTTTCCATTCAACAGATGATAGAGTTACAAGTCCTACAGATACTTATGAACTTATAATTAAAAGAAGTTTTGAACAAGATGATTTTTTAATGTTTAATTTTTCAATGCACACACAAGCTATTAGATATCATTTTAAAAGTTTTAATTATAAAATGGCAGAGTTTATTTCTAAGTTTGAAAAAGATAAAACTTTATTTAAAAATATTATAGATGATTGAAAATTAGCAGAATTGGAAAAAAAAGATGAAATTTCTATTTTACTAAAATAAAAATAAGATAGTATTTACTTTCTTTTTTTGTATAATATTATTATATAAAAAAGGAAGTGTTAATATGAAAGATATTAGAACATTATTTTTAGAGTTTAAAAATATTAAAGAAGTTACTTTAATTGCAAGAGTGAGAAGTAACAGACAAGGAAAAACTGTAAGTTTTTTAGTTTTAACAGATGGAACTACAATAAAAGATGTACAAGTAGTTTATAAATCAGATGTTAAAGGATATAATGATGCAATACAATCAAGAGTTAGTTCAATAGTTGAAGTAAGAGGAATTATTGTTTTAACACCAGATAAACAACAAGATTTTGAAATACAAGCTCAAGAGATTATTTTATTAGATCAGTCTATTGAAGAGTATCCGCTTCAAAAAAAAAAGCATTCACCAGAATTTTTAAGAGAGATTTCTCATTTAAGAGCTAGGACAAAAACATTTCAGTCAATCTTTAAAATTAGATCAGTTGCAACATTTGCGATACATAAATTTTTTCAAGAAAAAAATTATGTATATGTTAATACACCAATAATTACAGAAAATGATGCAGAAGGTGCAGGAGAATCTTTTATAGTTACAACAAGACAAGATGGAAAATATGAAGAAGATTTTTTTGGTAAAAAAGCAAGTCTTACTGTTTCAGGTCAATTAAATGGCGAAGCTTATGCTCAAGCATTTAAAAATATTTATACATTTGGTCCAACATTTAGAGCTGAAAATTCTAATACCTCAAAGCATGCAGCTGAATTTTGAATGATGGAACCAGAAATGGCATTTTGTGATTTAAAAGAAAATATAAAAATTATTGAAGAACTTATAAAATATTTAATTAATTATGTTTTTGAAAATGCAAAAGAAGAATTGGAATTTTGTAATGAAAATTTAGAAGAGGGTTTAATTGATAAATTGAATAATGTTAGAAGCGTTAAATTTGTAGTTAATAAATATGAAGAAGTTATAAAGATTCTTCAAAAAGCAGTTTTAGATGGACATAAATTTGAAGAATCATCTATTGAGTTTGGTCTAGATTTAGCAACTGAGCATGAAAGATATATATGTGAAGTTGTAAATAAATGTCCTACTTTTGTAGTTGATTATCCAAAAGAAATTAAAGCTTTTTATATGAAACAAAATGATGATAATAAAACTGTAGCAGCAGCAGATTTATTAGTACCTGGAATAGGTGAATTAGTTGGGGGAAGTCAAAGAGAAGATGACTATAATAAAATAATTAATAGATGTAAGGAAACGGGTATCAATCTTGAAGAATTAAGTTGATATAATGATTTAAGAAAATTTGGTTATTATAAATCTTCTGGTTTTGGATTAGGATTTGAAAGACTTATAATGTATATTACAGGAGCTTCAAATATAAGAGATGTTATTTCATTTCCAAGAACTCCAAGAAATTTACTATTTTAAAAGCAATTGAATTGCTTTTTTTATTTTAAATTCATTGAAAATATTATTTGTATTTATAATTTAGTGTAAAATTAATATGATAAGTAGGGGGCGAATAAAAGTGTTAGTTTCGTTTGTTATTACATGGCAAGAAATTGAAGAAAATATTAATGCCACATTACAAAGTGTTCTTGATCAAACTGATAAAGATTATGAAATAATTTTAATTTCAGATAAAATGATAGAAGAAAATAATGAATTATCTATATTAAGAAATTATTTTTGAGATATTGATAATTTAAAAATAGTTGTTAATAGCTCAATTCAAGGAGCAGCAGTTTGTTGAAATACTGCAATTGATTTAGCTGAAGGTGAGTATACTAAGTTTATTTCTCAAGGTGATACTATCAATTCTGATTTTGTAAAAGTTCTTAGAGAAAATTTAAGTAAATTTAAAAATGAAGAAATTGATTTAATAGAATATAATGTTCAATTAAGTGGATTGTCTAATAAGTGTATAGGTACTTATTTAGAAAAAGGTAAAATTTATAATTTAGTTGAAAATTATGAACCACTTGCACAAATTAGTGCAACTATTTCAAATAAATTATTCAGAACAAATTTATTAAAAAAATTTGGATTTAAATTTAGAAGATTTGTAAGATTTGATATGTTATTTGTCTATAAAGTTTTAGGTCAAGCAGATTCTTATTTATTTTTAGATTCAGAACCATTAGAAATAATGTCTTTAGGTCCAATTCAATATTCTGCATTCGATTTAGTAAATCAATGAACACATATTTTAAATTACTATAGAAGAATTGGAAAATTTAAAGACTTAAAAGATTATTTAAATTATGCTTATTATAAAACATTAATTCATATATGATTGTGAAATATTAGAAAATATAATAATAAGTTATTAATTAAAAAATCTGGGAGTTTTGCAAATCGAAAATTTGAAGATAAAAGAGAAGATTTTTTAAAAAATAATGAGGCTTTTAAAAAAACTAAAGATATTAAATTTATTGAAATAGTTGAAAGTTTTCCTACTTACATTAAGAATTTATTAAAACTTGCAAAATAAAAAGGTAAATTTTATGGAAAAACAAAATAATAAATCTCATTTAAAAAAATCTTCTCATAAATTGGTAAAACCACATTTGGGAAGAATTTTTTTATCTAGACTTTTTGATATTATTATTTGTTCAGTGCCTACAATAGTTTTATCTTTTTTAAATCCCATTCATGATTGAAAAACATTTCTTATAAATATTTCAATAAGTCAGGTTATACTATTTGTGTATTTTATTTTAGTTCCTTATTTTTTGAAAGGAAATACACTTGGGAAATTAATTTTTAATTTAAGATTAAAAAAAGAAGACCAATCAAAAATTAAGTTAAAAGATATATTATTTAGAGAGTTTTATTTTTTATATATTCCTTTATTATTTCAAATTATAGTTCAAATAATTATGGGGATTATAATTTTTACTAATTCTAAAGAGACAGATTTAAGTTTTGTACTGAGAATTATAAATAGTATTGGTTATACATTTTTAGCTATTTGATTTATATATATACCTTTAACAATATATTTGCAAGAAGAAAATATTTCTTCTGTAGATTTAAAACTAAATATAAGAGTATATTATTTAGAGAAAATATTAATATTTGAAAAAAAGGAAATTTATAAAAAACATATTCATTTAGAAAATGATAGACCTGGAAAAGTAGATGTATCTGAAATTGATAAAATAATAGGAGAAGAAAATGAATAATTTTGAAAATGTAATAAAAAAAATTCAAGAAATTGTTGAAAAAAAATATTTTACAGGTGCTGTTTTAAAAATTAATCAGAATAAAAAAAATATATTTTCTTATTGCTTTGGAATAAATGATTTAGAAAAAAATAGTTTAATGAAAGAAGATTTAATTTTTAGAGCATATTCAATGACAAAAACTTTGACAGTTGCAGCTTTTTTGACTTTAGTTGATGAAAAAAAAGTTTCTTTAAAAGATCCTTTATCTAAATTTTATCCAGAGTTTAAAAATATGAAAGTTTTAGATAAAAATAATTTAGATGAAGTAATAGAGTGTAAAAATGAAATTCTGATTAGTCATTTACTTACAATGACATCTGGATTTACATATTTTGGAAATAAAAATAAAACTCAAAAGGAAACTACAAATTTACTATCTAATTTTGCTAAAAAGCAAAATGATAAATTTATGAATTATGAATCTTTTATGAAAAAATTATCTGAAATACCTTTAGAGTTTGAACCAGGAACTAATTGGAAATATGGTCTATCTTTAGATGTTATTGCTGCTGTTATAGAAAAAATAACTAAAAAGTCTTTTAGAGACTTTGTTAAATTAAAAATTTTTGAACCTTTAAAAATGTTTGATAGTGATTTCTTTTTAAAAGATAAAAGTCGTGAAGCTAAGGTTTATGAATGAAGTTTAATAAATGATGAACCTAATTTAAAAAAAATTGAAAATTTTAATTTTTTTATTCAAGAGTTGGATAAAGTTCCAAGTATGCCAATGGGTGGGGCAGGTTTATTTACAACTGCAAAAGATTATATAAAATTTTTGGATTTTCTTTTAGATGGAAAAGATTCAAAAGGAAATAAATTATTGAGCTCTCAAATTCTTAATGATATGACAAAAGATCAATTAAAAAAAATAAGAAAAAATTTTATATGAAATTTAAATCAAGATTATAGCTATGGTTTTGGAGTAAGAGTAAGAGTAGAAAATAAAAATTATCCTTTAACAGAAATTGATGAATTTGGATGAGATGGATTATTAGGATCAACAGCTCTTGTAGATCCAAAAAATAGAATCACAATGTGTTTAATGTTAAGTTCGAAACCAGGTCATAATAAATTAGTAGAGTCAGAATTTTTTGAAGCTCTTTATAAGGATTTAAAAAATAATAAAAAAATTAATATAGTAGAGAAATTATAGGAGTATTTTGTATGATAGAAAATTTATTAAAAGAGTTAAATGATGAGCAATTGGATTCTGTAATTACAACAGATATTCCTTTAAGAATTATAGCTTGTGCAGGAAGTGGTAAAACAAGAGTTATTACAACTAAGGTTGCATATCTAATAGAAAAAGAAAAAATAAGTCCTTTTAAAATATTGGCTGTAACATTTACTAATAAAGCAGCTCAAGAAATGAAAGATAGAGTAAAAAAAATACTTCCAAATTTAGATAGAAATCCCATGATAACAACTTTTCACTCTTTTTGTGTTCGAGTTTTAAGAGAAGATTGTGAATATATTGGTTTATCAAAGGATTTTACAATAATTGATAATTCTGATCAAAATAAAATAATTAGAGAAATTGTAAAAAAATTAGACATCAGAGATGATAAAAATAAGCCAGAAAAAAAGATTTTATCAAAAATAAGTAATTGAAAAACAAAACAATTAACTTGGGAAGAAGCTTATGAAGAAACTTTTAATATAGTGGAAAAAAAATGAGCAAAAGTTTATAGAGATTATGAGCAATATTTATGTGATAAAAACTATTTAGATTTTGATGATTTGATTTTAAAAGTACATAAATTGTTTAATGAGAATATAGATATCAGAGAAAAGTGAAAAATGCGTTTTGATTATATTATGGTTGATGAATTTCAAGATACAAATTATACTCAATTTGATTTAATTAAGTGATTAACAAAATCAAGAAATAATTTAACTGTTTTTGGTGATCCTGATCAAACAATTTATTCATGAAGAGGAGCAAAAGTTAATATCATTTTAAATTTTAAAAGTGAGTTTAAAAATGCAAGAACTATTATGTTAACTGAAAATTATAGATCTACAAAACCTATTTTAGACATTGCAAATTATTTTATTGATAATAATAAAAATAGAGAGAAAAAAGATATTTTCACACGAAAAAAGGAAGGAGAAATAGTTCATGTAAAAGAAGTTGCTTCAAGAAATTTTGAAGCAAAATTTGTCTCTAAAAAAATTAAAGAGTTAGTTGAAACAAAAGAATATAAATACTCAGACATGTATGTTTTATATCGAACTAATGCTTGATCTCAGGAGTTTGAAAAAGAATTTCAAAATCAAAAAATACCATTTCAATTAATTGGAGGATTTAAATTTAGAGATAGAAAAATTATTAAAGATGTTACTGCATTATTAAGAACTATTGCTTTTAAAGATGATTTAGCAATAGATAGAGTTTTTGGATTTACACCAAAAGTTGGTGCAGTAACTGCTTCAAAATTAAAACAAGCAGCTTATGATTTAAACATTAATTTGTTTGATTTTTTAACAAAATATAAAGAAGAGGTTTATTCAATTTCAAAAAATTTAAATGAACTAATAGAGTGTTTAATAAAAGCAAGAAAACTTTTTAAAGAGAATAAAAGTTTATTAGAATTAGCAGAATTACTTGTTAAAGAGTCTGTATATAAAGATAGATTAGATTTAAAAGATAAAGAAGATTTAGAATCTTTACAAAATTTAGAAGCTTATTATGATCAAATGGAGAAATATGATTTTGATTATAATCAATCTGAGAAAGAAATTAATAGAACTATAAATTTTTTACAAGAACAGGCTTTATCTAGTGATGAAGATAATTTAAAAGAAGTTAATAAAGTAACTTTATTAACTATTCATTCAGCAAAAGGATTAGAAAATAAAGTCATTTTTATTGTTGGTTTAAATAAAGATGTTTTTCCTTCAAAAATGAGTTTTTATTCAATGGAAAGTTTAGAAGAAGAAAGAAGGGCATTTTATGTTGCAATAACAAGAGCCCAGGAAAAACTTTTTATTTCTTATGTTTCTGGAGAATATTCTTATATTTCAAGTGGAGAATTAGGTCCTTCTAGATTTATTCAAGAATTAAATCCAGATTTATATGAGATTGAAAAAAGTATTTATTTTCATTCAAATAATGATATATCAAGTAGTTATAGAGGTAGTGCTAAAAACTTAGAAATTAAACCAATAAAATTAGAAGCTGGTGTTGTTAAAGGAGATAAAATTAAACATATGATTTTTGGAAAAGGGAATGTAATTAAAGTTATTGAAAAGCATATTTCAGTTGCTTTTGATGATCCAAAACAGGGTATTAAAATGATACCAATAAATTCAAGTTCATGAGAAAAAATAGATTAATTTATACAAGAAAAAAATTTTTTTCTTGTATAAAATACTTTTTTATATAAAATAATATTGTTAAGGAGGATAATACATGACTTCATTCACAGCTAAAGTAATTGATCCAGTTGGATTACATGCAAGACCTGCATCAGTTTTAACTAAAGAAGCTTCAAAATTTGCTTCAGAAATTAAAATTAAATGTGGAGACAAAGAAGGTAATTTAAAATCAATTATGAACGTTATGGCACTTGCAGTTAAAACAGGTGCTGAAATTACAATTGAAGCAAATGGCGAAGATGAAAAAGAAGCTATTGAAACAATTGAAAAAGCAATGAAAGATAACTCAATTATCTAGTAATAACAAAACCCTTTAAAAGGTTTTTTTGTTTAATTAAAATTCAATATATAAAAATAAATAATAGTATAAATATTTTAATATTAATTTTTTTAAAAAAAGGGTATCTTTTTTCCTTTTTTTAGTTATAACAATATTGGAATAAAAAACACAATTTCACGAAAAAAAGACTTTGTAAATTTGGTGAAAGTCCAAAACTGTACCAGCACCTGTAATAAGGATATAAATTAGAATATTAATTTATAACAATTTGAGTCAGATAGCACGTCTTTTTATTAAATCTTTTACTGGCTATAAAAGAGAATATTTATTTGATAATATTTTAGCCACGATACAAAAATCGTGTTTTTGTTTCACTAAAAAAGTATTTTGTGAAATGATTAATTTTAAAAATTAATCATTTTTAGTAATTTAATTTTAGGTATTAATTATAATATAAGGTGCATTTAGTGCACATAATTCTATAAAAGTATAGAAATCTTAGGAAAGGTAACATAAAATTATGGCAAAGAAAAAAAACCAGTACTATTACGATTCTCTTTCTCCAATTGAGTTTGCAATGAGTAAATTTAAAGGAAGAATGAGATCAGTAAATTGAAATATTATGAATGATGATAAAGATTTAGAGGTTTGAAATAGAGCAACTCAAAATTTCTGATTACCTGAAAAAATTCCAGTTTCAAATGATTTAGTATCTTGAAAAACTTTAACTCCAGAATGACAACAATTAGTTACAAGAACTTTTACAGGATTAACATTGCTTGATACAATACAAGCAACTGTAGGAGATGTTGCACAAGTTCCAAATTCATTAACAGATCATGAACAAGTAATTTATACTAATTTTGCATTTATGGTAGCAGTTCATGCAAGATCATATGGAACAATTTTTTCTACTTTATGTTCAAGTGAACAAATTGAAGAAGCGCATGAATGAGTAATTAATTGTAAAAGTTTGCAAGAAAGAGCTAAGGCTTTAATTCCTTATTATGTGGGAAATGATTCTTTAAAATCTAAAGTAGCAGCAGCACTTATGCCAGGGTTTTTATTATATGGTGGATTTTATTTACCATTTTATTTATCATCTCGTGGTAAATTACCAAATACTTCAGATATAATAAGATTAATTTTAAGAGATAAAGTTATTCATAACTATTATAGTGGTTATAAATATCAAAGAAAAGTTGAAAAATTATCTCCTAAAGAACAAGCTGAAATGAAAAAATTTGTTTTTGATTTATTATATGAATTGATTGATTTAGAAAATAAATTTTTATATGAGTTATATGATGGATTTGGAATTGCAGATGATGCAGTAAGATTTAGTTTATATAATGCTGGAAAGTTTTTACAAAACTTAGGTTATGAATCTCCATTTACTGAAGAAGAGACAAGAATTGAACCTGAGATTTTTACTCAATTATCAGCTAGAGCTGATGAAAATCATGATTTCTTTTCTGGAAATGGTTCATCATATGTTATGGGTGTTACTGAAGAAACTTCAGATGAAGATTGAGAATTTTAAAAAATGCATGAAGATGTAATAAAAATATCTAAAAAATATATTAAAAAACCAAAAGGAAAAGTATTTGTTGTATATTTTTCCTCAATATCAAACAACACACATAGATTTATGGAAAAGTTAGATGTAAATTATTCAAGAATTCCTTACGATTTAGAAAATGAATTAATTGTAGATAAGGAATATGTTTTAATAACTCCAACATATGCTGGTGGTGGTGGAGATAAAAAAGGATCTGTTCCAGCTCAAGTTGTAAAATTTTTAAATAATGAAGTTAATAGAAATTTGTGTAGAGGTGTAATAGCATCAGGAAATACAAATTTTGGTGACACATTTGCTATTGCAGGACCTATAATTTCAAAAAAATTAAAAGTACCTTTTTTATATCAATTTGAACTTTTAGGAACAAGACATGATGTTGATACAGTTAGAAAAATCTTAGACGATTTATGAGAGGAAAAAGAAAATGAATAAAGATAGTATCAAAAGTCTTTCTGGAACAAATGAATCTGATGAATATATAAAATTGAATGCTAGAGCAAAATTATTTGTTCCAGGGCAAGATAACTTTAAACTAGATATTCAAGCAGCAGAATTGTATATGAAAGAGCATATTGAACCTAATATGATGAAATTTTCATCAGTGAAAGAAAGAATAGAATATTTAGTAAAAAATAAATACTATGATGAAAAAGTTATTGAAAAGTATTCAATAAAAGAAATTGAAGATTTAACAGATTATGCATACTCATTTAACTTTAAATTTCCAAGTTTTATGGGAGCATTAAAATTCTTTAATGCTTATGGATTAAAATCATTTGATGGAAAAAAATATTTAGAAAACTATGAAGATAGAGTAGTTTTAAATTCTTTATTTTTAGCTGGTGGTGATTTTCAAAAAGCTAAAAATATTTTAAAACAAATAATTATGGGAAGATTTCAACCAGCAACACCAACATTTTTAAATGCAGGTAAAAAGCAAAGAGGAGAGTATGTATCTTGTTACTTATTAAGAGTAGAAGATAATATGGAATCAATTGCTAGAGCAGTTACCACTTCATTACAATTATCAAAAAGAGGTGGTGGGGTTGCTTTATGTTTAACTAATCTAAGAGAATTTGGAGCACCAATTAAAAATATTGAAAATCAAGCAACAGGTGTTATTCCAGTAATGAAAATTTTAGAGGATTCATTTTCATATGCAAATCAATTAGGACAAAGACAAGGAGCTGGAGCAGTTTACTTAAATGTTCATCACCCTGACATTATGTCTTTCTTAGATACAAAACGTGAAAATGCTGATGAAAAAATTAGAATTAAATCATTGTCATTGGGAGTAGTTATTCCAGATATTACTTTTGAATTAGCAAAAGAAAATAAGGAAATGGCTTTATTTAGTCCTTATGATATTGAAAGAGTTTATAAAAAACCATTTTCAGATATTTCTGTAACAGAAGAATATGAAAATATGTTAAAAAACTCAGAAATAAAAAAAACTTATATTAATGCAAGAAAATTGTTTCAAACAATTGCTGAATTACATTTTGAAAGTGGATATCCTTATTTATTATTTGATGATACTGTAAATAATAATAATGCTCATCCAGTAGCTGGAAGAATTGTTATGAGTAATTTATGTAGTGAAATTGTTCAAGTTTCTACACCAAGTGAATTTAATTCTGATTTATCTTTTTCAAAAGTTGGTGAAGATATATGTTGTAATTTAGGAAGTATGAATATTGCAAAAACAATGGAAAGTGGAGAAGAATTTTCAGAAGTAATTTATAACTCAATTCTTGCTTTAGATCATGTTTCAAGAAATAGTGATTTATCAAGTGCTCAATCAATTGAAAATGGAAATAAAAATAATCATGCATTAGGTTTAGGAGCTATGAATTTACATGGATTTTTAGCAACAAATCATATTTATTATAATTCTCCAGAAGCAATTGATTTTACAAATATTTTCTTTTATACAATGGCTTTTCATGCTTTTAAAGCCTCTAATAAATTAGCAAAAGAATTTGGTTCATTTTCAGGATTTAAAATTTCTAAATTTGCTGATGGCTCATACTTTGAAAAATATACAAAATGTGAAAAAAATAAGTGAATTCCAGAATCAAATACAGTCAAAAAAATATTTGAAAAATATAATGTTACAATTCCAAGTCAAGAAGATTGAATTTCTTTATCAAAAGAAATTCAATCTTCAGGATTAGCGAATTCGCACTTAATGGCTGTTGCTCCAACTGGATCAATTAGTTACTTATCTTCATGTACACCAAGTTTACAACCTGTAGTTGCACCAGTTGAAGTAAGAAAAGAGGGAAAACTTGGAAGAGTTTATGTACCTGCATATAAAATTGATTTTGATAATATGGGTTACTATTCATTAGGAGCATATGAAGTTGGACCAAATCCAATTATTGATATTGCAGCTGCAGCTCAACAACATGTTGATCAAGCAATATCATTAACATTATTTATGACAGATCAAGTAACAACAAGAGATTTAAATAAAGCATATATTAGAGCTTTTAAAAAAGGATGTGCTTCAATTTATTATGTTAGAGTTCGTCAAGAAGTACTTGAAAATAGTGAAAATTATGAATGTGATGCTTGTGTTATATAAAATAAAAACTATAAAGGTTTTTTATTTTTTTTTCATAAAATATTTGTAATGTATAATAATTTTTAAAGGAGAAAGTTATGATAGAGATAAAAAATATATCCAGAAAATTAGGAAATTTTGGATTAGAAAATGTTAGTTTTAATATTGAAAAAGGTGCTGTAGTAGCATTTGTTGGAGATAACGGTGCTGGTAAAACTACAACTATTAAAGCACTTTTTGGAGAATTAAAAATAGATAGTGGAGAAATATTAATTGATGGAGAAGACTTATTTAAAAATAACAATTTATCTAAGGTAGCCTTTTTTCCTGATTCAAATAATGTTCCACTAGATATTAGAGTACATGAATATTTACATTATATTTGTGCAGCAAATAATATGAATAAAAAAAGAACAGAATTAAGTATTGATAATGTTTATAGATTATTGGAACTTAGACCTTATAAAGATAAAAAAATTAAAGAATTGTCTTCTGGTTGAAAAAAGAAAGCTATAATGGCAAGTGTTTTAGTTAGATCACCAGAATATATAATTTTTGATGAACCAACAGCTAATGTTGATGTTGAATCTAAATTATATTTTATAGATATTTTTAAATTACTTTCTAAAGTTGGTATAACAATTTTGATTACTAGTCATATTATTGAAGAACTTCAAGAGTTAGCAAATTATTTAGTTTTAATTAAAAAAGGACAAATAGTTTATTCAAATAATTTTGATAAAAAGAAGGAGCACATTATGGATGTTTATAAAAGACATATGAATGAACCAATTAAATATTTATATATTTTAAGAGATTTATATAATAAAAAGGATAATGAATAATGGAAAAACTAATAAAAAATAATAAAATAAAAAAACATTATAAATCAAAAGAGTTTAAAAATTTTACTTTACTTTATTTAATTAATTTAAAATTAAGTCTTAAAAACGCAGGATCAGTTATTAGTGGATTTATTTTTTCATTAACAACAATTATTTTTTTTATAGTTGAATATACAAAAGTTATTGAAGTTTCTTCATTAAGTAATTATGGAGTTTATAAATATTTAACATTTTTACTTGGAGGAATGACTTTAATTTTTCATATACTTTTAAACTCTTTATATTTATTTAAAAAACAAGTAAAAGATGGTATATCTTCAATTGAATTAAGAGCAGGTTATAAAACTTGAAAGTCTTACTTAATTAGAGTGCTTATTATTTTTACAGTTGCAACTATTTATATAACAACAACATTAGTAGTTGCTTTAATTTTAAATTTTTCTAGTTTAAGTAATACTACATTTTTCTTGAATTTACATTATTCACAAGTTTTCTTTTTCTACTTTTTAGCATATTTTTCAACAATAGTATTATCTACTATTATGGTATTTTTTAAAACTTCATTATCTACAGCATTTGGTATGTTGTTTATGGTAGTACTTACAATGTCTCCAATGTTTGCATCATTTAAATATATGTTGACAGGTGATAGTACTATAGAAAATTACAAAGCAAATATCAAAATGATCGGTGCACAAGATTTTTACAATACTACAAAATCAAATCAAGAATGATTCAACGATAATGATGGTAATAATAATTCTAAATCTTTAAAAGGAATTAATTTATATTTAAAAGAGGTTCTAGAACCTTTAAAAGTATATGAAGAAACACAAAGCAATTAATCAGGTAAATATAATAGTAAAATAGTTCCTAGTGAATTGCTTCCAAGTTGAAACTTAAAAAAATGAATTTATTAGTAATGAAAAATATGATTATGATAAAGCAATTAATATAGTTATGAGAAATATGGCTTTTGGTCAAGTTTATTATAATTATGATATGTTTAAAAAGAACAGTAAGCAAAATTTAAAAGAAGTAACAAATAATTATTTATTAGAAACTACTCCAATATGAAATTTATTAAAGGATATAAATCAAAGTGTATTGGATAATCAAAATAGTATAAAAGATAATAATTCAAATTTAATTCCTTCTATTTTTGTTAAAAACTTAAATTCATATTATGGGAAAAGTATTAATACAGTAGATATGAATATAAATAACTTTATAAAGGAAATATCTTTAAAACTTCCTCAATATTCAACAGTATTTAATTTTATAAATAATTATTATAATAAATATAAAACAATTATTATTTCTGAAAGCAAAAGTATTGGTAAAGCTTTTAATTCAAAAGAAGCTATATACCATGGAATAATGGATACTCCTTTAGCGTATGAACTTGATAAACATAATAAAAATAAAATACATTTTTACTCTTGAAAGAAATTTTATGAATCTGAAAATCAAACTCAAAATAATAGTCCAAATGATTATTTTTGTTTCTTAACTTTAAATGGTAGTGATAAAAAACCTATATCAGTTTATGATACAAATTAAGAAAATATACAAAGCAATAATAATATGGCTGAAGTTTATAAAAAATTTCCTGAATTAACAATTATTAATCAATTAATAATTAATTTATGAAGAGATTCAATGGAATTTAGTATCGGAGACTCTATTGAAGAAAGTTTATACAATTATCATGATTCTACTGTTAAATCAAATACTTTAAAAACAGATTTATTTAGACACTTTGCAGCAATGTCATCAGGATTATTTTCACAAGTATTGTTAAATGATTCATATAATACTGAAAGTACAATATTTTATCAAGGTCAATTTTTAAATATTTCAAATATATTTGATTTTGAGAACTACAATTCAGAAAATAAAACTCCTGGATCACAAATGGAACCAGTATATGAAAAAGTTCAAATTAAAAAAAGAGTTGTATTTATGATACCTTTAGCATATGCAATGTACTTTATACTAATAATTCCATTAGCATTTGTTGGAGATAATGGTGCTGGTAAAACTACAACTATTAAAGCTCTTTTTGGATAACTTAAATTAGAACAAGGCGAAATATTAATGGATGGAAAAAGTATTTTTGAAGAAGAAAATCTTCAAAGAATTGCTTTTTTTCCTGATTCAAATAGTGTCCCTTTAAATATGAAACTTAAAGATTATGTAGCATATATTTGTGCTGTTAACAGTATTCCTAAAAAAGAAGCTAAGGAAAGAGCAAATAAAATATTTAAGATGTTATCTTTAGAACCATATATTAATAAAAAAATTAAAAGTTTAAGTGCAGGTTGAAAAAAAAGAGCTATAATGGCAAGTGTTTTGGTAAGAACTCCTGAATATATAGTATTTGATGAACCAACAGCTAATGTTGACGTAGAAGCAAAATTGTCATTTATGAATATTCTTCATGAATTATCAAATATAGGAGTTACAATTTTAATTACAAGTCATATTCTTGAAGAACTTCAAGAAGTTGCAAATTATGTAGTTTTTATTCGTGATGGAGAGGTAGTTTTAGAAAAAGATTTTGATAATAAAAAAGAATTAATATCGCAACTTTATAAAGATGTAATGGCAGAAAAAAATAATGGTGAAAAACTTTTAAAAGAAATTTACAGTTTAAATGAAGGGTTGGTGAGTTAATATGGAAAAAACAACATTAAATTTAGTTAAGCTTAAGAAACCTAAAAAGGAAAATAAATTTAATGGTTTTAAAACTTTATATTTAATTAATTTAAAGAGATTAATTAGAAATAAGGGTATATTAGCTACTTCAATTATGTCAATAATAATTACATTAATTTTTTCATGAGTTACTGCTGGTACTGCAAAAAATCCATATACTATTATGTCTTTTGGATTAATAATGTTATCTATTGGATATATTATTCAAGTATTTTTCTTTATATTATTTATGATAATTATGTCAACAGAACTTATTAAAAAACAAATGCTAGATGGTATTCAAAATATTGAGACTAGATCTGGAATGAAATTTAAGTCAACTTTCTTATTGAGATTATTAGTATTTATTACATTTACTGCAGGATTGTGAGGTATAAATACATTAATTACTATCTTAACTTCATCATCAGTTTTATTTAAATTTGATTTAATTTTAGGAATAATATTTAGTACATGTATTTTTTATTTATTCTTAATATTTTTTGGAACACCAATAATATTTTTTATAACTATTATTTGTTCTATTGCTTGAAGCGTTATGCTAAATATTTTTATTTCTTTAATCTTAGTTTTTTCAGGGATGATATCTTCAATTTCTATATTATTTGATAATGATCAATTGAATAACAATAAATTGGTAATGAATTTAAATTTAAAATTAGAAATTGCAAATTCTTTTTATAATACATTTAAAGATGATGAAAATATAAATTTTGTTTTTAATGATTTAGATCAAAATAATAATCAACAATCAAATTTTTCAAAAGCAATTAATGACAATGGGTCATTAAAAACAAAAAAAATTAATGTAACAGATTTTTATTATTACAATTTAGTTTCTAAAAAAAATATAGTTGAAGCAAAAGATATTTCAATATTAGAAAAATCTTTATATGGGGGAAAACCAAATTTAAAATATTCATATGATAATGAAAATTTAGCATTTGCACCTAAAAATGTATTAAGTGGAACAGAAATATTTGAAAAAATATTAAATCCTATTTATCAGGAAATTTTAAATGGTATGAAACCTAATAATAAACCTCCTGTTTCAAAACCTGGTTATATGGGTGGTTTTATAAATAAAAATGATAATTCACAAGAATTTCATGATTTAACTCCTTTATCTAAATGATTATCAAAACAATTTTGAAGAAGAAATAAATAAAACAGTAAATATAGTTTATAAAAGATATCTAGAATTAATGATAATAAATGATATTATTACTGAAACTTGATTAAATACAATGATGTCAAAAACTGAACTTTATAGAAGCTCAAGTACTAGTACTATGTTTAAACAAGATGAAGTTTATTCAACTTATCAACAATGAGTTAATAGCTCTATTTTAAAAAATAATTTAAACATATTTCAACATTTTTCTATAATGTATGGACAATTATTTGGTAAAGCAATGAATAAGGATTTAATTTTCTCAAATTCACTTCTATCTTATTCAGGAATAACAACAGGATTTTCAAATTATGAAGATTTAAATAAAGTAGATATTAGAAATCGTAGTGATCAAGATCAAAATAAACCCTTAGAACCAATTTTTAAAGATTTAGTATTAAAGAAAAAAATGGGATTTAGTACTTTATTAGATTATTTAATGTATTTATTAATAAGTTTTGCAATGATGTATCTTGTTTATTTATTATGATCTAGAAAATCTAAAATTTAGATATTAGAAAGCTTTTAATAAAATATCCAGCAGTTTTTTAAAACTGTTGGATATTTTATTTTTTTATCTATTTTTTATCTTTAGTTTCAATTATTAAAGCTCATAAATTGTGTATAATATATTTGTTTATCAGGAGGAATATCAATGTCTAAAAAATTATCAGGAATTGGAGCAAGTAATGGTATATCTTTTGCAAAAGTATATATACTTGATGAAAAACCAATTATTATTTCAAAAGAATCAACTAAAAATGTTGATTCAGAATTGTCAATTATAACTTCATCTATAGAGAAAGCAAAGAACGATTTAATAAAATTACAATCTATTGCAAAAGAAAAATTAGGTGAAGAGAAAGCAGCTATTTTTGAAGCACATGCATCAATTTTAGAAGATCCAGCAATGGAAGAAGAATTTACAAATTTATTAAAAGAAAAAAAATATAATGCAGCAAGAGCTATTAAAGAAGTAGCTGACAAATATATTTCAATGTTTGAAGCAATGGATGATGATTATTTTAAAGAAAGAGCTGCAGATGTTAAAGATGTAACAGAGAGATTAATTAGATATGTTTTAAATCTACCAGTTGCAGATTTAGCAACAATAAATGAAGAAGTTATTATTGTTGCAGAAGATTTAACACCATCACAAACAGCACAATTAAACCCAAAATTTGTAAAGGGTTTTGCATGTAATATTGGGGGAAGAACTAGTCATGCTGCAATTATGGCAAGAAGTTTAGAAATTCCAGCAGTTTTAGGATTAAAAACAATTGTACATGATGTAAAAGAAAATGATATTTTGGCACTAAATGGTGAAACTGGAGATGTTGAAATAAATCCTAAAAATAAAGAAGAGTGAGAGAAACTTGTAGAGAAATTTGTAAAAGAAAAAGTGGAATTACAGAAACTAAAAAATCAACCAACTTTAACTAAAGATGGATTTGACGGATTTATATTAGAAGGAAACATTGGAAGTCCAAAAGATGTAGCTTCAGTTTTAGAAAATGGTGGAGAAGCAATTGGATTATTCAGAAGTGAGTTCTTATATATGGATAATGACCATTTTCCAACAGAAGAAGAACAATTTATTTCATACAAAAAAGTTGTTGAAGAAATGAATGGTAAAATTACAGTTATTAGAACTTTAGATATTGGTGGAGATAAAAAACTATCATATTTTTCATTCCCAGATGAAATGAATCCTTTTTTAGGATATAGAGCTATTAGATTTACTTTAGATAGAAAAGATATTTTTAAAGATCAAATTAGAGCTTTATTAAGAGCAAGTGCATTTGGACCAGTAGGAATTATGTTTCCAATGATTGCAACAGTTGATGAATTTTTAGCAGCAAAGAAATTTACATTGGATTGTAAAGCTGAATTAGAAAAAGAAGGTCAAAAAATTGGAACAGATTTAGAAATAGGTATGATGGTTGAAATACCTGCAGCTGCAGTTAATGCAGAAAATTTTGCAAAAAATGCTGATTTCTTTTCAGTGGGAACAAATGATTTAATTCAATATACAATGGCTGCAGATAGAATGAGTGAAAATGTAACTTACTTATATCAACCATATAATCCTTCAATTTTAAGATTATTAAAAATGACAATTGATGGAGCACACAAATATGGAAAATGAGCTGGAATGTGTGGAGAAATGGCAGGAGAGCCAGATGCAATTCCATTATTAATGGGATTAGGTCTTGATGCCTATTCAATGTCAGCTACAAGTATTTTAAAAGCAAGAAGCATTATGTCAAAACTTACTTTAAAAGAAACACAACAATTAGCTAATAAAGCACTTGAATGTGAAACTTCAGATCAAGTATTAAAATTAGTTAAAGATTTAATGAAAAATAAATAATTATTAGCCTTTAGGCTTTTTTTATTTGAACAAATTTTAAAAAGGAAAAAATAAATGAAAAATAAAAGATGTGATTGAAAAAGTCAAAATAAAGAGTTAATTAAATACCATGATAATGAATGAGCAAAAATTATACATAATGATAAAATTCTTTTTGAAAATCTTATATTAGAAACTATGCAAGCAGGATTGAGTTGATTAACAATTCTTTTAAAAAGAGAGGAATTTAGAAAAGCTTTTGATGATTTTAATTATAATTTAATTGTAAATTGAAATCAAAATAAAATAGAAGAATTATTAACAAATAAAAATATTATAAGAAATAGGTTAAAAATAGAATCAGTTTTATCAAACTCTCAAAATTTTATAAAAATTCAAAAAGAATTTGGAACATTTGACAAATATATTTGAAATTTTGTTCAATATCAACAAATAGTAAATAAATGAGATGAAATGTCCCAAATACCTTCTCAAAGTGAGCTTTCCCTTAAAATCTCTAAAGATTTAAAGAAGCGAGGTTTTAAATTTTTGGGTGCTGTAACTGTATATTCGTTTTTACAAGCTATTGGAATTATAAATGATCATATAAATGATTGTTTTGTTAAATATTTATAATTTAAAAAGTGAAGAAATCAAGTTTTTATTGTAAAATTAGTTTTGAGGAGAAGTTAATATGGGATTATTTACAAAAAATAAAAGTTTAGATGTATTTGCACCAGTAGATGGTGAAATAATAGATCTTTCAAAAGTTGAAGATGAAGTTTTTTCAGAAAAAATGTTAGGGGATGGATTAGCTTTTATTCCTGAAAATGGAGAGTTTGTAGCACCGATAGATGGTAAATTAGTAACAGTTTTTCCAAGTGGTCATGCTTATGGAATAGTAAATTCAAATGGAGTTGAAATTTTATTACACATTGGTTTAGATACAGTTTCATTAAATGGAGAGGGATTTGATATAAAAGTAAAACAAGGTCAAAGTATTAAAAAAGGTGACTTATTAGTAAATGTTGATGTTAAAAGTGTAGCTGCTAAAGTTCCTTCAATGCATACACCATTAATTTTTACAGTTGATTCAATGAGTGGAAAAAGTTTTGATATTCTTAAAACTGGAAAAGTTAAAAAAGGTGACTTAGTAGCTCAAGTAAAGTAGAAATAAGTATAAAGTGAGTAGGCATATTTATGCCTATTTTTTTTATTTATATAGTTATTGTGCCATAAAAGACATCTTTATTTTTTCATTCTATATTTAAAAAACTATTTTGAGATTTTTTTGAGTTATATCATTTATCTCATTCAATAACATCAGTTATATAATGTTAAAGTGATTCATATTTTTTATTATGAATTGTTCCTTTTTTAAGTAAAGAGTGATAACTTTCAATAACAATGTTATCTGCATATGTTTTTTTTCGCTCCCATTGATATAATTAAATTGTTCAAATCACAAACAGTTTTTCACGTTTTGCTTGTGTATTGAACTCCGTGATCTGAGTGAATAATTATTCCACTCGGATCTTTTATTTTTTTAATAACATTAATTGCTCTTTTTAAAGTAGCAATTACAAATTTTGCAGACATTTTATAAGAAATATCTGATGAAATAACTTCTTTTGTGAATCCATCGATTATTGTTGATTTATAAGCTTTCTTTCCTTTTCAAATTAAATAAGTAATATCTGTATATAAAATTTTGTATTTTTCTTTGACAGCACTATATTTTCTTTGAACAAGATCTGGATATTCTACATTTGAATTTTGTAGTTTTCTTTTATTTGCTTTTTTTAATTGATTTTTAGCAAATCTAGCTATAATTTTATTTTCTCGCATTACTTTTCGAATTATATATGTTGAATATTTATGAGATAGTTATTTTGAAACTTGCCTATATCCAAATTGCTTTCTATTATCATTAAATACTTTTAAAATATCGTATTTTATATAATCAAATTTATTTTTTTTATCTATGAAAAAATGATTTTTATATTTATCTCAATAGGATTTTTTAAAATTTAGTAACTCGAGTAGTTCCTTAATTGTTGTTTTATAATCTCTTGATTTAATAAAATTTATTTTTTCCTCTTTAGACATGTAGTTTCTCATGAGGTTAAAGACTTTTTTAAGGATTCATATTTCTCCTTCAAATTTTCTAATTCTGATTTATCTTCTTTAGATTTTGTATTAATGCATAAATTATTATCTGTTCTATAGATTGATTGTCAGGTTCCAATTGTTCCCATTGGCACTTTATATTTTTTATAAGCTTTTGTTACACCGTTTTCATTTGCATAAAGTATTACATTTACTTTAAATTCTTCACTATATTTACTAAATTTTTGACCAAGTTTTGCCATATTTTTTTCTTCCTTTTAAATATTTTAAATAAATTTTAATGCCTACTTTTTTCAACTCAGTCTAGAATGAAGGTTCCCCCTATAGAGGGAACGTTTTTTTTTATCATTTTTTATTTATTCTAATTCTATCATTATTATAAAAATCTAATCATGCTCATGCTATTTTTAAGCATTGATTGATGTTTTCAATATGACATGTTCTTATAGTTTCATCTTTTAAACGACTATGAAAACTTTCATGCTTGCCATTATGATGAGGTGTTCCTGGTTTTGAATAACTTCTAATGATTTGCAAATCATTACATAAATTTATGTAGTTTTCAGAAGTATATTGATTTCCATTATCTGAATGTAATAATATTGGACCTAAATATTTTTTATTTCTATATATTAATTGTTCAACTTCTCAATTATAGACTTGATATGGAGCAGAAACATAAATATTTGTATCATCTAATTTTAATCTAATAAATTTTTGATCTCTTAAAGTTAAGAAATAATCTATTTTTTGTCCTTTATAACTTAGTGTCTTTTTCATCTTAATTTGTTTTTTTACCTTTTAATTTTTTTTGCATTTTTTCTTTTCTTTTGTTTATTCTTTCCTCTTCAGCTTTTTTAATAGCTTCAATTTTTTCTCTTCTCTCTTCTGCAATAGTTTCTTTTCTTATTCTTTTAACTTCTTTATCAACTTGAAATGGATCAAACTCTCCGAATTCAATTTTTCCTTCAATAACTTGATTATATAAACTTCTTGCAAATTTATCTTTAACAAAAAAATCACTATAATCTAATTTTCTTGTTCTAACCATATGGGCTTCAAAAATTGATAATATACCAAATAAAAAAAATATTGCATAAATACATTGCAAAGTAATCATTCAACCACTATATGGTGTAAATTTGTCTTTTAATGATTTCCATAACTGTCATGTTTTATCTACATTTGGAGCTGTTGGACTAGTTTTTGTTCCTATTTCATAAAAAGGAATTGTAAAATAAATTCCATATATTAGACCAGTTAATAAAATTGGTCAAAAAATAAAGTTAAAAGCCAAATGAGCTCTTTTACCCCAGGTTAGCTTATTAAAAAAAGGTTTTACACTTGCAAATAATATTATAATCATCATTAAAAATCATAATAAAGGTGAAGCAACATCAATTGTTATTCTAGTTTCTAATGTACTATTATTTCCTTTTAAAATTAATGCTCATATAAATTCAACTAAAGTTCTTAAACCATCATCAAATCCAACATTTAAAGCTAAAATTATTGGTGCTATTAATCAAAAAGCAATCATAGTAATTCTAAAAATTACTATAACTATCATAAAAAAAACTGATGTTGTTTTAAAATTTTTAAAATTAATTTTTCTTAGTTTGTGCTCTTTATTTTTTTCTTTTTTCATTTTTTCACCTAGCAATCTTACTTTACATAAAAATAAATTTAAACATTATTTTGTTTAAATTCTTTAATTTTCACTATCATCTATATCTTTTCTTCTTGAAGTATATTTATAATTTTTATCTAATAAATTTGAAGGTTGAGTATTTTCATAATCACTAGAATAACTTGCTAGTGGATCTTGAATAATTAAATTTTCATCTGATGATGAAACAAATTGTCTATTTCTCTTAAAATCTAAATTTCTATTATTTTCTTGATTGTCAATAGAAAAAGGTATTATTTTATTTTCATTTTCGCTCTTATCTTCATTCAATAATTCAGACATATCAAGACCATTTAATGCTCCTGTTCTTTCAATTTCATCTATAGCTTCTTCATAAGATTTACTTAATCCACTTTTCATATTAAGAATTTCATTTTTTAATTCTGAAACATCTTTGGCTTCAGTTGTATTAATATTTGAAGAATTATCAATAATATTTTCTTGAACTTGTTGCTGTTTTTGAACTACAGTTTGCATTTTTTGTGTATTTATAGCTGGTTCTTTTGAAATACTAATAATTGAAATTACTGAATCTATACTCAATAAACAAAATAAAGGCATAATATAAAAGGTAATAAAATGATAATAATTGAAAAACTAGTAATTGTACTAAAAAATGAAAACACACTAGCTGCTTTATTTTTTAAAATATTTGAAAATAAAGTAATAATAAAATATAAAAAACCACTAACTAATATTATTCAATTTATTAAATAAAAATTTTTTAACGAAAAATAAATTGTATACTTTATTTTAAGGTCATTTTGAGAAATTACATCTATTCAAGGTATAATAGTAATTAAACTTATAGAAATTATTAATGTTATTATAATTCTTCAGATTTTAATTTGTTTCATTTCTTTCCCACCTTTAAAGTTTATTATATAATTTTCTTTGCTAAATTAAAGCAAAAAACTATTTAATTTTATCTTGCCATTTTAAAATGTCTAATAGTTCCTTCATAAAAAGGTTCTGAAACAATTTTAAATCCCATTTTTTCATATAATTTAATTGCTGTTTCTTGTGCATTTAAATAAATTTTATCTGCTTTTAATTTATCTGTTGTGAAATTAACTAAATAATTCACTAATTGTAAACCTATTCCTTGACTTCTAAATTTTTTTAAAACTGCAATTCTTCCTAAATATCATTCTTCATTTTTCTTAACAATTCTAGCACAACAAATTTCTTTATTATTATAAAAACCTATAACATGAAAACTTAATTAATCATATTCATCAATTTCTTCATCTAAAGGATAATTTTGTTCTTCACAAAAAACTTTTTTTCTAATTTCTAATGCTTGATCAAATACTAAGTTTACATTTGAAAAATCTACTAAAAATTTCATCATATTAATCATCTAATTTAAGAACAGCTATAAAAGCTTCTTGAGGAACATCTACTGAACCAATAGCTTTCATTCTTTTCTTTCCTTCCTTTTGTTTTTCAAGTAACTTTTTCTTACGAGAAATATCTCCTCCATAACATTTAGCTAAAACATTTTTTCTCATTGCTTTGATAGTTTCAAGTGCAATTATTTTACCTCCAATTGCTGCTTGAATTGGTACTTCAAAATTTTGTCTTGGTATTATTTCTTTTAATTTTTCAGTTAAAATTCTTCCTCTTCCCTGAGCAAAATCTTTATGTACAATAGTTGATAAAGCATCAACTATATCTCCATTTAATAAAATATCCATTTTTACAAGTTTTGATGTTTTGTAACCAACTAGTTCATAATCAAATTAAGCATAACCTTTTGACATTGATTTCAACTTATTAAAGAAATCAAAAACAATTTCATTTAAAGGCATTTCATAAATTAAAGTTCTTCTCGTATCATCAACATACTCAATATTAATATAAATACCTCTTTTATCTTGACACAAACTCATTAAATCACCCAAATACTGATCTGGGGTCATAATTGTAACTTTCACAAAAGGCTCTTGGATAAACTTTATTTTTTGAGGATCTGGTAAAAATGCTGGATTATCAATTTCAATTATTTCATTATTAGTTTGTGTTACTTTATAAACAACTGATGGTGCAGTTGCTATTAAAGTTAAATCATATTCTCTTTCAAGTCTTTCTTGAATAACATCCATATGTAATAATCCTAAAAAACCACATCTAAAACCAAAACCTAATGATTGAGAACTTTCTGGTTCATAAACTAAACTTGCATCACTTAAAGATATTTTTTCTAAAGCTTCTTTTAAATCTTTATATTTTGCAGTATCAACAGGATAAATACCACAATAAACCATTGGATTTAATTTTTTATATCCTGTTAATACTTGTTTAGCTTGATTATTTTTAGTTGTAATTGTATCTCCAACTTGAACATCTCTTACAGTTTTAATTGAAGCTGCAATTCACCCAACTTCTCCAGCTTCTAAACTATTTTTTTTAACTTCAAAAGGAGTTTTTACACCAAGTTCAGTAACTTCATAAGTTGCTCCTGATTGCATCATTTTTATAGTTTCTCCAACTTTTACAGTTCCATCCATAATTCTAACTGAAACCATAACTCCTCTGTATTTATCATAATATGAATCAAATATTAAAGCTTTTAAAGGCTTTGAATCATCTGCTTCTAATGGAGAAGGTATAAAATTTACAATTGCTTCTAATACATCCTCTACATTTAAACCAGTTTTTGCACTAATCATTGGAGCATTTGAGCAATCTATTCCTATTACTTTTTCTATTTCTTATTTAACTCTATCTGGTTCTGCTGCTGGTAGATCAATTTTATTAATTACAGGAACAATTTCTAAATTATTGTCTAATGCTAAATAAACATTAGCTAGTGTTTGAGCTTCAATTCCTTGACTTGCATCAACAACTAAAAGAGCACCTTCACAAGCTGCTAAACTTCTTTATACTTCATAGGTGAAATCTACATGACCAGGAGTATCAATTAAATGAAAAATATATTTTTCTCCATCTTTTGCATTATATTTTAATTGAACTGAGTTTAACTTAATTGTAATTCCTCGTTCTATTTCAATATCCATTGAATCTAAAAGTTGTGCTTGCATATCTCTTTTTTCAACACTTCCTGTTAATTCAAGAATTTTATCGGCTAAAGTAGATTTACCATGATCAATATGAGCAATTATACTGAAATTTCTAATTTTTGATTTATTCATAAATAATTATTCTCCATATTTTCCTTAATTATTATAACCAATATTCTTTTATAATTAAAAATAAAAAATCATAGACTGTTTTTAACAGAGTTTAAAATTGAAAATTAAAACTATTTTAATTTTTTTATTTGCTCATTTATATTAAAAAACAATTTTTTCTTCAAATATCACCTTATCTTTATTCTTTGGTTTTAAATAATATTAAATATTTGATTTAACTAAAAATTCATAATCGTTATTTTGCATCTTCTAAAGTAATTAAATTTGTTGCAAACCTCCTTTTCATAATGCTGTGTTCATATTTTTGTCACATCCTGTTCAAAATTTTGAATTACTTGAGTTAATTCAACTTTTGGTTTAGAAACTTTCTTATCGTCTATTTTTTTACCACATGCAACAACACTAACAGCTGATGAAGCAACAATTCCAAATTTTGCCAATACACTTAATAAGTTTTTCATATTTTCCTACTTTTTAAAAACAATTCAAATCGATATTACTAATTGTAAAAAAAAAAAAAAAAGTCAAGTTTTAAATACGAAAAAATAAATTGAAGGTTTAGAAGGTTCCCCCATTTTAGGAGACACTTTTATATAATAATAGAAAGGAAAAAATATATGGCTAAAAAAGGACAAAAGTTTAGAAAATGAACTCAAGAAGAAAAAGAAAAAATTATTGAATTAAGTTTGAATTGATATTCTCTAAAAGAAATAGCATTAAAATTTAACTCAACTACTGGATCAATTGTAACAATAATTAACAAATATAAAAATGCAAAGATAAGTGAAGCAAAACCTCGCTTGCCTTATAAAATAGATTACAGCATATCTCAAAAGGCAAATGATTTGTTTATAGGAGTTCTATTCGACTATAATAAAGAATTAATTAAGGAGAATAATATTTTAAAAAAGCAATGAGCCTCCAAGGGCGAAACCAAAAAGAAATAATTCAGGAATTATTAATAAATACTAAATATAATCGAACAATAATTTGCAAAATTTTAAATATCAATAGAACATCAACATATAAAGAAAATAAAACTTTAATGAATTTCCTCAATGATACAAGAATTATGAATTTAGTGATTTCAGAAATTGAAAAAAATAATTTTCTTAGTGCTTATAGTGCTAAAAGATGATCTTTATATTTTAAATTGAATTATATTGACCCTTTTAGGATAAATCACAAAAAATTAGAACGTATATTTAAAAAATTTAATCATATTGCATATTATATTAAGAAACAAACTAAACATGAAATTAAAAAATATAAAGAAACTATTAGAAAAAATTATCTTAAAGAAGCAAAAGAAATGGGATTTGAAAACATTTGAACTAGTGACATAACTCAATTTTCAGTTAAAACAAAAAAAGTTATATTTGCACAGTTCAAGATAATTTAACTGGAGAAATAATAGGAAAATCTAAAATAATAGATAATCAAAAAACAAATTTTGTGCTTGAAGCTGTAAAAATGGCATATAAAAATAAAAAATATTTAGGTCCAATATTATTACATTCAGATAATGGAAATCAATATACTTCTGAAAAATACATAAATTTATGTAATGATTTGCAAATCATTAGAAGTTATTCAAAACCAGGAACACCTCATCATAATGGCAAGCATGAAAGTTTTCATAGTCGTTTAAAAGATGAAACTATAAGAACATGTCATATTGAAAACATCAATCAATGCTTAAAAATAGCATGAGCATGATTAGATTTTTATAATAATGATAGAATTAGAATAAATAAAAAATGATAAAAAAATAAAAAAACGTTCCCTCTATAGGGGGAACCTTATAGACTGAGTGAATAATTATTCCACTCGGATCTTTTATTTTTTTAATAACATTAATTGCTCTTTTTAAAGTAGCAATTACAAATTTTGCAGACATTTTATAAGAAATATCTGATGAAATAACTTCTTTTGTGAATCCATCTATTATTGTTGATTTATAAGCTTTCTTCCCTTTTCAAATTAAATAAGTAATATCTGTATATAAAATTTTGTATTTTTCTTTGACAGCACTATATTTTCTTTTAACAAGATCTGGATATTCTAAATTTGAATTTTGTAGTTTTCTTTTATTTGCTTTTTTTAATTGATTTTTAGCAAATCTAGCTATAATTTTATTTTCTCACATTACTTTTCGAATTATATATGTTGAATATTTATGAGATAGTTCTTTTGAAACTTGCCTATATCCAAATTGCTTTCTATTATCATTAAATACTTTTAAAATATCGTATTTTATATAATCAAATTTATTTTTTTTATCTATGAAACAATGATTTTTATATTTATCTCAATAGGATTTTTTTAAATTTAGTAACTCGAGTAGTTCCTTAATTGTTGTTTTATAATCTCTTGATTTAATAAAATTTATTTTTTCCTCTTTAGACATGTAGTTTCTCATGAGGTTAAAGACTTTTTTAAGGATTCATATTTCTCCTTCAAATTTTCTAATTCTGATTTATCTTCTTTAGATTTTGTATTAATGCATAAATTATTATCTGTTCTATAGATTGATTGTCAGGTTCCAATTGTTCCCATTGGCACTTTATATTTTTTATAAGCTTTTGTTACAACGTTTTCATTTGCATAAAGTATTACATTTACTTTAAATTCTTCACTATATTTACTAAATTTTTGACCAAGTTTTGCCATATTTTTTTCTTCCTTTTAAATATTTTACATAAATTTTAATGCCTACTTTTTTCAACTCAGTCTAAGTATCTAAAATATCTAAAGGAGTTTTTTTTTTTTTTTTATATTCTTATTTAGTAGTAAAATTAATTAAGGTGATTTTATGAAAGAAAATTCAAATAATTTTTGAAATAATTTGAAAAATAAAAATAATAGTTTTAGATCTAAACATTTTGATTTAAGTGAAGAGACAAAATTTAGATTTGATATTTTAAATTATAAGACTGATGGAATGATTTTTGTTACATCAGTTTTAATAGTACCTTTTATTTTAGCTTTATTTATTCCTTTTGTAGCTGATGCTAATTCAGCATTTTCTTCAAGTTCAATTTTTTCACTTTTATATATTCTATCTGTTTCTATTGGATTGATATTTAATTGTATTAGAAATGGAGCAGGATTTTTTAAAGGAGGCTATTCATGAGTTTATATGTTCATATTAGGTCCACAAATAATCTCTGTAATTATTTTTCCTTTAACAAAGTTTTTTTTGACTGAAAATATTGAGGTTATTAAATTTTTTGCTTCTTTATTAACAATGATAGTAACAGAAGTAATTATTATTACTCTTGCTTTAGTTTATGATAGAAAAATCCTTAAAAGATTAAAAGAAACAATTAAATATAAATGAAAAGAAATAATTTTAATAACAATTATTTGTACTGCTTTAATGTTTTTAATAATAAATTTTATAATTCAATATTTAATTGAAAGTAAGCTAATAGGTGCTGGACAAAGTAGCAATCAAAGTTCATTGGAAAGTATTTTAAAAGATAATAAGTATGGTTTAAAAGTAAAAATAGTTTATGCTATTTTGTTATTTATATTAACTGTAATAATTGCACCTTTTTGTGAAGAATTATGTTTAAGAAATAGTTTTAATTTAAATGCATCAAATAAATGACTTGGTTTTGTTTCAAGCTCTTTATTCTTTGGTTTTGTTCATTGAGGTCCAAGTTTTGATTTTGTTCATATAATGAGTTATAGTGCAGCAGGTTTTATTTTATCGGGAGTATTTTTATATACAAAAGGAAATATGACGTTTTCATGATTTATTCATATGTTAAATAATTTAATAGTTTTTGTATTAATCTTACTTTAAAAAAATAGAAATTATAAGAGGTTACTTATGACAATAATTAAAGCAAATCAAAATGATGTAGATCAAACTATTTTTAATTTTATTAAAAAAAATTTTAAATCAACAAATTTATCTATTATTTACAAGTGATTTCGAAAAGGAAAAATAAAAATAAATGATGTAAAAGTTAAAGATAGTAAAATTAAAATTAAATTAGATGATGAAGTTAAAATATATGATAGCAGTCAAACAAAAAAAAGAGATCAATTTATTGAAGTAGATTTTTCTAATTTAGAAATCATATATGAAGATGAGAATATACTAATTGTTGACAAACAGCCAAATTTAGAAGTTCATTCACCAATTAATATTAATTTAGATCAAATGGTTAAAAGTTATTTGAAAAGTAAAGGAGACTATAATCCAGAACAAGAAAATAGTTTTGTTATAAGTCATGTTCATAGAATTGATAAATTAACAAAAGGTTTAGTAATATATTCTAAAAATAAAATTACTTTAGATACTCTTTTAAAAGAATTAAACAATAAAAACAATATTACTAAATTATATTTAGCAAAAACAGAAAATAATAACTTACAAGTAGGTAGCATTAAAGGTTATATAAAATATGATAATGATAATCAAAAAGCAAAATTTAGAGTAGAAAAGTTTAATAATGCTAAAAAAGTAGAACAAATAAATACTTTAATTGATGAACAAAAAAATATTTATGAAATTCAAATATTAACAGGAAGAAAACACCAAATCAGAGCTGTATGCAATTTTTATAAATCACCAATATGTAAGGATTTTAGATATGGTGCTAAAAGAAGTGAATTAAAAGAAATTGACTTGATTGCATATAAAATAATATTTAAAAATTTTGATGGTCATTTAGCATATTTAAATGATAATGAATATAAATCAAAATATAATTTTTAATGTTAAAATTAATGTAATGTTTTTTCTAGGAGGTTGTCAATGTTATCTACAAAACAAGGTATATTCAGTGTAATTGTTGGTACAACAATTTCTATTCTTAATGCTATAATTCAGTTTTTGACTATGTACTGAGTTTTAGAAAAATTTGGTACAGAGTTTAACGGGTTTGTACGTTTGGTTACATCTTTTTCTGCTATAATTTCAACTGCAGAAGGAGCTCTTGGTATTGCAGCTTCTATTTTACTAGTTAAACCTTTAGTTAACAACGATTGAATAAGTGCAAATGAAATTTATTCAACAACAAAGAAAAGTTTTAAAAAATCTGCAATTATAGGATTAATTTTAGTTTCACTAACTGCTGTTGCTTATCCACTTTATGCTGGAGTTAAATCAGGAGGAGGAAATATATTGAATCCTTCCTCTTGAGAAAACGCAGGCATTGGTTTAGTTGATAAAGAAGGTATTACTTATGCTAATGCAAAATACTGAATGCTAATATTAGTTGCATTAATTTTTGGAACAAAAAATTTTATTTCAGCTTATTGATTTAGTGTTTATGAAACCATAATTATTGCCAATAATAAAAATGTTATTAGAAGAATAATAATTTTATTTACAGATGTTTTAGTAAGTGGTTTAACTTTCTTTTTACTTGCAAAAACTAAAAATCCTATAATTCCTTTTATTCCAACATTTTTCTATTCACCTATTAAAGGTTTATTAATTTATATGTATGTTAAGAGAAAATACTTATGATTGAAATACTATAAAGATTTTAATAGTTTTAAACTTAATACTACACAAAGCAAAATATCATGATCAACATTAGGTTCATCACTATTATTAAATTCAGATATCGCAATAGTTTCTGTTATTTTAGGATTGAATGTCTCGTCAACTTTATCACTTTATTTAGTTGTTGCTTTAAATGTTAGACTGATTATGACAAATTTTGTTGTTTCTTTTAGAGAGTTTTTTGTAACTTTAGTGGCAAAAAGAGGAAGAATAAATTGAGAAAGTTATACAAAATATGAATTGTATACTTATTTAATAGCTGCTTTTACATTTATAAATATGTCTATTTTATCTCCATATTTTGTTAGTGCTTTATATGCTCAAAATAATAACATTAAAAATGATTTAGCAAGTCAAAAAGCATTCGAATATATGTTTTATACTCCTAATTTTTCAATATTATATGCTACTGTAACAGCATTCACTATTTTATGTGATGGACAAATGACTTTAATACAAGCAAAAGGGAGATATGGAGAAGTATCTAAATTTCAAAATATTGTTGGTATTGTTTATGTCATTTCAGCTCCTTTAATTACATTTATGTTAGTTGCTAGTGGTGTTGGAGGAATAAATAAATTAATTGTGGGAGTAGTTGTAATGTATTCAATAAAATTATTATGTTTAATTATTAGATATTCCTATTTATGAGTTTATGTTTGAAAATATGTTACATATAATTCAAATAAAAAATATGTTTTAAATAACTTTTTAATTTTAGTAGTTCCTACATTTATAGTAATTTTACTAAATATTTTATATATTAGTAAAAAATTGGATATTAAAACAGCTACATCAACAAATGCTCATATTGCTCCATTAATTGGAATGTTTTTTGGATTAATTTTCACATCTATTTTTATATTAATTTTATTTTCTTATTTATTAAATGCAAAATCATTTAATGGAATTATGAAAAATCTACCTATAGTTCAAAGAATTTTATTAAAAAAATCAACAGAGGCTAGAAAAAAACGTTTTGAAGAATATGGCATAGATATTGATGAAATAGTTGATAACAGTGATAAAATATCTCAAGCTATGTATGGAATTGAAGATACAACAATTAATAGTGAGATTATAGATGATCTTGCAGAAATAAAAATAAATCCTAAAAATGAAAGTATTTATAAATTAAAGGGTAAATAAAATCGATTTTAGTCGATTTTTTTATTTAATTTTTAAGAATATTTAAGCTGCTTTGAGATGCTATAATTTATAAAGGTGATAATATGTCAGGTTCATTGTTTATTGCTATTGGAATTTCTATTTTGTATTTATTTATGTTTTATACATCAGGTCTAATTGCAATTGAACTTTTTAAATTTAAAATAAAAAATTATTTTGTAGCTATTGCTACAGGTTTTTTCAGTTATTTTACATTTCTCTCTGTATTTACATTTCCACTACAACTTATTTCAGTTTTACCTTACATATTCTTTATTTACTATATTTTTGCCATATCTATAATATATTTATTATTTTGTTTTGTCTTTATGAGATTTTGATTAAATACTAATTTTTTTAAATTAGATTCTTTATTTTTTATAATTGTAGTTTGCATTTTCATAGTTATAAATTATTTTTCTATGATGTATATCTCAAAAGAAAATTTTAGTAGGCATAAAAATACATTAGCAATTTTATATTGATTAAAAGGTAATTCAGTTTCTTTTTTCAATGATTCTACATTATATAACTTTTTAGGATTTAAACCATTTCAAGGATGGTATAGTTTTCAATTATCAACTATTATGATTGCAAATGTTAAACCTTATCAATATAAAGATTTATTAATTCCTTTATCAATAATTTTAGATGCATTTTTAATATCTTCAATCTTCTTTACATTTTATGAATCATTTTCTTTAAAAACTAAAAATAATAATAAGATTATTTTATTTTTATCAAGTTTAGTACTTTTTATGATAACTAGATTAGTATTTTGAAAACTAGAATATTCAATATTTAGTGGATATATGATTTTACTTTATTTAATTTTTTATGCAATAATTATGCTACTTAGATATACAACATTTAATAATAGAGAAAGATATAATCCAATTTTAATTGGTTTAGTTCTTGGAGGTTATATTTCATTTTCTTGAGAAAGTTCATATCAAATTCTTTTCTTGTTATATGCATTTATTTTTATAATTCAAAGAAAGTTTAATCAAAATTTTACAAAAGATATTTTAAAAATTGTACTATTTCCAATGGTTTGTTTTATTTTCTATAATATTATTTTAAGTCTTTATATACAAGTAATTGTATTTGGAGCAGTTCTTTTTCTTATGATTATTACTTCCATATTAATGAATAGAAAGTATAGTTTTGTTATTAAGTTTGAGAATTTTTTAGAGAACAGAAGTATATTTATAGTTCTTTTTGTACCAATATTTTTTATGACAATATCAACAGCTTTTATTTTAGCTTTTAATGAGAATATAATTTTAGATAAATTTAACTCTCTAAATATTTTATATATTTGACTTTCTGTAATTAAAAATAATATTGCAAAACAATCTTTGGTATTTATAATTTCAATGTCTTTATTAGTAGTATCTTTTGTTTGAGTTTTCTTTAGAAAAAAAATAAAATGTGATTTGTTAACAAATATAGTTGATTTATTTTTAATAAGTTATTTAACATTCTATAACCCTATATCAGTTAGATTTATAAGTGTCTTTTATCCAAAAATGTTTGAAACAAATGGAAAAGTTTTATTTGTTTTATTATTTTCACTTATTAATGCTATTCCATATTCAATTAAACAGAAAAAAGTAAAGAAAAAAAATGCAGAAATTATTGTTATTAAAAAATACTCAAGATTAAGTTTTTAAAGGAGCATATATGAAAGAAATTAAAAAAAGAATTGAAAAATTAAAAGAAAATTTAAAAAAATGAAATTATGCATATTATGTTTTGGATAGTCCTATAGTTGATGATTCTGAATATGATAAAAATTTAAACGAGTTAATAAAATTGGAAGAAGAAAATGCAGAATTTAAAACTGATGATTCACCAACACAAAAAGTTGGTGGTCAAGTAATGGATAAATTTGAAAAGTATAAACATAAATTACCTATGTTAAGTTTATCTAATGCATTTAACAAAGAAGATTTAAAAACTTTTGATGAACAAATTTTTAAAGAGATTGAGAATAAGAAATATAATTTTTTTGTTGAACCAAAAATAGATGGATTATCAATCTCTTTAATTTATAAAAATGGTAGTTTCTTTAAAGGTGTAACAAGAGGAAATGGAATTTATGGAGAAGATGTAACTTCAAATGTAAAAACAATAAAAAGTATTCCTTTATCAATTTCAGATAAAAATGATTATGTTGAAATTAGAGGGGAAGTATTTTTATCTAAAACTGAATTTGAAAAAATAAATAAACAAAGACAAAATAATGACGAGGAGTTATTTGCTAATCCAAGAAATGCTGCAGCAGGAACTTTAAGGCAATTAGATTCATCTATTGCAGCTTCAAGAAAACTTGATGCATTTTTATATTATTTTATGGATAGAGAGAAATTTAACACACATAGTGAATCATTAAATTACTTAGAAAAAATGAATTTCAAAGTAAATAAATTGGGAAAAATTTGTAATGATATTGAAGAAGTTTATAATCATATCAAATTTATTGAAGCACAAAGAGAAAAATTAGAATATGAAATTGATGGAGTTGTAATTAAAATAAATGATTTTGATCTTTATGAAAAAGTAGGATATACTTCAAAATCTCCAAAATGAGCTATAGCCTTTAAATTTCCTGCTGAAGTTAAAGAAACAATATTGAAAAATATTTATGCAACAGTAGGAAGAACGGGAAGAATAACTTATAATGCTTCTTTAGAACCTGTTCAAATTTCAGGAACTATTGTTCAAGCAGCAACTTTACATAATGCTGATTTTATTATTCAAAGAGATATAAGAGTTGGAGGAAAAGTTAAAATAAAAAAAGCTGGAGATATTATTCCTGAAGTAATTGAACCAATTAAGGATAAAAAATATAAAAGCTTAACTATATGAGTTGAAGAAATAAAATGCCCAGTATGTAATTCAAATTTAGAAAGAGTTGAGGGGGAAGTAGATCAGTATTGTATTAATTTTGAATGTCCAAGAAAAATTATTAGAGGGCTTGAGCATTTTGTTTCTAGAGATGCAATGAATATTGAAGGTTTAAGTATAAAAATTATTGAAAAACTTTTTGAAAATAAATTTATTAAAAATGTTGCAGATATTTATAAATTAAATAAATTTAAAAATGAACTTATTCAATTGGATAAAATGGGAAAAAAATCTGTAACTAATTTATTAGAATCAATTGAGAAATCAAAAAATAGCTCATTAGAAAAATTATTTTTTGGTCTAGGAATTAGACATGTTGGAAAAAAAACAGCAAAAACTTTAGCAATAAGTTTTAAAACAATGGAAAATATCTCAAAAGTAAGTTTTGAAGAATTAGAACAAATTAATGATGTAGGACCTATTGTTACAAAATCTGTTTGTGATTGATTTGAAATAAAACAAAATCTGCAATTAATTAATAAATTAAATGAAGAAAATATTAATATGATTTATTTAGGTAATGAAGGATCAAAAAATAATGATAAAATAACTTTGAAAAGTTTTGTTATAACAGGTACATTAAGTAAACCTAGAAATTATTTTAAGGATTTACTTGAAGAATATGGAGCTAAAGTAATTGATATAGTTAGCAGAAAAACTGATTTTTTATTAGCAGGTAAAGAAGCTGGTAGTAAATTAGAAAAAGCTGAAAAATTAGGAATTGAAATTATTTCTGAAGAAAGTTTATTAGAAATTATAGGTGAATAAAAAAATGAAAATAAATTTAGAATTATTAGAAGAACTTCAAGAAGATGCAATGTTAACTTTAAGTAAAGATGAACTTGAAAATATTCTTAAATATGAAAATGATTTATTAAAGAAATTTGAAAAGGTTTTATCAATTGATACTACAAATGTAGAAGAATTGCATTATCCATTTGATATTTCACAAACATACTTAAGAGAAGATAATAAAGTTAATGTTTTATCTCAAAGTGAAATTCTAAAGAATGCACCAAGTACAGAAGGTGATTTTTTAACAATTACAAAGGTGGTTAAATAATATGAATTTTAAGAAAGTTACATTAAAAAATATTCACAATAAATTAATAAACAAGGAAATTACTATTATTGACTTAGTAAATGATGTTTTAAAAGCATCAGAAAAAGAGATGAAAAGTAATTTTTTAATTACTTTATGTAAAGAAGAAGCGTTAGAAAAAGCAAAAGAACTTCAAAAAAATATTGATAAGGAAAATATTTTATATGGTATACCTTTTATTCATAAAGATAATATTTCTACAAAAGGAGTTTTAACAACAGCTGGTTCTAAAATTTTATCAAATTATATTCCATCTTTTAATGCAACTATTGCAGAAAAATTTCAAGAGTCAAATTCAATTATGATTGGTAAAGCAGCTCTTGATGAACTTTCAATGGGTGGAACAGGTTTATTTTCATTTAATGGAGAAGTAAGAAACCCATATGATAATAATAGAATTGTTGGGGGAAGTTCAAGTGGTAGTGCATATGCTGTTGCAAAAGGTATTGTTCCTTTTGCAACTGGAGGAGATACAGGAGATTCGATTAGAAAACCTGCAAGCTTAAATGGTGTAGTTGGTTTTAAACCCACATATGGATCAATCTCAAGATATGGAGCAATTCCTTATGCTCCAAGTTTAGATCATTTAGGTTTTTTTACAAATAATGTTGAAGATTTAAGTTATTTATGTGAAGCAACATATGAAAAAGATGAAAAAGATTTTACATCAATTGATAATAAAAATGAATTTGTAAAAAATATTAATAATTTAGATGAAAAAGTTAAATTTGGATATATTAAACATGTTGATAAATATTTAGAGGGTCAATTAAAAAAAGATTATCAAAAACTATATGAAATTTTAAAGCAAAATGGTCATGAAGTTATAGAATTGGATTTTGATAAGAAACTATTAGAAGCTATTCCAGCAACGTATATGATGATATCTTTTGCAGAAGGAGTTTCAACACATTCTAATTTAGATGGAATTAAATTTGGTCTAAGAGCTAAGGGGAAAGATTATAAAGAAATAATAAAAAATTCTAGAACTCAAGGTTTTGGAGATACTGTAAAAAGAAGATTCATTATAGGAAGTTATCAACTTAAATCAGAAAATCAAGAAATTCTTTTATCAAAATCAAAAAAAGTCAGAAGATTAATTGTAGAAGCTTTAGAAAAATTATATAGTCAAGTAGACATTTTAATTGTTCCCCCAACATTAAAACCAGCACCAATTGTTAATAATGTTTATGGAGTAGATGTAGAACAAAAAGAAGATAATGAAGGTTCATTTGTAGAATATATTTTAATTTTAGCTAATTTTAATGGTATGCCTTCAATTACAATTCCTTTTGTAACTCAAGATAATATGCCAATAGGAATTAATTTAAATGCAAAACCAAAAAATGATTTAAAAGTTTTACAAGCAGCAAAATTTTTAGAGGATATAATCTTAAAAAATTTTAGACAAGTAGTTGATTTAATTGAATAACTTTGAAGTAATTATAGGAATTGAAAACCATGTAGAATTAAAAACTAATTCTAAAATGTTTGGTTTAGGTCCAGTTACATATGGACAGATTCCAAATTCACAAGTTTCTGAAGTTGATATGGGTTATCCTGGTGCATTACCTTCTGTAAATAAAGAAGGAGTTAGATTAGCTTTACTTGCATGTAATGCATTAAAAATGAAAATTGATCCTCTTTTAAGATTTGATAGAAAAAATTATTTTTACCCAGATTTAGTAAAAGGTTTTCA
Organism: Spiroplasma endosymbiont of Atherix ibis; assembly: GCF_964020005.1. Lineage (NCBI taxonomy): Bacteria > Bacillati > Mycoplasmatota > Mollicutes > Entomoplasmatales > Spiroplasmataceae > Spiroplasma > Spiroplasma endosymbiont of Atherix ibis. Next base: position 132,691 of record NZ_OZ026474.1, read on the forward strand.
AATTACACAACAATTTTTTCCAATTGGAAAAGAAGGCAAAATTGAGATTACTTTAGAAAATGGAAGTAATAAAGTTATTGAAATTGAAAGATTACATATAGAAGAAGACACTGCAAAACAAACACATAAAGGTGAATTAACTTATATAGATTTTAATAGAAGTGGTGTTGGCTTGATTGAAATAGTTTCAAAACCTTTCATAAGAAGTGTCAATGAGGCAGTTGAATATGTAAATAAACTTAGAGAGATTTTATTATATCTTGGTGTAAGCGATGTTAAAATGAATGAAGGTTCATTAAGATGTGATATAAATATTTCTTTAAGACCTTATGGATATTCAAAATTTGGTCCAAAAGTAGAAATTAAAAATTTAAACTCTTTAAATAATGTTAAAAAAGCAATTGAATTTGAAATTAGTAGACAATCAAAAATTTTGTTATCAGGTGAAAGTATTCAACAAGAGACAAGAAGATTTGATGAAAATACTCAAGAAACAGTTTTAATGAGAAAAAAAGATAATGCTATTGATTATAAATATTTTAGAGAACCAAATATATTTCCAATTAAATTAGATGAAAAATGAACTAAAGAAGTTTTAAAAAACTCCCCAGAGTTAGCTTCACAAAAAAGAGAAAAGTATATTAAAAAATATCAACTTTCTAATGAAGATACTAATTATATTCTTTCAAATTTATCTTTAGTTAATTTTTTTGAAGAATGTATAGTATTAGGATCTGATCCAAAAAAGGTTGCAAATTATTTAATAACTGATATTAAGGCTTTATTAAATAAAGATGCAATAGATTTGAGTCAGTCTAAACTTAAACCAAAAGATATTAGTGAAATAATTAAAATGTTAGAAAAAAAATTAATTTCTTCAAAACATGTAAAATTAATTTTACCAATTTCTTTTGAAACTGAAAAAACTGTAAAAGAAATTGTAGAGGAAAATAATCTAAAATTAATTTCTGATATAAAAGAAATAGAGAAATTATTAAACAATATTATTGAACAAAATAGTTCTTTAATAAAAGAGCAATATGAACAAAGAAAAGAAAGAATAGAAAAAACTTTAATGGGTCAACTTATGAAAGAAACTGAAGGTAATGTTAACCCAACAATAGCATCAGAAATTATTATTAGAATGATTCAAGATTATTTAAAAAATGCTAATTTAGGTTAGCATTTTTTTATTCTTCAATTTCTTGTTCACCTCTAATTTTTAAAACTAGATCATTTACTATATTATTTTTTGCATATACTCCAAGAATATCTCCTTCTTTTAGAATTGTATATTCATCTGGAAGTAATGTTTTACCATTTCTTTTTATTTGAATAATATTGAAATCTTTATTAGAACTTAAACCTGTATCAAAAATTGATTTATCAATAACTTTTTCTTCTTTTACTGTGATACTTGTAAATACGTATTCATTATCAATTGACTGTACTTCACTTTCAATATCAAATAGTGATTTTGTAGCAACCATTTTACCTGTTATAACATCAGGAATAATAACTTTATCCTCTTCTAAACCAAGAGCAAGCAAAATTCTTTTATGTCTTTCATCTCTTGCTTTAACTATAATATTTTCAACACCTAAATCTAAAAGATTTAAAACTGTTAAAATACTTGATTCCATATTTCCTCCAAAACAAACAATAACTCCATCATATTGAGAAATACCATTTTTTTCTAAAGCATTTTTGTTTGTAGCATCTAATACTATACCTTCAACAGATTCAAATTCATTGATATGTAAGTTTAATTTTTCTTCATCATAATCAAATATTTTAATCAGCTGCTTTTTTTCATCAAGTGTTTGAGCAACTGATAAACCAAAGTAATTTGCACCGAATATAGCAAAACTTTTTTTTCTAGCCATATAAGCACCAACTTTCTAACTCTTTAAATTATACAACTCTTTTAGGGTTTAATGTATAATTTAATGTAGATTTGAAAGAGGTATTTTTGGTGAAAAATTCTTTAAATATAGAACAAGAAAATAATAAAAAAATTAAAAAAACTAAAGAACCAAAAAAACAAAATGAGAAATTCTTTTATAAATTAAAAAACTGATGACCTTTTTCTCGTGTTAGTGGAAAAATTATTATAGCATATGTATTAGCTATTATTATTGGAGGTTTTTTACTTTCAATTCCTGGAGTTGTAAAAGATTCAAATAATTATTGAAACTTTATTACTGGAATATTTACTGCATCAAGTGCTATATCAGATACGGGTATTACAATTGTACAAACAAATACAGGTTATTCATTTATAGGTCAATTATTAATTATTATTATGTGTCAAATTGGAGGTATTGGTATACTAACAATTAAAATTTCACTTTTAGTTATGATTGGAAAAAAAATCTCACTAGATGATCAAAATGTAGCTTCATCAGAAAGAGGAAATAATAGTTTATCAAATACAGTAGAAATGATTAAAGATGCATTTATTTTTTTAATTGCTTTAGAAATAGTTGGTTCAATTATTTTATTTTTTGGATTTTATTTTACTCCTATTGATATTAACAATTTAAATGTTGAAAAAGATTCTGTTACAAATGCTTATAATGACTTTGGAAGGTCTCTTTGAGCAGCTATTTTTCATTCTATAAGTGCTACAAATAACGCTGGTTTTGATATTATAAGTGGTAGCTCACTTGTTCCCTATAATCAACCAGGATCAGCTGGATATTTAATACAAGTTACTTTTCTATTTCAATGAGTTATAGGAGGATTAGGTTATCCAACTTATCATGATATTAAGAAAAAAATTAAAGCAAAAAAACAAGGGAAAATTGTTAAATTTTCTTTGTTTACTAAATTAAATTTTATAACTTATATAACATTGTTTATATTAGGTCCAATATTAGTTTTTTTAACTGAATGATTAACTGTGGAGAATAGCAAAATTCTTTTAGATGGTGTTGAGCAGAAATATACTAAAATGGTTCATGGTGGAGGATCAGTTGAAGTAAAACAATGAGTACCAACTGGTTGAAAGCCTGCAAATGTTTGAATAATGGACTTAATTTTTAATGTTTCTTCTACAAGAAATGCTGGTTTTGCAACAGTTGATGTTAATAATTTTAATGCTGGAAGTAAATTTATATTATCAATTTGAATGTTTATAGGAGCTGCTCCTTCTTCAACAGCAGGAGGAATTAGAACAACTACTTTTGCAATATGTATTTTAGCTATTTTCTCAATTATAAGAAATAAAAAATCTGTAGAAGCTTTTAAAAGAAAAATACCAGATGAAACTGTAAAAAGATCATTTGCTGTAGTATTTATTTCATTATTTATTGTTATTACAAGTATCTTTGTAGTTTATTTAGATAGTAACAAGATGTTATATGGAACTGACAATACAAAGCATACTGAAGCAACAATTATTAAGTTAATAATGTATGTATGTAGTGCTTTTGGAACAGTTGGTTTTCAACCATTTCCAAATGAACAAATAATTCAACTTGGAGTTATAAGTAAAATTATGCTTGTTATAACTATGTTTATAGGTCAATTAGGTATTTCAAATACATTGATTGCTTTTGTAAAACCTAAAAATAAACAGAATTATGGATATTTAGAAGAAGAGGTTACAATTGGATAAAATATTTTTAATTTTAATAAAAAAAATTAAATTAATCATATTTTAAAACTTATAAGTATAGGTTTGTAAAAAAAATTTGACTTATATATTTAAAGTAGTAAAATAATATGGTTAAGATTTTTAAATCTTTTGAGATGTTAAAATGAATATAACTGAAAATAAAAATGAGTCATCAGACTCCAAGTTTGAAACTTTATCTTTAAATGAAGAGTGATATAAACTTTCTAATAAAAAAATATGCAATATTTTAGAAGTTAATCCTGAAACTGGATTAAGTAATAAAGAAGCTAAAAATAGATTAGAAAAATATGGTCGAAATATTCTTCCAAAAACTAAAAAAACCAATTGATTTAAAAATTTTTTATTGAGCTTTTTAGACCCATTAAGTTTAATTATGATTTTATCTGGTTTAGTTTCTGGATTGGTTTCTATTATTTCACAAAAAATTGGAGTAGTTGATATAACTGGTTTAGTTATTATTATAATTATAGTTTTAACTAATTCTATTATTGCAACTATTCAATAAGTTAAATCATTGAATCAAGTAGCAAATTTAAATGAAAATAAACAAATAGCCATTATTTTAAGAAATTCAAAAAAAATTGAAGTAGATATTGAAGAATTAGTTCCAGGTGACATAATATTTGTAAACTCTGGAGGTTTTGTTCCTGCAGATACAAGAATTTTAGATAATCAATTATTAAAAATTGATGAATCTGCTTTAACTGGAGAAAATGAACCTGTTAAAAAAATTTCTAACTCTATTAAACAAAAGAATTTAATGTTGGGAGATCAAAAAAATATTGCATTTATGTCTACATTAGTTATTGAAGGAAAAATGATGGGTGTTATTTTTGGAACAGGTAAAGATTCTGAAATTGGTAAAATTGCTACAAAAATTACAGGTCACAAAGCTGAAAAAACTCCACTTGAAAGAAAAGTTACTCGTTTAACAACAATAATAGGTTTAACATCAATAGTTTTAGGAGTTATATTATTCTTAACTTCTTATTTTTTATCAAATAAAATTAATGAAGTAGAACCAGGTAAAGTTGATATCAAAAATCTTCTTCTTATTGCAGTTTCTTCTGCTATTTCTTTAATTTCTGAATCACTAACTATTATTGTTAAAATTTGTTTAATGGTAGCTACAAAAAAATGGCAAGAAAAAATGTTATTATTAAAAATCCAAAATCAATTGAAACACTTGGGAATGTTAATGTTATTTGTTCAGATAAAACAGGAACATTAACACAAAATAAAATGACAGTAGATAGAATCTTTTTGGATTTTATAGAAGAAGATTATAATAAATTTGATAAAACAAAGTATAATGATTTAATTAATTGCATTACTTTATGTAGTGATGCAATTGTTGAAAAAGAAAAAATTGGTAGTGCTACTGAAATTGCAACTATTGATTTTGTTAAAAAATTTGATATTAATTATAAATTAATTAGGAAAAGTAACTCCTTTAAAATAAGAGGATAAAGCAAAAGTCAATGAACAATTGTATAGTTTTGCTAAAAGAGGTTTAAGAGTTTTAGGTTTTTCTCAAAAAGATATAACTGAAGAAAAACAACGTTATGAAAATAATTTAACTTTATTAGGGTGTGTGGCAATTATAGATACACCAAGAAAAGAAGTTAAAACATCAATTGAAGAGGCAAAATCTGGAGGAATTCGTGTAATTATGATTACAGGAGATCATAAAATTACTGCTTTTGAAATTGCTTCTAGATTAGGAATAGTAGATGAGAATTTTGATGGTGTTTTAACAGGTCAAGATATTAATGAATTATCTAATGAACAATTAAAAGAAAGACTTAAAAGAACAAATGTTTTTGCAAGAGTTAATCCAGAACATAAAGCTCTTATTGTTGATTTACTTCAAGAAGATAATAATATTGTTGCTATGACTGGGGATGGATTAAATGATTCACCAAGCTTGGTAAAAGCAGATGTTGGTATTTCTATGGGAATAACAGGTACTGAAGTTGCAAAAGGGGTAAGTGATGTTATACTTGCAGATGATAATTTTAAAAGTATTGTTTCTGGTGTTAATTCAGGGAGAAATTTCTATGAGAAAATTAAGTATTCCATTTCCTTTTTAATTGCCGCAAATATAAGTCAAGTTTTAACTTTATTATTAATATTGGCAATTAATCAAGATATAGCTCTAAATTCAGTAAATATATTATTCCACATATTTATTATTGAAACAATTGTTGCTGTTCCAATTGGAATGCAAAAAGAAAGAAGAGGTGTTATGAAAAATCCACCTCCAACACATAAAAAAGAAAGTTTATTAAAAGGAATAAGAAGTCAAATTATTATAACTACTTTATTTGCTGTATTAAATTATGAAATAGCAGTTTGATGATTTAAAGAAGATATTCAAGCTGCAGCAAAATTTGGTAAAACTGGAGTTTATATGGCAATTATGTTTTCTCCAATATTCTATTCAATTCTTTATAATAACTTATTCTTGCCTATTAAATCAACAAGACAAAATAAAGAAGTGAACAAGTATAGGCCAAACAAATGATTGCTAATATTGATGATTGTAGCATTTATTTTTACTACATTAACTTTAATTCCAGTTGATAAAGTTAATATGTTTTTTGACTTTACAACTGTAGGATTAAATCCCTGATTAGCATTAATATTCTTTATTAACTAATTGTTACCAACAGTATTTATTTATGGTACTTATAAATTATTACTTAAATTAATTTAATAATTAGAAAGGTAGCCTTTTAATACCTTTTTATTTATAAAAAATATATAATTTTTAATGGAGTCAAATATAAAGGAGAAATATGGAAAATATAGAATTTGAAGTTGGCAAGGGAAAGTTTTTTAAAACTTTATCTTACTATTTTGCAAAAGAATGAAAATTATCATTATCAATGTTATTTTTATGTTTAATGTTTGTTGTACTGCATTTGTCATTACCAATATTAACTTATCAAATGACTCTTGCAATAACAAGTGAAAAAAATGATTCAAAAGAATCAGTAAAAAATATAATAACAGATCTTTGAACTAATGATTGAGAATTATTAATTTATATATCTGTTGGTATTGTTATATTATATACTTTCTTTTGTTTATGACTATTTAGCATACATTATGGGTCGTAAAATTGAGATAAGTTTAAGAAATAGAGCTCTTGAGAGTTTAGTAAGACAAGATATTTCTTACTATTCAGATAAAAAAATTGGAGAAATTTTAACTAAAATAGTTTATGATACACAAATAGTAGGTGATCAAGCAGTTCAAGTACCTTTACAATTTGGTTTATCATTTTTTTAAGTTATTGGTGCAGCTATCTTAATGTATATTTTAAGTTGACAGTTAGCAACAGTGACTGTTATTACTTTTGGAATAATAATGTTTTTAATGATGTTTTGTTTTTATGCAACAAGAAATAAAGTTATAAAAGTAAGAGAAAGTATCACATAAATTAATGGAAATGTAACAGATAGAATTGCTACAGTGAGACTTATTAAATCTTAAGGTACAGAAAATTATGAAACAGAAAGATTTAATGAAGTGCACAAAGATTTTTATAAAAAATCTAAAAAAGTAGGTACAAGATTAGCTCTTATGTTAACAACAATGTGAGGGGGAATATTTGTTTTGCAATTTGCAACTGTAATTGCAGCAATGTTAATTTATGGAAATCAAGGAACAGAATCTGATTTTCTAAAAAATAGATTTGCAGCTTATAATTTAGCACAAGGGCTTATGATAGGTCCATTATTTAATTTTATGGCTGCTTTATTTGGTTTAGCTCAAGCTTCAGTTGCAGCACAAAGATTCGATGATACGATTAAGGCTAAATCAATTTTAAATTCTCATTACTGAGATGGAGAAACTGTTGAATCAATAAAAGGAGATATTTTATTTAAAGGTGTGGAGTTTGAATATCCTGAAAAACCAGGAAAAATTATTCTTCCAAAATTTGATTTTAAATTTGAAGAGGGAAAATCATATGCTTTTGTTGGTGAAATAGGAAGTGGTAAATCAACAATTGCTAAATTATTATTAAGATTTTATGATCCTTCAAAAGGAGATATTATTATTAATGGTAATACAAATTTAAAAGATGTTAAATTATCTAGTTATTTAAGACATGTTGGATATGTTGAACAAGATCCTCAAATTCTTTATGGAGATGTTTTTGAAAATGTTAAGTATGGTTCTTTTAATTCAACAAATGAAGAAGTTATTGAAGCTTGTAAAAAAGCAGAATTACATGAACTTGTTATGACTTGACCCGATCAATATGAAACAATTTTAGGGGAAAGAGGTTTCTTATTGAGCGGTGGACAAAAACAAAGACTGATTATAGCAAGAATGTTTTTAAAAAATCCTGAGGTTTTAATACTAGATGAAGCAACAAGGGCTTTAGATAATATAGTAGAAAAAGAAATTCAATCTAAGTTAGATTTATTAATGAAAGGTAGAACTACTGTAACTATTGCTCATAGATTAAGTACTATTAAAAATGCTGATGAAATTATAGTTTTAGGTGCAAATGGCAAAGGAATAGTTCAAAGAGGTAAATTTAATGAACTAAAATCTCAAGATGGTCATTTCAAAAAAACTTTATCAGGCAGGTTTAATCGATTAATTATTTTAAAATATAGAACATTTAAATTATCTTTTGTAAAGAAGTTTAGACTTATAAAATATATTAAAAATGTTTTTTATTTTATAAAAATTTTTTAAGTATTAAGTAAAATGTTTTTTTTTTTTTTTTAAAAGATATAATAAAAAAAAGTGGGATAAATATGAAAAATAGCAAATTAAATATAAATTGAATAGTGCTTTTTTTATTATTTTTTTTAACTTTAACTATACAAAAAGTTTTATATAATAAAAAAGCTATATTAACAGTCTCACTTATAGTTAATATTTCATTAATTATTGTTACTATATATTTTTTAACAAGTTTTATTATTAAAATATTTAAATATGCAGAAGAATATAAATTTGAAATATCGAAAAAAAATATATTAAATATGAGTAATATGAATAATAATTTTAAATTTTTTATTACTTTATTTATTATTTTTCTTCTTTTCTTCTTCTGTATGATTTCAACATATAATTCAATTCTAAAAACTAATATTGCTTTTGAAGAAATGAATTGATGAAAAAATTATAGATTTTATAAATATATTAATTTTTCTTATATAAACAAAATTTTTATAATGTTTATTGTAATTTTAAATACTTTTTTAGTTTTTTTAATTATATATATTTTTATGTTTTTTTTAGTATATACAATTATTAAAACTGCAATTATTTCAAATAAAAATTTTATAAATATAATTTACAAAAACTCAGCAAAAGTTAATTCTATTTTAAAAAGTATTTTTGAGAAAATTAAAAATAAAAAAATAAAAAAAGTATTAAATATAAATTATTGAGATAAAGTTTTAGTTTCAATAATAATTTTAGAAACAGATAAAATAAGAGTTCATAAAATGGAAACTGATCCACCAGATCTATTATTAAATGTTTAAGAATAAATAATTAAATTAAATATTTTATTGTTTTTTTAGGTACTTAAAAATTAAGGAGAAAAAATAAAATGAAGAAATTATTAAATGTATTTGCTGTAATGGTTTTAGTAGGTTCATCAGCTACAGTTGCTGCTTGTGGAACAAAAAAAATTAATGATAAAAAAATTAATGATAATGAATTGCAAAAGGAAATGCTTCAAGGAGCAGAATTTATTTCAAGATTAATTGTTGGAGGCAGACATGAAAATTTAAATTATAATATAAATGAAATACTTTCAATTTTTTTAACACCTTCACCAGTTGCTATGAATATGCCTGTTTCATATAAAATTGGAGATCAAAATATAAATTTAGCAACAAATATAAATAGATTTAAAAATTACTTGGTACCATCTTTAATTTATTATAATGGTGATAAATATGCAGGAATGTTTGCAAGTTATATTATGGGTATGTATGATAATGAATTTTATGAAACTATGATTAATAGTGGAGATGAAAATGCATATTATTTCAATGACACTTTTTCTAAATCTGGTAATCAAGGTTATAGTAAAAGTAAGAATAATGCAATGGGTTTTGCAGCTGGATTAGGAAAGGATATTAACTTATCTGATAATGAAGAAAGAAGAAATCTTGCTTGAGGAATTCAAGATACAGGAGCATTATCAAATTATTTATTAAATTTAGGATTTGATGGAGCAAATCCAACAGACACAAATGGTTCTTCTGGACCTAAAACAGCAGCTAATGAAAATGTTGGTACAAATGGTTCAGGATATGCTTGATATAATTCTATATTAATGAAAGGTTCAGCAGCAAAAAGTAAAGAATATAGTGATGTAAAAATTGCTGATAGTAAATTAAAAGGTCAAGATTTTCAATCAGCAAATTCAGAAAATAAATCAAAAATAAATGGTAAGGAATTTAATTCAACAGGAGCATTAATAACAAAAGTTGCAGGAGAGCAAAATATTAATGGATATATAAGTTTATTTGGATCAATGTTAGATAATATTTCAGATACAAAAAATGGAGCTTTAGTACTTTCAGAATTTATGAACACTTTATTTCCAATGATAACTAATAAAAAATTCACTTTTGGTGATGCAAACAATATTTCTCAATCTGTAGGTATGATAATGTCAAGTGGTGTTTGAAAAGGTATTAAAAATTTAGATAGTAGTTCTTTAATTTTAAATAAAAATTTAAATAATAAAATTAAAGCTTTAGATAAAGCTCCTAAATATAGTATTATGGGATTTAGAGCTCCCAAACTAAGTAGTATCTATAAAGATGCAGATAGAGATAAAATAAAACAAGCAACTAATGCAAAAGATATTATTGAAATATTAGATGAGATAATAAAACTTTATGATCAAAGTAATAATAAAAAAGAATTTAATGAACAATTCTTTTGATCAGATAATTCACCTTTTAAAAAAGCTTATTCAAATATTATAAATTTTATAGGTGATAATAATTGAAAAGAAACAATGATTGGTGATGATGATGATGGAGCAATTAATCTTCTTAAAATCGCTCAAGCATTTTATAAAATGTTAACAGAAGAAAAAACTATGAATCAATTTGAGTTAATAATTGATACTTTTAAGGATTCAAGTAATTTTAGAGATTTATCACTAGCTGATAAAAACAAATTTCTAAAATTAATAGGATGAAGTGAAAAAGGCTATGAAGAAAACTCTTTAGCTGCTAGAATATATAATGCTTTTTCAAATGAAAAATTTATTGGTCAAAAGGATTTTAAAAGATTTTTTAGTAGTTTTAAAGATTATGTAGCTAATGCTATGAAAGAAATACATGAACCTGTTTTACAATATCTTGTAGATGATAAATATTGAAAAGTTAATGACTTTAAAGTAAATACAACAAGTAATACACAACTTGGAGGAAAAATGGAGTTCACACTTGATTACAAAGGTAAGGGAGATGTAACTTCAAATGCTAGTGCACAAACCAAAAAAGTTATAGTAGACAAAAAATTTAATCCTTATCAAACAATAGCTAAACATCAAAAGGATAAATGAACACCAGAATTAATAGAAAAATTAGACCAAGAAAAACTTTCTAACTCAGGAAAAATTCTTGGATTGGAACAAGGAGTTCTTAAAGAAAAAGATTTAGAAGCTTATGATGGTAAAGGTAATTATCAAGATTATAATGAGGTTCAAAATTCATATAAAATAATTTGAGAAAATATTTCAAAAAATTTTGAATCACCTTATTGAGTTATTACTTCAATTAAATGCTTTAATAAAAACGGGGAAGAATTCTATAATATTTATTAATAATTAATGCTTTTATTTAAAAATGGTTTAAGAAAATTACTAAAAGACTACGTCCAGTTTGGAATTTATTTAATTCTTATAACAATTTCAGTTGTTTTTACATCAACTTTTGGTATTGTTTCTTCAAATCTTGTTAAAAAAAATAATGAAATAAATAGAAATTATGAAAAGTTTGACTATTCATTTAGATACACATCAAGTGCATATAAATCAAATGATACTCAAACTTTTACTCCGTGATTTTCATTTAATATAGAATTAATAGAAAACCAAAAAGGTAATTATTTTCCAACCCTAACTTTTGGAGATAAGGGAGTATTGAAAAATTATACTTTTACTAAAAGTTGTAAAAATAATAAAACTCAATGTTATGAAAGTTCATATATAAAAGATGGTAATAAAGAATTTATAAACTTTCACTTTGGTGATGTAGAATCAAAATTAAGCAGTGATAAACCTAAATCATTTATGCCAACTCCTGAGAAAGCTATTTTAAATTATACTCAGGAGCAAAAAATAAATACTGTAAAAAAAGCTGAGTTTGGAGATTTGTTTAGATTTAATTTAAACTCAGATAATTTTAAAAAATCTTTAATTGGTAAGTTATATGAAAAATATAATAATTTTGATAATCAAAAATTATCAAAAGAGGCTCAAAAAGCTGCTTTAAACATATTTAATTACATGTTTTATTTAAATAATTCAGTAATAACTGATTCAATAAAATTAGATTTATTAGATTTTATGAAAAATAATGATAATAATCCAGAAGATTATTTCAAAAATAAAACTTTGGGAGAGATTGATCAAAAAACAGGAAATTATAAATTTACTAATAATCCAATTAAAGTTGATAGTAAAAAAACTTGAAATAATGAAGAAATTAATCTTTTTTCAAGTAATGCAAGTTTCTATATAAATAAATTCGATAATAAAAATATTTTTTATACAAAATTAAATAATAATGGTTATATTATTTTAGATAATCATTTAATATATGGAAATTGATTTTCAACGTATTTTAATTTATTAGGAGATTTAACAAACTTTAAAATTAGATCTTCAAATGAAGCAGTTAAATGAGACTCTGCAGGAAAAAAATATCGTTATATTTCTTCCTTTTACAATACAAATGTAATAGGTTCTAATAAAAAAGAAACCCATTTTTATAATGAAGACATATTTAAAATTTATACAAGAACATATAATGAAGATAGTTTAACTGAAAATTCCTTTTTAACTTCGAGTGGATATGCAAAATATAATGAAATGCAGTTAGGAAAAACTTATAATATTTTTCCTGGTTCTGATAAAAAATATGTAATGGATGGAATAGCTGTTGATTCACTAAATATATATCCAACAATATATGAAGAGGACTTATTAACAAATCAAGAAAATGAAGCTATTTATTATATAAGTAGTATAATTTTTAGTAAACAATTTAATCAAGAGGGAGAAGAAAAAAGTTATCAAGATGTTAGTAGAACTTATTTAACTTATAATAAAAAACCTAAAAAACACAAAAAACATATAAATGAAATGAAAGAAGATATAAATTTATTTCAAACATATTTAGCAGATAATATTTCTAACTTAAATAAAATAAAAGAAAGTATTAATTCAGGAAATAAAGCAGAAAAATTATCTAGAGCAAAATTTCAAGGTTATGTAGATACAAAAGTATTAAATATGAGAAATAGTTTATTTACTGGGGTTGTTAAAACTTTTGTATATTTGGCAATAATATTTTGTATTATATTTGCATTATCACTTTGTTTTGTAGTTTATAATATTTTTAAAAAAATTCTTATTTCACAAAGAAGTCAAATAGGAAATTTAAAATCATTAGGTGTATCAAATTCTAAAATTATATTTAATTATATTTTATATATGGTTTTTCCAATAATTTTTTTAGTACCTATTGGTTGAACTATAAGTTTATTTTTACAAATTTCTCTTATGAATATTTTTGAAAGATATTTTAATATTCCTTCAAGTTTTTCAATTAATTGACAATTATTATTACTAGAGTGATTATTTTTTATAGTTATTATTTCTGCATTAGTTTTTATTACAAGTTATTTTACTGTAAAACAAAATCCTTTAGTATTGTTGCAACCAAGTAAAAGTCATAAACCTAATTTATTTATTTCTAAATTCTTTTCAAAAATAAAAATTAATAATTTTACTTCTAAATTAAGATTAATAATTATTTCATCTGCTGTAAAAGATTTAACGATATTCTTTTTAATACTTTTCTTTTCAAGTTCTGTAATAACAACAGCTTCTTTAGCTCCAAATACATTGAAAAAAATGAGAAATGAATATTATAGAAATATTAAATATAATAATGACTTTAGTTATTCAGGAATTATTGCCAACAATCCTTTAACAAGATATTCTTTTTATCAAATGGATGAAAATGACAAAGCACAAAGCAATTTGCATGCTTCAGTATTTAATCCTTTAATAGGAGTAGAAAAAGAATATAAAGATTTATATGATTATAAGTACTGAAGTTCAGAAAAAATCAAAAAAACAGAGTTTAGAAAAAACTTTGAAAATATAGTTTATAACAATATTTTAACTTTTAAAGGGGGAACTCTTTCAGCTGGTATTATGGATCAAATGGTTGGAATATCAAATAAAGTTGATAGCTCATCAAAATTAGTTAAAACAACATTTGATAATTTTTCTTGTAAAGTAATTCCACAATTGTTTGGTCAATCAGCAATAACAGAAGAGTCAGATTACAATAGTTGTATTAAAACTACATCAAATAATATTTTACCTTCAACTATAAAAGAACTTTGAGATAAAGATGATAATGAATTTAAGAATTTTACATTTAATTTTTCAAATATCTCTGTTGATAAAGATAAAGATGAAATGTATACAAGGTTCAATTCTAAAGTTGATAATTTAAAAAATACTCCAGTTACTATTTATGGTTTAAATTTAGATTCGAATTTAAATAATCTAATTATTAAAAATAATGAAAAAATTAAATATAATGATTCTTTAGACTATATTCCTGTATTAATTAATAAAAAAGCTGTTTTAGAGGGTTTAAAATTAGGCGATGAGTTTAATTTAAATACTGCTTCTCAATTTTTATCAACTGTTGATCAAAATAATCAATTAAATGTTTTAAGTTCAGATTCATGAAAATATCAAAATGATAATTTATATTCAATGGATTTAAGCAGATTTACATACTTAAATAATAAGAATAATAATTTATATTTTAAAAAATCAAATAATGAATATTCAAAATATTATAATATGGCAAATATAGAACTTCACATTAAAAAAAGTCTAATTGATAAAAATCTATTTGAAAAAGTAAATAAAGAATATAAAGAATACTCAAATATTCAAAACGTTTATACAGAAAGTAGTGATTGACAATATTATATTGTTAAACCTTTTAATATCTATACTTATGAAGATGATGGAACTGAAAAAGAAATAGGTTTAGAAACATTAATAATGGGGAGAACTAATAATTGATTTAATATTGCTTTAAAGAATAAACTTTTAACAAATAAACTAGTTGATTTAAAAAACTATAAGAAAATAAAAGTTGTTGGTATTGAAAAATTATATGATGGCAATAAAATATATATGGATCAATTGTATGCTAATAAATTAATGGGTATTAGTGAAGGATTTAATATAAGAAAAACATTTGATGATGGCTCTTCAATTAATATATGAAGTAATGCAAAAATGAGTTCCAATGTTCAAAATGCAGATCAAATGCAAAGAATAATATTGAACTCTTTTAATGGAAATAATTCTACATTAGGTTTTGATAAATATATGGATCAGGCGATAGGTTTTACAGATTATATTGATACTAAAAAAATAGCCATGAATAATTTAATAACATCAATTGTATCTCTTTCTATTATATTTATTTCACTTTCTTTAATAACAGCTATTATAATTATTTACTTAATTACAGATATGTTTGTTGGAAGATATAAAAGATTTATGAGTTATATGCGAATTCAAGGATACTCAATGAAAGAAATTAATTCGATTATGTTATGAATTTTTTTACCTATAACTATTATTGCTGTTATAGTAGGAATACTTTCTATTTTAAGTCAAATATTCTTAATAATACCTAAAGTATTGTTATCAATAAATATAGCTGTTCCAATGATTATTGGGTGAGAAGTTATTCCAATTATATTTGCATCGGGAATTATAATTTTTCTATTAGGATATATTGTAGTTATGTTATCTATTAAGCGTACTAAACTCTCATTATTAATTGGAAATGAATAATTTTAACGTTTATATTTAAAAAAATCACACTTAATAATGTGGTTTTTTTGCTTTTTTTTCAAAAAAACAAAAAAATATTGCTTTTAATAATATTAATATGCTATTATGAATAGGTAGAAATCTATCTATGGCTCTTTAGCTCAGTTGGTAGAGCAACCGGCTGTTAACCGGTTTGTCGCAGGTTCGAGTCCTGCAAGAGCCGCCATTTTATGGCCTGTTGGTGAAGCGGTCAACACACACGGTTTTCATCCGTGCACACACGGGTTCGAACCCCGTACAGGCTACCATTATTATTTTTATATTTTTTTTGGAGTGTTAGCTCAGTTGGGAGAGCTCCTGCCTTACAAGCAGGCGGTCGGCGGTTCGAGCCCGTCACACTCCACCATTTTTTTGCTGATGTGGCTCAATTGGCAGAGCAACTGACTTGTAATCAGTAGGTTGTAGGTTCAAGTCCTATCATCAGCACCATTTAAGAAATCATCAACCATAAATGGTTGTTTTTTTATTAATTAATTTATTTAAAAAATAAGAGAATACTTATAAAATTTAAATTAAGTATTTTAATAAAAAGAAAAAAATGTTATTATAAATTTGTTAATTTTTAACGTCTCGTTAGCTCAGTCGGTAGAGCAACTGGCTTTTAACCAGTGGGTCATAAGTTCAAGTCTTATACGGGACACCATTCATCCGGAATTGGCGGAATTGGCAGACGCACCAGACTTAGGATCTGGCGTGGTAACACGTGGGGGTTCAAGTCCCTTATTCCGGACCATAAAGAAACTTAATCACGAAAGTGATTTTTTTTATATTTTGGAAATATTTTTAATTTTTAATATTTTTTATTTTTTTCAATATATATATGTAAATATTCTTATAGTGTGTTATTTAATAAAGTTTTAAAAATAAGGGGACTAATTATTGTGTTTAAATATAAAAAGTATAAATATAATTTTATAAAAATTATTATAACAATATTGTTATTACCAATAATAATTATAAAATAAAATAAAGTATTTAGTAAGTATAAGAAATTTTGTTATACTTACCCACGTTTTGGAAAAAATCAATCTAAAAATGGAGAATATAAACATTTAGAAACAGAAACAAATTGCTTGGAATATTATTATTGAGATTTAAAAAAAATGAATATAAAGCAAAACTCTTTTTTTAAGAAAAACTTACTAGAATTTTCAATTGATACTTCTAAAGGACCAATTAGTTGTTTGCAAGCAAAAAATAAAAATAGCAAGAAATGAGTTATTGGTTTGCATGGATGAACAGAAGATAAATATTTAGCTTTAAGACTTACAAGTCATTTTTATGATAATGGTTATAATATATTAACTTTTGATTCTTTTGCTCATGTAAAAACTTATGGTGAAAATACTGATATAGGTTTTTCAAGTATAGAAATAATAAATTCAATAATTAATTTTTTAAAAACAGAAAATGATATATCTGTTATTGGATTAATTGGAAATAGTATGGGAGCATCAACTTCTATTCTTTATTCACAAGTTGGGAAATACAATGTTAATTGAGTTGTAGCTGTTTGTGGTTTTAGTGATATTAAAACACAATATAGATATTATGTTCAAAATAACTTTTAAAAAAAATCTTGATTATTTAATACATTTAGATTTACTTCTAAATTTAGTAAATTGACAAAAACAAAGCAAAGTAAATATAATTTACTTAAAAAAATGAAGGAGAATAAAAATATACCTATATTTTTTATTCATGCAAAAGGAGATACTTTTATTCCTTTTGAAATGAGTTTAACTATGTTTAATAAAAAAATAAAGTTTGAAAATAATGCATTAAGTCAATTTTGAAATCCTACAGGATCAGAACATGTATATGTTTTAAGTGATTATAATGATCAATATATTTCAAAGACTTTATTTTTTGCAAAAGAAAGTGAGAAAAATAAAAATGAAACAAAATAAAAAAATGGGTTTTTGAACTGTACTTGCTTTAACTCTTACAGCAACTATTGGCTCAAGTGTAATAATATCGTTTTCAAGTGTTTTTGATTCTGTAGTTAATAATCCTCTTCTTATGATTATTGCCTGAGTAGTAGGGGGATTAATTATTTTACCTGAAACTTTTTTAATGGTTGAACCTGCAATTTCTTTTAAAGAAAATGGAACTAATTATTATTGATTAAAAAGATCAAATTAAAAAATAATGGCTTTTTGATTTGGATGAGTATTAACTCTTTTTGTATCTGCAACTGATATAGCAACAAGTTCTTTAGCATTATCTACTATAACAGCAATTCTTTTAAAAATTGATAATATATATTTTATAAAGTTTTTTGCTATAGCAATATTAGCTGTTATTGGTTTAACACAAATATTTATAAGAAATAGTTCACAAGTTACGCAATTTATTTTTTTAGTTATTAAAAGTTTGCCAATTGTTTTAATTATTATCTTAGCAGTTATTTTTGGAACAAGTGATAATTTATTAAATGGAAAAACTATGACTGAAAATTTAACAAAAATTTACATTTCATCTTTAATGTTAATTCCAGCTATAACTTTAACTTTATTTGCTTATTCTGGAACTGAGGTTCCCACATATGTTGCATGAGAAATTGATAAACCAGAAAAAATAATTCCTAAATCAATTTTGATAGGAGTTGTTATTGTTATTGTAATTTACTTAATTTATATTATTGCAATTCTTTCAATTGCTAAAAATTCTAGTGATTTAAAGCAAAATGGAATTGCTGGATTTAGTTTAATTCCTAATTGGGTTAAAATTATGTTTAATGTACTTGCTATACTACTTTTTGCAGGTTCTATAAATTCATTTTTACTATATCAGTCAAGATTAGTATATAAAATGGCAGAAGAAAAAGATTTATATAATGTTTTTCTAAAAACTAACAAATTTTCAGGTCAACCGTATTTATCAATGTTATTACTTATGTTGATTGCAGTATTTTATATTTTATTTAATCAAATAATAGAATTACTAAATTATTTTGCTCTTACTGTTAGTTTACTAAAAGTTTTAATGATTACAAATATAATTAACTTAAGAAAAAAAGATGAAAGTTATGTAAAAATTTATAAACCTTGAGTTTTTTGAACTCTTGTAGTTTTTGGCTATTTAACATGTTTTATAGCATTAGCAGGTTCTATAATTAATCTTGTATATATTGTAAATGCTACAGGCATTATTGAAATTTGAAAACCATTAGTTATAATTCTTTTAATATTTCCAATAGGTTATTTGAAATTTTATTTGGAAAAAAGAATCACAGATAAATCAAATGAAAAAATAAAAATTAAAGAGCAAAATTTATAAAAAATTAATTTTATGTTGCTTTTTTCTTTTTAATTATATATATATTAATTTTTAAGAAAAGTTTGGAGAAATTATTAAAAATATTATGTTTGTAATACAAGTTAATAAAATATATTTGAAAAATTCATTAATTTCTTACTCTTTTCAATTTTCTAAATTATTTATATTTAATTAGTCAACCATTTTAATGGTTGTTTTTTTTGTAAATTTTTTAGTAATAGAATGAGAATAATATGGAAGAAGAGAAAAAAATAGATTTAGTTCTTGAACCACATCAAAAACCTAAAAATTTTGGTCAATGAGTAACTTTATCTATTCAACATGTATTTGCTATGTTTGGTGCTACAGTTTTAGTACCAATAGTTATTAGTCAAATAGCAGGTGAAGAGGTTATTAATATTTCTATGGCTTTATTTTGTTCTGGAGTTGGAACATTAATTTATATAGCTTTAACATTGGCAAAGGTTCCAATCTATTTAGGAAGTAGTTTCACTTATATGACAGTGCTTGGAGTAGGTTGAAAACAATGACACAATTCAATTTTTATTGCAGTTTTTGCAGTTGGTGTTGTTTATATAATTATTGGATTTATAATTCATTGAACAGGTATTAAATGAATTAAAAAAGCTTTTTCACCAATAGTAGTTGGTCCCATAATAATAACTATTGGTCTTAGTGCAGTTCCAAGTGCTCTTGGAAATATTGGATTTGCAGCTGGAACATCTGTAAATGATGATGGCAGTGTTTCAAATGCATGAGGTAATTATCCTCAATGATTGGCGATTATAATTGGTCTTATAACATTTTTAGTTGCTACAATTTGTATGTTAAAAGCTAAAAGTTTTTTGAAAGTAATTCCAATTCTTATAGCTTTAGTAATTGGATATATATTGTGTATAATATTGCATTTTAGTTTAATAAAAACTGATTATAATATTATTAAAATCGATTATATTACAGATACAAAGAAATGAGAATGATATCCTAGTTTTAAAAAAATATGAGATGTTGATCCAAAAACAATTGGTCCAGCTCTTGTAGCAATTGTTCCAATATCAATGGTTATAATGGTAGAACATTTATGAGATCATATTAATATTGGAGCTATGACAGGAAGAGATTTTGTAAAAAATCCTGGAATAAGCAAAACATTAATAGCTGATGGAGTTGCAATGAGTTTTGCAGGATTAATTGGAGGACCATCAAATGCAACTTATGCAGAAAATACTAGTGTGGTAGGTTTAACAAAAGTTGCAAATGTTTGAGTTACTGGTCTTGCTGCTATATTTGCTATTATTATGAGTTTTATTGCTCCTGTTAATCAACTAATTAGAATGATTCCAGCTCCAGTAATGGGAGGCATAAGTTTAATGTTATTTGGAATGATAGCTTCAAATGGAATTAAAATAATGATAGATGCAAAAGTTGATTTAAAAAATGCAAAGAATCTTGTTATTATATCTGTAATTTTGGCTATTGGTGTAGGTATGTCAATAATGCAAAAAGATATTGAATTAGGTTCATTCCATATTACAGGATTATTCTTAGCGACATTTTTAGGAGTAATTTTAAATTTATTACTTCCTAATCATGATAATAAAGGTCTTTTAAGTATTTTTAAAAAATCCAAAAATAATGTAAAAAATAAATAAAGAAATTAAAAAAATAATTAAAAGTGATTCTTAATAAAATAGAATCGTTTTTTAATCTATAATTTATATTAGTAAAATGAGGTGAAAAGATGAAATTAAAAGAGAATGTTCTTATTTTTTCAGATTTAGATGGGACTGCTTTAGCTAGTAACCATAATTTTAGTAAGGAAACTAAAGAAATTGTAAAGAAAATATATAATAAAAATTATTATTTTATACCAGTAACAGCAAGGTGTACAATGGATACATTTGAACAACAATCAATTTATCTAGAATTAGATAAATTAAAAGGTATTGCAGCTGCCAATAATGGAACTCATATATATGATTTCAAGGAAAATAAATGAATTAAACAAGAATACATTAATAAAGAAACTTTAAGAAAAGTTTTTGATATTACTTATGGAAAAGTAGGAAAATATAAAGTTCATTTTATTGGAGATGATACTTATTATGTTTATGGAGAAGGACAAAATTCGAGGTATTGAAGTGATATTATGAGAACTGAATATAAAGTTGTTCAAAACTTTAAAGATATAGATAAAAAAATTAACCATATTACTATAATTCTTGAAAAAAATCCAAGTATTCAAAGTATTGAAGAATTTTATAAAGATTTTTCAAGTATTTTAGATGCACTTGATATAATTAAATATACAGATAGAGTTTATGAATTAGCAATTAAAGGAGTTCATAAAGGGTCTGTAGTTAAAGAAGTCTTAAATCATTTAGGATTAAATGAATCAAATACATCAACATTTGGATTTGGAGACAATTTTAATGATTTTGAATTAGCTACAAAAGTTGATGTTTTTGTAGCAATGGAAAATGGTTTACAAGAACTAAAAAATATAGCAGCATTTACAACCAAAACAAATGATGAAAATGGTGTTGTTGATTTTATTGAAAAATATATATTATAAAGGAGAAAGAAAAATGGCAGTAAAAGTTATTAATACAGTAGAAGAATTTGATGAAGAAATAGCAAAAGATGCAACAGTTGTTGATTTTTATGCTGAATGATGTGGTCCATGTAAAATGATGGCACCAATATTTGATTTAACTTCAGATGAAGAACAATCAATTAATTTTATTAAAGTTGATACAGATAAATTACCAGAAATAGCACAAAGATATAATATTATGTCTATTCCAACTTTAATTTTGTTTAAAAAAGGGAAAGTTTCTAAACAAAATAGTGGATTTATGTCAAAAGATATTTTAAAGCAGTTTATAAAATAAAAAATAGGAGAGTTAAACAAATTGATTAAATTAATAGCACTTGATGTTGATGGAACATTAGTTAAGAAAAAAAATAGAGTTTCAAAATCAAATATAGAAACAATTAATGAAGCAAGAAAAAAAGGAATAAAAATTTGTATTGCAACAGGAAGAAATATAACTAGAACACAAAGAGTTGCTAAATTAATTGGTATTGATTTAGCACAAGAATATTTAATAACCCTTAATGGTGGAGCAGTTTATAAGTATGATAAAAATGCTAATTTAACTTTAATAGAAGAACATTTATTTACTTTAGAGGATTTTAAGTTTATTTATAATAAAGCTAAAGAAAATAAGTTAAGTACTTTTAGTTATGCAAAAGATCCAAAAATTTCTTATGTCGTTAAAAAAAATCTATTTACCTATATTTTAAAAAAAGTTTCACATAGAAAACTTATAAAATATGATAGAGATACAATAAAAGATACTTCATATAAGATAATAGTTTATGGAAATTCAAAGGGTATTGCTAAATTAAAAGAAGAAATTAAAGATAAGGAATATGAAATGTTCTCTTGGAGCTATGTGCCACATTCTTCAAATATAGAAATAAACCCAAAAGGTGTTGATAAGTTGTATTCATTGCAAAAAGTTGCAAAAGCTTATGGAATAAAACCAGAAGAAATTATGTATTTTGGAGATGGAGATAATGATAAAAGATCTTTAAATTGAGTCGGTCAAGGTGTTGCAATGCGAAACTCAAAAAAGGATTTAAAAAATGTTGTTAAGAATATAACCAAATCAAATAAAAAACATGGAGTTGCTTATTGAATAAAAAAAGACATTTTAAATTAAAAACATTAGAATAAGTATAATAAATCAATCTATTAATGAATATATAATGTTATTTAAATTATGGTTATTAATAATAAATTTTATTTTTACGATAATAATTTATATGCTTATTATGGTATATAAGAGCTATAAACAGTTATATTTTGTTTTGATATCAAAGCTTTATTAAAATATTACTATAAAATAAAATAGTTTTAAAAAATATTTTGGAAGTAAAAAACTATATAATATTTTTTAATCTATTTAAGAAAATATCTAATATAATTAAAAGTAAGTTTAAATAAAAAAACAAGTTTTCTTTTATTTAAAAACTAAGCTATTTATTTTCAAAATATATGATTATAGATTATGAATTGCAGAAATTTTTAAATTTATTATCAATTTTAATACTAAACCTTATTTTTACTGCCAATGAATGAATTAAACTCAATGTTTTTAATTTGTTAGATTTGTTGTTATTTGATTTGTTGATAAAATAACGAATAAAGTTTTTTGGAAGAAATATTATTTTCTTTTATACTTTTATAATCTATTTTTATATATAATAATGTTATGCAAAAATAAGGGAGAGTTACTATGAATTTAAGAAAAGTAATAAATATTAATCAATATTTAATTTCAGAATGATTTAATGTAGTAATTACTCGTGTTGAATGGTTTGAAAAAGTTTTAGAGACTGAAATGCTCCTCCTGATTGCGTAATGAATTTTAATAAAATTACGCGTTAAAAATTTAATATTTTTTAAAGGAGAACATATTATGAACAACAATAATAATATTTTAGAGATTAGAAATCTTACTAAAAGTTATGATGGAAAAGTTGTTTTAAAAGGTGTTAGTTTTAATATTAAAGAAGGAGAATTTATAACTCTTTTAGGACCCTCAGGGTGTGGAAAAACAACTACTTTAAATATAATTGGAGGAAGAGAAAAACAAGACTCTGGTGAATTATTATTTGAAGGAAAAGATTTAGCACCCATTCCAAGTAATAAAAGACAAATTAACACAATCTTTCAAAACTATGCTCTTTTCCCTCATTATGATGTTTACGATAATATTGCTTATGGATTAAGAATCAAAAAAATGAAAGAAGATTTAATTACAAAAGAAGTAATGCAATATATTAAAAAATTTTCATTAGAAGGTATGGAAAATAAAAGAGTTCATGAGTTAAGTGGTGGACAAAAACAACGTGTAGCTATTGCAAGAGCTCTTATTTTGAAACCAAAAATATTACTTTTAGATGAACCAATGTCAGCTCTTGATGTTCAATTAAGAAAAAGAATGCAAGATGAATTAAAAAAATTACAAGAAGAAATTGGAATTACTTTTATTTTAGTTACTCATGATCAAGAAGAAGCTTTGAAATTAAGTGATAGAATTGTAGTTATGAATAATGGACAAATTCAACAAATTGGTTCACCAGAAGAAATTTATAATGAACCAGAAAACAGATGAGTTGCTAATTTTATTGGTGTTTCAAATGTAATTGCTGATGGAGAATTTGTAAAAGATTTAAAAGTGAAATTTGATGGAAAAGAATTTGATTCTACTGATAAAGGTTTTGGAGAAAATGAAACTAATATTGATATAGTTTTAAGACCAGAAGATTTGCAAATACTACCACCAAATAAAGGCTATTTTAATGGTATTGTAGAAAATATAATTTTTAAAGGTGTGCATTATGAAATTACTATTAAAACAGAAAATAGATTTTATACAGCACATACAACAGAGTTTCATAATTTTGATAAAAAAGTTTCTATTAAATGAAATCCAGAAGATTTACATGTAATGTGAAAAGAAATTGATGAATAATTTAAATAACGAAAAAAACATTATTGATCAACAAAATAATGTTGAAGTTGAAAAAGAATTAGACGACATTGAAAACATTGAATCAGAAGGAACAGAAATAGAAATAGAAGTACCAAAAATTAAATTTAAAGATAAAATAGCTGAATTTAAAATAGTAAAAGGACTTAAAGGAAAAGCTTGACCTATATTATTACCTTTTATAGTAGTTATGGGATTTTTAGTTGTGCTTCCTCTATTAGGAATTATAATATTCTCAATTGTTGAAGCAACAGGAAATAGTATAAAGTTTAAAATAGATTTTTCAAATCTTGTAAATTTTTTAACATCAGGATCTATACTTTATGTACTATTTATATCTTTACTTTATGCTTTTATTGCAAGCATAATTTGTGTAGCTTGTGCTTATCCAATAGCTTTGATTATGGCACAATTAAAAAATAAAATGCTTGCAAAAAATGTATGAGTATTAGTAACATTGCCAATTTGAATAAGTATGATTTTAAAGATACTTGGACTTAGAAGTTTATTCTTGTTAATTTCTCCAGGTTCTTTGGGAACTCCAATTGCAGTTATTATAGGAATGGTTTATATGTTTTTACCTTTTGCTATATCTCCAATTTATAATGCAATTGAAAATCAAGATAGAAATTATTATTTAGCAGCACTTGACTTAAAGGCAAGTAAGTCAAAGGCTTTTTGACATACAACTTTTAGACAATCATTGCCTGGAGTTTTAGCTGGATTTACTTTAGTCTTAATCCAAGCAGCAACTTCTTTATTAATTGTTAGATATATGGGTGATGGTAAGATTAAATTAATAACTTCAATTATTGAGAATTACTTTTTTAGAGGTACAGACTTTACATTTGGAGCAACAATAGCAATTGTTCTTGCTTTGCTTTTATTTGCTATTATGGGAATTATGAAATTAATCTCAAATAAATTTGAAGTGAAAGGAGCATCAAAAAAATGAAAAAATTCATCAAATCAAGTTACTTCTTAATAATAATGACATTTATTTATGTGCCAATAGCTGTTATGATTGTTTTTTCATTCAATTCTGGAAATAGTACCAGTAGTTGAAGCGGATTTAGTTTATCTTGATATTCAAAGTTAGTTGCAAATTCACCATTTATGAAATCAATATTAGTTTCATTATTTGTTGCTATGATATCAACTTTAATATCATTGGTAATTGGAATGATGGCTGTTGTGGGACTTACAAAAATTAGAAAGAGATCTGCAGATAATTGAGTGAGAATTGCAAATATTCCTTTAGTTAATGCAGATGTAATTACAGCTGTAGGCTTAATGTTACTATTTGTTCTTGCAGGAGTAAAATTTGGAATAGTAACTTTAATTGCAGCTCATGTTTCATTTAATGTGCCTTATGTAATTATTACAGTTCTTCCCTTTATGAATAGAATAGATAAAAATATTCTTGAAGCATCAAAAGATCTTGGGGGAAATCAAAGACAAACTTTTTATAAAGTAGTTCTTCCAATTTTAACTCCTTGTATAATTACTGCAGCTGCAATTTGTTTTGCAATGAGTTTTGATGATTTTATTATTTCTTATTTTACAGGAGGAGGACAAACAAACGTTTCTACTTTTATTTATACTGCTAAAAGAATGCAACCGTATATTAATGCTTTTGGAACATTATTAGTAGCTGCAATTGTATTTATTATTTTAATTTGAAATATAATTCAATTTTCTTTACAAAAATCTAAAGATATTAAATTGCAAATTAAAAAAGGTGAGTATAAAATTAAAACAATTAGTAAGATAGAAAATGAAATTAAATATTTACAAAAATGTCTTTTAACAGGAACAAAAATACAAAAATCTAAAAATCTAAAACTTTTAGTGCAATATAAATTATTAAAATTTCAATTAAAAATATTAAATAATAAAAATAATAATAAGAAAATTAGTAAATTAGAATGAAAAAAAGCAATAATTACTGATGAAATTAAAAGTGAAAAAAGATATTTTACAGTATTTAAAAAATTAAATATTAAAAAATCTCAAATAGAATTAAAGATCTCAAAAATGAATAATGAGAAAAAAATTAAAAAATTTAATCAAGTTTTAGCAAAGCTTGATCAAAAAATTAATAAATATGAAAAAGAAATAGAGTGAATTAATAATAGAAATGAACATGATAAAGAAAGAGTTTTAGAAATTGGTCAAGAAATTATTGATTTAAAAGAAGAACTACAAGCATTAGAAAATCCAACTTCTAAATTAACTTCTTGATATAATAAAAAAATTAAAATTCTTTCAATTAAAAGAGATAGATTGTTAGAAGGAAGAAATCAATATAAATTAAGAATGACTATTGAAAAACTTGCTTTAATGCAAAAAGAAAATGTTGAAAAAAGTGATGCTAAATATGCACAATATAAAGAAATTAAAGCAAGAGTATTTAGAAAAATTTCTTTAGTTGAATTAATAGATAAACAAATAGAACTTTTAAATAAAGAAGATATTAATTACAAAACAAAATTAAAAGAATTAGAAAGCTTAAAAGAAACAAAATTAAAAGAGACATTAGAAAAATTAAGCTCTAAATTAACTTTAAAAGAAGAAAAACTTGATAAAGTTAATAATTATGTAAAAGCTAAAAAAGATAAATATTTTCCAGATGTTTTAGAAGAAAATTATGTTCCAAAATCAAATAAATGAATTAAAAGAAATTGAAAACAACTTATAATGGGAACAACTATATTAACATCATTTTCTTTATTAACAACAGCATATATTATGAATAATGTTTATGATTTAGTTATTGGAAATTGAGGAAGCTATATTGATATAAACTTAATTACAAAATTTGAAAAAAAATATGGTTATAAAGTTAATTATCAACAATATGATTCTAATGAGTCATTATATAACAAAACTTATACATTTAATTATGATATTATGGTCCCAAGTGATTATATGGTTCAAAAGTTAGCTACTGAAGGTGGTTTACAAAAAATTGATTGATGTAAAGTAGAAAATGTTGTAACATCACAAAAAAATAAAGTAAGTAATTGTGAAAATTCACAAATTCCTTCAGTAGAAAATAGGTTAACTTACTATAAAACTATTGAACAAGCTCATCAAAATTATATTTTTAAAGATACAAATGGAGAGGATACTAATTTAATAGATTATTCAATTCCATGATTTTGAGGAGATGTAAGAATTGTATTTAATTTAGCTGATTATAAAAATGGTAAATTTATATATAATGATAAATTAAAAAAATTTCTTTTAGATAATAATTTAATTGAAAAGGGTGAAACAGAAAATGAACCATTTTCTGTTGTAGAAAGTAAATTATCATGAAACATTCTTTGACAAGCTGCATCACAAGGATTTAATCTAGCTTTAAATGAAGATCCAAAAAATGTCTTTATGTATGGATTTCAAAAATTATATGGAACAGTTGAATCTAAATCAAGTTTAGAAGTAGGGAATAAAAAACTTACTAAGCAACAACAAATAGATGAAGTTTCAAAAGAAATTGAAAAACTTGTAAGTTATAAAAATGTAGGATTATTTGGAGATGAATTAATTGATAAAGTTCATGATAAAGATTTTGATATAGCAGTTGTCTATAATGGAGATTTAATTTATGCAAATCAAGATGATTATGAAACTAGTACAGAAGTTGAAGAAAATAATTTATTTGTTTATAATAATGAAGAAGAAAAAAATGATTTTAAATTTACAATGATTTCTGGAGTTCCAGCATCACCATTAACTCAAAAAGTAATTGTAAATGATAAAGAAAGAAAAGAAGAATCTACAAATTTATGAAGTGATAATTTAGTAATTTCAAGTACAAATAATCGTTTAAAAGCTACATATGATTTTATTAACTTTATGTACAATGTTGAATCACAAAAAGCACTAATTGATGAAACAGGAATGCCTACTGGTTTTGAAGAAATGATAAAATATGGAGAAGCAAAAGGTGATGAATGAGCAAAATGATTTTCACCTAAATTAGGAGAATCATTTAATTTTGATGAAAAAATGGATAATTATTTAGTAGACAAATATAATAAAATTATTTCAACTAAACATTAGATTAAAATTACTTTCTAATATTTAGAA
Source organism: Spiroplasma endosymbiont of Atherix ibis (assembly GCF_964020005.1). Taxonomy (NCBI): domain Bacteria; kingdom Bacillati; phylum Mycoplasmatota; class Mollicutes; order Entomoplasmatales; family Spiroplasmataceae; genus Spiroplasma; species Spiroplasma endosymbiont of Atherix ibis. The sequence continues at coordinate 161,453 of NZ_OZ026474.1, forward strand.
AGAACTTATTAATTTAAAAGAAAATAAAGTGTGAAATTTAAATTACTAAATGTACAAATGATTAAAGGTAAAACTGTTACAAGCGAAATATCTTTTAAAAAATTGAAAAAGTCTTAAAAAGTTAAAATTTAGTTTGATAAGATATAATGTATTAGAATCTATAAAAATAAAACTTTTGTAAAGGAATTTTATTTTTATAGATTTTTTTTTTTTTTTAATATAATACTTTCTTTATTATTATATTTTTGTTTTTACTTTTTTTTTAGTATAATAATTTAGGTAATGGTACCATAGCCAAGAGGCTAAGGCATGGGACTGCAACTCCCTGATCGTCGGTTCGACTCCGACTGGTACCTCCAAATAGAAAACAAATGAGTTTAAATACTCTTTTTTTATTTATTTTAAAAAAAGATACATATTGCTTTTTAATTTGCTATAATAAATATTGTCAATTTTCTATAAAATTGATAAAAAAAAGAACAAAATGTAATATAATATTTTTGGTTGTTTTCAGAAAAAAATGCGCCCTTAGATCAATTGGATAGATCGTTTGACTACGGATCAAAAGGTTAGGGGTTCGAGTCCCTTAGGGCGCGCCATTATTGAGAGCAATTATGAATATTATTAAATATTCATATACTTCGGGAAGTGGCTCAGCTTGGTAGAGCATTCGGTTTGGGACCGAAGGATCGCAGGTTCGAATCCTGTCTTCCCGACCATTTAATTTAATATTTTTTATATATGGGCCCGTAGCTCAGCTGGGAGAGCACCTGCCTTGCACGCAGGGGGTCGACGGTTCGATCCCGTTCGGGTCCACCATATATGGCGGGGTAGCTCAGTTGGTTAGAGCGCTCGGCTCATACCCGGGAGGTCAAGAGTTCAAGTCTCTTCCCCGCTACCATATATTTTATTGTTTTTTATTATTTTGGACCTTTAGCTCAGTTGGTTAGAGCATCCGGCTCATAACCGGATGGTCATTGGTTCGAGTCCAATAAGGTCCACCATCATGATGACTCTATTAGATCATTAAGGGGCATAACAAAATACGGAAGATTACCCAAGCCTGGCTGAAGGGGTCGGTCTTGAAAACCGAGAGTCGGGGAAACCCGAGCGGGGGTTCGAATCCCTCATCTTCCGCCATTTTTATCGCGGGGTGGAGCAGTTGGTAGCTCGTCGGGCTCATAACCCGAAGGTCGTAGGTTCAAGTCCTGCCCCCGCAACCATTTGGCCCCATAGCGAAGTTGGTTATCGCGCCTCCCTGTCACGGAGGAGATCACGGGTTCGAGTCCCGTTGGGGTCGCCATTATTGGTTTTGTAGCTCAGTTGGTAGAGCAATTGATTGAAGCTCAATGTGTCGGCGGTTCAATTCCGTCCAAAACCACCATTTATGAAATTAAAACGTCAATAAATGACGTTTTTTTATTAAAAAAGATAGAAAAAAATTAATTTATGTTGAATTTTAAATATTAATATTTTATAATTAATGTTGTTTTACGGAGTATAGCTCAGTTGGTTAGAGCGCACCCCTGATAAGGGTGAGGTCGGTGGTTCAAGTCCACTTATTCCGACCATTTAAAAAATTAATTTCACCCTTAATAGGGGTGTTTTTTTATTTTTATATATATATAATAAAATAGTTTAGAAATGAGGTGGTAAATATGAGTATTCCTTCCGTCGAAAATTTAAATATTTTAATAAAAGAAAATACGGTAAGAAGTATTGCTAATTTACCACCTATTTTTGTGTTGTCTAAATAGGTTTTTAAATTAGCTTTCATAAATAAGGAGAACGATGTTATGAAAACTAATAAAAAAAAGTTAAACAATAATTATAATAATCAAATAGCAGAGTTTGTAAATTTAGATCAAGCTCAAACATTAAAAAAATTAGAAGTTTCAAGTTTTGGGCTATCAGATACAGAAGTTGAAATTCAAAAAAATAAATTTGGAAATAATAGTTTAAAAGAAAAAAAATTTAATTACTTAATATCATTTGTTAAATCATTTTTTAGTCCTTTTAATTTAATATTGATAGTGATTGATATTTTTAGTTTTTATCGATATGCATTAGCAAAAGATGAGTCTGGTAATCGTTCATTAGAACCATCAGATTTAGTTGGAGCATTACTTGTTTTAATTATGATTATAATTAGTGGAACAATTTATTTTGTTCAAGAAATTAGATCATTTCATGTTATTAAAAAAATGACATATGAAAATAAGCATACATCAAAAGTAATTAGAAATATTGATTTTGAAGTTAAAGATATTGATAATGCAAATTCAATTAAATTAATTAAAGAACATGAAAAAATTGAAAATTCTGAACTTGTTCCAGGAGATTTAATTTATGTTTCAAATGGGGATTTGATTCCAGCAGATGTAAAAGTTATTTGATCCAATAACTTATATTTAAATCAATCTTCTTTAACAGGAGAATCATTTCCTGTTCAAAAGAAAATAACAAATGAAAAAGAAAGTTATTTAGAATATCAAAATATTTGTTATATGGGAACAGAAGTAGTTTCTGGTTCTGCATTATGTTTAGTAACTCAAACAGGACAAAAAACTTATTTTTCTGCAATTAATGATAAAGTTACAGAGAAAAGAGCAAAAAACTCTTTTGAAAAAGGAGTTACAAGAATTACATTATTATTAATTTCATTTATGTTAGCAGTAACACCAATTGTTTTTTTAGTTTTTGGTCTAAGACCAGGAGAAATTGATAATAGATGATTTGCAGCTGCAATGTTTGCAATTTCAATTGCTGTTGGATTAACTCCAGAAATGTTACCAGTAATAGTTACTGCAAATCTTTCTAGAGGTTATTCAAAAATTAAAAAAGAAAATGTTATTGTAAAAAATTTAAATGCTGTTCAAAATATGGGAGCAATTGATATTTTATGTACAGATAAAACAGGAACAATAACAAGTGGAGAAATTAATTTAGATCATGTATTTGATATTAAAAGTCAAAAAAATGAAATGATAGAACATATTTTATATTTAAATAGTTATTTCCAATCAGGATTTCAAAATCCAATTGACCAAGCTGTATTGCTTAGCAAAAAAATAAGTGCACCAAATATTGATGAATATTCAAAAGAGTGAGAAATTCCTTTTGATTTTCAAAGAAAAATATTATCAGTAATTTTAACTAAAAATGACGAAAAAGAAATTTTTACAAAAGGTGCAATTGAAGAAGTATTAAAAGTGTGTAACCGTATTTATATTAATGGTGATATTGTAAAAATTACTCAAGAGAATATTAATAAAATAATTAAAAAAGTTGATGAGTATAATAATGATGGATTTAGAGTTATAGGAATAGCTCACAATCATTTAGAAGATGAAGATGTCGAAGAAGATTTGGTATTTTATGGGTTTGGTACATTTTTTGATCAACCAAAAAAAACATCAAAAAAAATTATTAAAGAATTAGCTCAAAAAGGAATAGCAACAAAAGTTCTTACAGGAGATAATGAAGTTATTACAAGAGCTATTTGTGGAAAAGTAGATTTTAAAATTGAAAAACTTTATACTGGAAAAGAAATTGAGGAAATGAATGAAGATCAATTAAACAAAGCAGTTCATAGAGGAAATGTATTTGTTAAATTAAGTCCAATTCATAAGTCAACAATAATTAGAGTTTTAAAACAACAAGGACATGTTGTTGGATTTATGGGTGATGGAATTAATGATGCACCAGTTTTAAGAGAATCTGATGTTGCAATATCTTTTGATGAAGCATCAAATATTGCAAAAGAAGCAGCAGATATTATTTTAATGGAAGAATCACTATTACCAATTAGTCATGCAGTTCATGAAGGAAGAGTATCATTAGCAAATATTTTAAAATATATTAAAGTTACAATTGCTTCAAATTTTGGAAATGTTTTAAGTGTTCTTGTTGCGTTATTTTTAACAATGGCAGAACCAATGCAGCCATTACATTTACTTACACAAAATTTATTATATGATATAGTAATGTTTGCATTTATCTTTGATAAAGTTGATAAAAACTTTACAGATAAACCAAGACCATTAAGAACAAAAAATATTATATGATTTACAGTTATAAATGGTCCAGTTAGTTCAATATTTGATATTTCAACTTTCTTAGTATTATTATATGGATATCATATTGTTCAACCAGGAATTGGTTCAGGAGTTGGTAAACCTGATGCTGCTTCATTAGCTGTATTTAATGGTAGTTGATTTGTTGTAGCATTGATTACTCAAACTGCAGTAATGCAAATGTATAGAACTGAAAAAATCCCATTTATTCAATCAAATGGTTCATGACAAGTATCTGTGTCAACGGTATTTGTTTGTGCAATGGCTGTAATAGTTCCTTACGGATTTATGAGCATACCTACTGTTAGAGAAGGTATGGGAATGGGTATTCCACCATTAACATTTTTACCAATTGCATTATCATTTGTAGTTGCATATATGTGTTTAGCACAAGCAGTTAAAATGTTATATATAAGAATTTTCAAAGAGTGATTATAAAAAAGTTTAAACTAAGGTTTAAACTTTTTTTATTTTAATTTTGTTTAAGATTTTTAAAAGTATATAAATAAAATATTAAAAAACAAAAATAAATAAAGATAACAATTGAAATGTAAATTCTTATTTATATAACTTATTAAATGAATTATTTAAAAGAATATATATTTAATGTAAAATAATAAAGTTAATAAAAGAGGTAATAACATGGAATTTTCACATAAAGCAATTGAAAAAAAGTGACAAAAATTTTGAGAAGAAAATAATACATATAAAACAACAAACAATAGCGAAAAAAAAGCATATATTTTAGATATGTTTCCTTATCCAAGTGGAGCAGGACTTCATGTTGGTCATCCTAAGGGTTATACTGCAACTGACGTTTTTGCAAGAATTAGAAGAATGCAACAATATGATGTTTTACATCCAATTGGATGAGATGCTTTTGGGCTTCCAGCAGAGCAATATGCTTTAAAAACAGGAAATGATCCAAGAGAATTTACAAACAAAAATATTATTACATTTAAAAAACAAGTAAAAAAAATTGGATTAAGTTATGATTACAATAAAGAAGTAAATACAAGTCATCCAAACTACTACAAAATTACACAATGAATATTTCAACAACTTTACAAAAAAGGATTAGCAGAAATAAGAGAAGCCAATGTTAATTGATGTGAAGGTTTAGGAACTGTTCTTGCAAATGAGGAAGTTAGTTTAGAGAATGGTAAAATGATTTCAGAAGTTGGTGGTTTTGAAGTAATTAAAAAACCTATGAAACAATGAGTTTTAAAAATTACAGAATATGCAGATAGATTACTTGAAGGTTTAGAAGATTTAGATTGACCAAGTTCAGTTAAAGAAATTCAAAAAAACTGAATTGGAAGATCAGAAGGAGCAATAATTAATTTTCATGTAAAAAATAGTAATGAAAAAATTGATGTATTTACAACAAGAGCAGATACTATTTTTGGAGTATCTTACATTGTATTAGCACCAGAAAATGATTTGGTTTTAAAATTAACTACTAAAGAAAATAGAGCAAAAATTGAAGAATATATTGAGATTACTAAAACTAAAATAGATATTGAAAGACAAGATGTTTCAAAAGAAAAAACAGGAGTTTTTACAGGAAGCTATGTAATTAATCCAATTTCTAAAGAAGAAATACCTGTCTGAGTTGCAGATTATGTATTAAATGATTATGCAACTGGTTCTGTAATGGCAGTTCCTGCTCATGATGAACGTGATTGAAAATTTGCAACAAAATACAATTTACCAATTAAATATGTTTTAGAAACAAAGGATAAAACAAAAGCATTTGTAGGAGAATCTCCATTAGTAAATTCAGATTTTTTAAATGGTTTAAATAGAGTACAAGCAATTAATTTAGTCCTTGAAAAGCTTGAAAAAGAAAATAATGCAAAAAGAAAAGTTAATTATAAATTACGAGATTGATTATTTTCAAGACAAAGATTTTATGGAGAACCTTTTCCTGTAGTTTTTTTAGAAGATGGTCAGATTGCTTTAATAGATGAAAAAGATCTTCCTTTAGAATTGCCAAAAGATGATTATATTAAACCATCAGGAACTGGTGAATCACCATTGGCTAATTTAACTGATTGAGTTAATATTCGTTTTAAAAATCAAAATGCAAAAAGAGAAACAAATACAATGCCTCAATGAGCTGGAAGTTGTTGATACTATTTGGCCTATATTTTAGCTACAGGTCCAAATGAATTTATTGATATTAAATCAAAAGAAGCTATGCAATTATTTAAAAAATGATTACCTGTTGATTTATATATAGGAGGTCAAGAACACGCTGTTCTTCACTTATTATATGCAAGATTTTGACATCAAGTATTATTTGATTTAGAAGTTGTTCCCACAAAAGAACCATTTCAAAAATTAGTAAATCAAGGAATGATTTTAGCTGATAATGGGGAAAAAATGAGTAAATCAAAAGGAAATATAATTAATCCTGATGATATTATAGAATCACATGGAGCAGATACTTTGAGATTATATGAAGTATTTATGGGTCCTATTGAAGCATCGCTTCCTTGAAGTTATAAAGGACTTGATGGAGCAAGAAAATGATTAGATAGAGTTTATAGAATGGTTAATAATTTTGAATTAACAAATGAAAATAATCATAATTTAGATTATATTTACAATGATGTTGTAAAAAAAGTTACTCAAATGATTGAAAGTTGTAAGTTTAATACAGCAATTTCTCAATTAATGGTATTTGTAAATGCAGTTTATAAAGAAAAAACTCCTATATATAAGGAATATATTTTGAATTTTATTAAAATGCTTTCAGTTTATGTTCCTCATTTGGCAGAAGAGTTATGAGCTAAAACAGGAAACTCTGGAAGTGTTTGTTTAGAAGTTTGACCAATTTATGATGAGTCTAAGCTATTACTTTCAAAAGTTACAATTGCAGTTCAAATTAATGGTAAATTAAGAGCTACATTTGATATTAATAAAGGAACTGAAAGAGATGAATTAGTTGCTTTGGCAAAACAATTAGATAATATAAAAGAACAAATTAAAGGAAAAGAAATAGTTAAAGAAATAGTTGTTATAGATAAAATTGTAAATATCGTTATAAAATAACACCTTTAATAGGTGTCATTTTTTTACTTTGAGCATATAATAAAAATGTTAAAAATAGGAGGAATATTATAATGGATAAATTAATTTTAATTAATCTGCAAGATTATATTAATGAACATATTAAAATGCAATTAAATTGTTTTAATTTAAGTAAAAAAAGTGATGAATTAGGATATCCTGGCTTTACACATTTTTTTCAAGTACAAGCTCAGGATGAATTTTTACATCAAAGAAGAATAATGAATTATCTTTTAGATAGAGGACAAAATTACAAAATTAACTCAATAGAAGTAAATACTCCAGAATTAAAAAATATAGAAGATATATTAAATGTAGAAATCATTTTGCAAATATTACAAATGAATTTACAAATAATGCAAAAGATAAAATGGACTTTACAACAGTTAAATTTTATGAATTATTATAACTAGTGGTGGCTTTTTATTATTAACTTTGTTCTTGACTTTAATAATTATTAAGTATTTATCTAAACCAAAAATTTTTATTACAGAATTTAAGTCACCAATTATTGGTTCTTTAATACCAACCTTATTTATGGCATCTTTTTCTTGAACTGCTTTTTTAAACTCAATTAAAGTTCCATGATTAGGAGAAATTATTTGATTATTGGTACTTATTTTTTTTGTACTATATATAATTTGTTTTTCAATTTATTATATAAAAAACTTTTCTTGAAAATCTGTTTATCCTTCTTGATTTGTAGTTTGAGTAGGAATAATAGTATTTTGTGTTACTGGTTCAACAATGGGAAGTTCATATACAACAATTGGTTTAACTGTTAGTCAACAAAAAAACTTCAAAGAGTTTTTGGAATGTTTATCTAAAACAATTTGATATTTAGGTTTTAGTGCCTATCTTATATTATTGCCAATAGTTTTAATTAAAGTTTTGTTTATTGAATTAAAACTTAAAAGTAATTAATTTCCTACTTATGGAATTTTTGGTGCCCCTGCAAGCTTATGTTTAGCAGGTTATCTAGTTGCATTTTTTAACACAACAAGTAAACTGGGAGAGCTTCAAAAACCTATAGTTATATTTTTATTTATCTTGGGTATTATATTTATAATATTTGATTATTTAATTATACTTCCAATAATGACTAAGAAGTTTATCCCACTTTTTGCTTGTTTTACTTTCCCATTAGCAATAACTTCTTTTGCCTCAGAAAAGCTATCTCAATTTTTAATTACTGAGGATAATAAAACTTTTTCTAATATTGTTCATTGAATTAGTTTTATTGAGATTATAATAGCTAGTTTCTCAATTTTATATGTTACTTTTGGTTTAATAGTTTTTTCGGTAAATAAATTAAAATATGAACCTAATAATAAAGAAATAAGTAAAAAATTTTTTAAATGATTTATTTAAAAATTACTGAAGTGAATAGGCAATAGTTGTATTTACGCCTATTTTTTTACTATTCGATAAAAGATATTTTTATTTTTTTATTCTATATTTAAAAAACTATTTTAAGCTTTTCTTAATTTATATTTTTTTCTCATTCAATAATATCAGTTACATAATGTTAGATTATTATGTATTGTTTCTTTTTAAGTAAAAAATGATAGCTTTAAATAACAATGTTATCTGCACATGTTTTTTTGTTACTATTGATATAATTAAATTGCTCGAATCACAAACATTTTTTAGGATTTGTTTGTGTATTAAACTCCGTAATCTTAGTAAATAATTACTTTGCTTGGATCTTTTATTTTTTTAATAATATTAATTGTTCTTTTTAAAGTAGCAATTATAAATTTTGCAAACAATTTATAAGTAATATCTGTATATAAGTTTTGTATTTTTCTTTGAATAAAATCTGGATATTTCACATTTAAATTTTGTAATTTTATTCTATTTATCTTTTTTAATTAATTTTTACTAAATCTAGCTATAGTTTTGTTTTTTAGCATTACTTTACAAATATTATATAAATCAAATATTTTTGAGATAGTTCTTTTGAAATTTATCTGTATTTAAATTTTTTCTATTATTATTAAATATTTTTAAAATTTTATATTTAGCTCAGATATCTATTTATCAAATTTAGAAATAGATTTTTTATTAGAAAAAATAATTGAGATGTTTAATTCTGAAAAAAGACTTTAAAAACATATAAATATATTAACTTTACTTTAAAAGTTAAACTAGCTCTTATTGAACATTTAATATGCTATTACATATTTATAAATAATAAAATAGTACTAAAATCTTAACTTGCTAGTTAATTTTTTAGTTTTTAAAAATGTTATAATAATAAAAGTTTAAGATAATGGAGGCCAATTTTTATGTCAAACATAATTCAAAATAATGGTGTTAAAGAAATAATTTTGGATTTCTCTTTTTTACAAAATGTTCAATTTAAAGATAATCCAGTAACTTTAGATCAAATAGCAGAGGAGTTAGGAATTAAAGGTATTACAACATGTTTAGATTTTCAAAATTTTTTAAGAAACTCTCTTGCTAAAAAATCTTTTATATGTCTTTTAGATGATAAAACTAAACAACTCTCTAGAAAAGATAAAAGTAGAACCTCTTATAATGGAATTCTAAGAATGGAACTAGATTTTAAAAATCAGTCTCTGTTAGATAATGGAACATATTTAGGCTTTTATGTGAATATAGACACTAGAAATTTATCTTTAATAATTAGTTCAATCTTTGTTACAAAACTAAAACCAATTTCTCAAGAGTTTGAAACAATGATTCAAGAATCACAAATATTTATAATAAGAAATCAAGGGCAAATTAAAGATGAAGAATTAATAAGAAGAAATGTTTTGAATTCTTCAAATATTTTAGAAATTGGAAAATTATTGTCAACTTTTGAAGAAGAAAAAGAAAGGTGATTAAACTATCTAGATTTTTGCGATGATTTGCTTAAACTTGAAAGAAAAAAATCACTTCCTTATTTGGGAGTTAAATACTTAAAAATAATTAAAATTGATAAAATTCATTTTAAAAAAGAATTATTTAAATATAAGTGCAGAACATTTATTAAAAAGTAAAGATATACCTTTTAATTTTACAAATATTGTAGTACTTGATTTACTTGTAGATGATATAAATAAAATTAATAAAATAAAAAAAATAAAAGAACTTTCCTTAGTTTCTATTAGTAAAAATAAAAATATAAAAACTACTCATGAACTTGTAAAAAATATTCATAATATTTTTAATTTTGACTTTGAAAAAACTAATGATTTGCAAAATATTTTAAGTGTTTCTACAATGTTAGGTGTTTCAGAAGAATCAATAAGTTTTGCAGATTATTGATTTAAAAACTCTAAAACTATTTTTTTAGTAGGAAATAAAGAATTAGAAATTCTATTAAAACAAAATCCAAAAGAAATGAAAGAATGGCAAATAATAAAAATAAATTTTGAAATAGAACAAGAGTTTGATCAAAAAATATTTTAAGTAAAAAATAATTTAGATTATTTAAGTTCAGGTTATATTGCATATACAGGAATTGGTGAGGATATACTAATTGAACGTTCTAAGCAAGTTATTAAAAAAATATCAGAAGGAAATACTAAAAACCCATATCTTGTAAATTATTTATTTAATACAAAATTAGTTGAATTATCTGAATTGTCAAATGATATTCAAATTAAAGATAATGAATTTGAGTTTAATTTAAACTTTGAACAAAAAGAAGCTGTAAAAAAAGCTGTTAATACAAAAGATATTTTTATTTTGCAAGGTCCACCTGGAACTGGTAAAACTCAAGTTATATGTGAAATAATAACTCAATTATCAAAATTGAATAGAAAAGTATTAATATCAAGTCAAAATCATGAAGCAATAAAAAATGTAGTTAATAGATTATCAATTAATCCAAATTTAAATAAAATCAGATTAACAAATCAATTAAATATAAAAACACAAGATACTAATAATTATTCACCTGACAGAGTTTTATATAATTATTATAAATCAATTGGAAAAAAAGTTTTTGATGATATGAACAATGATGAAAAATCTATTAAAGAATTTTATATTTATAAAAGAGATCTAGAGAATTTAATTAATTTAAATAAAAACTTTAATCAAAATAATAATAAAATAAAAAATTTACAAAAAGAAATTAATTCTTTAAAAGAAGAATTAATTAATATTGAAAATTTAATTGAAGCTTTAGTAACAAAAGATTTTTATTCAATAATTAAAGTAAGTTAAAAAATGGAAGAGTGTTTTAAAAACACAATTCAATATGAACTTAATAATTTCATTTATAAAAATCTAAATTTTAATCCTAAAGACTTTATAAATATTTACTTTTTAATAAAAGAAGTTGTAGCTGAAATCTATTATAAAAATGAAATATTTATAGAAATTAGAAATGCTAAAAATAATGTAAATAAATTTAAAAGAAATGCAGATTTTGATTTAGCAAATAAAGAAGAAAGTAAAATTTTGGGATTTCAACAAATTATAAATTCAGATAAAAAAATTATAGAGTTAGAAAATATGTTTTTGACATTCATTTCATCTTTAAAAAATCTAAAAATTGAAATAGAATTGAATTTACAAGATAATACAAATATAAATTTATTTGAAATTGATTTAAATCAACTTGAAGTTAAAAAAAATGAGTTAATTATTTCAAGAAATAATTTAATTGAAAATTCAGGAGCAAATACAAAAGATTTAAGAGATTTAATTAAAACAATTAATTATAAGTTCAATATAAATTTGGGTTTAGAAGATATTGAATTAGAAACACAAGTTAAAAAGGAATTAAAAAAACTTGAAATTAAATTACAAAATAGTAGAGAAAGAAAAGAAAATTTTTTTCAAATTTATACAAAAATAATTAAATATTTAAAAGATAATTATAAAATTGTAAATAATTTTAAAGAAGAGATTGCTTCATCAGATTTTACAAATCAAATGTTTAAAGATAGTCAAAAATATATAAAATCAGTTTTAGATAATTTAATTAATGTTTATTCAATGACTTTAACTTCAACAAATTTATTTAAATTTAATAAAGACAATTTTGCTAATAAACTTGGATTAGAAGAGTTAAGTTTAAAAAATATGAATGTTGATGTTGTTATTATTGATGAAGCTTCAAAAGCAACATTGTTAGAAATTTTAATGCCTTTAATTTATGGTAAGTCCTTAATTTTAGTTGGAGATTATAGACAACTTCCTCCAATTCTTAAGTTACAACAAAGTGATGTTGAAGAGGTAAATAAATTTTTTAATAAAGATTATAGCTATAGTTTAATGTATGAGTTACTTGATGAATCGGCTTTTAAAAAACTAATTAGTGCGGGTAATAAAACAATAACTACTTTTTTAAAAACTCAATATAGAAGTCATGAACAAATTATGGATGTAGTTAATAAATTTTATGAGGGAAGTTTGAGAGTAGATTATCAGGTTAGTAATCAAAAAAAACATGATTTAAAAATTACTAACAATTTAGGAAAAGACATTATTGATTCACGTAGTTCTGTTTATTGAGTTGATTCAACTAGAAACTTACAAAATGAAATAAGTTTTGAACAGGGAGAAGAATATTCAACAAGTTTATTTAATGAATTTGAATTACATATAACTAAAAAACTTTTAAGCAAATTAGATACTGCTGTTGGTGAAAAAAATTCAAAAATAAAACCATTAGTTGCCATAATTAGTTTTTATGGTTTACATATTGAAAAATTAAAAAGAGAGATAAATGTAAATAAATTTAAAAATATTAATATTATTATTAATACAGTTGATGATTTTCAAGGTAAAGAAGCTGATTACGTTTTGGTTAATATGGTAAGAAATCCAGAAAAATTATCAAATAAATTAGAAAGAGAGTTTTTAAAAAAATATGAAAGAATAAACGTAGCTTTTTCAAGAGCAAGAGAATTATTAATAATTATTGGTGCTCAAAGAGCTGTTAGTGACATTACTGTTAAAATTCCTACTATAGAGAATCCTAATGTCTCAAATAGTTATGAGGTTTATGCAGATATAATTGCAAAACTAGATTTTGAGGGTTTTTTATTAAAACCTAGTGAAATTTTGGAGGAATAAAAAATGATAATTAATGAAATTGAAATTCTATATAATAAGTTATATTTAGATTTAAAAATTAAATATTCAGAAATTAGAAAACCAACATTTATGGAATTTTTAATTTTATTAATTATTATAGAATATACAAATAAAAATAAAAGTTTATCAGAAATTTTAAAAAATGATTTTAATATTTTAAATCAGTCACTGTTTTAAAAAGCTCTAAGGGATTTAATTAATTTCAAAGTTATTGAAGTAAATCAGATTAAATTAACTATTAATTTATTAAATATGAATGTTGCAATTAATAGTTTTAAAATTAATGATGAAGTTAAACAAAAATTCAAATCTGAAGATTACACAGTTTCTCAAGATAATAAAACTCAAAACATTAAATATTTTTTTGATCCAATTACAAAAAGTTTAGAAGTTTTAAAAGAAATTAATTGAGATAAAAGAATAACAAATTTGAAATTTAGTCATAAAATTAATATTCCTATTGAATTTTTTCAAATTGAAAATAAAAATTTAGTTTTATCCAAAGTAAATGATTTTATTAAAAAACAGCAAAATATATTTGGAGAAAATTGTGTTTTAAAAAATATTTTAATTGAAGAAGAATCTATAAATAATATTGTGACATTTAAAGAATATATAAAAACAGAAAGTATTGCAATAAAGGCTTCAATAGAAATTTTTAATAATGAAACTTATAAAATTAGAACAGAAAATAGTTATTTTAATAATTATTTAAGATACAATTCAGATATTTCAATTCAAATATTAAAAAATATTTTAAATCAGTATGATGAAAAATTAAAAAAAATATTTATACCTGAAATATCTTTTAGACATGAACATAAATTTGTTTTAACACCAGAATTATTATCAAATTTAAATGTAAAAACAAATTACGATTTACTTTTAGTAAACGATCAATTTATTAAATCGGATACTGAAATTATAAAGAATAAAGATTTTACTAAAAATATTTAAATAATTATTTTTTATAATTCAAAAAGAAATAATAAAATTATTGATATAGTTGATAATAAATTAATTTTTTATGTTGATTATATTGAAAATGAAATTTTGCAATTAAATTCATTCATTTATTTAGACTCTGAAAATTTTATGAATGGTTTTTTAGTAGTAAATAAATTAGTAGAATCCATAAATTTAAATATTCCTGTTTTCTTTTTATTTAAAAATTCAAAGGAACCTTTAAATTTAACTCTTTTGTTTAAAACAAGTATTAAAAGAGTTTTAGAAAAGTTTGAACAGTCTTTATTAAATTCAAATTATAATTTTTCAATGAATATATATTTAATTTTAGAAAGACTTGGTTTAGAAAAAGAGGTTATTTCAATTTTAGAAAAGTTTTTATTAAATACTATAGATAGTGGGTCAAATTATAGAGAAATGAGAAAATACTTATTAGAATCAGAAAATAGAAAGTTATTTTTAACTCTTGAAAAAATAGCAAAAGATTTAATTATTCAGATTTCAAAAAATAAAACTGATGATGAATTATTTGATATTATTAGGAATTATAAGTTTAAACATACAAAAAATATATTAGATATTTTTAATAAAATTGATATAGAAAATAGTATTCAAAATATTTATAAAATTAATGATTATTTGCAACAAAACTCAATTGATGGCTGAAAATTTAATGTAAAAGATTCTTTAATTGTCTTAACTAGTTATTTTAAAAATAATAATAGAGCTGAAATCTTTAATGAAACTAAATATAATTCTGATATTTGAATTCAGCATGCAAGTACTTTAAATTTAATTGGGAAAATAACTAAAGAGTTATATTTATCAAATTATCAATTTGTTGAAGATAATTATAATTTTTTATTAACTTCTTTAATAGGACTAATTAAAAACTCATTAGAAATAAAAAAATTTAACACTTATTTAATTAACTTATCTGAATCATTGGTTGATTTTTATAAATTCTATTATAAACATAAAAGTGTTGAGTTTTCAACAATATCAAATACTAGTATAAATTATAAAGTTCAACTTATTGCTGGTAAATATATTAATAATATTGAACTTGCTTTAAACGAATTTTTAGATAAAAGTATCTACAATATGCCAATTGAGTTAAAATTAAAATGATTAAAAAATGTTGAGAATAAATCACAAGAAGTTGAAAGAATTTTAAAAAATGACGAGCAATCCTATAAAATAGCTCTTAATATAATATTTGGTAAAAAAAGAGAATATACAGAAGATGATTTATTAAAATATACTACTTTATTTGGAGGATAAGAGCTATGAGTATGACAGCTAAAGAAATTTTAGTTAATTGTGAAAAACAATTTAGTTTTATTAAAAAAGATATTAATTCTTTAATAAAATATATTAAAGAATTAATTGAGCAATGTAAACAAATTGACAGTTCAGGTTTTTTTAAAAAACAAATAGAACAGATTTTAGAAGAGTTAACTAAAGAACAAATAGATTTAACTAAAAATACTTATGAAAGAGAAATCTCTTCAGATAATCATGTTGCTATTGAAACATATAATGAAATTCAAAGATATGCAGAAAGAAAAAGAGAAGTTATTGCAGATTTTAAAACAAAAGTATTTTGTTTTAAAAAAGATATTCTTGAAAAAGAACAAGAAAATATTTTAAAGTCTTTAGATAAAAATATATTTGAAGATATAACAAATTTTAAAAACTCCTTAATTAGTAATTATTCTAGTTCTGAAGATAAATTATATATAAAAAATTTATTTGAAAAAAATGAACATATTTTAATTAATAAAAAAGGTAATGAATTATATGATTTTATTTTACAAAGTTTAAAAGAACATAAATCTTCAAATAACTCTATTGTAAAAGAAGTAGTTTCCTCTTCAATTGATCTTTATAAAGAAGATGAAGATATAGTAAATTCTATAAAACAAGACGCAAAAGATTTCATAAGTAAAATTAATTTAATTAATTTACAAAATAGCATTAAAGATTATTTTGTAAAATCATCAAAAATAGCAGAACAAGAAGCTGTAAGAAAAGATAATGTAATTAAAATAGTTAAAGCAATTAGAGAAGTTGGATATATTGTCAAGGAAGATAATATTAGAAAAATAGCAGAAAAAAATCTGATTTTAATTCATGGAGAAAAACTGACTGGGGAAGCTGCAGATTTTGCTGTAAAATTAGATGGAACTTTTGTTTACAATTGAGAAGGTTTTGAATATCATAAACACGATATAGATGCTCAAAGTTTTCTTAATAAACTTAAAGAATTTAATTTGCATTCAAGTGATGAATTTAATAAACAATATAGAGAACCAAAATATATTGCTCAAAATAAGAAAATAATAAAAAACAAAAATACTAATTCAAACTCAAGTAAGTAGGTGTAAAAATGAGTGTAAAAAGAGAATTAAATCAGTTAAAAAATTTAATAGGTATTAAAAAAGCTATTATTATTGAAGGAAATATAGATGATATTTATGAATTTGAAGGCAATTATATTAATATTCATGAAATTATAATGAATATTTTTGATCATAAAAAATATTTTGATAAATTTGTTTTTGATCAAAACTCAGGTTTAAAAGGTAAAAAAATATCTAATTTAATTTTAGATTTCTCTTCAGAAAAACAGGAAGAATTTGCTTCAAATGATTTTGAAGAATTATTTCATAATGAAAATAATTTGGAGAGTTTTGATTCTTTAACACTAAAAAAACCTATTGATTTTTTTAAAATTTTAAATATGAATATTAATAGAGAAGATGAAAAAAAAATTGGTTTTATAGCTGATTATACAAATTATGTATTTAGTGATCAAGGTTTGGATGTTGATGATAGAAGGGTTCTTACAGAGTTCTCAAAAACATTAAAGGAGTCTAATTTTCTGATTTCAAAAATTGATGATTTAACTAATTGTATAATTTTTTTAACTAAAAAAATTAATCAGCTACCACCAAGTTTATATTTAGATAATCCAGAAATTATAATTTTAACTTTACCTAAACCAAGTAGAGAAGAAAGAAAAGAATTTTTAGGAACAATTAAACCAAGAATTCAAGTAACAGATATAGAAAGTGAATTTAATAACATTATTGATGCAACAGAAAGTTGAACTTTAAAAGAAATATCACATTTTGCAAAATTTAGTTGTAATTTTGAAAGCCCTTTAAAGTTTAATAAAATGTTTAATATTTATAATTATGGAGAGAAAGTTTCACCATGAGAAGAATTAAGTTATGAAAAAATGTTAAAAGTTAAAGAGCAACTATCATCAAAAGTCATTGGACAAGAAGAAGCTATTGAAAAAGTAGCAAAAGTAATTTATAAAGCTTATACAGGTTTAACCGGCATTACTTATTCTTCAAAAAGAAGTAAACCAAAAGGAACTTTGTTTTTTGTTGGTCCAACAGGAACAGGTAAAACAGAATTAGCAAAAGCTATTACAACTTTTCTTTTTAATGACGAGACAAATCTAATTAGATTTGATATGTCAGAATATGGCCAAGAAAACTCAGATCAAAAATTAATAGGAGCTCCTCCAGGTTATGTTGGTTTTGAAGGTGGAGGACAACTTACAAATTCTGTAAAATCAAGACCATTTTCAGTAATTTTATTTGATGAAATAGAAAAGGCAAGTCCCAAAATATTTGATAAATTTTTACAAATATTAGAGGATGGAAGATTAACAGATAATACGGGACAAACAGTTAGTTTTAGTGAAACATTTATTATTTTTACTTCAAATATAGGTGCAGCTGATGTAAATCCAAATCAAAGTAAAGAGAACGTTTACAATGAATTTATTAAAAGAGTTCAAGATCATTTTACAAAGGAATTAAATAGACCAGAGCTTTTAGGAAGATTTGGAAATAATATTGTCCCATTTAATTTTATTAGTGACTTAAGTTTAAAATCTAAAATTATTTATCAAAAAGTAAAACCAATACAAATTGCAATATATGAAAAATATAAAGCAGAATTACATATTGATTTAAATGATCAAAATTTAATTTCTATTATTTTAAAAAATGCAGATGAAAGACGTGGAGTATGAGATGTTTTAAACTCTTTGGAAACAAATTTAGTAGATCCATTATCAGAATTTATTTTTCATAACTTACAGAACATTAGACAAGGAACTAAAATTTTAACTTCTTATAAAGATGGAAAAATTAATTTTACAATAAATGGCTAATTTAAATATTGGAAAATTTTTAATGAATAGTGAAATTGAAGGTCCTGGAATAAGATTTGTAATATGATTTCAAGGATGTAATATAGGGTGTAGAGGTTGTTCAAATCAGGAATTACTTCCATTAGAAAAAAATGTTTATGCCAAATGAATTTATTTATGAGAAAATATTAGAAGCAAAGAAAAAATTTAATATAGAAGGTATAACTTTAATAGGGGGAGAACCATTTTTGCAACCTGATGGTTTAAAAGAACTTGTTCAATGAAGTCAAAAAAATAATTTAACAGTTATTTGTTTTACAGGATATATATATGAAAATTTAATGCAAGAACATAAAGAAATATTAGAGTACATTGATATATTAATTGATGGACCTTTTATTATGAGATTACTAGATAAAAATAGAAGATTAATTGGAAGTAAAAATCAAAGAGTTATAAAAATAACTAGTGTATATAAAGATTGTGATTATTTTGAACAACCACATTCAGAAGTTGAAATTCAACTTTATAATAATCGTATTTCAATGAATGGTGATGGTGTTGTGTTTGATAATGATAATGGAGAATTTAATTTTAATATAAAGTAGGGAAATAAAGTGAAATTTTTAGTTAGAAGTATGAATGATTTTTATTCCTAATCCTTTTTATTTATAAAAAAAGGAAGGAAAATATAAATGAAAAATAAAAAAAATATAATTTTTGATATGACAATAAGTGCAATGCTATTGTCAATAGGTATCTGTTTAAAATTAATTTTTTTAGGATTGCCAGGTTTTGATTTGACTTTAATTATAATTCTTATTACAGGACTATTTTTTAAGTCTAGTATATCTATAATTTCAACTGCTGGAATATCAGCTTTGAGTTTTTTAATAATAACAGATATTATTCTTTGAACTTCTACAATTTATGTATATTTATTATTAAATGTTTTTCTTATTATTATAAGAAAAGTAATTTTAAAAAATAAGAGTATTGCTTATGTTACTTTACCAATTTTTGGTTTAATGATAACAACACTTTATTTATTAATTTCAGTATTAGTTTATGGAAAAATAAATGGGTATTCAATGTACTTAGTTCATTTGCATGAAGCTTACATAATATTTTTTATGTATTGTTTTTTAACTCCAGTTATTTTTAAAAAAATATTTCAGGTTATGATTAAATTTAACTATAATTATTCGACTATTTTTAATAAGGATTTTAAAAAATATATAGAAACTATGGAAACTGATACAAAAAAAGTAAGTGATGAAAAAATTAATTATAACGTTCAATTAGTTTCAATGATTTTTTCAATGATGTTATTGATTTGCTATTTTAGTTTTGTACCATATAAAATGGTAACTACATTAAATAATATAAATTATTTGGCAGCTATTATAATTGTTCCGCTATTAATGTTATTTGTAACTCCTATTTGAATGAAAAGTGCAAAAAAAATAGTTAATTTAAATATGCTTAAAATTAACTCTGTGGGATTATTATTAGCAGTTATTTTTACCTTTAGTTCTTTTACATCAACAAAATATAGTATTACATTATCTTTTTTAATAATTGGTTTAATTCTTTTTGGCGTTTTTATTGCTGGTTTTTTACCTATAAATATTGAAGCTATTAAAAGTTATGAGTATAGAAATAAATTAAAAAATAAAACTTCAAAATATAACTCTATTTTTGGTTTTTTATTATTACCTTTACCATTTTTGATTAACTATCATTTTGGAAGTATTTATGTTTTAATATTTTTTATGCTACTTTCAATTTTAATTTTATTTTTAATAATGTTTAATAAAAATATTATGTTAGAAGGTAAGGTTTTAAATATAGATAAAAATTCTTTTGTTACTCTTAAAAAAAATAAAAAGTTTTTTATAGAAGTATTTATTCAGAATTATTTTATAGGATTCTTTAAATTTTTAGATTTATCTTTAGTTTTATTTTACTTTATAATATTTTATAATAATAAAATTTTTATTGAGTGAAATAATAATATTGGCATTGTTCTTATATTTTTAGTTTCAGGTTTTTTAAGCAAATATATAGCTCAAGCCATATTTGCTAATATAAAATATAATAGTAAAAATATTAATAGAGTAGCAATGTTAGTAACTATAGTTTCTGTTTTATCATTTATTGTGTTTTTAGTATTAAATTACTTTTTTGTTAGTAAAAATGTAAATTATTATTATTACTCATTATTAACAGTTTTAATGTTTATTTTTGGAGCAAGTTATTCTATTATTGAAAAAACAAAAGCCAAAACATTTAGATCAATTGTTTCTAAAAATGAGTTTTCTTTAGCTATGATAATTGATCATGTAGCAGGAAATGCATTTTTTTCTTTAAGCATTACAGCTATATTTTTTATAACTATGCTTTTAATAAAAAATTCATTAATTGGTTTAATAACTTTACTCACAATATTTATGTTAATTTCTTTAATTTTAATTTTTATAAAAGTATTTTTAAATAAAAAGCTTAAAATATAAAAATACTTTTATATTTTTATTTTAATTAACTGCTTAGTTATATATGAATTCATATTTTTTTGAAAACTTTAAAAAAATAAAAAGTATATTAGGATATCTTTATATATAAATTTAATTAAATATTATTTGTATAATATATGTTTGGTAAAAAATAATACATAGTGTATTTAACTATACAACTTTATAAAAAGTATTATAAAAATAAAAATAAATAAAGTAAAGAAAAATTATTCAAAATAAAAAAACTTATTATTAATTAATAAGTTTTTTTATTTAACTTCATTTTTTAAATCAATTATATTTATTACTTTAAATTAGTTTCTTTTATTTTATATAAAGTAAAAGTGTTTTGTAATAAACAAGCAATTGTCATTGGACCAACTCCCCCTGGAACTGGTGTAATATATTTTACAATTTTTGATACTTCATTGAATTTAACATCTCCACAGTACTTACCATTCACAAAATTTGCTCCAACATCAATTACTGTCATATTTTTATTAACAAATTTTTTTGTTACTAGATTAGCTCTACCTGCAGCACTTATTAAAATATCTGCTTTTTTACAAATATCCTTTAAATTCTTTGTTTTTGTATTACAAGTAGTTACTGTTGCAGATTTATTTATTAACATATTAGTTAGAGGTTTACCAACAATATTGCTTCGCCCAATAATAACAACATTTTTTCCACTTAAATCTATGTCTTTTCATTCTAAAAGTTTTAATATTCCAAGAGGAGTTGCTGGATATATTTTTGAATTATTAAGCATAATATTTCCTAAAGTTAAAGCATTGAATCCATCAACGTCTTTTGATGGAGAAATAAAATTTGTAATTTCTTTTTCATCAATATGAGAAGGTAAAGGTAATTGAACAATTAATCCGTCTATTGATAAGTTTTTATTAATTTTTTCAATTTCCAATTTTAAACTATTTTTATCTATATTTTCATCAAATTTTTTGAGTTCTCCAATTATACCAACTTCATCACAAGCTTTTAGTTTATTTTTTATATATTTATTACTTGCCAAATTATTTCCAATTTGTATAATAATAAGTTTTGGTTTTCTTTTTACCTTTAATTGCTTTATACTATTTTTAAGGTTGGTATTTAGAATTTGAGCACATTCTTTCCCATTAATAATTTTGCTCATGTTTTAAATCCTTTCTAAAAAAGATATTCTAAAGGTGATTATAATGGAAAAAATATTAAAAGCATTAAGTATGTTAAAAATTAATCAAAAAGATTATGAATTTTATGGAAAAAAAATAGTAAAAATAGATTATGAAAAGTATATAAAAAATGATAAGGGAAAGCTAATATTGATGACTTCAATAAATCCAACTCCAGCAGGGGAAGGAAAGACTACAACTGCAATTGGATTAGCTGATGGTTTACAATATATAGGAAAAAATGTAATTTTAGCTCTTAGAGAACCAAGTTTAGGTCCTGTTTTCGGAAGAAAAGGAACAGCAACTGGTGGAGGAGAAAGCGAAGTTATACCTATGGATGAGATAAATTTACATTTTACTGGAGATTTTCATGCTATTACAACAGCAAATAATCTAATTTCAGCTCAAATTGATTCAGAAATTTATTGAAATTCAGATATAAAAATTGATCCAAATAAAGTAGTTTGAAAAAGATGTATAGATATTAATGATAGAGCTTTAAGAAAAGTTGAATTAAAAATAGGAAGTAAAATCTTAAGAAATGAAGAATTTACAATAACAGCTGCAAGTAATATGATGACTATATTAAGTCTTTCAAAAGATATTAGTGATTTAAGAGAAAGATTGGATAATTCATTAATAGCTTATAATTTTGATGGAGAAGAAGTTTATTTAAAGCAATTAAATATAACAGGATCATTAATGGCTCTTTTAAAAAAAGCTATTCAACCAAACTTGGTTTTAACTAAATATGATACACCCACTTTAGTACATTGTGGCCCTTTTGCAAATATTGCAACAGGAACAAACTCAATAATATCAACAAAATTAGGATTAAGTTTAGCAGATTATTGCATAGTAGAATCTGGTTTTGGAAGTGATTTGGGATTTGAAAAATACATGAATGTTATAAATAATGATAATGATTTAATACCTGATTGTACTGTTATGGTAGTTACTTTAAGAGCACTAAATTTACACAATGATTTTGAAAATAACTTTGATCATTTAGAAAAACATTTAAAACATATAACTCAATATAATTTAAATTTAATAGTGGCAATTAACTTTATTGAAGGAGATAGTGAAGAGCAATTAAATATTTTAAAAAATTGATTAGATAAAAATAAATATATTTGAGAAATGAATAAAGCCTATACTGATGGAGCTAAAGGTGCAGATAATTTAGCAAAAAAGGTTGCTGAACTTTGTGATTTAAAACAAAACTTTAATAGACTAATAAATTCAAATGAAACAATTGAAAATAAAATTGAAAAAGTAATTAAAAATTTTTATTATTTAAAAAATTTTAAAATTTGTAAAAAAGCTCAAGATAAAATAAATATAATTAAAAAAACTAAATATGCAGAGTTGCCAATTTGTATGGTTAAATCTTCAAATTCAGTTGATGGAAATGATTTAAAAGAAGTAGATTATGAAATGATAATAAAAGATGTTAACGTAAATACAGGAGCTAAATTTATTCTTGTTTATACAAATAATGTAATGAGTATGCCTGGATTAAATCAAAATCCAAATTCTAAAGATATAGACTTAGAAAATGGAATAATTGTAGGATTGAAATAAAATACATATTATTTTATTAAAAGTAATTAAAATTAGTATTTATTATAAAGTGAGTTGAAGTGAGTAGGCATATTTATGCTTATTTTTTTTATTTATATAGTTATTGTGCCATAAAAGACATCTTTATTTTTTCATTCTATATTTAAAAAACTATTTTGAGATTTTTTTGAGTTATATCATTTATCTCATTCAATAACATCAGTTATATAATGTTCAAGTGATTCATATTTGTTATTATGAATTGTTCCTTTTTTAAGTAAAGAGTGATAACTTTCAATAACAATGTTATCTGCACATGTTTTTTTCGCTCCCATTGATATAATTAAATTGTTCGAATCACAAACAGTTTTTCACGTTTTGCTTGTGTATTGAACTCCGTGATCTGAGTGAATAATTATTCCACTCGGATCTTTTATTTTTTTAATAACATTAATTGCTCTTTTTAAAGTAGCAATTACAAATTTTGCAGACATTTTATAAGAAATATCTGATGAAATAACTTCTTTTGTGAATCCATCGATTATTGTTGATTTATAAGCTTTCTTTCCTTTTCAAATTAAATAAGTAATATCTGTATATAAAATTTTGTATTTTTCTTTGACAGCACTATATTTTCTTTGAACAAGATCTGGATATTCTACATTTGAATTTTGTAGTTTTCTTTTATTTGCTTTTTTTAATTGATTTTTAGCAAATCTAGCTATAATTTTATTTTCTCGCATTACTTTTCGAATTTTTTTAAGGATTCATATTTTTCCTTCAAATTTTCTAATTCTGATTTATCTTCTTTAGATTTTGTATTAATGCATAAATTATTATCTGTTCTATAGATTGATTGTCAGGTTCCAATTGTTCCCATTGGCACTTTATATTTTTTATAAGCTTTTGTTACACCGTTTTCATTTGCATAAAGTATTACATCTACTTTAAATTCTTCACTATATTTACTAAATTTTTGACCAAGTTTTGCCATATTTTTTCCTTTCTATTATTATATAAAAGTGTCTCCTAAAATGGGGGAACCTTCTTAAAATTTTTAAAAAAAAAGCATTGATTTTTTTTTTTTTTTACAATCAATAATATCAATTAGAATTGTTTATTTGTTTTATAAAGTTCTTTAAAAGAAGAAGAATGAAAAAAATAAGTATATTAGAAACATTATAATCATAAATAAACTAATTGAGTTCCTAAATCTAAGTTTTTTATTAATTATTTTGTATTAAAGCAATTTAAATATTTATAGGCTATTTCTTTTTCTATAAAAAAACCAGTGATTTATATCACTGGTAAACTTAAGTTATCTTTTTATGTTTTATCTAGTATGGAAACTAAGTTTAGAGATTTCAAGTAATCAATCACAGAAAGATAAAGTTTTATTTAATTAAGCTGAAGTTATTATTAATAGATCAAAACAAACTTTTAAAGTAGTTTAATCCTAATACTTCTAAACCAGCTAATGTAATAAAATTATATGGTTTGTTAAAATGCGGTAAGAAGAAAATATCTACTAATGGTAATTCATCTATTGTTAATCCTTTTTGAATACCTAATGCAAACATATACATTACTTCAGTATGATTATTAACACTAGCAACTTGTGCTCCAATAATTTTTCTTGATTTTTTTTCTCAAATAATTTTTAAATGAACATCTTTGAAAGTGGACATAAATTCTGGTCTATCTGAATCTTTGAACATAATTTCTTCAGCATCAATTCCAAAACGTTTACAAGATTCCATTGATATACCAACTGAAGCCATTTTTCAACCAAATACTTCAATACCGTTTGCTCCAGTAAATCCAGGACTTTCTAATGTATTACCTTTAACTATGTTAACTGCTGCTAAAATACCTGTTCTAACAGCTGTTGTTGCTAAAGCAATTTGTGTATCTTTTTTCAATGAACAATTATAAACTTGTGCACAGTCTCCAATTGCATAGATATCTTTGTTTGAAGTCTGCATAAACTCATTTGTTTTAACTGCTCCTCTTTCATCAAGATCAATTATACCTTTAAGTAATTTTGTTTGAGGAGCAACTCCAACTGAAAACACAACATAATCAACTTCAATTTCTCCCTTATCAGTGATTACTTTTGATACTTTTCCATTTTTTCCTTCAAATTTAATAACTTTTTGTTCTAGTGCTAAATTAACTCCTTTTTCTTTCATAGTTTTTTCAACTAATTGTGTAAATTCATTATCATAATATACTGGCATAATTCTATCAGCAATATCAATAAGTGAAACTTCTTTTCCACTTTTAACAAATGCATCTACTATTTCTACTCCAATATATCCTGCACCAACTACTGCTACTTTTTTAATATCTTTATTTTCATTTGCTGCTTTAATAACTTTAGCATGATGATAATTTTTACAAATTTGTACACCCTCTAATTGTATTCCTGTAATTGGAGGAAAAATTGGTCAAGTACCTGAAGCAACAATTAATTTATCATAGTTATCATCAAATTCTTCTCCAGTTTTCATATTTTTAATTCTTACAGTTTTTTTCTTTGCATCTATTCCTATTCATTTATGTTCCATTTTTACATTTATATTTTCTTCAGCTAAAATTTCTGGAGAAGCATAAAATAATCCATTTGGATCATTAACTTCTCCCCCAACTCATAACGCTATTCCACACCCAAGAAATGAAATATTATCATTTTGATCGTATGTTGTTATATCCATTTTAGAATCTAATCTTCTTAAAGTTCTAACAGCTGTTGTACCAGCATGGTTTGTTCCTATAACTATAGTTTTCATTTACTTTGCTCCTTTATCTTTTTATACTATAATAATATATGAAATCTATAATTATAATTAGATTAATAAAAAATTTTCAAAAAATATTATAAATTAAGAAAAAAATTATTGAGGTGATATTACAAGTGTTTTTAAGAATTAACAGTGATGTTAACTATTATTTAAGAAGATCAAATTTTATTAAATATTTTGACGAACATAATTTATGTAGAAAATCAAAATGATATATTAAAAGAGTTGAAAAAAAAATAAATGATAAAAATGCATTTACTTATTTTAAATATTGAATTCTTTGAAAATGAATTAATTTGCATTTTAAATTATCTGAAAGTTTTGTCACAAAATTAAATAGAAATATTAAAAAACTGAGTTTAACATTAACTTCAAAAGAGGAAAAATTTATAAGAGATTTAGAAGAATTAATTTTTAATTCTTGAAGACCTTTAAAGCAATTACTTGTAAAATTTAATTTAGAAAAAAAAGAAAAAATAAATCTGATTCAAACAAATGTCAATATTTATGACTACAGTCCAGAAAAACAAGAGAAAAAACTTAAACTATTAAATAAGTTTGATTGTTATTTTTCTAATTTTAATATTTATTTAACTGATGTTAATCAAAAAGTTATTAAAAAAATTAAAAATAGTTCTATAACAGAAGCATATATAGAAACTTTTGGAGTTGTTATTATTACAAATAAAACAAAATTTTTATTTAGAGGTAAAAATAGATTATTAACATATGTATTATTACAAAGAATGATACCAAGATTAAATTTAAAATTAGAATCAGTAGAAGAATTATATAATTATTTTGATTTTTGAAATAAATTAGTTTTAAAAATTATTTAATATATATTATATTAATAGGAGAAAAAACAATATGAAAATTATTAAAGTTAGAGATAATAAAGAAGCTGGAGAAATAGTAAGCGATTTAATTCTTAAAGAAGTTAAATCAAAATCAAATATAGTTTTAGGTTTAGCAACTGGAAGTTCACCAATTTCTACATATGAAAATATCATTTCAAAATCAAAAGAGGAAAATATTGATTGAAGTAATGTTACAACTTTTAATTTAGATGAATATAAAGGTTTAGAACCAACTCATAATCAATCATATAGATATTTTATGAATGATAAATTATTTAATCATATAAATATTAAAAAAGAAAATACATTTATTCCAAGCGGAATGATTAACTCAAATGAAGAAGCACAAAAATATGATGAATTAATTGCAAAACATGGAGGAATAGATTTGCAATTGCTTGGTTTAGGAATTAATGGACATATTGGTTTTAATGAACCTGGAAGTGATTTTGAAGGCTTAACATCTGTTGTAGATTTAACAAAATTAACAATAGAGGCAAATTCAAGATTTTTTAATTCTGAAAAGGATGTTCCAACTAAAGCAATATCAATGGGACTAAAATCAATTATGAGTGCAAAAAAAATTATTTTAATTGCAATAGGAAATGAAAAAGCACAAGCAGTTAAAAATTTAGTAGAAGGACCAATTTCAAAAGATTGACCTTGTTCAATTCTTTTAAATCATTCTGATGTAACTGTTGTTATTGATAATTAAGCAAGTAAACTTTTAAAATAAAAAAATCTCTAAAAAAGAGATTTTTTATTTTGAAAAATATCAATATTGAATATGGTGTAAAATTATTAAGTAGTTACTAAAGGAGTATATAAAATAATGAGAAAACAAATTATTGTAGGAAATTGAAAAATGTTTAAAACTAATTCACAAGCTGTTGAATTTATTAAATCAGTAGATTCAAAAGTTAAAAAAGATTCAAATATAATTGCAGGTATTGCTGTGCCTTCAATTATGTTAAGTGATGTACAAAAAGTTGCAAGAAATATAGTTATTTCAGCACAAAACTGTTATTTTGAAAAAGAAGGAGCTTTTACTGGTGAAATATCAATTCCAATGTTACAAGATTTAAATGTTAAATATGTTGTTGTTGGTCATTCAGAAAGAAGAGATATTTTTGGTGAAACTGATGAAATGATAAATAATAAAGTAAAAACTTTATTGTCATCAAATATTATACCAATTTTATGTTGTGGAGAAAGTTTAGAAACTTATGAAAGTGGAAAAACAATAGAGTGAGTTAAATCACAAATTACTAAAGATTTTGCAGGTGTTTCATCAGAAGATGCAAAAAAAGTAGTTATTGCATATGAACCAATTTGAGCAATTGGAACAGGAAAAGTTGCAACTCCAGAAATTGCACAAAATGTATGTAAAGAAATTAGAAATATTATTAAAGATATTTATAGTGAACAAGTAGCAAATGAAATTCTAATTCAATATGGGGGGAGTGTAAAACCAGAAAATATTAAAGATATTTTAGATCAAGCTGATATAGATGGAGCACTAGTTGGTGGAGCTTCTTTAATTGAAGATTCATATTTGGGATTAGTAAATTATAAGGGATAATTTAATATGAGTTACAAAATTTTAGCATTGGATATGGATGGAACTACTTTTAAAGAATTAGATGATATAGTTATAGAAAATATGGAACCTATTAATAAAGCTATTAAAAAAGGAATAAAAGTAGTTTTTGTTACAGGAAGACCAGTTCATACAAAATTAAATAAATTAGATCTTTTTGATTTTTCAAATGTTGGAGCAATTTTTGCTGCATTTAATGGAGCTCTTATTTATGATTTAAAAAATAAGCAAGTAGTTGATGCAAATCCTATAGATAAAGAATCTGTTTTGAAAGCATTTGAACTTTTAAAAAAATCAGAAGAATTTAAGGAAATTGAACTTTGAGCTTATACAGTTGATGACAAATTGAGCTATATAAATATGCCTATAAAAGAATCAAAGATTTTAAAAAATGAAACATATTTTTTTGATTATAAACCAGTAGTTTTTTCATCTAATATGCCAATACTTGATTGTCATAAAATTCTTGTAATGAATGCAAGTACTAAATTTGTAAATGAATTGAGAAACTTGGGTTTAGAAGTTTCTTGAACTGAAGGTTCAATGCAAGGAGAAGTAACTAAAAAAGGTATAAATAAAAAATATGCTCTAGAATTTTTATCAAAAAAATTCTCAGTAGAAAGAACAGAAATTTTAGCAATGGGTGATGGAGCAAATGATTTACCAATGTTTGAATATGCAGGTTTATCAATTGCACCAGTAAATGCTCATCAAGAAATAAAATCTAAAGCAACAATAGTTTCTGAATATACAAATTTGGAAGGTGCCGTTGCAAAAGCAATTAATAAATATATATTAGGAGAATAAAAATGAAAGCAAAAAAACCAGTAGTATTGGCTATATTAGATGGGTGAGGAATTGCAGAACCAGGTAAAGGAAATGCTGTTCTTCAAGCTAATATGGAATTTGTAGAAAGTTTAAAAAAAGAATATCCATGAGTTTCATCACATGCAAGTGGTGAATGAGTTGGACTACCAGAATGACAAATGGGAAATTCAGAAGTTGGTCATATTCATTTAGGAGCAGGAAGAATTAAATATGAATCTTTATCATTAATTAATAAAGCAATTTTTGAAAATAAATTTGATTCAAATGAAGAAATTCAAAAAGCAATTAAAAACTCTTTAGATAAAAATAGCGCATTTCATATCATGGGATTATTTTCAGATGGTGGAGTTCACTCACATATGAAACATATGTTTGCAACATATGAAGAAGCAGCTAAAGCTGGTGTTAAAGAAATTTATTTACATTTATTTACAGATGGAAGAGATACAAAACCAACTGTAGCTTTGAATTATTTAAAAGAATTAAATATATTAATTGCTAAATATAAAGTTGGTCAAGTAGCATCAATTTCAGGAAGATTTTATTCAATGGACAGAGATAAAAGAATGGAAAGAGTTGCTGAAGGTTATAAATCAATGGTTGATAGAAACTGTGAAAATTCATTTACAGATCCACTGTCATATATCCAATCACAATATAATTTAGGAAAAGATGATGAAGGAATTATTCCAGCATATAATTCAAATTGTAAAAATGGTTATGTCAAAGAAAATGATACAGTTGTATTTGTAAACTTTAGACCAGATAGAGCTATTCAAATGGCAAGTGCATTTACAAATCACAGTTATGCAGCATGAAATGATGATTCATTTAAGGGTTTAACTTTTTTGGGAGATAAAATTTATTTTCTATGTATGATGGAATATTCAGATTCAGTTAAAACAAATCATATAGCATTTAAATCAATAGAAGTTATTAATGGTTTGGGAGAATTATTAAGTAAAAAAGGATATAAACAATTAAGAATTGCTGAAACTGAAAAAATAGCACATGTTACTTTTTTCTTTGATGGAGGAAAAGATTATTTTAAAAATGGTCTTGCAATACAAAAAGAAATTAAACTTGAAGGTGCATCAATAGATTTAATTGCTTCTCCAAAAGTAGCAACTTATGATTTAAAACCAGAAATGTCAGCTGTTGAAATTACAGATAAATTAGTTGAAAGAATTGCATCAGAAGAATTTGATTTAATTGTTTTAAACTATGCAAACTGTGATATGGTAGGTCACACAGGTGTTTTAGAAGCTGCAATTAAAGGTGTAAAAACTTTAGATGAACAATTAAAAAGAGTTTATAAAGCATGTGAAGAACATGGTGCAGTAATGGTTATTACAGCAGATCATGGAAATGCAGAAATTATGATTGATCAAGAAGGAGGGCCAAATAAAAAACATACAAGTCAACCTGTTCCAATTATAATAACTGATAAATCAATTAAACTAAGATCAAAAGATGCAGCAATTGCTGATGTTTCACCAACAATTTGTGAAATATTGGGAGTAGAAATACCAAAAGAAATGACTCAACCTTCATTAATTGAAAAAAATAAAAACTTTTAATATAAAATATATTTTATTATTTTTGATAAATATATAGTGTTTTTTTTTATATAAAAGTTTTTATTTGTTGTTTAATACTATATTATTAGTTTATAGGGAAAATAATTATAAATTGTAGTATATAAATTTAGAAAGGAATTTTATATTAAATGATTTTATCTGCAAATATAGGAGAAACAGTTGTAAAAGTTTTGTCTGATTGAAAATTTTGGGGAGCTATAATATCTACTCTTGCAGTAATATTTTTAGGTTTTTTATTAACCAAAAAAAATATCTTAAAAAAGGAATGAGATAAGGTTTTTGTTAAAGTTGTTATGGTATTAGGCTTACCAGCACTAGCATTACAAGGGTTTTTAAGTAATATTACAGTTTCTACATTAATAAATCAAATGGGAGTTTTAGCAATCGGTTTTTTATTTTATTCAATTATGATGTTTACTTCAAGATATTTCTTTTTAAAAAATAATAAAGATATTCAAGATACACTAGCAATGTGTGTAGCTTTAGCTTCAACAACATTTTTTGGTTTACCAATTGTTAGTGTAATTTTTGGTCAAGAAGGAACTGTATCAGGAAATATTTTTAACGTTCCTTATAGAATCTTTTTATATAGTTTAGCTTTAATGATTATGAGCAAAAAAAATCTTACAGCTACTTTAACAAAAGAACAAAAATTAGAACAAAAAATAAAATTTAAACAATTAAGTGTAGAAGAAAAACAAATAATTAGAAATGAAAAAAATATTAAAATTAAAAATAGTTTAAAAAGTATTTTTGTAAATCCAATTTTAATTGCAACATTTATTGGATTATTTATTTGAATTACTCAGTTAATTCCTGGTATTGATATTTTAAAAGATGAAAAAGGTAATCCAGCTTCAGTTTTAAGAATAGATGTATTATTTCCCCCAATAAATAATATACTAAAGCTTATTGCAGGAATTTGTACTCCTTTAGCATATCTTGCTATAGGAATGAGTGTAGCTTCAAGCGATATTAAAGCAGCTGTAAAATCAAAATTAGTTTGATATTCAACTTTTATAAAAGTTTTAGTAGCTCCAACAATAATTTTATTAATGGCAATTGGATATTCATCAATTGGAAAAGCAATTACAGGAAATGCTGTTCTTACAGAAGCCAATTTAGGAGCATTAGTTGTTATGACAGCAGCTCCACCAGCTTCAGTTGTAGTTTCTTATGCAATTTCTTTTGATAAAGAAAAAGTATTGGCAAGTAATTTATCTGTATTATCTACTCTTATGTCAATAATTATGATGCCATTTTGAATTATTTTAGTTAAAATACTAGGATCAACACCATTATTTAGTTAGGATAAAATATATGTCTAAAAAAATTGTATGTTATGGTGTCAGAGACACTGAAAAGGCAATATTTTCAAATATTGCTTCTAAATTTCCTTATGAATTAGTATTAGAAGAAAAATTGTTAACTCATGACAATGTTGAAACTGCAAAGGGAGCTTATGCAGTAATGTTAAGAGCTAATTGTGTTGCTGACAAAGTTAATCTAGATAAATTTAAAGAATATGGAATTGAATATGTTTTAACAAGAACAGTAGGATTTAATCATATTGATTTAAATTATGCAAAACAATTGGGATTTAAGATGGCTAGAGTTCCATTTTATTCTCCAAATGCAGTAAGTGAATTAGCAGTTTCATTAGCTTTAGGCTTAATGAGAAACATATTTTATATGGCAAAAAAAAGTAATGAAAGAAACTTTACAGTAGATAATTTTATGTATGCTAAAGAAATAAGAAATTCTACAATAGGAATTATTGGAACAGGTAGAATTGGTATGGAAACAGCAAAAGCTTTTAAAGGAATGGGAGCAAATATATTAGGTTATGATCTTTATCCAAATAAGGATAATGAAGAAATTTTAAAATATGTTGATTTTGAAACATTAGCAAAAGAAAGCGATGCAGTAATACTTCACTGTCCACTTATTGAAGGTCAAAATAATGAATTTATTAATAAAGATTTTTTTAATAAAATGAAAGATAACTCATTCTTTTTAAATCTTTCTAGAGGAGAGTTAGTTAATAATTTAGATCTTTTAGAAGCTGTAAAATCTAATAAACTTAAAGGAGTGGCACTTGATACTTTATCAAATGAAAGTCAAATTTTCTTTAAAGATTTTCAAAATAAAGATCTGCCAATTGCAGTTTATAATGAACTTATAAAATTTTCACCACGTGTTATTTTTACTCCTCATATAGGTAGTTATACAGATGAAGCGATTAAAAATATGGTTGAAATATCTTTAGAAAATTTACAAGAATTTGAAAAAAATAATAGTTGTAAAAACTGTATATAAAAAAATATCTTCTATTTATTAGAAGATATTTTTTTATATTTATAGTAATTTTCAAGTTTTAATGGAATTACTATTAAAATAGGTATTACATAAAATTGTATTGTAAATAGACCAGAGAATAAAGAAGATAAGAATTCAATAGTAGAGTTTTTATATTTTCCAATTATTTTTAAAAAAGTATAGACAATACTTGTAATGTTTAAAATTAATGCAAATATGTATAAGAATAAATAGACAAAATCATATAAGATTTCATTTTCAGTTTTAAAATTATATTTTTTTGTTTTTGTTAGCATATATATTATTAAACCTATTAAAACTAAATTAATACAGATTTTAATTATGCTCAATATTTTTTCTTCATAAGTTACTTCAAACTTTTTATTTTCTTTATAAATATTTTTTTCCTTAACAAATAAATTGTTTATTCAAATCATTAAATATTGACATGCTGTTATTAAAAATAAACATCCCATTACTCCAAAAGTAAATAATTCCAAACCATTTTTAGCTGATAAATTAAAGAAAAAATAATGTGTTGATAAAACTTAAATATTTAAATCTGTAACTCACTCATAATCATTTTCAAGGAGTCATTAATAGTTTTTTTCTGAAATATTTGAAATATAATATTCTGAACCAATATTGTTCATTTTTATCATTCTTGTCATTATAAAAATAAGATAAAATACTAGATAAATTCATCCTTTTAATAGATTATTTTTATATCAGTTTGAGATATCAATTTTTTCTTTTTTTACAGCAATAAAATAATATGATAAGGAAATTATGTAAGTTACTAAATGAGTTGTAACTGTTATAAATCATTTTAATATGCTATCGTATGCATTTGAATAAGATACTAATGGATTAGTATCAATATCATGATTTGAAAGAGTAGCAGATAAAGCTGATCAAAATAATGCCATTGTTAATGTGAAATAAGCTAAAAAGTTTATTCAAGCAACTTTGCCAGGTCTTCATAATCCTCATTTACCATTTAATGCAACAAATAAAAAGAAAATAAAAAACATTCAATTTGTTTGTGTTGTTCAAAAAGCTAAATCTGCAAATATTTTGTTTACTCATCCAAAAATATGATATCTTGGAGCAGGATCAACTTGCGCCATAATTGCAGATATAACTAAAAAACCAAAAAAATAAATAAAGAATAAATATCAGCTTATAATTTTTAATTTTCTTTTCATAATTTCCTCATCATCTTTTTTACTAATTATCAATTATTTTAATAAAAAAGCAATTTTTTAGTTTTTATCAACCGTTATTAACTGCTTTTCTATCTTTAATAATTTTTTCAATATTAACAACTGCTTGCATTGATTCATAGATTCCTGAAATAAGATTTCTTATTTTTGTCTCATAAATACAACAGTCTCCTGCTGCATAAATTCCTTTTACTGAAGTTTGCATTGTTTGATCAACTTCAAATCTATTTAATTTATTTATTTTTAAATCTAAATTTGTAAATTTTTCTTTTTCAATTGTTGAACCAAATTGAACTATAATAGAGTCAAATTCTAATTCAACTTCTTGATTTGAATCAATTTCTGTTATTTTAATTTTTTTTGCTATATCATTATCATCTTCACTAATTTCTTTAAAATTATATGGAGTTAAAAATTTAACTTGATTTTTTTTAGCTTCTTCTATGCTTGCTGGTTTTGCTCTAAACTCATTTCTTCTATGAACTATTGTAACTGACTTTACTATATTTGTAAGTTCATTTGCCCAGTCTAATGAAGAATCTCCTCCACCAAAAATAATAACATTTTGATTTTTAAAACTTTGCATATTTGTAATTGAATAAAATATATTATCATATAATTTATCAACCAACTGTATTTGTTTAAAAATGCCCATTCCATCTGTAAATAGGATTCTTTTATAATGTTTAATTTCTTTATTTGAAAATTTAACTTCAAATCAGTTAATATGTTTTTCATCTTCTGGTTTAATTGCTTTTATTTCTAAAACATATGTGTTGTATGTTAATTTAATGTCATTATTTTCTTTTTTAATTGATTTAAACATTTCATCCATAGCTTTTTGTCCTTGAATTTTAGATATTGCTGGAAAATTATAAATATATTTTTCTGGATAATAAGTAGTTACTTGACCTCCATAAGTGTCTTTGGCTTCAACTATGTCTCCAGTTAATCTTAAATCAGCTGCCATTTTTCAAGCATACATTCCAGATGATCCACATCCAATTATTAAAATATCTTTAACCATAATTGCCTCCAAAATAATGCAAAATCATTATATCATATATACATATGTTAAAAGGAGCAATAGTAAATGAGATTTGAAATTAACAATTTAGATGAATTAAATAAAGTTGTTATTTATTTACTAGATAAATTAGCAGTAAATGTTTGTTTAATTATTGATGGACAAATGGGTGCGGGAAAAACAACTTTAACAAAAAAAATACTTAAAAAAATGGAAATAAATGAAATTGTAACATCACCAACTTTTACAATTATGAATCAATATCAAATAAATGATTTAAAAATTAATCATATAGATGCATATAGATTAACTTTACAAGAAAATTCACAAATGTATTTAGAAGAAATGTTTGATTCCTTAAATATTGTAGAGTGAAGTCAAAATCTTGCAATTAATTATAATTCTTATTTTAAGGTTATAAAAATTGTAATTAATGTAATTGATGAAAATAAGAGAGTTTTTATAATAGAGGAGGAAAACTAATATGAATCTTTTTTTAGATACAAGCAATAATAAATTAATTTTTATTTTAGAAAAAAATCATGAAATTGTAGATTATTTATTTTTAGATAATCAAATAAAAATTAGTGATATTGCTTTAGAAAAACTTAATAATTTTTTGCAAAGAAATAATTTAACAATACATGATATTAATAATTTTTATACAACAAAAGGACCTGGAAGTTATACAGGAGTAAGAGTTGCAATTACAATTGTTAAAACTTTAAAAACTATTAACAATGATTTTAATGTTTATTTAATCTCTTCACTTGCTTTTCAAGCATCAAATAAGCAAGCAATAAGTATTCTTGATGCAAAGGGATCAAAAATTTATTTAGGTATTTATGATAAAGGCAAAAATATAATTGCAGATCAAGTTATACCATTAGATTATTTAGAAAATTTTAAATCTCAATTTAAAGATTTTGAGATATTTCAAGATTATAATAATATTGATTTTAAAGTTAACTATTTAAAAACTAAAAAAATGTTTGAAAAAATTAGTGATGTATCAAAAATAAATCCAGTTTATATAAAACATTTTATATAAAGATAGTGAGGTATAGATTATGAAAGAAACAGGTCAAATTGGAGTATTGCCTATATGAGCAATAATATTAATTTTAGTTTTTTTTATAATAGGGCTAGTTATTTCTATTTGAGGATTTATATCTGCTTTTAATATAAAGAAAAAAAGAATTAAAATAAATTTAGAATTCTTATTTAAAGATAAACAAATAATTAAATATGGAGATACTTTTCAAGAAAAAGTAGGAGTATTTGCTTTTATTTTTAAGGACTTTAATAAAAATGACTACTTTAGACCAATATTTATTTTTAAAGCTAAAGATTTTGATTTAGTATCAAAAAATATAATAGAAGAAATTAATACAGAAAAATATAGTTTAATAAAAGAATATATGAATGAAAAAAACTTGAAAATAGAAGATATATATTTTATAAAATTAGAAAAAGAATCTAATAATGAGTTTTTAGAAATTTGAATAAACAAAACAAATTCAAAAAAAAGAGGTTTTAATAGGTAATTATTTTCACTTTTATTATATTATGGAATAATTTCCAATAAATATATATAATAACTTTGTGGAGGTATATCATGATACAAAATCAAATTATAGGGTTATCGATTTTTTTAATAGGACTCTTAATAATGGTTATTTTCGGATGATTAATTTTTTATTTAAAAAATAAAAATAAAAATAATTTAAATTTTAATTCTAGAAATCAAGAAAGTCAAACTATTTGAGAATTCACTAAAAAGAATTTTCCAATTTTTATAGCTTTATTTGGTCTTATTATTAGTATTACTGGAGCAATAATGATGTTCTAAAATGATTTACTACACAATTAAAAAATAAAGAAAGAGAGAATAATTTATGAAAAATGTTTCTTCACAAGCTGAAGGAAAATCTCAAAATAAATTTGTAGGATCTATGAAAAAGATGGGTAGAAATATTATGCCCACACTTTCAAAGTTAAGCAAAGCGTTTTTATTACCAATTGCCTTATTACCAATTGCTGGTGTTTTTCTAGGTGTTGGTTCTGCTATTGCAACAAATTCTGCAGATGGTAGTTTTGGATTTTATTTTGGTTCTGTTTTGAATAAAATGGGTGACGTATGTTTTGGTAATTTACCTGTTCTATTTTGTATTTCTGTTGCTTTAGCATATACAAAAGATTCAGGTATTGCAGCATTGACAGCTGTTGTTGGATTCCTAGTTATGAATGGAATGCAAGCTGCTTTATTACATACACAAACAGTTGATCCATCAAGCGTATTTGTATATGCTAAAACAGACTGACATCAACTTTATCAAAAAGTTGGAGATGTTTGAAAAGAAAATTGAGATAATTTTAATCTTCAAGATATAGAGAAGTATGTTAGTGCTTCAAGCATAGGCGAAGCAGCTAATGGTATTGCAATTAACTCTAAATTAGAATTAATTGATGGTGCTGGAAGTGTTTATTATTCATTATTGTGAATTAAAAAAATTCCTAATGGATTAATTACATCTAATATTGGTGTTAACTCATTAAATACAGGAGTATTTGCAGGTATTTTTGTTGGTGCTATTGCTGCAAAATGTTACAATAAATTTCATGCTACACAATTACCAGCTGCAATTAGTTTCTTTTCAGGAACAAAATTAGTTCCTATTATTACTTTTGGTGCTGTTATACCTTTATCATTTATATTTATGTTTGCATGACCTTATTTGGGAATGGCATTGGCTGCCTTTGGTAGAGTTTCAGGTAAATTACCATTTGGTGTAGATTCATTAATTTATGAAGTTGCAGAGCGTTCATTAGTTCCATTTGGATTACATCATGTATTTTATGCACCTTTATGATGAACAAATGCTGGAGGTTCAATTGCTGAAGCATTTAATGGAGCAAGTGAAGCTCAACAAAAAACTTTTGTTGAAATTTGAAAAGCAAATCATGATGTATCTTTATTGGGAGGAATAGAAGTTACTTTTGAAAATATTAAAAAATTAATAAGTAGGTCATATCCTGATTTATGACAATCAATGGGAGATCAAACAATTGCATATAAAGTTATAGCAAATTCAAAAGTATTGAATTTTACAGATTTAGAAATGCTAGGATTAAATATTGGTAGATTCCAATCAGGAAAATTCGGATTTATGTTATTAGGTCTACCAATGGCAGGACTTGCTATGTGATTAAATGTTCCTAAAGAAAATCGAAAATCAGTTATGGGAATTTATTTCTCAGCTGCCTTTACTTGTTTCTTAACAGGAATTACAGAACCAATTGAATATACATTCTTATTCTTGGCTCCTTGATTATTCTATGGTGTACATATGCCTTTAGCTTCAATTTCATTCTTATTAGCTGGATTATTTAAAACTCACGTTTCAATGACAGTTTCAGGAGGAATTATTGATTATATTGTATTTGGTATGGTACCATTCTTTGGAAGTCAAGTTATGAGTGCAAAATCATGTTTTGCAGTTTTAGGTGTAACTGGAATAATGGCACCAGCTTACTTCTTCTCATTCTACTTTGCAGTGAAATATGGAAAAGTAATGGTTCCTGGCCGTGATGGATCAGCAGAAGCTAAATTAGCAACTAAAGCTGATTACAAAGCTTCTAAAGGACAAAACCTAGATGGTTCAAAAATTGAAAAAACTAAAAGTTCAGTAGAAGCTGCTAGAATTGAAAAAGCTACAAAAATTATTGAATATTTAGGAGGAGAGTCAAATATTGAAGATGTTGATGCTTGTGCTAGTCGTTTAAGAGTTACAGTTAAAGATTCTTCTATCGTTAATAAAGATGGTATTATTTCTTTAGGTGGAGCAAACGGAGCTCTTATAAAAGGTACTAGTGTACAAGTAGTTTATGGTGGAGAGCAAGAAGCCATAAAACCTCGTATGATTAAAATACTTGAAGAACAAAGAAAATATAAAAAATCTTAGTATTTTGGTAATTTAATAATTTTAAAAAAAGTTCTAATTTAGATAGTAGAACTTTTTTATTTTTTATAATAATTAAAATTTTAAAAAAATGTATTGATATTAAATTAGTTTTTTTTGATATAATGAATTATGTGTATGGATTGATACTCAAGTTGGTGAAGAGGGCACCCTGCTAAGGTGTTAGGCCGGGCAACTGGCGCGAGAGTTCGAGTCTCTCTCAATCCGCCATTTAAGAAAGTAGACCAAGATTTTAAAATCTTGGTTTTTTATTTGATTATAAAAATAATACCTATAAAATAAATAATGTAAGATTGCTTTGGAGGAATATAACAATGAAAAAAACTAATATCAAAAATGATTTAAGTGAAAATAAACCAAAAAAGGGTTTTTTTAAAAAAATTTTTAATAGTAAAGAAGATAAGAAAAAAGTTTTATCAATTATTAAAACTAAAAAAATTAATAATCTTTATTTTTATACAGATGTAAATAATATTTTATTAATTTTAGAAAATGGTATTAGACTTTTGAAAGATCAAAAATTAAAAAAAAATGAAGAGTATACAGTTTGAACATATTTGGAAAATGAAAATTCAATAGGATTAGAATTTGACAGTTCTACAAGAGCTAATTTTTGAAAGTGAGCAAGTGAATCAAAAGTTGACATAGAAAAAATAACAGTTATTGGAATTGATCCTGAAAAGCTTGCTAAATATTCAAAAAATGACTGAGCAATTGATGAAGTAAAAAATATAGTTTATATATATGAAACAGTACCATTAGATGCTATTGATTTTATTATGATTAAAGACAAATCAAATTTAAAAAGAATTCAAACATATGTTGAAGCAAATGATATTCATATTGATGTATTTTATGGTGAAACAGGAAATGTTGACACAAAAAAGGAGAGAAAATAAAAAATGACTAATAAAATGGAAAAAATAACATCAAGGGATGTAGATTTTAGTCAATGATATACAGATGTAGTTAAAAATGCAGGATTAATGGATTATGGTCCAGTAAAAGGAACAATGATTTTTAAACCTCATGGGTATGCAATTTGAGAAGAATTTCAAAAATTTGCAGATAGAGAGTTTAAAAAATTAGAAGTTCAAAATGTATATTTCCCTCTTTTAATTCCAGAAAAATTATTTTTAGCCGAGAAAGAACATATAGAAGGATTTGCACCAGAATTAGCAACTGTCACAAAAGTTGGAAATAAAGATTTGGGTGAAAATTTATTTATTAGACCAACAAGTGAAGTTATTATTGCTGATTTTTTGTCAAGAGAAATTAAGTCATACAGAGATTTGCCTGTTAAATATAATCAATGAGCAAATGTTATGAGATGAGAAAAAACAACTAGACCGTTTTTAAGAAGTAGTGAATTTTTATGACAAGAAGGTCATACTTTTCACTCATCAAAACAAGAAGCAAAGCAAATGACTTTAGATATATTAGAAGTATATAAAAAACTTGCAAATGAGATTTTATTATTGCCAGTTATTGCTGGAAAAAAAACAGAAAAAGAAAAATTTGCAGGAGCTCAAGAAACTTATACTATTGAATCGTTAATGTATGATGGTCAGTCATTGCAATCAGGAACAAGTCATTATTTTGGAGATAATTTCTCAAAAGCATTTAATATTAAGTTTCAAAATAAAGATCAAAAAGAAGAAAATGCATATTCATCAAGTTGAGGTATATCAACTAGATTAATTGGTGCAATTATTATGACTCACTCTGATGATTTTGGATTAGTTTTACCAAGTAAAATTGCTCCAATTCAAATATCTATTATTGCAATTAATAACTTAGATGAAGTAACGAATGTATCAGATAATTTGAAATTAAAGTTATCTTCAAATTATAGAGTACAGTTAGATAAAACAGACAAATCTTTTGGTTTTAAAATTTCTGAAGCAGAAATTAAAGGCGTTCCAATAAGAATAGAAGTTGGTCCAAGAGATTTAAAAGAGAAAGTTGTTACAATTTCAAGACGTGATTTAAGAAATAAAGTTCAAGTTAAATTAGAAGAAGTTGAGAAATATATTGAAAAAGAAATCAATGAATATGATAAAAACTTATATAATAAAGCTTTAAGAAATAGAAAAAATAAAACTTTTAAAGCAGACTCTTTTAAAGAATATAAAGCAATTATTTATAAAACTCCAGGTTTTGTACTAGTTCCATTTTGTGGAGAAATAGAATGTGAAAATGATGTTAAACAAAAAACATCAACAAATTCTAGATGTATTCCAGAGGATATAAAACAAGTAAAATCAAAATGTTTTAATTGTAATAAAGATTCTGAACTTATGGTTTATTTTGCAAGAGCTTATTAGTTATGCTTTTAATTAATTTTATATAAATACTTATTTGAAATAAATTAAGAGTTTAGTAAGTAAAAATTAAAAAGTTGTTACTATTATTTTATCAAAATTACTCATAATAGGACTTAGATAAAATTTCTGAGTTCTTTTTTTGACTATACCAAAATGCACAATTATTTAAATAATTTAAGAAATGATCTAGAGATATAATTAATAAATATTCATATTTTTAAAATTAATTATTTATTAATAATAAATAATTAAAATACATACAACAAAAAATTTTATAAAGTGTTTTTTAGTAAAGGTTAAATATGCTTTTAAAAGTTCACAAAATTTATAAATACTATTATTTAGTTCTAATAATAGTTTCAAAATATCTATTTTTTTTGATATCTTAAAATTAGGAAATTAGTTATTTTAAAGATATAATCTATTTGTATACGTAATCACTTATGAAATGTGATGTAACCAGGTATTTATTAATTAAAAAAATGAACAATTGAAAAGGAGATTTTGAATGAAATCAAAAACTGGAGATTTAGTTCTTGTTCATGCATATAAACATAGTGGAAAATTATATAGGTCTTGAGAAAAAGTAGCTATTTTAGAAGAAACAGAAGATTATTTAGTGTTAATTAACGAGGACGTTTTAATTACTGAAATTAATGGAAGAAAATGAAAAACAAATGAGCCAGCTATATGATTTTTTTTTAAAGATAATTGATATAACATAATATGTATGTTTAAAGAACGAGGAATTAATTATTACTGTAATTTAGCTTCACCATATATTTTTGAAGAAGGAACAGTTAAATATATTGATTATGATTTAGATTTTAAAGTATTCAATGATCATAGTTATAAAATATTAGATTTAAAAGAATTTAATAGAAATAGAATGACTTGAAATTATTCTGTTGATATTGTTGATAAAGTTTGACAAAGTGTTGATGATCTAAAGCAAATGATTAAAAATAAAGTAAAACCTTTTGAACATGAATATGTTAATGAAATATGAAAAAAATATGAAAATTTAAAAAATAAAAACTAATAGGATAAAAATCTAAAAATAAATTCTACAATTTAAGAATTAATTGCACTGGTATAAACTGGTGTTTTTTAATTCAAAAATTTTGTATTTTATTGTTATTATATTCATCAATATATCAGGATATATGATATTTTATTTTCTCTACATTTTCCTTCTAAAGAACCAAAAAA
Organism: Spiroplasma endosymbiont of Atherix ibis; assembly: GCF_964020005.1. Classification (NCBI taxonomy): domain Bacteria; kingdom Bacillati; phylum Mycoplasmatota; class Mollicutes; order Entomoplasmatales; family Spiroplasmataceae; genus Spiroplasma; species Spiroplasma endosymbiont of Atherix ibis. Next base: position 204,860 of record NZ_OZ026474.1, read on the forward strand.
ATATTTTACCTTTTAATTATTTAAATAATTTCCAATTCTAGACATAAATAATTTAGAATTAATTTAATTTATTTAATACTACCTTAGTACAAACTAAATGTAATATGAAAATGATTATACTAATATTATCTAAATTATTTATAACTAAAAATCTATCATTTATTTTGATAATTTTTAAGATCTAATTATTTTTGTTTTGTAACTAATTATTACAGATAAGTAACAATTGTTTTCTCTTGTATTTATAGGCACATAAGACATATTAGTAGTAATTATATTATTTATTTTAGAATTAAACTCTCTTTTCACTAGATCATTAAATTTAACTAATGTATTTTTAAGTTCTAATTTATATTTATTTTTACGTGAATTAAATATGATATTTTATTTAGGCATATAATGTCTTAATACTTTTAATGAATTATTAATTTAAACTTTTGCAAAAAATATAATTATAGTATTTTTCATAACCACTAAAAGGTTTATTTTTTTATATATAAGTGTATAATTACTAATATAAGTTTAAATTGTTTTAATAACTTTTTAAAAATAGGAGGAAGAATGAAAAAATTATTAAGTTTATTAGCATCCTTTGGTTTAGCTTTATCAGCCACTGTTAGTGTGACTGCTTGTATTACAAAAAATAATTCAAAAGATATTTCTAATTTTAAAAGTGATGATTTAAATGGAATTATAAAAGAATTTAAAGAAGAAGTTATAAAAATTTATAATAATCATATAAAAAATGAAGTTTCACAAAATTTTATAGGTTTGCCAGAGACTGAAAAAAACTACTTATTTATTAAAAAAGAAAATATAATAGCATATTCTAATAAAGAACAAGAAATAACTTTAGAAAATAAGAAACAAATAGAAAATGATGAAAATATAATTTTAAGGTCAAAATTATTAGAAGAAAAATTAAATGAACTTAAAAAAGTAAATAAATATAAAGTTATTTTAGATGAAGTTTTTTCAATTTATGATGGCATAGAAATTATTTATAATGATAATTTTAAAATAAAATCTGGAGAGTTATCTCAGGGACTTTATATAGGAAATTTTATAAATGAATATAAAATTAATATTAAATACAAAAGTACAATTGGTATTCAAAAATTTGAACTTAGAGATACTTTAAAATATACTTCAACAGAGAGTAAAATTTTTAAAGATTCAGGTGATAATTTTGTAAAAAATATTGAAAAAGATTTTTTAACTTTAAATAAAATGAAAAAGTATTCTAATTTTAAATGAAATGATATAAAAGATAATAAAAATTCTTATGAAGGATATGGTGAATTTTCTAAGGAGATAAAAAAATATATAAATACAAGTGATGAATATAAGAATAATTTAATTAATTTAATTAATTTTATTAAATCTAATTATTTTAAAAGCTTTAATAATTTAAATATAAAATTTAATCAAAACAATATTTATATAGATTCAGTTTTTAAATCTAATTTATTAAATGTTTTTGAAAATAAAAGTGCAAAGTCCTTTGAAAATTATACAAATTCAGAAAAAGTTTCTGAAAAGATTTTTAAAACAATTTTTAGAAATGATCCTAATACTGAATTAAATAAAGAATCTTTAAAAGAACTATATTTTACAAACAATAATATGGAAAAATGAAGTTCAGACTTACTTGTTTTAAAAAATAATTATCTTAAAAATTTAAAGTTGTCAGAAGAATTAGCAAATTCAATTCAAAAATCTACTGAATTTATTAATGCAGATTCAATAGGAAGCATTAAAATAAAAGGAGCAACTATTGCAATTGGTTTAGGAAATGATGAGTATATTCATGAATTATCTGATTTTAATTTATCTGTAACATATAATGTTTCTTCAAAAAAGGAAGAGAAAATTAACTTTTTAAGTGAATTTACTTCAAAAGTTTTAATAAAAGGATTACATTATTTTTATGGAATAGATTCTAGTTTTAAATATCCTCAATATAATTCAGATGAAGATTATTTAATGAATATTGGTAATAAACAAATAGCTAAAATTATTTTAGAAAAATTAGAAATTCCTAATCCTCACCTTGGAGAGACAGGTTCTTTAAGTAGTTTATTCTGATCTCTTTGAAGCAGAATTAATATAGCAGAATCAATAAAATATTTTAACAGTATAAAAATTATAAATATGCTTAAAAATAATTTTAAAAATTCAATTTTTATTTTTCCCAATTATTTAAATGATTTACAAAATTATAATAAATCTAACGATGGTATTAATTTTAATAATAAAATTGGTATGTCTTTTAATGAAGAAGATGTGTCTTTTATACCAGCAAAAGATGGGACAAAAGTTAGAAATCCTGATTCTATAACTGTTAAATTAGGCTATTTAACAGTTAACTTTAAATATGAAAAATTATTTAATTTATCTGAAAATCAAGAATCTAAAATTTTTATTAAATTTATATAAATCCAGAATTATAATTTTACAGATGCTTATAATTTTGTTTTAAGAAAGTCAAAGAAATAAACCCGGAAAAATAAATTCTACATTTTAAGAATTGATTGCACTAGCGTAAGCTGATGTTTTTTAATTCAATACTTTTTGTATTCTATTGTTATTGTATCAATTAATATATCATGAGATATGATTTGTAATTTCATCTATCTTCATGCTAGAAGTATCAATATGATTTAAATATTCACCCTTCATACAACCAAAAAAGTATTCAATTTCTCGGTTATCTAAAAAATTGCCTATTCTCGACATTGAAGTTTGTGCTTTTAATTCCTCAAGTTTTTTAAGAACTTCATTTGAGGAATATTGAGAACCGTGATCAGAATGAAATATAAAATCAGTTCTTTTTAAGTCATTAATGGTTTCTAATATTAACTTGCTATCATTATTTCTAGATATTTTTCAAGATTCAATTAATTTAGTTTTATGACTAATAGTAACAGATAAGTAAACATTATTTTCAATCGTATCAGAAGTAATATAAGAAACATTTGTTGCAATAATATTGTCTTTCTCTGGATTATAGTTTCTTTTTACTAAATTATCAAATTTAACTTATGTATTTTTATACTCAGATTTACGTTTTTTCTTACGTATTAAAGTTACCAAACCTCATCTAAACATATAATGTCTTAATGTTCTTTCATTGATATAAATATTATTAGTTGCCAATATTATTAAAAGCTTACCACTTCCATAAATTCATTTATTTTTTATAAATATTTTAGTTATAATTGGTTTCAAATAATCATATTTGTATTTTCTAATTATTTTTTGTTTATAAAATGTTGTTCTGTGTAGCATTAATATCTTAGATTTTAATGATTTTTTTAGTGTTTTATAACTATTCAAACTCTCCTTATCCTTTTTATCTCTTTGTTCTTTTATTCAACGCTCTAAAATCTCTTTCTTATTTTCTTCTGTTAGTTCATCAATTATACTAGGTATATCTCAGTCATATCTTTTCAATTTTTAGGTCTACCTGAACCTTTTACTCTTTGCAATGATTTCATACCTTTATTATCAAACAAAATTACCTTTTTTCTTATTTTAATTTTTAAATTGCCTAAATATTTGATATTTTTCTTAAATTTTATATAACACTTAACTGCTTCTTTGCTTCCTAGTTGTTTATATGAGTTTATAACTTCCAATCATTCAATTTTTGTTAATTTTTTTTGCATAAAAAAATTCTACACTTTCTTTTTTAAAAGTGTAGAATGAAGGTTCTCCCTATAGAGGGAACGTTTTTTTTTTTTTTTATCATTTTTTATTTATTCTAATTCTATCATTATTATAAAAATCTAATCATGCTCATGCTATTTTTAAGCATTGATTGATGTTTTCAATATGACATGTTCTTATAGTTTCATCTTTTAAACGACTATGAAAACTTTCATGCTTGCCATTATGATGAGGTGTTCCTGGTTTTGAATAAATTCTAATGATTTGCAAATCATTACATAAATTTATGTAGTTTTCAGAAGTATATTGATTTCCATTATCTGAATGTAATAATATTGGACCTAAATATTTTTTATTTTTATATGCCATTTTTAAAGCTTCAAGCACAAAATTTGTTTTTTGATTATCTATTCTTTTAGATTTTCCTATTATTTCTCCAGTTAAATTATCTTGAACTGTGCAAATATAACCTTTTTTTGTTTTAACTGAAAATTGAGTTATGTCACTAGTTCAAATGTTTTCAAATCCCATTTCTTTTGCTTCTTTAAGATAATTTTTTCTAATAGTTTCTTTATATTTTTTAATTTCATGTTTAGTTTGTTTCTTAATATAATATGCAATATGATTAAATTTTTTAAATATACGTTCTAATTTTTTGTGATTTATCCTAAAAGGGTCAATATAATTCAATTTAAAATATAAAGATCATCTTTTAGCACTATAAGCACTAAGAAAATTATTTTTTTCAATTTATGAAATCACTAAATTCATAATTCTTGTATCATTGAGGAAATTCATTAAAGTTTTATTTTCTTTATATGTTTATGTTCTATTGATATTTAAAATTTTGCAAATTATTGTTCGATTATATTTCGTATTTATTAATAATTCCTGAATTATTTCTTTTTGGTTTCGCCCTTGGAGACTCATTGCTTTTTTAAAATATTATTCTCCTTAATTAATTCTTTATTATAGTCGAATACAACTCCTATAAACAAATCATTTGCCTTTTGAGATATGCTGTAATCTATTTTATAAGGCAAGCGAGGTTTTGCTTCACTTATCTTTGCATTTTTATATTTGTTAATTATTGTTCCAATTGATCCATTAGTTGAGTTAAATTTTAATGCTATTTCTTTTAGAGAATAGCAATTCAAACTTAATTCAATAATTTTTTCTTTTTCTTCTTGAGTTCATTTTCTAAACTTTTGTCCTTTTTTAGCCATATATTTTTTCCTTTCTATTATTATATAAAAGTGTCTCCTAAAATGGGGGGAAGGTTCCCCGAACCTTCATTTATTTTTTCGTGTTTAAAACTTGACTTTTTTTTTTTTTTTTACAATTAGTAATATCAATTTGAATTGTTTTTAAAAAGTAGGAAAATATGAAAAACTTATTAAGTGTATTGGCAACATTTGGAGTTGTTGCTTCATCAGCTGTTAGTGTTGTTGCATGTGGTAAAAAAATAGACGATAAGAAAGTTTCTAAACCAAAAGTTGAATTAACTCAAGTAATTCAAAATTTTGAACAGGATGTGACAAAAATATGAACACAGCATTATGAAAAGGAGTTTTGCAACAAATTTAATTACTTTAGAAGATGCAAAATAACGATTATGAATTTTTAGTTAAATCAAATATTTAATATTATTTAAAACCAGAGAATAAAGATAAGGTGATATTTGAAGAAAAAATTGTTTTTTAATATAAATGAGCAAATAAAAAAATTAAAATAGTTTTAATTTTCAATTTTAAACTCTGTTAAACACAGTCTATGATTTTTTATTTTTAATTATAAAAGAATATTGGTTATAATAATTAAGGAAAATATGGAGAATAATTATTTATGAATAAATCAAAAATTAGAAATTTCAGTATAATTGCTCATATTGATCATGGTAAATCTACTTTAGCCGATAGAATTCTTGAATTAACAGGAAGTGTTGAAAAAAGAGATATGCAAGCACAACTTTTAGATTCAATGGATATTGAAAGAGAACGAGGAATTACAATTAAGTTAAACTCAGTTCAATTAAAATATAATGCAAAAGATGGAGAAAAATATATTTTTCATTTAATTGATACTCCTGGTCATGTAGATTTCACCTATGAAGTATCAAGAAGTTTAGCAGCTTGTGAAGGTGCTCTTTTAGTTGTTGATGCAAGTCAAGGAATTGAAGCTCAAACACTAGCTAATGTTTATTTAGCATTAGACAATAATTTAGAAATTGTTCCTGTAATTAATAAAATTGATCTACCAGCAGCAGAACCAGATAGAGTTAAAGAAGAAATAGAAAAAGTAATAGGAATAGATTGCTCAAATGCTCCAATGATTAGTGCAAAAACTGGTTTAAATGTAGAGGATGTATTAGAAGCAATTGTAAATTTTATACCTTCTCCATTAGAAGCAGATAATTCAAAGCCTTTAAAAGCTTTAATATTTGATTTATATTATGATAAATACAGAGGAGTTATAGTTTCAGTTAGAATTATGGATGGAACTGTAAAAGTTGGAGAAACTATAAAAATGATGCAATCAGGAGCAACTTATGAAGTTACTGAACTTGGTGTAAAAACTCCTTTTGAAGTTAAAAAAAATAGTTTAGAAGCTGGAGAAGTTGGGTGAATTGCAGCTTCAATTAAAACTGTAAGAGATGTTCAAGTTGGAGATACAATTACAACTAAAAATAATCAAGCTAAACAAGCATTACCAGGATATAAAAAATTAAATCCAATGGTTTATTGTGGTATTTATCCTGTTGATACTGCAAAATATAAAGATTTAAAAGAAGCTTTAGAAAAAATATCTTTAAGTGATGCAAGTTTAGTTTATGAACCAGAAAGTTCTCAATCATTAGGTTTTGGTTTTAGATGTGGTTTTTTAGGATTATTACATATGGATGTTATTCAAGAAAGACTTGAAAGAGAATATGATTTAACTTTAATAGCAACTGCACCATCAGTTGTTTATAAAGTAACACAAACTAATGATGAAATAATTGAAATTGATAATCCATCATTTTTACCAGATCCTCAAAAAATAAAGTTTATCCAAGAGCCTTTTGTGAAAGTTACAATTATGACCCCAGATCAGTATTTGGGTGATTTAATGAGTTTGTGTCAAGATAAAAGAGGTATTTATATTAATATTGAGTATGTTGATGATACGAGAAGAACTTTAATTTATGAAATGCCTTTAAATGAAATTGTTTTTGATTTCTTTAATAAGTTGAAATCAATGTCAAAAGGTTATGCTTCATTTGATTATGAACTAGTTGGTTACAAAACATCAAAACTTGTAAAAATGGATATTTTATTAAATGGAGATATAGTTGATGCTTTATCAAATATTGTACATAAAGATTTTGCTCAGGGAAGAGGAAGAATTTTAACTGAAAAATTAAAAGAAATAATACCAAGACAAAATTTTGAAGTACCAATTCAAGCAGCAATTGGAGGTAAAATAATTGCACGTGAAACTATCAAAGCAATGAGAAAAAATGTTTTAGCTAAATGTTATGGAGGAGATATTTCTCGTAAGAAAAAGTTACTTGAAAAACAAAAGGAAGGAAAGAAAAGAATGAAAGCTATTGGTTCAGTAGATGTTCCTCAAGAAGCTTTTATAGCTGTTCTTAAATTAGATGATTAATATGATGAAATTTTTAGTAGATTTTTCAAATGTAAACTTAGTATTTGATCAAGCATTAGAAATTAGAAAAAAAGTTTTTTGTGAAGAACAAAATTATCCTTTATATGAAGAAATTGATGAATATGATGAATTAAGTTTTCATGTTATAGGTTTTTATAATAATAAAGCAATTTGTTGTGCTAGAATTGTTAAGAAAAATGAAGAATGATATTTAGGAAGAATTGCAGTTTTAAAAAAATTTAGAAGTCAAGGAATAGGTTTACAATTAGTGAATTATTTAGTTAATTTCACAACAGATAAATTAAAAGCAGATAAAATTTATTTAAATGCACAAGAAACAGCAATTAAATTATATGAAAAAATGGGATTTAAAATTGTTTCAGAACCTTTTTATGAAGGAACTATTAGACATTTTAAAATGGCAAGATAAAATTAAATAGTTTTTTGCTTTAATTTAGCAAAGAAAATTATATAATAAACTTTAAAGGTGGGAAAGAAATGAAACAAATTAAAATCTGAAGAATTATAATAACATTAATAATTTCTATAAGTTTAATTATTATTATACCTTGAATAGATGTAATTTCTCAAAATGACCTTAAAATAAAGTATACAATTTATTTTTCGTTAAAAAATTTTTATTTAATAAATTGAATAATATTAGTTAGTGGTTTTTTATATTTTATTATTACTTTATTTTCAAATATTTTAAAAAATAAAGCAGCTAGTGTGTTTTCAGTTTTTAGTACAATTACTAGTTTTTCAATTATTATCATTTTATCATTTCATTTTATTACCTTTTATATTATGCCTTTATTTTGTTTATTGAGTATAGATTCAGTACTTTCAATTATTAGTATTTCAAAAGAACCAGCTATAAATACACAAAAAATGCAAACTGTAGTTCAAAAACAGCAACAAGTTCAAGAAAATATTATTGATAATTCTTCAAATATTAATACAACTGAAGCCAAAGATGTTTCAGAATTAAAAAATAAAATTATTAATATGAAAAGTGGATTAAGTAAATCTTATGAAGAAGCTATAGATGAAATTGAAAGAACAGGAGCATTAAACGGTCTTGATATGTCTGAATTATTGAATGAAGATAAGAGCGAAAATGAAAATAAAATAATACCTTTTTCTATTGACAATCAAGAAAATAATAGAAATTTAGATTTTAAGAGAAATAGACAATTTGTTTCATCATCAGATGAAAATTTAATTATTCAAGATCCACTAGCAAGTTATTCTAGTGATTATGAAAATAATCAACCTTCAAATTTATTAAATAAAAATTATAAATATACTTCAAGAAGAAAAGATATAGATGATAGTGAAAATTAAAGAATTTAAACAAAATAATGTTTAAATTTATTTTTATGTAAAGTAAGATTGCTAGGTGAAAAAATGAAAAAAGAAAAAAATAAAGAGCACAAACTAAGAAAAATTAATTTTAAAAATTTTAAAACAACATCAGTTTTTTTTATGATAGTTATAGTAATTTTTAGAATTACTATGATTGCTTTTTGATTAATAGCACCAATAATTTTAGCTTTAAATGTTGGATTTGATGATGGTTTAAGAACTTTAGTTGAATTTATATGAGCATTAATTTTAAAAGGAAATAATAGTACATTAGCAACTAGAATAACAATTGATGTTGCTGCACCTTTATTATGATTTTTAATGATGATTATAATGTTATTTGCAAGTGTAAAACCTTTTTTTAATAAGCTAACCTGGGGTAAAAGAGCTCATTTGGCTTTTAAATTTATTTTTTGACCAATTTTATTAACTGGTCTAATATATGGAATTTATTTTACAATTCCTTTTTATGAAATAGGAACAAAAACTAGTCCAACAGCTCCAAATGTAGATAAAACATGACAGTTATGGAAATCATTAAAAGACACATTTACACCATATAGTGGTTGAATGATTACTTTGCAATGTATTTATGCAATATTTTTTTTATTTGGTATATTCTCAATTTTTGAAGCCCATATGGTTAGAACAAGAAAATTAGATTATAGTGATTTTTTTGTTAAAGATAAATTTGCAAGAAGTTTATATAATCAAGTTATTGAAGGAAAAATTGAATTCGGAGAGTTTGATCCAGTTCAAGTTGATAAAGAAGTTAAAAGAATAAGAAAAGAAACTATTGCAGAAGAGAGAAGAGAAAAAATTGAAACTATTAAAAAAGCTGAAGAGGAAAGAATAAACAAAAGAAAAGAAAAAATGCAAAAAAAATTAAAAGGTAAAAAAACAAATGAATATGAAAAAGACACTAAGTTATAAAGGACAAAAAATAGATTATTTCTTAACTTTAAGAGATCAAAAATTTATTAGATTAAAATTAGATGATACAAATATTTATGTTTCTGCTCCATATCAAGTCTATAATTGAGAAGTTGAACAATTAATATATAGAAATATACAAAAAATTCAGAAAATAATAGATTATAGAGAAAAAAACCAGTTTTATTTGATAGCTGATGAAGGATTTATTAAAATTGATAATAAAAAAATAGTAGCTAAGTTTCTTGAAAAAATTGATAATAAAGATAAAATGAGTTTTAAAATATATGATAATAAAGAAGAAACAGTTAAAAAAATGTATAAAAAGTTAGCTATTTCTTATTTTAATTATTTTGAACAAACAATTAACAAATATAAACAAATTATGAATTTAGATTTTAAAAATTTAACAATTAAAATTATGAAAGTTAAATGAGGGGTTTGCTATCCAGAAAAATCTAAAATTGTTTTAAATACTAGATTAGTACATTTTCCTAAAATAGCCCTAGAATATGTTGTCATTCATGAATTAAGTCATTTAGTTTATAAAAATCACTCTAAGGATTTTTGAAGGCATGTAGAAAGATATATGCCTAATTATAAAAACGTAAGTGAAATATTAAAAGTCAATGTTTTATAAAGTATAATAATTTTATGGAGATAAAAATTAATGTGATGAAAAAAGGAATTTAAAAAAATAAAAAAAGAGAGTGAAAAAAAATCTAATATTTTTGATTATTCTAGTTCTATTTCAAGCAATATTATTTGAAATAGAACTATGAACGCTGTTAATCATTGAACAATAGAAAATTTATTAACTGATATTTCTAATTTTAATGAAAATATAAAAAATATTTTAAGTATTCAAGAATTACCAAATGAATTTAGTAATTACTCTGCAAAAATTGATGTAATATCTACTATTGAATTCTTTTATTTCTATCCAATGGCAAGTTATTTTAAAGAAACATATAATACAATTTCTAATAAGTTAGGAAATTATGAAGCAGCAGTTATTATCACAAGTTTAAGCAAGTTTTCTTATTATATAACTGATAAATTTTGAAAAGTATTTAATTATACTTTTGCAAATAAGGACATAAATGAAAGACCTCTTTTAAGAGTTTTTGAAGTTATGCAAAGAACCTCAGTTGAAGCAATTAATGGTATTATTGAAAAAGCACTTATGTTAATTGATAATAAAAGTATTGATTCTTATAAAAATCACTTATTAATTGAAGAAATTATTGATTTAGGTGAAGATTTTACTTATCATTGATCAAGAATGCTAGATCAAGTCATAGATTTAACAGTTGAAACATTTATTTTTCAAAAACAATATGGTCAAACTAATTTACATTCCTTTTCTTCAACTTATTCAAATTTTTTTGAAGAAGTTGACGAAGATGACTTTGAAGATTTTTTTGAAAAAACCAAAACTATTGTGTTTAATGATGCTTTTAATTATTTTGGAATTTCAAAAATAACACAGCCAAGTGAATTTAAAAAAATTTATAGAAAAATGGCAAAAGAGTATCATCCAGATATAAATTCAGATCCTAATGCAACTGTAGAAATGAAAAAAATTAATATATTTAAAGAAATAATTGAACAATATTATAATAAATATGATATTTTTTAAAAAAGAGGACAATAATAATCATGCAAAAAAAAGTTTGAAACAAATTATTTGAATCATCTCAGGATTTAATTATTAATTTTTCAGAAAATCAAAATAAATTAATTAATTATGTTAAAAAATTTAGTGAAGATTTAGTGGCTTTTTCAGAAGTATATTTTTCTGATAGAGAAGAATTTTTTAAATTTTTAAGAAGTAAATACAATAATTTTTATTTACAAGCAACTTCAATAGTCTCAAGTGCAGATTCAGTTTCTGTTATTATGCAATTAAACGAGGGAGCTAATGATTATTTAATATTAATAAATTTATTTAGACAATTATTAGTGACATTAGATACTTTAACAAGTAACTATTGATTAAAAGTTGCAGAAAAAATTAAAGATACAAAGATTATTAAAGAAATTATTAATATTTCAAATTATGCTCAATTTGAAGATGATAATAAGGTTTCAAATTCTGTTTTAAGGATTTTAGAAAAAAGTAATATAAAAATAAATGACTTTTTTAAAAATTATATGAATAAAGAACTTTGAAAGGAAATAAAGATATTAGAGTCAAAAATTTTAAATAAACCAGATGGAGATTTTGAATATTTTAAAGATTTACTTTCAAAATCAAATGATTTAGCAGATGATATGATTATTAATCTATGAGCTATTTTAGCAATTAATATCAGCTATTTAGAATTTTTAAACAATATAGTAGGTGAAAAGTAATGTATATAAAAGAATATGAAGAATACACTTTTATACAAAATGATTTAATAAGTAAAGAGATGTTTATTCTATATTCAATATTTGGTGAAGATAGTAAATTTTTAAAGACAATTCAACAAGAATGATTTGAAACAAAAGATATTGAAAAGTTTAGAGAATATATTGAATATAAGTTCGAAGAAATTGAAATAAAACAAAAACCTCAAGTTGATAGAGATAGCTTAAGTTGTCTTTTAAGAATCATGTCTATTTGTGATTGTTTTTATGAATATGAGTTTATATATAATTCAACAAGAACTTTATTTTTAGAATCAAAAAAAGAATTTATGAAAAATTTAAAACCATATGAATATGCTTTTAAAGAATTTATTGATTTAAATTATAAAGGTTTTATTGAAGAGTTAGATAGTTTAGAAGTCACAAAAAAATATTTTTCAATAATAAAAGATATTAAAAAAATAATACATAGAATCTCTGAAATAAATGAATTTTCTTTAATAATTAAAGAAACTTATAAAGTAAATGATTTACTAAATGATCTTTTAGATATCTTAGAAGAAGATGAAGATAATAGTTTTGAGTTTGGATCTGATTCAGAAGTTATTTTATATAATTTTGCAATTTATCATTTAACAAAAGTCTATTTCTCTTTATTATTAAGAGAGTATATAATTTTAGAAGAAGAAAGAATTGAAAATATAATAATTGAGGAATTTAAGCCTTTAATTGAGGAAGAAGAATTTAGATTAGCTGAAACTAAAATTATTTCAGATCAGTCTAAAGAAATTTTTTATAAAACTTTAAAAAACTAATTTTATAAAAGTTAAACTGAATTTAATAAAAAATAATTTTATTTTTTTTTATTACTTTAAAAAATAAAAATGTTAATAAAAAGCAAATAATTCTTTTTTATTTTTTAAATATTTACTTGAATGTAATTTTAACTAGTTAAGTTTAATTAATATTAATTTTTTAAAATTTTTTGTAACCCATAAAAGCGCAAAAAATTTTAAAGAAGTAAGAAAAAGATAAAAAAGTCTTTTTTTGTAAATTTTAATCAATATCTATAGTTTAAATTAAGATTTTGTATATTAAGTAAGTACAAAATTTTTATATATATTAAAAATAATAAAATTGTCAAGTTTTGACAATTTTATTATTAATTATTTTTTTCTTTTTCTTTAATTTTAAAATATAATCAAACTTCACCTTTAATATTTGACATATAATATGCTGGTTTAATTTTAGTTTTAAAACCATTTTTAATAGTTTCATTTGAGTCTTCAATAATTCTATCTCATTGTATACCTTGACTTTCTCAAGGAATGTATTCTTCTAATTGAGGATTTAACTTTTATAATTTTTTATCAATTTCATAGTAACTTTTTATTGGAAATTCTCCTAAATTAGTTTGAGTAATAACATCTTTAATATCAACTATTTGATTTGTATTAATTAATTCATTTCTAAAATTAAATGAATATTCCTGTGATTTGCCATTTACTAATGCAATTGCTGTAGCACTTGATATTGTTACAAATGAAACAGCATTTAAAATTAAAAAATTTTTTAATAATTTAGGTTTATTATTTTTTTTCATTTTTCCTCCGTTTTTTAAAAAGACTTAACTTTTCAAATTCATTTTATCATATTAATTAAAAAAAAATCCAATTTTTTAAATTAAATTGGAAAAAAATTTAATTAATATGATAACATAAAAGTTTACAGATAAAAGTGTGCACTAATTTTAAAAAAATAAATTTAAATATAAGAAAGAAAGTGAAAAAAATATGAAAAAAAATATTAAGTTTACTTAGCTCTTTTGCTATTATCTCATCAGGATCAAGTACATTTGCAAATGCTACTAATCAAAAAATAAAAATACAAAAAGTTATTAATTCAGAAAAGAACGTTATAAACTGAAATAATGTAAGAAAAGAAACAGAATTAGTTTTTAAAGAAACTAAAAATTCTTTTAAAAAAAACTTTGAGAATAGTAATTTTATTAATTTAAATACAAGTAAAAATCAGCAAGTTAATGAGAAATTAATGAATGAAATGATTAGTTTTGCCCAAAAAGAAGCAAATAATATTTTAATATTATTTCAAGAAAATAATTATTAATTGGATACAATTATTGATATTATAAAAAATAATTATCCTGGCTTTAAAGAAGAGTATAATAGAAATTTAAATAATATTATAAGTAATATGAAATTAGGAAAAGACATTATTGATCAATTTAACAATTATCAAATTAATAATTTTAATTTACAAGAGTATTCTCTTTAATCAGCACAACAAAAAAATAAAAAGCTAGTATCTGATTTAAGAGTTACTAAGGCTGCTTTAACAACAGGGAGTGCAGCCGCTGCAGTTGCAGCAGCAGGTTTTTGAGCAGCAGCATGATGATTTGGAATTTCTACTCCTTGAGCAATTGGCTGTACAGTAGCTAGTATAGCATTAGGCGTTGCAAGTGCTGGAGTTGAAATTGCGCTTGTCAAATATGATCAAAGTATGAACAATTGAATAAAATTTGGTACAGTTTTACAAGCTACATTAAAATTAGGATTAAGTTTGGCACTAACTAGTTATGATATTTTAATAAAAATGGCGGCAGTAGTTACTGCTACTACATGATGTTTTCCAGCAGCAGTTGCAATTTTAGTAACTTCTGGAGCATTAGCAGCATGAATTAAATATGTATATAAATAGGAGGTTAGAATGATTTACGATATATGTATTATATGTATTTATTTGTCAATAAATGTTGTTTTACCTCTAGGAAGTTATTGAGTTTTTTTAGATTTTTTTAATTTTAAAGTGAAAAAAGTAGAGATTATTTTTGGAAATTTTCTTTTATTTAATAATGAAAAAATGCTTTTGTTTAAAGGGGAAAAATTAATGTTTTTTATTTGATACTTTATGAATTTTTTATTATTAATTGCTATATATATTGTATACGCTATTGTATTTATTTGATCTTCAGTAAATTTTATAGTAGAACTGAAATAGAATTAAATTATTCAATTCCAAAAAATAATGTAGAGTATAAAAGAATATTGTTACTTGAAGGTAATAATAAATCTCCATATAATAATGTATTTATGTTTCATCAAAATAGATTAAAGAAAAAATTAAATAAAGATATTAATAATAAAAAAGATAATTATCAAAACTACATAATTTTTTTGAGATATATTAGAAATTATAGTACTTTTATAGATAGAATTGTTAGATCAAACAGAAATATCAATATTATGTCTAATAATTTGACTATTAATATTGAAGAGTTAAAAGAGGTTTTGATTGAAAATTTTTATTCGTTGAGTAGAGTGTAATTAAATTTGATTAAATAATTTGTTTATATAATATCAAACCTGAATACTAAAAATATTCTAGAATTTCTATATACATTTATAAAACCTGTTTTTAATTATTATTTTAGTTTATCTTCTATAATTTAATTAAAATAAGTTGAAAGTTAGTTTTTCTCTTTCAACTTTTATTTTTTATTCAATCCCCATTAAGGTTGTATAAAAAATGTGGGGGGATAAAAGTTGAATTTTAAATAGAAAAGTGCTTTCCCAAGCACTTTTTTTGCGTTAATAATTATTGTTGGTTTAAATTAATTTAATATCACATATCTCAAATGACTAAAACTTTATAAATTTCAACGTATTAATGCTAGAAAAAAGTAAAAGGAAGAAAAAAATGAATAAATCAAATATTACAAGAAATAACTATAAAATGTTTTGCCTTATTATTAAGGATTTTTGATTTAAAAAAGATATTCAAGGTTTATTGGATATAGTTATAAAAATTTGTTTCTTATACAAGCAAAATAAAGAGGTTTGAGAACTTTATAAGGAATATCAAATTCTTGAAAAACTTGAAAGAAATCAATTTGCTGTTTTAACTATTATCTGTAAAGATAATAGTTTTGATGAAATAAAAAAGGAAATTTTAATAATTTCTTTAAGATATAAAAATAGCTTTTCTAATAAAAAAAAGCAATTTAAAGATGATTAAGAAGGTGACATTATGAAAGAATTTAATGTAGATCAAGATTTACAATATAAATCTTTTGAAAAACTATTAAACTTTAAATCAAAAGAAAAGGGTTTATATATTTTTGGAAAACCAGGAGTTGGAAAATCTACTTTTTTACTTAATTTTGCCAAGAATATAAAAAATCAAAAAATAAGTATTGATAATTTTTTAATAGATAAGTATAAAGTCATGTATTTAAATGTTAATAATTGAATAAAAGATATTCAAAAAAGTTAAAAATCAGAATATGATGATCCAATAAAAATAAATACATCAGCTAATGTATTACTTATTGATGACTTAGGAAGCGAGTTTTTTCACAACTCAACTATACCTTATATTTTAGATTTATTTGAATCTAGATATGAATTCATTAAAAAGAATCAAAAAGAAGCAATTACAATAATAACTTCTAATTACTCTGTTGAAGAGTTAAAAGGAAAATATTCAAAAAATTTAAATGATCAAGTTGCACTTGAAAGATTATTTTCAAGAATTGAAGGAGTTATTAACATGAATATTAAATTTATAGGAAAAGATAAAAGAAAAGAGAACTCTTATATAGAAAGATAGAATTATTAGAAAATGAAGGTATGAATTATGAAATATTTTTTATCGATATTAATATCAAGTTTCTTATCAAAAAAAATAAAATTTATAAAAGATTTAACAATTACAGAGAAATTACCTCAACCTACATTTCATTCATTTTTAGTATGTAATAACATATTAGATTATAAATTAAAGGTTTTAGATTATGATAAAAAGTAAATTTATATCACCATTAACATGACCTGGTGGAAAAGCTAAACAATGAAACTTAATTAAAAGTTATTTTCCTAAAAATACTGAAAAAATGGTCTATATAGAACCATTTTTTGGGGAAGGAAGTTGTGGACTAAATGCGTTAAGAGAAAATTTATTTAAAAATTATCATTTTAATGATATAGATGAGAATTTAATTAATTTTTGAAATTGATTTGTAGAACTAAAAAATGATAATAGTTTTAATGATATTATCAATCAAATACCATTTTTTCTATTTTATCCAATTTCTAATTTAGAAAAGTTGAAAAATAGTGAAATGATATCTACAAATAAAAATTTATTATTTTTAGTTAATAATAATTTAACTTTTAATGGCCAAAGTTGAGGAACTTTAACTCAAAAAAGATTGGAACAAAATTGAAATTGTAATAAAAGAAATAGAATTGATTTATGTTTCGATTTATTAAAAGCAAATGAAAATAAAATAAAATTTTCTAATTTTAATTTTTTAAGTAATTGAAGCACTATTAAATTTAATGAAAGTTTATTTATGTATCTTGATCCACCATATTTTTCAAATAAAGGAAAACCATATAAATATAAATTTACAATTAAACAATTTAATGAATTTAAAAATAAAGTTGATGAGTATAGAAAATTAGGAATAAAAATTCTAATTAGTTTAGATGATTGTTTTGAAGTTAGAGAATTATTTAAAGATTACTACATTCATGAAGCTGAGTGAAAATATACTTCTTCGAATACTAAAGGTAATAAAAAATGTAAATTAGGAAAAGAACTGTTTATTACAAATTATGAGGTGAAAAATGAAAATTAAAACACTAGAGCTTTTTGGAGGAATAGGAAGTCCCAGAAAGGAATTAGAGAATTTAGGGTTAGATATAAAACATATTGATTATGTAGAATGATGAAAACATCCTGTAGAAGCATATAATCGAATTTTTGATAACAATTACAAAGCACAAGATATTAAAGAATGAAATTTAAATGTAGATATGCTTATACATGGTAGTCCATGTCAAGATTTTTCAGTAGCAGGAAAAAATGATTTATCTAGTGGAAGATCAATTTTATATAGACGAACATTAGAAATAATTAAAAAAGAATTAAATCCTAGGCCTAAGGTTGTAATTTGAGAAAACGTAAAAGGTTTAATTTCAAAAAAGAACTTTCC
The DNA here is from genome assembly GCF_964020005.1 of Spiroplasma endosymbiont of Atherix ibis. Classification (NCBI taxonomy): domain Bacteria; kingdom Bacillati; phylum Mycoplasmatota; class Mollicutes; order Entomoplasmatales; family Spiroplasmataceae; genus Spiroplasma; species Spiroplasma endosymbiont of Atherix ibis. The sequence goes on from NZ_OZ026474.1 coordinate 222,855, forward strand.
TCATTTTCAACATTATTTAGATACTATGAAAAGTTATGGATATAAAAATCATTATAAAATTCTAAACTCAAAAGATTTTGGGATTTCTCAAAGCAGAAACAGAGTTTTTGTAATTAGTATTTTAAAAGGACAAGATAAATTTAATAATAATTTTAGTTTTGAAAATTTAGAAATAACTGAATATAAACCTTTAAAAGAATTTTTAGAACCGACTAAAGAAATTGGTAAAGAATATTATATAACTCAAAAATCAATGTCTAAAGCAATAGAAGAAGGTAAAGTTAAAATTATTGATAATGTTGTAGATACAATTCTTACTAAGCAAGTAAGATGAAATAATCAAGGAGTTCTTAAAATTCCATTAACTACATTTAATCAAGAAAATTATGTTCATAATTTAGATAAAGCTATAGCACCAACATTAACTGCAGGTAGAGCAAATAGCCGCATTAAAATTGCTATTCCATTATTAGAAATAGAAACTAAAGACTTTATAAATTTTAAAACTATTTCAAGAACGATTGATGGTGAATTAGTAAAAAGATCGCATAATAGAATTTGAAAAGAAGATAAATATGTCGGAACCATTGCTGCTTTATCTAATACAAAAATTAAGGTTGAAGCAATAGAACCAATTCCTAATGTACCAATATTTATTATAGAAGGTAAACCATATCATTTAAGAATTTTAACTCAGCGTGAAGCGTGAAGACTTATGGGTTGAGATGATAAATCAATAGATAAAGTTATTGATATGCCAAAAACTCATATGTATCATATGGCGGGTAATGCAATTGTAATTCAAGTTTTGGAAGCAATTTTTAAAGAGTTAATAAATATTAAGAGGTAAAAAAATGATTAAAAAAACATTACCAAAATTTAATATAACAACTTTTGAAGAATTTAGTTCAAATAATATTTTATTTTTTAATAAAATATTTAATAAAAAAAATATAAATGATACTAATAATATAGATAATTTGTTAAATTTAAAATCATATATTAATGGTTCTGCTATAAAAGAACGTTATTCTGTATTATTTAAATCAAATGCAGTTTTTAATTTAGCAGAAGATAATAAGTTTTTAAGAGTTTTTTATAATGAATTTGAAATGGAAATTGAAGTTTATAGAAATAATTTTATTGAATATTATTGACTTTGTAATTATCATAGTAATTTTATTATTAATAAATTAAATTTAGTATTTTATAAATATAATTTTACTAAAACACTTAGTTATAGTTATGATCAAAAAAAATTATTAGTTGATAAAAATAATTATATTAAAAAATATAACTTAATTTATTTTTTAGAATTATTAACAAAAAATATTTTTGAGTTAAATAAAAATATATTTTTATTTAATAAGGAAGTAAGTAGAAACTATTTAAAATTTTTAGAAAATGTTAGAAATTCTTTTTTAAAATTAATTGAATATAAATTAGGAAAAAATGAAATTATTAATACTGAAATGTTAAATTTTTATTTATATAAAAAAATTATTAAGACAAAAAAGAATTTTGAAATTAACTTTGAAAATTATAAAAATTTATTTTATTTACTTAAATATTTTAAAATATCTGATATTCTAAAAGTTTGAGATACTAATATTATAAATAACTTTGGTTTAAATAAATTATGGCAACTTTTATTTTTTGGCAAAAATTTTTATAAAAAATTAACAAAAGCTGAATTTAAAAAACTTGATCAATTAACAAATAAATATTATATTAATAATAATTTATTTAGTTATAAGCTATATTTAACTATTATTATATTTATTTTTCATTCAGGAGATATTAATAAAATTAATAAAGAAATTAATAATTTAAAAAATTTAAATATAAATTTTTTAAAGAATAAGTTTTTGTTTAAAAATCAAATAGACAAAAAAAATCAAAAAATAGCATTCTGATTTTTAAAATATTTAATTAATTTAAGTAAAGAAAATAAAATTTTATTTTATAAATTTATTTTTAGATGATTAAAAGACAAATTAAATACTTCACATGATTTATTTAATTTAATATCTGGATTAAAAAAAGTAAAAAATTTAAAAACCCATAATTTTACTGAATGTAATTTTTGTAAAAATAAAAATGTTAAAATATCTAATTTTCTATTGCATTTAAAAAATTTTAATTTGGAAAAAATTAACTTAAATGAATTAAGTATTAAGACAAACTTATTTAGTTTTGAATTAATAACAACATACTCTAAATTTGAATTAGTTTCATTAGAACTTAAAAATTGTTTAAAAACTAACTACACAAGTAATTTTTCAGAATACCAAAAAAATCTATTTTTTTCTATATTAGATAAAAACTTTAATTTAATAGAAGCTGTTTATATTAAAAAAGTAAAAAATAAATGAGTTTTTGTAGAAGCTAATTCTAAACAAAATAAAGGATTTAGTAATAATTTATTTAAAGAAATAAAATTTAATTTTTTAACAAAAATTAATAAAACATTAAATAACTTATCTATAGAAAGGAAATAAAATTATGGCAAAATTAACAAAATACTGTTTTAAATGTAAAAAGAAAATTAAAGAATCAGATAAATATAATTCTTATAAAACTATTGATGTATTTGGCAATTCTATTTATGAAATTGCTCATAATAAATGCAGTAATTAAAAAGGAGAAATATATATGAAACTAAACTTAGAAGATTTAATTAAAAAAGTAGACTTAGTAACAAAAGAATATACAACCCATACTCTTTTTATAAAAAGATTATCAAAAAGATTAATAACTAATAATTTTGAAGAAAATATTAGTATTGAACAATTAAAATTAAAAATTAGTAATCTAAAACCAACTAATGAAATTGAAAATTATATTAGAGAAACAGCACTCACTATTTTAGATAATTTAAATAAAAAAAATATAATTATTGGTAAAACTGAAAAAGTTGAAAATCAAAAGTTTAATTTAGTTTATATAAAAAAAGAACATTATATTTTAAATACTATTTCAACAGAAAGTGAAAAAACAGAATGTGATGTTGCATTCTGTAGAAATATTTCATCATATGTTAGAGTAGATTTTACAATAAAACCACTTTTAAAAAATAATTTAGAATTATATGTTGCTTTAGTTTTATGCAATGATCATTACAATAATTTGAAATAATATTAACTAAATCTATATAGAAAGAAGGAATATATATGAAACTAAATTTAGAAGCTTTAATTAAAGAAATAGATTTAGAAATTAAAGTAAATAAAACAGATAAATTTTGAATAGAATCAGCTAAAAAGCTAATAATTGATAATTTTGAAGAAAATATAAGTATTGAAAAACTAGAATTAAAAATTAGTAATCTAAAAGTAAATAATGAAAATGAAATTTCTATTAGAGCACTAGCAAAAAGTATTTTAAAAAAATAATTGAAGCACATTTTTTAAAAATAATATGCTTCAATTAATATTTACTTTACACCAATTTTTTTCAAAAGTCTGAGTTTTCATATCTACATGTTATTTTTGAACCCTCTATGGCTTTTTATAAACCTTCTGTAAAACCACATAAAATACAATTACTGCAAAAATTAACATATATATCACCATTTGGATCAGATTTTACATAAAATTGACCCATTAATTCTTTTTTTGTTTTTACTTTACACATATTTAGTAAACTAAATTTGCTTTCGTTAAAACCACAAGAATAACATATTGGAATGTTTTTATTAACTTTGTATTCTTCATAATATTTATTATTTTTTATTCCATTCTTATCCATTTATTCACCTCCTATCTTTTAAAAATTATATCAAACCTAAACATAGAAAGAAGTTGATCAAATGACTAAACTAGTTATATTAGAATCACCAGGTAAAATTAAAAAAGTAAGTCAATTTTTAAAAGAAATTGACAAAACTAATAATTATATTGTAAAAGCTTCAATTGGTCATATTAGAGAACTTGCAAATATTGGAGAATATCAAATAGGTATCAATTTAAATACTATTGAACCTGATTTCATAGTGACCAATAATAAAAGAAATGTAGTTAAGGACTTAATAGAAACTTCAAAAAATGTTGATGAAATAATTCTTGCAACAGATCCTGATAGAGAAGGTGAAGTTATTTCTTGACATTTACATGAGGTTTTAAAATCTTATAATAAAAATTTTAAAAGAATCAGACTTAATTCAATAACAAAGGATTGTATTAAAAAGGAATTACAAAATTTGGATAATATCAATATTAACTATGTTAATTCTGGTCTTTCTAGAAGTTATTTAGATAAAATAACAGGATATATACTTTCTAGAATTTTACAAGATAACTCTATTGGTTTATCTGCAGGTAGAGTTCAAAGTTCTGTTTTAAAATTATTGTCAAATAGAGAAGAAGAAATTAAAAATTTTGTAAAAGAAGAATGATTTATTTTACAAGATACTTTAAAAGTAAATTTTAAAAATGTAATTAAAATTAACAACAAGTATGAAATTGTAAAATATAATTCTTTTCAAGAAGCTTTAAATATAAAACAAAAACTTAATAATTATTATATTGTCGAGTCACTATTAGCAAATGAATTTCAAGATAAACCTTTTATTAATTTTACAACTAGTGATTTTTTACAAAATACAAAAAATAAATTAAAGTTAAACGTTAAAGAAGCAACAAGTATTGCTCAAAGTTTATTTGATAAAGGGCTTATAACTTATATAAGAACTGATTCAACAAAATTAGATAGTGAAACTGAAATTAAATTATTGCAATTTGTAAGTTCTAAATTTGGAAATCATGCTGTTGGAAAAATTCATTGTAAATCAGAAAAACTTACTGATCAAGAAGGTCATCCTCCAATAACTCCAACTCATTTAGAATGAGAACCAGAGAATATACAAAAAATATCTATAGAGAATAATATTGAGCTAACAAATAAAGAAGTTGATGTTTATACCCTAATATGAAAAAATACTGTAAATTCAGCTTTAAAACAACCAATAGGAACTAAAAATACTTATATTTTAAAAAACCAGAATAAATATTTTTTAGGAGAAACTAAGGAGTATATAGATTATGGATACTATAATTTTGATAAAAGTTTAACTATTCCAGAATCTCAAAATCTTAATTGAAAAGTAGGGCAAAAAATAGAAGTGTTTTCAATTCAAATAATTATGCAAAACTCAAATCCTAAATCAAGATTTAATGAAGCAACTCTAATAAAAGAACTTGAAAAATTAGGAATTGGAAGGCCAAGTACTTATAAAACTTCTGTTGAAATAAATCAAAAAAGAAAATATGTAGAAACTGACAAAAAAGACTCTATGTTAGTTACTAAATTAGGAATTCAAGTAAATGAATTTTTAACTAAAAACTTTAGTGAATTTATAAATTTAGAATTTACAAAAAATATGGAAAAAGATTTAGATCTAATTGCATGTGCAAAATTAGATTACAAAAATTATATAAAAAACTATTTCAAAAAATTAGAAGAGAGAGGAAAACAATTTATGATAGAACAAATTAAATGTCCAAAATGTCAAAATGGATTTATAAGACAAGCAAAAACTAGTACAGGAGTAGATTTAGGTTTTAAATCTTGCTCTAATTATAAAAATTGTGATTTTAAAGATCAACCTGAGTTAGACTTAGAAACTGCAAAAGCATGTCCTGGATGTGAAAATGGAAAAAGATTTATAAAAAACTATTTTGATAAAAAAGAAAATTCTATGAAGCAATTTGAAACATGCACTAATTATCCAAACTGTAAATGAGTTCCAGGAGTAATTCAAAAATGTTCACTTTGTAATATAGGTTGATTAGTTGAAAGAACAAAAAAAGATAAATCAGGCAAATTTATTGCATGTAATAATTATCCAAATTGTCAGTTTATCCAATTTTAAAAATAGAGGAGAATAAAATATGTCAGCAGGATTTACATCAAAAATAAAGATTGTTTCTAATAATGAAAAAGATATTGTAAATTTTGTAAAAAAGAATATTGAATTAATAGAAGGATATTCTAGAAATTTTTTATCTTTAAAAACAGATACATTTCTTGAAATTGATGAAGAAGATATAGATTTAATAAAAGAAAATGAAATTTACAATATTAAATTTAGTGTGTTTGGATATAAATATTGCAAAATAGATTGAAATATTCAAACTGAACTTAATAATTCTTTAAAAAAGTTCAATTGTAACGCTTATATATCTCAGTATAACAATAGTCATTTAAGGGAAGAAGAACTTGAAGATGAATATCAAATTGGCAAAAGTTTTGAAATTAAAGAAAAAGTAATTGAACTTTTAAAAAGAATTAGAAAAAACAAATAAAAAAATTATATAAGATAGAAAGAAAGTAATTTAATGAATAAAGTTGAAACAAATGAAAATAAGAAAGAAATCATAATAACAAAAAGAAACTTTGATTCTACTAGACTATGTAGAAAAGATTTTTTAAATGAGCAAGATTATAAAGAATATAATAGTTTTATTAAAAAATTTTTAAATAATACTAAGTATTATTTTAATTATAAATGTATAAATTGTTTAGGCAAATTTGTAACTTATCATTGGGTTTTGAAATGCCCACATTGCAAGAAAAGTTTAAATAATTTAAATAGTTACAAAACGCAAATGTATCAACATTTAAAAGGATATTGAGATAAAAGAAATATTCAAATTAGATTTAAAAATACTAGTATTTATTAATAATAAAATTATATTTTATAAGGAGAAATTTATGAAAATATTTAATCAGCTAGATTTTTCTAAAGAAATAAGTAATTTAGAAATTTTAGAAAATAATATAGTCAATAAAAACTTTGCTAAAAACAGTATTCTAGTAAGGATTTTTGATGTTAAAAATGAGACTTTTCTTGAAATAAGTTTTGCTAAAGGAAAAAAAGTAAGAAATGGAAATAATTCACTTTTTAAAATAATGCAAGGTTATAAAAGTAATTCTAATAAAAAAAGTGTTTATAATTTGGGAATTCCCATTCATCATTTTTTTTGAGTACGTAAGTATGACTTAAATTCAGGAGAGTTATTAAATAAAAAATACTGTCATTATTATGAAATTGTAAATATTTTAGAATTAAATAATAAATATAATTTAGTAATAGCTAGTAAACAAAAAGATAAAAATAAAAATATAGAAGAGTTAAGAAAAATTAAAAAAGAATATGAAAAAATGAAAATATGATATGAAAATGAATATTCTCATGAAAATAAACAAAAACAAAACTCAATTAAAAAGAAAGAAGATCTAAATATAGAAAAAGATATTGGTTTTAACAGTAATGTTTCTTCAAATTTAATAATTCAAAATATATTTGAAGATTAAAATTTTACAATAGATTAGTGAGTTTTTTAAAAAAAGTATTTAGTTGATTAAAGCTAAAATTTTTTACTTTTCAAAATTTTTTTTCTAGTCTAAATTAAAAATTAATTCTTATTCAATTAAGTCAATTAACTCTATTATGTCAATTATTTAAATTATTTGTTTTAGTTTATTTTTACTTTTAATAAAAATAAAAATGTATAATAAAAATAGTTCACAAGAGATATGTTAGAAATACTGACAAATCTCTTTTTATTTACTTTCTAACATATCTTAAATTGACAATTAGAAAGGAAAATAGAAATATGGGTATGTTTCAAGGATTAATTAATTATATTTTATGATTACCATGTAAATGAATTTTACAACTTTTAAATGCTGTAAATGATGTTGTAAAATATTTAGCAACAGATTTATTTGAATCAATACTATTTGGAAATAAAGTAAGTGATTGAAATCAAGTTTTAATACCTTCAACTTATTATCGAATATTGATAGTAGCTGCTGTGTGTTGATTAATATTTTTAGTATCAACATTTATATGCCATTTAAAAAAAGATATTATTGAACATGAAGAAACACCAATTACTAAAAAAATTATGGAGTCTTTAAAGTACTCTACATTTTCTGCAATTTTGTTAATATTCATTCCTTTATTTGTTTGAATATTAGTAAAAATGACTTCAGTATTAACACAAGGCTTAATGCTTGCTTTTGGTTCAAAAAATACAAGTATTGCTGATTTACTTTACAATATGGGAAATCCAAATTGAGATGGAAAAATAGTAGAACAGAATGGAATTTATCCTGCTCCAAGTAATTTAACTGAATGAAATATGATAGTAGAATTAGTAGGATTATGTATAGTTTTTATTTGTCTTTTATTGGTTATGATAAATATTGTTACAAATACTTTTGCAACTTTCTTTTATTTTATATTAACTGGTTTTTATGCTTTAACTGCAGTATTTGACCAGGGTGCAAGAATGAAAGATTATTCCAAAACTATTATTGCAAATAACTTTATAATTTGTTCAACTATGGTTATATTTAGTGTTTATTCAAGTTTAATTCAAATATCGTTTAATTCTATGAATAAACTAGGAATGAATGGTTTTACAAAAATGCTATTACAACTTGCTTTAGCTTGTGGAGGAGGATTATTTGTAGTTAATGGAGATCAATACGTTTCAAGATTAGTAGGAGAAAATATAAGTGGTGTAAGTAGTGCAATGCAAGGATTGGGTGCTATAAAAGCAGGAGCAATGTTAGCAGCTGGTTTAGGAGTTGCAGCTATGAAAATGAGTAAAAAAGGTTTAATGGGTAGAAAGAATTTTAGTAATTCTTTAAAAAATGACTTAAGTGGTTCACAAGATTCTAATAACTTTGCAAATAATCAATCAAGTGAAGAAACTTCTAATGAAACCGTTCAAAATGGAACTCATCAAAATAAAATGCAACAAGCTAAGGAAAATTTTGTTAAAAATAGACAACAAGCAATGTCAAAATATCAAAAAGGTGGTATTTTAGCTTTAGCAGGTTTAGGAGTAGCAGCGGCATTTCATGGTACAAAAACTGCTAAAAATTTAGTAGGTTCATTTGTTGGTACAAAAGCAAGTAGAATGATGAGACGTGAGCAATTAAAAGAACAAACTAGAACTTTAGGAAAAGGACTAGCAAAACTTGGAGCAAAAACTTTAGGAGTAGCAGGAACTACTTTTGGAGGTGTTGCAAAAATGACTGGATTAGATGTTACAAGAGGCAAAACTCTAAATGAACGTGGTAATGTTTATCATTCTGATAAACAAGGAACATATAAAGAAAACTTAAAAACCGCATTTAATGAAAAAATTGATAAATTAAATGCTATGAGTTCTAATCAAATAATAAATAGCAATGGAATTAATAGAAAAAAAGAAATTCAAAAAGCTAAAGAAGCACTTATTATAAAAAAACAAAAAAGATTATCTTTAAAATTATTTGATGAGGACTTTACAAAAAAATCTAAAAAATGAGAAAAATATGCTGATGAAACTAATAAAAATAAAAAAAATAGTGAATAATTTATTATATTTTATAATTTAAAAATATAATTCACATTAAAGTTTCACTATTTTTTTAAAACTATTAGAGTTATAATATAAATAATGATTAAAAGAAAGTGAGTTTATTTATGGGACAGTCTTTATTAAGCAAAATTTTAATAGGAAATCAGGATCCAGAAAAAGTTGCAAAATATAATGCAAATCAAAAATGAATAAATTCTAAGGAATATCAATATTTAGAATGACAAAGAAGAGTAACCAATGAAGAAAAAAAGATAATTAAAACTATGATTTTAATTAAGAAAATAGAAAAAACTAATCCAACTAAATCTAAAATATTGCTAGAAAAATTTTGCAATAAACAGCCAAAATATTTTATAAATACTATACATGGTTTTAAAAGAACAGTTCCAGAAAGAGAAAGATGAGGATGCGATGAAAAAACTACCGAGGATTTTAAAAAAGGCCGTACATCTCTTAAAATATGACACTTTAAATGATGACTTTCTTATGAAATTTTGAGAAAAGATAAAGTATATGAATGAATTATGTCTCCAAGAACAAAAAATGAATTTGAAAAAAATAATCAAGAATGAATTGAAAATAAATATAGTCCATGGGGGTATAAATTAAGTGAGAAAGAAAAAAATAAGAGGGAACTTAATAGAGAAAAAGATTTTAACTATTTAAAATATTTAAAAGAACAATTTTATATTCCATTATTAATAAAAAAACAAATTCAGTTTGGAGTTTATAATTTAATTTCAAAAGAAATATGTCATCCAAAATTAAAACAAGTTAATATTAATTCCAATGAAGAAATTGAAAAGCAATTAGAATTATTAAAACATCAACAAGAAATTTTAGATAAACAAATAGAGTTAGAAAAAATAAAGGAAAAAAATACTAATAGAGGATAAAAAAATGTTTTTTTTAAATAAGTTTACAAATATTTATTTACTAGCAATAATAACAATTGTATCAAATTTTATTATGTGATTTTTATATAATTATATAAATAATAAAATATTATTAAATTTTTAAATTTTAATAAAAGATTTAAATAGAAAATAGAAAATAGAAGATAAAAGAATAATCTTTTTATAATTAAGGAGGAAGTATGTTAATAGTAGTAACTATTTTTCTAATAATTCTAATAAGTTTAATTATATTTTTTGGAATTTTTATACTTAAAAAAATAAAACTACAAAAGATTGATAACAATGAAGTAGATTTAGCTACATATGAACCAGTTAGAGAATTATATAATAAAAAACTAGATGAAATTAAAGAATTAGAAAAAGAACGTAATAAATTAAATGAAAAGTTACAATCTACTTTAGAGAAAAAAATAGAAGACCAGTTTATTAATAATATTGAAGAAAATAAACAACAAATTAAGGATTTTCAAAAATTATTAGATGAAGTAAATAGATTATTTTTAGGAAATACAAAAAAAGTTGGAACATTAAGTGAAACAATTTTAGAGAGAATGCTTAATATAATTTGTAATACAGAAATAAAGGGAGCAATAATTAAAAGACAAGATAAAGATATTAATAACAAGATACCAGATTTAATTATAGAATCGGATAATAATATTTATCCGCAAATAACAATTGATTCAAAATTTCCAGTTGATACATGAACAAATTATTTAAGTTCTACAAAAAGTGATAATGATAAAAATGTTTTAGTGAAAGCTATCAAAGTGCATATTAATGATATAAGTGATAAATATATTCATGATTCTGTTCCATTTGCAATTATGTTTACTCCGCTAGAAGATATGATATTAAAATTATCTTCTGATGATAGTTTTAAATTTGGTAAGGATCAAAAATTAAAAGAAGTAGGAGAATTAAATTTTTCAGAATTTTGTTTTAATAAAAAAATAGTCCCTGTCTCACCAACAACTATAATTGCTGTTTTAACTACATTAGAAAGATATTTTGATTTATTTCAAAAATTAAATGAGGTTGATGAGAAAACACAAAATATTTCTATCTGAATTAATAAGCACAGTACACTTACAAGTAATTTTAAAACTCTAGGAAGTGATATAACAAAAGTTATAGAAAACTATAATAAAATTATTAATAATTTTAAGGATTTAAATAAATCTTCAGGTTTTATTAATTCAAAAGAAATAGAAGAAATAAAAAATAAAATTAAAAATAATTAAAATAAATAGGAAAATATACATTATTTGGTAATTAAAATAGTTTAAAAAATTGATAAAATATCAAAAAAATTGGAGAATAAAATGAAAATATTAGAATTTGCTAGTATTCAATTAAAATCAAATTTAATTTTTAGATAAACTAGTTAATATAATTTAATATATAATATAAATAGTTCAAAAGAGATATGTCAGAAATGACAAATCTCTTTTTATTTTTCTGACGTATTATGAACAAATAAAAATATGTTAGGAGAATAACAAAATGACTAGAAATCCAATTATTCCAGAAAATACAAATAAAAGAAAATTTATAATATGACAACAATTAAATTTGACAATTATTGATCTTTCAGTATGAATAATTTTTATAGGTTTAGGAGCAATACTAGGTTTCTTTTTGTGAAAACTAGGGGGAGTTTGAAAACCTATTGCTATATTATCTGCTAGTTTATGTTTAATTGCAGGATTCTTATTAAATACTAAAAGTCAATTTCATAATAAAAAATTTTATGCTGTTATATTTGATTGATTTATATTCTTATTTGTAAATAAAAAATATAAATTAAAAATTAAAAATAGTACTTTAAATTTAATACCTTATAAATCTATTGAAGGAGAATACATTTTATTAAAAAACAAACTCTATATGAGTTTAATAAAAATTCAAGGAAATTCATTTTTTGACTATGAACAAATTAAGCAAAATAATATATTAGAAAAAATTTGAGAGATTTATAATAGTTTAAAAATGGGAGGAAGCATAATAAAACTTGATGAGTTAAAATCAAGAAATCAAAGCTTATTCTTTTTAGAAGAAAAACGTCATGAATGAGAAGTAAAAAGAAAAAATGGAGAAATAAACGATAAACAATATTTTTCTAGAGTAAGACTAATTGAAAAAGATATTGAAAAATATTCAAATCTTGAAGCTAATAGTGTATTAGAATGAATTGAAAAATCAATTTATATTGTTTTTTATGCAGAGTCAATTGATCAACTAAAACAAATTGAAAACAAAATAATTAATGAATATAGAAGAGCAGATTTAAATGCCCACAAAATTGATATATCTAAAAAAGTTAATGTTTTAAATAAAATAGTTGATATTGATATACTTGATGATAATGAAAATAATATTTTTAAATATAAAGATACTTTAGATGAATACTTTGGATATGATACTTTAGAAAATAAAGCATCCTATTTAAAAATTGATAATAATCTTAAAATTTCAATAGGTTCAGTTGATAATTATCCAGGAGAACCAGATTGTGGTTGACTTGGACAAATCTTTAATATTGATAGTCCTGTTATAATTAATTTTAATAAAGTAAGTGATAAAGTTTTTCAAGAGACTTTAAGCAAAGCAAGAAGAACTGCAATAGCAACAGCTAATGCAACAAGTAAAAAAGAAATTTTAACACAAAGAAAACGTCAACAAGAAATTGAAAAATTAGAAGAATTTGCTGACACTATTGGTTATGGACATGATCAATTATATAAATTTAATATTTATATAATTAATAAAGGAATTAATAATAAAGAATTAAATAAATCTATAAAAGAAACAAAAAAAATACTAAAACAGCAGAAATTAACTTTATTTGCAAATCCTTATAAGCAAATTGAAGCATTCAGTGGAATGTTACCAAAACCTCATGATCCTTTAATGGAAATAAATGGAAGAGAAGTTCCTCTATATTCATTAGTATGAGGTATGCCTTATATTAATAATTCTTTAAATGATTTACAAGGTTGATTTATAGGAAATAGTATTGTAGGAGATGAATTATTTTTTAATCCACATATAAGAAATGAAGAAAGAAGAAATGCTAACATGTTCTTTGTTGCAACAACTGGAGCTGGAAAATCTACAACTATGCAAAGAATGTTAAAAAATGAAATTCTAAATGGAAATAGAGTTTATGTAATTGATCCTGAAAATGAGTATTCCCGATTTGCAGATTACTTTGGAGAAGATAAGATATTTCTAGGTGATGGAATTTATAAAATTAATCCTTTACAAATTATGCCTACATTGTCTGATTTACAAAATGAAGAAGAAAAAGAAAAAATAGAATATAATAAAAAGTTTTGAAATATCGATAAAGAGAAAACAATTAGCAAAGAGTTTAATTTAAATGAGGCTTTAATACTAAATCACCAAAGTATAGTAGAAATATTATTTAAAAATTTCTTTAATGATATTAGTGAAGAAGATACACGTTATTTAAAGAATAAGTTTTGATTTTTTTATAATTATTGATTAAATAATGCTTCAAATAAAAATATATTAGAATGAAAAAATAATGAATTTCCTATTTTACAAGATTTTTATAATTGGCTGATTAAAAATAAAGAAAATAATAGTTTGTACAATAAACTAATAGAACTTTTAGAAGATGGTTTTGTTATATCTCAAAATGGTCTTAAAAAAGGTAGTTATTCTATGTTTTATAATGGTTATACAAGTATTGATATTTCAAATAGATACTTAACTATTTTTGATATGAGTAGTTTAAAAGATGGAAGTGACAAAAGATTACTTTCAATGCAAATGTTTCTAGTAATTAAATTATTGGAAAGACAAGTAAAAGTAAATCATGGAAAACAACCAAATGTTGCACAAAGAATAATAGTTGATGAAGCTCATTTGTTAATGGACAAAGATTTTCCTATAGCTTTAGATTTTATATTTAGAATGGTAAAAATGATAAGAAAAAGAAATGGGGGAATAACAATTATTACTCAAAATGCAGAAGATTTTCTTTCTAATGAAGAAATAGAAAAGAAAACTAAAGCTATTATTAATAATAGTCAATATGCTTTTATTATGAAATCAACTGCAAAAAATATTGATAAAATTGAAAGTTTATATTCAGACAGTGATGGATTTACATATCAAGAAAAGAGTCACTTAATAGATGCTCCAAATGGAGAAGGTTTACTTATTACATCAAGAACAAAAAGATTTTTATTAAAAATTGATGTTCAGCCAGATGATTTTAAAATTATTTCTGGAGATGAAACTGATTTAGTAAAATGAACTTTAAATTATTTAACTACCAGATTATTTAATATAATAAATGGTTTAAAATTTATAAATATTGATCAAGAAAATTGTGTAGATATTAATAGAGAAAAAGAAGAAAAAACTTTAATTATTAAGTTAAAAGATAATCATAAAATTAATGAGAGTTTATTAAAAAATAATATTGAAATTGATAATGTAAGAATTATTAATAATTCTTTAGAAATTAATTTTAAGGAATTGCATAAAGAAATAGCTATTAAATTTTATGACAAAGTAAGAAAGAAAATCGATTTAATAAGAGGAGGAAAAGAAAGTGATATCTAATAATAAAAAAATTTATAAGAGTGAAATTTGCAATACTATTTTTCAAAGAACTAAAATAAAGAAAAAATATATAAATGTTATTTATGATGAGATTTTTAAAGAAATTAAAAATCAACTTTTAAAAGAAAAAAAACTTACAATTAAAAATTTCGCTTCTTTAAAAATAAAAAGATATAATAATTCATTTTTTAAAAATTGTTTATCTTTAAGAATTAAAAAATCTTGTAATGGGTGAAAAAATGAAAAATAAATATACTCAAATTTTAATAAGATTTAGAACAGATGAAGAAGTGGAACTATTAAATAAGTTTAAAGCTATTTTTAAGAGTAAAAGTGAAAGTTTTAACAAATATATTAAGGACATTATAATAGATATTATTGAAAATAATTTAGAAAATAAAGAAATAAATAAAACTAAAAATAAATTGAAGGATAATTTTAGTGAAATTTTAGAAGAAAATATTATTCCAAGATTTTATGGAATGGTAAAAACCATAAATGAAAAAAATTTAATAAAAATTGAATTATTAAATAGAAAAGTAAACTTTTTAATTTATGAATTAGGATTTAATAGAATGATTGATGGTAGACCAATAATTAATGATATTACTGAAAAAATAAAAGAGAAAAATTGAATGCTTGAAGAGGAATTAAAAATAAATGATGAAATTCAAATTAAAAAGAGTTAGTAATATATAAGTTTTTTCTACTCAAAATAAGTTTTTGGAATTAAAAATAAATTAATTAGAAAATAGTATAAAATATAAATAGTTCACAAGAGATATGTTAGGAAACTAACAAATCTCTTTTTTTATTTTCTAACGTATTTTGAGAACAAAAAATATAAAGGAGAAATAAAATGTCAGTATATACAAGAAGTAACTTAACCGATAATTTATGAATAGTTGGAGAAATTTGAATACCAAATGAAAAGAAAGAACAAAAAAATAATTTTATAGCAGTTAGTGGTTTTGGATTATCAGTTTTTAATGTAAAAGTTATAGAGAATAAAGAAAAGAATAAATATCAAGTAGTTTTTTATACTTTAGGAAAATATAAAGCTTTAATTGGAGAATGTACTTATCAAGATGCATATAATGAAAAATTAAAATCTAATGAAGTACCTTTTATATTTGGAATTTATGATTCAGAGTATAAAGAGGATGATAAAAAAACTCAAGAATTCTTTAAAAAATTACCAGAAGAATTAAAAAAATTAACTAATAAATACAATGAAAAATGTCGATAAAAATATAAAGAAAGAATATTCAAGATAGAGGTGTTATAATATGGATAGTAAAAACATTATATTGTGTTTTTCGAAAGAAAACTATGAAATAAAGGGTTCAATGACACTTGATGAATTTAAAAGTTATATGAATTCGCTTCCAAAAGAAGAAGCAATTAGAATAGGAAAAGCAATGAGAAAAGATGTTAATGAATATTTAAATTTAGTTCCTAAAAGAGAAAGAAAAATTACTGAAAAACCTGTTGGACCACTTGGCCCAATAATTGATATTGATCAAACTGATTGAAAAGAAAAATATTTAGAAGAAAAAAATAAAAGAGAAAAATTAGAAAAGGAATTTAATGAATTTAAAATTGAAGTAAAGCAATTGATAACTGAATTAACACAAGAAATTAAAGTTTTAAAAGAAGAAAATCAACAGTTAAGACTTGAAAATCAACAGTTAAAACTGGAAGTCCAACAATTAAGAAAAAAAGTAGATTATTACGATAAAAAATATAAAAATGAATATGATAAGAAACATGATTTTTCTAGAGGGAGTAGATAAATATGAAAAAACTTTTAGCTTTAACTTCTTCTATTACTTTAATAACAAGTTCAATTATTTATGTTACTAGTTGTAAAACATTTGATAATAATGGAACTGTTGATAAAGAAAATGGAGATAAAAAAGAACAAGAAGCTATTAAAGAATTAAAACAAACTGCTGCAAATTGAGATTATAAATATAAAAATAAACTGTCATATCAAAAAGCAAGAGATTATTATTTAAAAACAGCAAATGATTTTTATGGTAATTTTATTAAGAATTGAGTAGATGAAGGTAAATCAGAAAATGAAATATGATATTTAAATGGAGATATTTATTTTCAATCAATAATATGATATGCAAATGAAGCACAATGAGATTTAGTTAGAATTGATGAGTTTGATGGTAATTATAAATATGAAGAAATTGATATTAATGAATTAAATCAAAAAAGTTATTCTAAAAAATGATTTCAATTTAGACTAAAAGTTTTAAATTTATATATTTCTTATTACTCTGGATTACATGAAGAAATTAAATCTCAAGGTAAATGAGGTATATATGCTATGGGCATGAATTCAGCTTTAGCTAGATATAAAACTGCTAAACAAGCTCAAATTGACAATCCAGGTGAAGGAGTTAATGTAATAGATTTACAAAAAGATATAAAATTTATAGATGATTTAACTGCATTTTGAAAATTAAGATTTGATAAAATTCAAAAATTACATAATAAGATTAGTGATATTTTAGTAAACTGAGAATAAAAATAATATATAATATAAATAGTTCACAAGAGATATGTTAGGAAACTAACTTAGCTCTTGTTTTTTTATTTTCTAACATATCCTTTTAAAATAGAAAAGGTGAGTTTTTGAAAGAAAAAATTTTGAAATATTTTGAACAAATAAAAAGTTTATGAAATCAGTTTTTAGAAAAGTACAGTTTTATTAATGAAATAGATAAAAAGTTTTTATCTGATTATCAAAAAACATTAAATAAAATTGAAATTATCATGAAAAAAATTCAAGTTATAGTTTTTCAAAAAGAAGATGAAAAAATTAATCAAATAGATAAAGCAAAAGTTAATAATTTTTATTATGAAAAGGAGAAAGAATAATATGAATACACCCTTTAATGAATATAAAAATTTTAAATCTCCTGTAGTTTTTAAAATAAAACCTAAGGATAAGTTGGGAAAAACTAGAAATGATATTTCTAAAAGAATAGAATATTATTATTCTGGAAAAGCTCAAAAAAATAATAAAACTAAAAATAGAACTTATTTAGATTATATTACACGAGGGGATGCTATTTATAAATTAAATCTAACTAAAAATGAGTTAATTGAATTAAATAAATTAAGAGAAACTAACTCAAAGGAATATTATAAAAAAATAGAGTATTTAAAAACTGTAAAAGAGGAAGTTACCGGAGTTTGAAGTAAAGAAGGATTAGTAAATGAAGAAAGATTAGGAGAAATTAAATCTAATTTATTAAAAATAAATCAAGAAAAGCAATTTGTTTGAGATACAGTTATTTCATTTGAATCTGCTTTTGTTGAAAAGTATAAAATATATTCTCCTGAAATTGTTCATGATGTTTTAAAAGATAGAATAAATATGCTTTTTAAATCTAAAGGCATTAACTCTGATAAAATGGAATGATTTTTTACTTTTCATAAAAATACTGACAATCCTCATGTGCATTTATTATTCTTTGAAAAAGAACCAACAAGATGCTTAAAAGGATATGAACCAAAATATCATTTTGATAAACATCTTTTAGAGGATTTTCGCTTTAGATTTGCAACTGACTTAATATTAAAAGAACAAAACATAGAGTATAAAGATTTTATGAAAAAGAGAGAAAATCTTGTAAATCATTTTAAACAAAGTTTAAAAGAACCAATAATTTGACAAACTTCTTCTTGAATGGATGTAAAAGAGATCTATAATGATTTAACATCTGATTATGAAAAAATAGTATATGAAATTAATAAATATAATTATGAAAATAATAGAGCGAAATTTAAAAAAGTAAATTCCTTAAAATATAATCTTTTAAATAAAACAGAAAAACAAAGAATTAATAAAATTATTAATCATATTTTAAAAAACGATAAAAATATTAGTCAAGAGTTTAAAGTTTATGTAAAAAATTTACAAGGTTATCAAAATGCAGTCAATGAAATAAATAATAATAAAGATAGTAAATTTATCTATGAGTCTCTTTATGGCAGAGATGGACTATATTCAAGAATTGGCAATAGAATTTTGTATGCAATAAAAAGAAATATTGATATATCAAGAAAAGGTATTATTTCAGCAAAATATTATCCAAAAATAAGAAAAATAAGAATCTCTATTATAAGTGATTTATTGATTAAAATTTCTAAGTTAATAAAAATTATGAATAGTTATGTTTCATTTGAAACAAATAAAACAGAGGAAATATTTAAAGAAAGAGAAAGAACTAAAAAATAGTTATGCAAACTTTAGAACAAATTACTTCTATAATTGGAGCTATAGTTATTCTTTTATTAATAATTTTTATTTGAAAATATTTAAAATGTCAAAAAATACTTAGAAAAATGAATAAAAAAGAAATTGATGAAATTACTATTAATGTATTTTTTAGAAAAAAAACTTATTATCGTTTTATTTTAAAAAATAAAATTAAATTATATAAATTATTTTTGTTAATTTTGTTAATTATTTTTGTATTACTTTTAGCTATTAGTGG
Organism: Spiroplasma endosymbiont of Atherix ibis; assembly: GCF_964020005.1. Classification (NCBI taxonomy): domain Bacteria; kingdom Bacillati; phylum Mycoplasmatota; class Mollicutes; order Entomoplasmatales; family Spiroplasmataceae; genus Spiroplasma; species Spiroplasma endosymbiont of Atherix ibis. The sequence continues at coordinate 242,280 of NZ_OZ026474.1, forward strand.
AGGAGTTAAATATGCATAAGATTTCAAAAAAGAAAAGATGATTAGTTACAACTATTTTTTTTCTTATTGGTTTAATTATATTGATTAGTCTTTTTTTATTAATTAAATATGAAATAGTAAAAGTTAAACTTTTAATAAAGTATAAAAATTTTCTATTTATTCCTTTTATTGGATTGGTAGGATGATATTTTTATATAACTTGAAAAATAATATTTAATAATAAATCAAAAAAAGCTGTAAAGAATGTTGATACAAATAAAATAAAAGATTTTGGAATTGCAAGATGAATGCACAATGAAACAGAAATAAGTAATTTAAGTAAACAAGAAAAAACCTTAAAAGAGTTTCATCATTACTTTGGTTGTGATATTAAAAAATGTTGTAAACCTAAAAAAGAAATAATAAAAAAAGCTGCATGAGTTATAAATTGTCAATATAGAACAAAAGATAAAAATACTCTTGTTGTTCCTCCATTAGCTAAAAACTTTGAATATTATGATGGAGAAAACAATATTTTAGATACTGAGAAGTATTCAAATAGTTTAGAAAAATGAGAATTAGAAATAGATAAATATCATTTTAAATATAATATTGTATATCATACTTTAGAAAAACTTCATTTATTAGTAATGGGTTCAACAGGTAGTGGTAAAACTCAAAAACTTATTTTTCCTGGTATTATTAGAAATGCCTTTTTAGATAATAAAGAACAACCAACAATGGTAATTACTGATCCTAAAGGAGAAATTTATGAACAAACTAGTGGAATACTTGAATTACAAGGCTATGATGTAAAAGTATTAAATTTTAGAGATACTACAACAAGTTATTCATGAAATCCTTTATATATTAGCTGAAAGTATAGAAAAGAAGCTATTAATTATAGAAACGAATATACTTTTGTTAAAACATTTACAAATTTAGTTACTGTAAAAGAATACATAAATAAAGAAGTTATTGAACTACATAATTCACAAACTCAATTATTATGTTCAATTCATGATACTAAAAATTGTATAGATTGTGTTGAAAACTTTCAAAAAGAAATATTAAATAACGGTTGAGAAAAAGGAGAAGAAATAAAATTATATGTTTCAAATGGTAGATTTCATATAAATGAATATGACTTTGAAATAAAAGTAGAGAATCATATTAAAAATTTAAAGTCCTTATCTGAAAAAGAGATAATGAATCTAGCAAGTATTATTATTCAAACTTCTGATAATGGAGATCCTTTTTGAGTTAATGCATCAAGAACCTTTTTTATAGGAATAGCAGTTATTATGTTAGAAATTATGGATAAAAATCAAGATGCTTTACCTTTAGAAAAATTTAATATTGTAAATATAATTAAAATGATGGATGAAACAAATTTTGAAGAATGAATAGAGAAATTTAGAGATGTTAAAAATAAAGATGGCGAGGATTCTTTTGGATTAAATCAAATTCTTACAGTAGTGAATTCAAGTGAACAGACTCAAAAATCCATTATAACAACAGCTAAAGCAGAAACAACTCTTTATACTTTTACAAGTGTTCAAGGAATGTTATGCAGTACACAAAATTTAATAAATATGGAAGAAATAGCTTATGGAGAAAAACCCACAATTTTATATTTAATTGTTCCAGATGATGATAAAACATTTCATCCTTTAGTAGCTTGTTTTGTAGATCAATTGTATAAAACTTCAGTTAAAGTAGCTACAAATAATAAAGTTAGTGGTAGATTAAAAGAAGCTACATTATCTAGACAAATTCAGTTTTATTTAGATGAATTTGGTAACTTTCCTAAAATACCAACATTTGCACAAATGATTACTGTAGCTAGAAGTAGAAATATTTTCTTTATGTTAATTTTGCAAGACTATGGTCAATTAAAAACTGCTTATGGAGAAACTGAATCACAAACTATTAAATATAACTGTAATGCAAGTATTTATATTAGAACTAATGATTCATCAACTGCAGATGAGTTATCAAAAGAATATGGAGAAAAGCCAATAGTAGCTTTTAATATTAATGATAAGTTTAATAGAGTAGAGAAAAAAGATTATAAAAATAAAAAAGAAGAGGAAACTACTAATGTTACAACTGTTCCTTTAATTAGGGGAAATGAAATATTAAATTTAGATGATAATTTTATGATAGTTAAAAAAAGTGGTAAAAACCCTGCTTTGCTTCATTCAATATATTCTTATAAAGTTAAAAAATTTAAAGAATATATGAGTTATAAACGTAGTTTTGTTCCTTCTAATTCAATTAATTATAAGAAAAATCACTATTTTAATTTTATAGATAATGATTATCAAGAGTGAATTAATTATATTGGAGCAGATAAAGAATTAGCAGAATGAGAGTCTTTAAATAATTTAGATAATTTAGAAATAGAAAATAATTTGGATTTTAATAATAGTTCGATTGAAGATTATCACAATTATAATTACAAGTCTTTATTAGAAGAACAAAATAAGAATATAGTTTTGCAAAAGCAAAATATTAAATCAAAACACTTAAAAGAAATAGTTCAACAAGTAGAAGAAAATGAGGAACTAGATGATGAAAATGAAGAGTTAACTTCAATGTTTTATGACATTGAAGAAAAGTTTAGAAATAAAAAAAGTATGAAAGATCAAATAGAAAAAAATTATTTTAAATTAGAAAAAATTAAAGAAAGTTATTATAAATATTCTAATCTGTTACCAAATGAAATGACTACAAAACAAAAGCAAGAATATAATAGTTTATATGAACAACAGCTTAAAATAGCTGAAGAAAATAAAAAAATACTTGAGAGATGTAAAAACTCAAAATATTAGTTTATATGCATTTATTTTCTTAGTTTCGGTTTCACCGAAAAAAATGATATCACTTAACATAGTTTGTGAGAAAATACTCCTTTAAAAAAGGAGTATTTTTTATATAAATATGAAGTGATATCACTCTCTATCCTGCTACACTTCGTGAATTAGATATTTATAAATATTGAGTTAAAATTATTAGTTTTAACAGAGAAAATGGTTTATACTTTTAATGTATAAAAAATAATAATTATAATAGTTAAAAGAAGAACTAAAGGATAAATTTAATATTATGAAAAATAAGAAATATTATGCTGTTAAAAAAGGAAAAACACCAGGTATTTATTCTTCATGAAAAGAATGTGAAGAACAAATTAAAGGTTTTTCAGGTCAAGAATATAAATCTTTTTTAACTGAAGAAGAAGCACAAAAATATTTAGATTTTAATAAAGAAGTTACAGAAATAGATGAATCAAATTTTGTTTTAGTAGCTTATACAGATGGAAGTTTTGATCCTCAAACTGAAGATATTTTTAAAGCTGGAGGAGTAATTATAAAAGAAAATAAAATAATTAAGAAAATTTCTTATAAATATAAAGAAAAAAGATGAATGTCATCAAACAATATAGCTGGTGAAATTGCTGCTGTTATGGAAGTTATTTTATGAGCTATTAAAAATAATTATAAAAATATTCTAATTTATGTAGACTATGAAGGAATAATTAAATGATCAAATAATGAATGATTAGCAAAAGAAAATATTTCAAAAGATTTTAAGTATTTTCTAAATGAGTATAAAAAAGATATAATTATAAAATTTAAAAAAGTTAAATCCCATTCCAATAATTTATTTAATGATTTAGCAGATAGTTTAGCTAAACAAGGAAAGGATTTTAAAAGTGCATCAGATTTAATAAATCGAATGTATAATTATGTAAATCCATTTGAAATAGATAAATATATTGAAACTGCAATAACAAAAAAATTTAAAACATTAGAATTAGTTAATAGAAATAATAATAAAATAAAAGAAGAATTTATTTTAAAAGATACAGTTTCAAACGACGAATTTACTTTTTCTATTAGTAAAAATGGTTTATTTACTATGTATCAAGAAAAAGAAGAAAATATAAAAAAACAAGGATTTAAGTTTAAAGAATATATCGATAAAAATTTTAGTCAAGAAATTAAACGTAAAAATAAAATAATATCTATTAAAACTAATATAATTTCATTTGAAGAAATTTTGAAAATACTTGAAAATTATAATTTTAATAAAATTGATAATAAGCAAATTAATGTAAAGGATGCTAGTGACAATAAATTAACTATTAATTTTTATAAGAATTCTTTAGTAATTCAAGGAGGTTTAACTTCACTTTTTATAGAAGTAGTTTTTTTATTAATAAATTATTTTAAAAATATTTTATTGGATCAAGAAATTATCAATATTATTGAAAATATTATAGATGAATTTGATTATGAACAAAAAGAAAATACAGATTTTGATTCAGATATTGAATTATTAGAAAATATACCTGATAGTTTAAAAGAATTAATTAGACAGACTCCAAAGTTAATAGTAATTATAAGAAATTATGATGATAATTTTAAAGATTATTGTTTTATTCTTACATCTACTTTTAGAGTTTTAGAAACTCTAATAGCAGATTTTATAATGAAGAAAAGTTCAAAAAAACCCCCTTTATTAATAAAAAAAGATGGTTGAATTAAATTTAATATTTTTAATAAAAATAAAGAGGGTGAAAGAATAATTACAGATAAAACTATTTCAGAGGATAACTCGTTATTGATTATTGAAGGATATAACCTATATAAAGAATATAGAAATTCATACTTGCATGGAAATTTATTACCTGATAATTTAAAAAAAATAAACTCATTAGAAGAAGTAGAAAATATTTTTAATAAAATTTTAGAGTGAATTAAAAAAATTAATGATAAGATATAATACAAAAGAATTTAGGTGATTATTATGAAAAAAATTAAATATTATAAAAATATTGAAAATGATAAATTTGATTTTTTAATATCATTTGAAACTGAAGAATTATTTAATAATTTTATTACTAAAAATAATCATACTAATAGTATAAAGAAAAATAATATAGATAATATAGTTTGTAAGGTTAATAAAGATTATTTTTATTTACCTATTAAAGATAATAAAATTGATCTATTAAAGTCAAGAAAAGTTTCAAAAACATTTATAAATTTTGAAAAATTAATTGTATTAAAAAATTTTTCTATTTAATAAGTTAGAATTTAATTATCAAGAAATATAATTAGAGAAAAGCTATTATATTTTAATAGTTAATTTTGTATAACTATTTATTTACAAAAATAGCATAAAATAAATAAATTAGATAAATAAAAATGTATATTACTTTAAATAATTTTTTAATATATAATATAAATAGTTCACAAGAGATATGTTAGGAAACTAACTTATCTCTTTTTTTATTTTCTAGCATATTTTTTAGGAACCAATGAATAAGGAGAAAATAATATGAAGAAATTAATTAATTTAATATTAAATAGCCTAAATAATCCAGATGTTATTAAAAAAATATCAGAATCTATAGTAGAAAATTCAATATTAAATGAAAAAATTGACAATATTGAAGTTATGAATTTAGGGAGAAATTCTAAAACTTTACTAAGAGATTATGATAATGTTGAATCTGCGGTTCAAGAAGTTATTGAGAAAGAAATAATTCCATCTATAAAACAAAAAAATAAGAAAAATGAATATATAAGATAATGAATCAAATCTTATTTTATTTTTCTATTGGAATAAATTTCTTAGCTGATTCGAATGAATCTGGAATAAGTGGAGAGCCAATTAAAGAATGAGTATTAGGTAAAGTTACTCCAATTTTAGGAATTTTTTCTTTTGCTGTAGTTATTTGTGTTGTATTTTGAATTGCAGGATTTTGAATAAGTTATGCTGTTGCAGATGAAGATGCAAAACAAGAAAAAGTTAATAATGTGGAATATGATTTAATTGATGATGCATTATCTAGATAAAATATCCTAAAATAGCAAAATTCATATTTTGCTATTTTATTTATATATGAAAAAAGTAATATTAAGTTTATTTTTATTTATGAATTTAAGTTATATTCCATTAAAACAGTTTAATAATAATATTGAACAAAAAGAGTTAAAAAATAATTTGGAAGATATTTCAAATTATAGTTATGATCCTTCATATCCTAGTTTTAATTTATATTCAGATTTTTATTCAAGAACTCAAAGACTTTATATTGATAGTGGTAAAGAAGTTGATTCATTACCAAGTTGTTCAAATTGCAGTGATCAAAGACATAACAAAGTTAGTAACGGAGAATGATATTATTCTGAATGACAAGCAAAAGAAATAAATGTATTAAATTATGCTCCAAATAAGCAAGTTTTTTTAGATAATTATAAAGAGATTAAAGTTAGTTTTTATTATAATTACAACACCTGAGATGGAGGAACAGGATGAAGTGATAATGATGAGAAAAATATATCACCTAGACTAAATAAAGATATAGATTATAATTTCTCATCAAATAGTGGATGAATATATGCACATTCTTATCACAATGAAATTAATAAAGCTCTTTTAAAAATAGAGTTTGGACATTCATGAAGAGGTAATAATTTAATATTAAAATGAAAATTAGGAGCCTCGGTATATTGAAAAGGTGGTTCTTGATATAATCATGCAAGTTTTGTCATATTAAGTATAGATTCATTTCAATTTAAATCAAATTTTAATCAAAATAATTTAAAAAATAAAATACAAAGTGCTCTGTCTAAAAATTTTACTATAAAAAGTGATACATCTCCTGATATTAGCAATAATGAAAAAAATGGTTTACCAGGTAAATTATTAAAATCTAATAAAGAATTAATTTTAGAAGAAATTGATAAAAGATTGAGAGTCTCTTTTGGAATAGACTATTCTGCTTGATTTAGTAAACCTATTTTAAAAATAAATGATACTTTTAATGATGAGAAGAGTTATGTTTCCATAACTTTTAAAGATGAACAACAAATTTCAGGTTCAAAGCAATTTTTAACAAATGTTATAATGCCAGTTAATATTACTTTAACTGATTTCTATTATCAAAGGTCTGCACAAAAAAGATTAGTAATTAATCCTGGAAAAATTGTTAATCCAAATTCTCAACTTAATGAACTAATTATTGATAAACCTGAATATGATGTTAAAAATAATACATTTGTATATCATAACTCCATTGATGTTACTTTTACTGCAATAAGTGAATCTGAAATCCTAACTGTAAATGGTCAAGAAGTTCCTGTATTTAATAATATCTATAGAATTAAATTAGATAATAATTTGAATACTTATAAAATTGAAGTAAATGGTATTAAAAATTTAAAAGGTATTACAAAACTAAGTTTAAATATTAATATTCAATCTCTTGCTAATAAATTAAATTATAGATGAGTTGGTTGAAATCCTAAAGAAAATTTAGAGCAAAGTAAATTAATAGAAAAAACGCTAGGAGATGGAAAACCAAATCCTGATTATGATCCTTCCATTAATTCTAAAACTGGAATGAGAAATGAATATATTTATATTGAAAGAGATATGAAATTTCCTTTTTATCAAGACCCTCTTGATAAATTTGGTAACATAATAACTGATTATAAAAATATTAATAAGTCTATAATAGTTGAAGCGGCTGTTGCAAATAGTGGAGTTACATTATTAGAAAAATTTGATAAAGCAAAAATTTATAGAGTTGATAGATTAAAGTTGGATGAAAATTTTAAAGTTATCAGTAAACAAGAAAATGTGAATATAAATCAAAATGAGCAATGATCAATAGAGGGACTTTGACATTATGTAATTTATTTACAAGATTATGTTAAAGAAACTATTGACCCATCAAATCCAGGGAATCAGGATATAAATGCAACTAAAGGAAGTACTATTCACAAATTGCTTTATATTTCAAATAAATCAAAAGATTATACAAGGTTTACAAGTCTTGATTTTGTTTCAAAAAATCAATCTATATTTAAATTTTGAGATTCTTTAGCTGGTATTCATTTGAAAAATTATTTAATCTCTTATACTTCTATAAATACAAGTCAAAAAATTGAAGAGTTAACTTATGAACAAATTATCATGTATTGAAAAAAATATGTTAGCGACCAAATAAGTCAAAAAATTGATGTCCCACAAAATCCTGTAAGTTATAAAGATTTAAAAAAATTAAATATAAGTAGTTTAAAAATTAATGAAATTAATCCTTTAGAAGTAAAAAATAAAATTATAAATCATGTTAAAAAGTATATAGAAAAATTTATTAAAAATACTGTATATAAAACAGACTATATAATATGTGATGAAAATGAAAAACAAATTGAAGAATTAGATTTTCAAGATTTTATAAATTTATCAGAGAGTAATAAATATAAAAAGATTATTTTATTTATTAAAGCAGTAAGTACTTCCTCATTGTTAATAGGAAAACAAAATTTTAATGTTATTAATAATAAAGAATTTGAGGAAAGTAAAAATTTTGATTTATCAACAATTAAAGATTTGAAATCAATTAGATATAATTTTACTAATGCTGATAATCAAATAAAGAAGAACTTTTTAAATAATTATATTTATGAATATGTTAAAAAAATATTACAAACATATAAACCTAAAAAAATAGATTGAGAATATGAATATGACAAAGATTATTATATTTCTTTAAATTCAAGTCAAGCAAAAGATATAAAAATAGATACGGATTTAGAAAATGTTTTATATAAATTTCTTAATTCAAAAACTCAAGTTATTTTAGAGATATTTATAGTTTCTAAAGATGAATCAATTAAACTAAGTGGTTTGACAAGTTATAAAATTATTAATGATCCAAAAGATAACAATGTTGCACCTGAGGTTCCTGAACCTCCCTTTAAACCAGAAGTTAGTAAGAAAAACAATATTTCTAATAAAACTGTAAGATGATGAATTATTTTAATTATTTGTTTTTCAATAGTACTTTTAATTTTATTTGGAGTTATTTTATGAAAACGAAGAAAAGTAAAAAAAATAAAATAGTTTAAATAAACTATTTTATTTTTTTAAAGCTTTTTATTTTCTTTAAAGTTAAAATTTACTTATAAGAGATTAAAAGGTGTATTTATGGGAAAGTACAATTTTGCAAATTATAAAAAAACTGTCTACTTTAATCAAAATCTTTATTTTTAAGATTTCGAAGAGAAGTTACTAGATAAAGCTAAAAAAGATATTCAAAAAGAATTTGAAAGAATAGATTTAAGAATAAGATATGACAAAAAAAGAATTGCTTGTGGATGGCAAATAAAAGATTATAGATATAGAAAAATAAAAACTTTATATGGTGATGTAAGTTTTTTAAGAACTAGATATTGAAATAAATTTACAAAGGAAGTTAAAGTTTTAGTTGATCAAGAAATTCCTATTGAAAAATATCAAAGAATAATACCAAATTTAAAGATAGAGATTTTAAATCGAGTTGGGAGAGGAAACAGATACTGTGATATTGTTGATTGTTTACGTAACAGTAAAATTAGTGAACAAACAATCTCAAACATAGTTAAAAAATTTAATATATCTCAAGATACAATTGAAGATTTAAAAGGCAATAAAATAGATGTTTCAAAAAAAGAATACATTTATATTGAAACTGATGATACTTTTTCAAATTTTGTTAAAGATAATAAAAAAACTAATTTTAGAATTAGAATTGCAACTATTCATACTGGTGCAAGAAAAGGTATTCATAATAGAAAATATTTGGAAAATAAGAAAATAGATTATATGTTAATTGAAAAAGGTAAAGGAATTTCTACATTAGATTATTCAAAAAGAATTAAAGCTTTTATAAATAATCATTATAGAAACTACGAAAATAAACAACTAATTATTTTAGGAGATAATGCGACATGAATAAATAATTTGGCATATGAACTTGGAGGGTTTTATGTTTTAGATAAGTATCATTTATTAAAAAAATTATCTAATGTGTTTCCTTATAATAATCGTAATAGATTTACTAGTGAGAAATGAAAAAAACCCTTTTTATATATAAAAACCTCTATATTAAAAGGATTAAGTTATAACTATGTTCTAGATGCTCTAAACGAGGTATTTTTATGATTAGAATCGAGCAATGAAAAAGAAAAATTAAGAGAGTTTATTAAATTCATAAGTTTTATTAAAAGAAACAGTTGTGCCATAAAAAATTATTATAAAAAGTTCGATTCATCATCTCATACTGAAGGACAAGTATCATCTTTTGTAAAACAAACATTAGGTTATGGAAAAAAAATATATGGCTTTAAAACCTTTAGTAATTTATTAAAAATTAAACAAATACATGCTAATGGTTATGATATATGTGAGTTATTAGAGTATGAAATAGAAACACTACAAATTAATAATTTGGACTATATATATAAAGAAGTAATAGAATACAAAACTATAGGTTTATTATGAAAAGATAAAAAATCAGATATATCAAGAAAAGGCTCATGAGCTAAAATAAAACAACCAGGATTTAAAAGAGTTTAAATATTTTTGTTTCCTTATTTATAGTAAAAATTAACATAGAAATATGTCATTTTTATGTTAATTTTTTTTAAAATTATTCATATTTTATATTCTTTTTTTACAAAAAAATAATATAATTATTTTAAGAAAGCACTTTTTATATAAAAAAATCAAATCATCCATAATATATACACCCCACATTTTTTATATAACCCCCATTAATATTTATTAGCATAAAAGTTAAATATTTGGTATTATCTATAAGTTATTAAATTATTAAAGACTAAATAGGAGAACATTATGAATAAAAAAATAATAAATATAGCAGTTATTGCTCACGTAGATGCTGGAAAATCTACTCTAGTTGATGCTTTTTTAAGTCAATCAAATGTTTTTAGAGCAAATGAAGAAGTAAAAGAGCAAGTTATGGATAGTAATGATCAAGAAAGAGAACGTGGAATTACAATTTATTCAAAGAATTGTGCTATTGAATATAATGGATACAAAATTAATATTGTTGATACTCCAGGCCATGCTGATTTTTCAAGTGAAGTTGAAAGAATAATGAAAACGGTTGATACAGTAATATTATTGGTAGATTCAGCTGAAGGGCCAATGCCTCAAACAAGATTTGTTCTTTCTAAAGCATTAGAATTGGGATTAAGACCTATACTTTTAGTGAATAAAATTGATAAAAAAGATCAAAGAGCTTTAGAAGTAGTTGATGAAGTACTAGAATTAGTTATGGAACTTGATGCAAATGATGAACAAATAGAATTTCCTTCATTGTTTGGAACAGCTCGTGAAGGTATTGTACAGTATTCAATGGAAGAAAAAAGTGACAATTTAGTTCCTTTATTTGAAACAATTATAAAGCAAGTAGGAAATTATCCATTAGAATTGGCAAAAGAGCCAGTTCAATTGCAAATTTCTTCTCTAGCATATGATTCATTTATTGGAAGATTGGGAATTGGAAGATTATTTAAAGGTGTTTTAAAAGAAGGACAACAAGTTGCTATTAGCAAAAATGATGGAAGTGTTGCAAAAGGTAAAGTCTCAGGATTATTTATTTATGAAGGCTTAAAAAGAGTTGCTGTAAAAGAAGCTCGAGCTGGAGAAATTGTTGTTATTTCAGGAATTAGTGATTTAACAATTGGAGATACAGTGTGTGAACCAGATAAAATTGATGCATTACCTCCAATTGTTATTGAAGAACCAACTATGAGTATGAATTTTTTAGTAAATACTTCTCCATTTGCTGGAAGAGTTGGTAAATATGTTACTACAAGAAACATCAAAGAAAGATTAGATAAAGAATTAGAAGTAAATGTTGGTTTAAGAGTAGAATCTTTAACTGATTCATCTGCTGATGGATTTAAAGTTCTAGGTAGAGGTGAACTTCATTTATCTGTTTTAATTGAAACTATGAGAAGAGAAGGATTTGAACTAGGAATTTCAAGACCAGAAGTAGTTATTAAAATTGATGAAAAAGGTAACAAGTTAGAACCAATGGAAAAAGTAACAATTGATGTTCCAACAGAATATTCAGGGACAGTTATTAATAAATTAAATTTAAGAAAAGGTATAATGACTGACATGGATTCTGATGGAATAAGAGATAAAGTAACATATCATATTCCAACAAGAGGATTAATTGGATTTAAATCAGAATTTACAAATGATACTCGTGGGGAAGGGGTTATGGTTAAATCAAGTATTGGTTATGAAGAATATAAAGGAAAAATTGAAGGAAGACAAAATGGTACCTTAGTTTCTATGGCAAATGGAGTAACTCTTCCTTATGCTCTAAATAACTTAGAAGAGAGAGGTATTTTATTTGTTGGACCTCAAGTTGAAGTTTATGATGGAATGATTGTAGGATTGCATTCACGTGACAATGACTTAAATGTTAACCCAACAACAGGTAAGAAATTAACAAATACTAGAGCATCAGGAAGTGATGATTCAGTTAAACTGACTCCACCAAGAAAATTCACTCTTGAAGAAGCTTTAGAGTTTATTGAATGAGATGAACTTGTTGAAGTAACTCCTGAAGATATTAGATTAAGAAAAAAATGACTTTCAGAAAACGAAAGAAAACAGCATAGAAATGATCCACATTAGTGAAAAATTCCATATAGGAATTTTTTTTTAAAAAAAGTTCCACTCATATCAATAAAAAATTCTAAATAATCTAGAAAAATAGGGTTATTATAGAAGTGTAAGGAGAATTTTAATATGTCAAAAATAACTAATATTGTTGCACGTGAAGTACTTGATTCACGTGGATTTCCAACAGTTCAAGTTGATGTAACAACTGAATTTGGTGGATTTGGAACTGCAAAAGTTCCTTCAGGAGCTTCAACTGGATCAAGAGAAGCACTAGAATTAAGAGATGGAGATAAAAATCGTTTCAATGGAAAAGGTGTTTTAAAAGCTGTTGATAATGTAAATAGCAAAATAGCTGATGTAATTATTGGAATGGAAGTAACTGATCAAATTGCTATTGATACAGTAATGTGTAAATTAGATGGAGATGACTTCAAAAAAAACTTAGGAGCAAATGCTATTTTAGGTGTTTCTTTAGCTGTTGCTAAAGCAGCTGCAAGTGAATTAGAAATTCCATTATACAGATACATTGGAGGAACAAACGCTAGAAGATTGCCAGTTCCTATGTTAAATGTTATTAATGGTGGTGAACATGCTGATTCAGCAATAGATTTCCAAGAATTTATGATTATGCCTGTTGGTGCTCCAACATTTAGTGAATCTTTAAGATGAGCTTCAGAAACTTTCCAAGCTTTAAAATCATTATTACAAGATAAAAAAGATATTACAGCTGTTGGAGATGAAGGAGGATTTGCTCCAAATTTTGCATGAGCATATCCAAATGAAACTATTGAAGCATTTAAAGCAAAAACTCCAGTTGAAGTTTCTTTAGATTTACTAGTAGAAGCTATTAAAAAAGCTGGTTACAAAACTGGAAAAGATGGAATTATGATTGCAATGGATTGTGCTAATTCAGAATTATATATTAATGGAAAATACCATTTCAAAAAAATTGAAAAATTAACTGGAAAAGAATGAGCATTAACAACAGATGAAATGGTTTCATTCTTAGATAAATTAGTTGATAAATACCCAATTATTTCAATTGAAGATGGATTGGCTGAATCAGATTGAGATGGATTCCAAAAACAAGTTAAAACAATGGGAAACAAAATACAAATTGTTGGAGATGATTTATTTGTAACAAATCCTAAAATTACTGCAGAAGGAATTGAAAAGAAAGCAGCAAACTCAATATTAATTAAATTAAATCAAATTGGAACTTTAACAGAAACAATTGAAACTATTCAAATGGCTCAAAAAGCTGGTTGAACAGCTGTTACTTCACATCGTTCAGGTGAAACTGAGGATACAACAATTGCTGATTTAGCTGTTGCTTTAAATACAGGACAAATTAAAACTGGTTCAATGTCAAGATCTGATAGAATTGCAAAATACAATAGATTATTAGAAATTGAAGCAGAATTAGGGGAAGCTGCAATTTATGATGGTTTAAAATCATTCTATAACTTAACAAAATAATAAAAATATAAATTTTACTCGAACCTTAAAAAGGTTCGTTTTTTATTTATAATTAAATAAGGTGATTTTTATGTTGAAAAAGAGGAAAAATTGAACATTAATATTTTTATTATTAGTTTTTTTATTGTATTTTATAATAATTGCAATTTATGATTATAAAATTGCATTAATGATAGGCAATAATTTGACAAATAGTTTCTTTTCTCTTTTTTTTGATAAGATAGGTTCACTTATAATAATTTTTCCTATTTATATAATCTGTTTAGCGTATTTTTTAAAACTTATAAATACAAAAAAAATTAGCAGTATAGTTAAAATATTAGTAATTGTATTATTTGATTTAATTTATATTGCAATTTCTTTTTATTTATTTGTTAGTATTAAAAATTCTAACAATGATTTATCAAATAAAATTTCTATAGCAATTATGTGTTTATTTCTTACATTATTAATTTTTTGAATTAGTTATATATGAATTAAACTTTTATTATCTAATAATATTGAAAGAATAAATAGAATATTTTATTGTGCAAATATTAGTATTGTATTTATGATTTTATGTTGAACAAATTTAATATTGTTCAAGTATATATTTGGAAGAAATAGGCCTGAAGCAGTAATTGAACTTAAAAACTCATTTCAGTATGTATTTCAAATAAACTTTAATAGAGTTGGTAAACAAAGTACAAGTTTTCCTTCTGGTCATACTATGGCAATCGCTCAATTAATTATTTTATTATATTTTATAATTTTTAAAAATAAAAAGTGAGAGAATATATTTAGAATTTTATTATTTTCATTAGTAATAATTTTAATTATGTTAATGGCAATTTCAAGAATGACAATGCAAAAACATTTCATAACAGATTTATCATTTTCAATGTTTTTAATTATTCTATATTATCTTGTAACACTAAAAATTGTAGAAAAATTATATAAGAGGATAAAAAGAAATGGCTAAATATATTGGATTAGATTTGGGAAGTAAAACAATAGGAATCGCTACAAGTGAAGGTTATTTTGCAAATCCTAAAGAAACAATTAGATATCAAGAAAATAATTTTCTTGAAGCTATTACAAAACTAAATTCCTTTCTTAAAAAAGAGGGATTTGAAAAAATAATAGTTGGATATCCAAAAAATATGGATGGTTCAAAAGGGCATAGAGTTGAAATGGTTGAAGAATTTATTGATAAAATGATTGAGCAAAAGATTATTTCAAGTGACTTAATTGAAAGAGTAGATGAAAGATTAACAACAAGAATGGCAAAACAAGTTATGATTTCTGCTGATTTAAGTAGAAAAAAACAAAAAGAAAATAAAGATCAAATTGCTGCTAAATTAATTTTAGAAACATATATCAACTCAATTAAGTAAGTATATAATCAATTTGTAAATAAGTGGAGGTATAAATGAAAAATCATCCTTTAGTTAAAGAAATTCTATTTTCAAAAGAAGAAATAGAGACAAGAACTAAACAGTTAGCAAAAGAAATAGAAAGTTATTATAAAAGTAAAAATGTAAATGAAAATACAGTTATTCTTATAGGTCTTTTAAAAGGTTGTATTCCTTTTATGGCAGATTTTATTAAATATTTTGACCATGAATGTCAAACAGAATATATGGTCGTTTCTTCCTATTTGGGAGGAACAAAAACAACAGGAGAACCTAAAATTAATTTGGATTTAAATATTTCTATTAAAGATAAACATGTATTAATAATAGAAGATATTATTGACTCTGGAATAACATTAAAATATGTTAAGAATTATATTTCTTTTAAAGGAGCAAAAGAAGTTAAAGTAGTAACTCTTTTAGATAAACCTGAAGGAAGAAC
This sequence comes from Spiroplasma endosymbiont of Atherix ibis, assembly GCF_964020005.1. Classification (NCBI taxonomy): domain Bacteria; kingdom Bacillati; phylum Mycoplasmatota; class Mollicutes; order Entomoplasmatales; family Spiroplasmataceae; genus Spiroplasma; species Spiroplasma endosymbiont of Atherix ibis. Next base: position 258,087 of record NZ_OZ026474.1, read on the forward strand.
AGTTAAGATAGATGCTGATTGAAGTGGTTTTGTTATTAAACATGAATTTGTTATTGGCTATGGATTGGACTATGATGAAAGATTAAGGAATCTTCCTTATATTGCAGTTTGTGATGTAGATAAACTTAAAGTTTGAAAATGATAATTTAATGTCATTTTTATTATTTAATTAGATTTTAAAAAAGTTATATAATCAATATATATGGAGGAAGTTTATGATTAAAAAAATAGGTGTTTTAACATCAGGAGGAGATGCACCAGGTATGAATGCTGCTGTTGCATCAGTTATTAAAACTGCAATTTCAAAAGGGATTGAAGCTTTTATTGTTAAAGATGGTTATAAAGGTCTTATTAATAATTGAATTGAAAAAGTAGATATTAATTTTGCATCAGATATTATTTCAAAAGGGGGAACTGTAATAGGTTCTGCAAGATTACCTGAATTTAAAGAAGAATCAGTTAGACAAAAAGCTGTTAAAAATTTAAAAGCAATAGGAATTGAAGCATTAGTTGTAATTGGTGGAGATGGAAGTTATCAAGGTGCTGAAAAGTTAACAAAAATGGGAATAAATTGTATAGGTCTTCCAGGAACAATTGACAATGATATTGTTTCTTCAGATTATACAATAGGTTTTGACACGGCACTAAATATTGTAATAAACTCATTAGATCAAATAAGAGATACAATTCAATCTCACAATAGATGTATGGTTGTAGAAATTATGGGAAATGGGTGTGGAGATTTAACTTTATATGGAGCAACTGGAAGTGGTTCTGAAGTGTTCTCAACAAAAGAAAGTTATTTAACAGAAAATGAAATAATTAATCAAGTTAAGGAATTGCGCAAAAAAAATAAAAGAAGTGTAATTGTTGCTGTTGCTGAAAAAAACTATGATGTAAATGAATTGGCAAAAAAAATTGAAAAAGAAACTGGTTATGAAACTAGAGCAACAATTCTTGGTCACATCCAAAGAGGAGGAAAACCTAGTGGTATAGATAGATATTTAGCAGTTAAAGCAGGAATATTTGCAGTTGAACAGTTAATTGCAGGTAAAGGTGGCTTGTATATTGGAATGAGCAATAATAAATTAGTTGCCAGAGATATAGAATTAACTCTAAATATGCCAAAAGTTGATAAAACTGATGAGTATGAAAAACTAAGAAATATTAATAAAGCAATTTAATAATAAGGAGAAAATAATTATGGATAAAGAAATAGAATTTTATGAACCAAGTAAAATTGCAAAAAAAATTAAAAGAACTAAAATAGTTACAACAATAGGACCAAGTACTCATTCAAAAGACGATATTAGAAAATTATTTGAATCAGGAATGAATGTTGTTAGGTTAAATTTCTCTCATGGAAAACAAGAAGAGCAATCAGAAAAAATTAAATCAGTAATTGAATTAAGAGAAGAATTAGAAAAACCAATTTCAATTATGTTAGATACAAAAGGTCCAGAAATTAGAATTGGAAAAGTTTTTGATGGAGCACAAGAAATTAAAGCTGGATCAGATATTAGAGTTTATACAACTCAAGAAGAATATTTAAATCGTGAATGTAAAGCAACTGAAATGACAGTTTCATATGATATGAGTATTGATTTAAAACCAGGAGATACAGTTTTAGTAGATGATGGAAAATTGACATTAAATGTTATTAATGTCGAATTAGGATTTATTAATTGTAAAGCTTTTAATACACATACTATAAAAACAAATAAAAGGGTAAATTTACCAGGTGTTGATTTTTCATTACCATTTTTAGCTCAAAAAGATATTGATGATATTAAATATGGAGTAAAAATGAAAGTTGATTATATTGCAGCATCATTTGTTAATTCAGCAGATAATGTAAAAGAAATTAGAAATATTTTAAAAGAATGTAAAGCTGAACATATTCAAATTATTTCAAAAATAGAATCAAAAATAGGTATTTTTAATATCGATTCAATTATTGAAGCATCAGATGGAATTATGGTTGCTCGTGGAGATTTAGGATTAGAAATTCCTTATTATGAAGTGCCATATTGAGAAAAACAAATGATTAGAAAATGTAGAAAAGCCGGAAAAGTAGTAGTAGTTGCAACACAAATGTTAGAATCAATGACTGATAATCCTCATCCAACAAGAGCTGAAGTCACAGATGTTTATTATGCAACTGAATTAGGAGCTGATGCAACTATGTTAAGTGGTGAATCAGCTGCAGGTATTTATCCATTTATAACAACAGAAACTATGGCAACAATTAATAAGCGTGCAGAATTAGGTTTTTATGGAAAAATTTATTATGATAGAGCATTAGAAGTTGCAAGAAATAGCTCATCTGGTAAAAGAGCACAAATTGCAGATGAATTGGCAAATATTACAAGAAATGGGAAATATGAATTTGCATTAGTACTTTCAAGAACTGGTGAATTGTTAAGAACTATTTCAAAATTTAGACCAAATGTTACAATCTTAGGTGTTTGTGATAATGAAAAATTATGAACTGGTTTTGGCGCAATGCATTCAATTTTTATGAATAGAGTTAAAAGCATTAATAAAATTATTGACAATAATGAAGAATTATCAGAAATTGCAAGATCATGAGGTGCAAAAAAAGGAGAACAAATTCTTATTGTTAGAAGTCAAAATATTAAAGTTCATACAGTTTAAAAAGCTAAATAGTAGTTTTTTAAACTATTCTATTTAAATAAAATATACTATATAATGTTATAATTTTTTTGTTATTTATAAGGAGAAATAAGATGAATAAATTTAATTTAAATGAAAAAATGAAAAGAACCAAAGTTATTACAACTATTGGTCCAAGTGTTCACTCAAAAGAAGCTATCAAAGAATTATTTGATAAAGGAATGACAACAATTCGTTTGAACTTTTCACATGCAGATTTTCAAGAACATGGAGAAAGATTTGAATGAGTTAAAACTTTAAGAAAAGAAATAAATAAACCAATTTCAATTTTATTAGATACAAAAGGTCCAGAAATTAGAATTGGAAAAATGAAAAATGGAAAACAAGAAGTTAAAGTAGGAACTGAAGTAACTGTTTATACTGATCCAAAAGATTTCTCAACAAGAGAGTGTTCAGCAAATGAAATGCAAATGTCATATGATATGTCTCAAGATGTTAAAGTTGGAGATGTTGTTTTAGTAGATGATGGAAAATTAACAATGCATGTAACAAGTGTTGATAAATATAAAGTTATGTGTAAGGCATTTAATACTCATTTAGTAAAAACAAATAAAAGAGTAAATTTACCAGGTGTAGAATTTACATTACCATTTTTAGCTGAAAAAGATTATAAAGATATCCATTTTGGAATCGAAAATAATATTGATTATATTGCAGCATCATTTGTTAATTCAGCAGATAATGTAAAAGAAATTAGAAATATTTTAAAAGAATGTAAAGCTGAACATATTCAAATTATTTCAAAAATAGAATCACAAGTTGGATGTGATAATATTGATTCAATTATTACAGCTTCAGATGGAATTATGGTTGCTCGTGGAGATTTAGGATTAGAAATTCCTTATTATGATGTACCATATTGAGAAAAACAAATTATTAGAAAATGTAGAGAGCAAGGAAAATTAGTTATTGTCGCAACACAAATGTTAGAATCAATGACTGACAATCCTCAACCAACAAGAGCTGAAGTAACAGATGTTTATTATGCAACTGAATTAGGAGCTGATGCAACTATGTTAAGTGGTGAATCAGCAAATGGAGATTTCCCATTTATTACAGTTGAAACTATGTCAACAATTAATAAACGTGCTGAAATTGAATTCTATGAAAAAAATTATTATATTAAACAATTAGAAAATGCTAGAAAATCAAGTTCAGGAAAAAGAGCAGAAATTGCAAATCAATTAGCAAATACTACTTTAGGTGGAAATTATGAATATGCTGTTGTTTTATCAAGAACTGGTGAATTGTTAAGAACTATTTCAAAATTTAGACCAAATGTTACAATCTTAGGTGTTTGTGATAATAAAAAATTATGAACTGGATTTGGAGCAATGCACTCAATCTTTATGAATCAAGTAGCTAATTTAGATTCATTCATGGATGATCAAAAAGCTATCTCAGAAGTTGCAAAATCATGAGGTGCAAAATCAGGAGAAAGAATTTTGTTTGTTAGAAGTGAAAATATTAAAGAAATTACAGTATTATAATTTTAAAAAATTAAACATTTTTATGTTTACTTTTTTTCTTTGTAAGTTAATAAAATTATGTATAATATAAATTGATGTTTTAAATATAAGTAATTGAAAAAGGTGGAAGTATAGATGAAAATAAAATTATTAGATGGAAAAGTAATGAGTTTTGAAACTCCAAAAACTGTCTTAGAAATTGCTCAAGAAATATCTATATCATTAGGTAAAAAATGTGTTGGAGCAATTATTAATAGTAAAGAAGTGGTTCCAGCTAAAGCAACTATAGATAAAGATTGCAAATTGGAATTAATTACAGAAAGACATGAATTGTTTAATTCTGTTGTAAATTACACTGCTAAAATAATTACAAGTTTTGCTTTAAAAACTTTATTTCCACAAGGAAGTCTTTATCCTGAATCTGAAGGATATGATAAACCAGAGTTCTTTGTGTATTATGACTTACCAACCAAATTAACATTAGAAGACTTGAAAGAAGTAGAAAAATTAGCAAATGATTTTATTAATAAAAAAATAGAAATTAAATTTGAAGATACAGTTATTACAGATGAAAAATATAAAGAGATAATGAGCTCTATTAATATTAAAAAAAAATATATAGATATTATGTTGGAAAAAAATAAAAATAGATATATAAAATTTCCAGTTGGATCATTAAATAATGTTATATATTATTCTAGATATGCTAATTTAAATAATACAGGTGATTTATTTAAAATTGAATTAAATGAAATAACTGCCTTTCAAATAGAAAATAATAAATATGTATATAAAATTCATGGTTTAACTGCAACTAGTGAAAAAGAACTTGAAGAAAAGAAAAGAAAAATTGAAGAATTAAAAGAAAGTGATCATAAATATATTGCTAAAAATTTAGAAATATATCATTTAGATCCTTTAATTGGACAAGGTTTACCTATTTGATTGCCAAATGGTACTATTTTAAAACAAGAAATTAAAAAATATTTAATGGAAAAAGAATATGAATATGACTTCATTCAAATTGAAACTCCTGTAATTGGAACAAGTAAACTTTATAAAACTTCAGGACATTGAGATCATTATAGAGATGATATGTTTGCCTCTATGAATCTTCCAAAAGAAGAAATGGTTTTAAAACCAATGAGTTGTCCTCATCATATTTCAGTTTATAGATATAAGCCAAGAAGTTATAGAGATTTACCTTTAAGATTTGCAGAACATGCATTACAACACAGATATGAATCATCTGGAAGTTTAACAGGACTTGAAAGAGTTAGAGCAATGGAATTAACAGATTCACATATTTTTGTAAGAGCAGACCAAGTTAAAGATGAATTTATAAGATGTTTTAATTTAATAACAGAAGTTTTAAAAACTTTTGATATTAAAATTGATTATTTATCTTTATCATTAAGAGATCCAGAAGATAAAGAAAAATATTTTAATGATGATAAAATGTGAAATTCTGCAGAAGCAGAACTTGAAAAAGTTTTAAATGAATTAAAAATTAATTATAAAAAAATGATTGGTGAAGCTGCATTTTATGGACCTAAATTAGATATTCAAGCAAAAACTGCTTTAGGACATGAGATTACAGTTTCAACAATACAATTAGATTTTTTATTACCTCAAAAATTTGAACTTATTTATATAAATTATGCTGGAGAATTAGAAAGACCTATTATGATTCATAGAGGTCTTGTAGGAACTTATGAGAGATTTATTTCAGTTCTTTTGGAACAAACAAAAGGAGTTTTACCATTATGATGTACTCCTCAACAAGTTGAAATAATTCCTGTAAATATTTCTAAAAAAGATTATGCAGAAAAAGTAAGAGAAGAATTAAAATCAAAATTAATAAGAACAAAAATAGATCTTAGAGATGAAAGATTGAGTTATAAAATTCGTGATGCACAAGTTAGAAAAATACCTTATCAATTAGTATTAGGAGATAAGGAAGCTGAAAATAATATGGTAACATATAGAAAATATGGTAGTGAAGAACAAATTACTATAACTCTTAAAGAATTCATTAAAATGGTTAAAAATAAAGTTAAAGAAAAAATATATAATTAAATTAGGAGATTTAAAAAAATATGAATAAAAATATAAATATAGAAGAAGAAATTAGGTCTCTTAAAGAAGTAGATTATGGAATTTTGGATGCACAACATTCATTTATGGTAGATGGCGTATTAGGAGGTTTTAAAGCTGCAATGCATAAGTTGCATTATACTTTTATAAAACAAATATTGCTTGGAATTATGAGTGGTGTAATTATTGGTTTTGGATATGTAGCATGTATTATTGCAATGGTCTCTCTTAAGGGAACTGGTTTTGAAGCATTTGGAACAATTTTATTAGGTTTTATTTTTCCAGGATGTATTATTATGATTACATTTCTTGGAGGAGGATTGTTTACAAGTCATGTCTTTAGTACAATTCCAATTTTTAAAGGTTGTGGAAGTAAAAGACTTTACTTAAAAGGAATTTTTGGAGTGCTTTTAGGAAATTTAGTTGGAACATTTATTTTTGTAGCAATTTTTTCAGGAGCTGGAGGACTTTGAAATAATGGTCCTTTTCTAAATAAAGTTTTTGCTATGTCAATGCATAAATTATATTTAGTAAATTATGATTTACAAAATAATGAATCAATTAAAGCAGTAAGCATTCTTGCAACAATTGGAATAGGTATTTGCTCAGGAATTTTATGTAATATAATGGTTTGTTCAACATTACCATTAGCAAGTACAACAAAAAATGCAGCTGCAATTATTTTACTAATGATTTTCCCAATTGCTTACTTTGCAATTGGAAGTTTCCAACATGGACCTGCAAATTCTTTCTTTATGTGAATGTTATTGTTTGAAATAATTTTTAATCACAGTCAAGTAGCAATAACAAGTGGAAGTGGAGAAATTTTATTACGTCCTCAATTCTATCATTTTGTTTTATTTATTGGTTTAAGTACAATACCTACTTTAATTGGTAATTGAATTGGTGGAGCATTATTATTGTCAGGAGTCTTATATTTTATTAATAAAGAATATGTATCAATTTTATTTAAAAAAATTAAATTAGAATATTTAGAAGAAAAAATGCGTAGTTTTAAAGAAATTGCTGATAAACAAATTAAAAAAAATGATAAAAAATTAAAACAAAAAGCTAATATTCAAGTTAGAAAAAATGATAAAAATTCAGAATAAAAATATTTAATTATTATTCTGAATGTATTTTGAAAATTATATAAAAGGTTTTTATAAAGTAGTTGTTTTAAATGCAACTACTTTTATTTTGCTCAAATTACTAACTTAGAAAAATATATTAATTTAATTATGGTTTTTATCTTTTTTTATATATAATAAAAAAAGATAAATGCACAGGAGTATTTTTATGAGATTAATAATCAAACAAATTAGTAAGGGCAAACGAAAGTAGTTTTATTAACTATTGATTTTTTTGATTACAAATACATAAATACTTATTTTTAAAATTTAAATAATAAATACAAATAATAAATAATATATCAAAATTTAAACTTAATATAAAAAATAACAATTAGAATGAGAGACTTAAAAATGAATAATAAAGAACCTAAATTTAAAATACCCACTTCGTTTACAATACTTTTTGCTGTATTGATAATGATAATGATAATATCTTGAATATTGTACTATTCAGGAGTAACTTATAATAAGCTTGGTGCAAGCGAGGTAGAACCATCAATTCCAACTGTAATTAAAGCTATTGGAATAATTGATTTATTTGTATCTATATTTAAAGGATTTGAAAATAAAGTAGAAATTATTGTATTTGTTTTATCAATTGGAGCATTTATTTACATTGTAATGAAGTCAAAATCATTAGATGCATTGACTCAAAAAATAGCATGAAAATTTAAAGAAAAAACAATTTGAACAATTCCAATTATTGTTATATTTTTAAGTTTTTGTGGATCTGCATATGGAATGTCAGAAGAAGCTTTAGGATTTCATATGATAGTTATTCCATTAATGTTAGTAGCAGGTTTTGATGTTTTCACAGCGTTAATAACAGTATTGCTTGGTGGGGGAATTGGTCCAATGCTAGCAACATTTGATCCTTTCTTAATTTTTACAGCTGCAGATGCTGCAAATTCTCAAGCAATGGATGGTCTAATTTTTAGATTAGTAGCTTGAGTTCTTGTAACAGGATTTACTTCAGGATGAATAATGTTTTATGCAAGAAGTGTAAAAAAGAATCCTCAACTTTCATACACATTTTCAACATTAGAAGAAGATAAAAAATTCTTTTTAAAAGAACAAATTAATGAAATTCCTTTAACTAAAAAAAGAATAGTAATTAGTGTAATGTTTTTAGTAATGTTTTTAGTAATGATTGCATATTTATTTCCTTGAGATGAATTATTTAAAACAACTGCTATGCATGATTTTGGAAAATGAGTTAATAAGTATATTCCTTTTTTAACAGGTTTAGTTCCTGGAATGGGATATGGGGATATGTTTGTAGTTTCTGGTTTCTTTCTAATAGGTTCATTAATTGTTGCTATTCTAAAATGAGAAGGAGAAGAGACTTTTATTGAAGATCTTATGACAGGTGCAAAAGATATGATAGGAGTAGCATTTATTATTTCAATTGCAGGAGCTATTACTTATCTTTTAAAAGAAACTGGTATTCAAGCTCTTATGCTTACAGGTATTAGAAATTCAAATATAGGTAATATAAATCCATTTTTATTTATAATTATGACTTTCTTACTTTTTATACCTATGTCATTTGCTTTGCCTTCAACTTCAGGATTTTCAAGTGCAGTATTTCCGGTTTGAGGACCATTAGCAGGTTCTATAACTATTGGTTCAACTGTAACTAATATGATTTCTGGAAGTATAACTGCATTTGCATATGCTAATGGAATGGCAAATATGGTTTCTCCAGCTTCTGGAATTGTTGTTGGAGCAGCACAAATTGGTAGAACAAGTTATGGTACAATTTTAAAAGGAACTTGAAAATTTCATTTAAGCTTATTTGTTATAAATATATCATTACTTTTAATTGGGACAGGTTTAAATTATACAGGAGCTCATATTTTTTAAAAGATATTATTGTTAAAAAACCTAAGGGTTTTTATTTTTTTGGGGGTAGTTTATGAAAGGAAAAAAATTTAAAAGCGAAAGAGCTTTTTCAGCCAAGAAATTTTTTGATTCATTTAAAATGATTGGAAAGGGTATCAAAAAAAATCCTAAAATATTTATTGGCTATTTAATTTTTACAATTATAGATTCAATTTTGTATTCTTCAATGACTATTGTTGTTAGTCAAATGACAAAAAATCTTACAAGTTTAGGTTTACAAGCAAATCATTTTTTATGATTTACAATGAGTTGAATTAGTTGAGTCTATGTAGGTATAGTTTTGCTTTTTGCAATTATATTTTTTGATTACTTAACAAATATATATGCAGCTATTTTTGCAAAAAGAGTTGAAATTTATTTAAGAATAAAAGCACTTAAAAAATTAGTTGAAGTTGATATTAGTTATTATTCAAAAAATCAAATAGGATTAATAATGTCTAGAGTAATAAATGATAGTCAAGGTTCAGGCGATTCATTTAATGACTTTTTGTTAAATTTGCTATTTAGTAGTGTAAGTTTTATAACAATGGCAATTTTTATGTTTACTATTGATATTACTCTTACTTTAATTGTTATAGGTATTTTTGCACTTTTAGTAATAATAATTTGAATTATTTTTGTATATTATAGAAGAGCAATTATTGTTTTTGCTGACATAAAACAAGCAATTGATACAGATATTACAGACAGATTAATAAATATTAGAGCAATTAAAGCTAATGCTTCTGAAAATAGAGAAACTATTAGAAATAAAAAATTACATGAAAAGTATGATCAAAAATTAAGTAAAGTTATTTGACTACAATCACTTTTATCTTTTTTTGCTTATAGTTTTGCTTGAGCTTTACCAATTATTACTATTATTTCTGCAATTGGATTATATAGTAATTCAATGAAACCTAATGAACTTTCAAATTTACTTGTAGCATTTACATCAGCTACAAATAATGTTTTATATGCATTATTGACATTGCCAATATGAATGAGAGGATTAACTAAATTATCAAATTGTATTATGAGACTTAATTATATTTATAATTCAAATTCATTGTTAAATTTTGTAGATAATCCAGAAAAAGTTGGAGATATTGAAAATATAGTTTTTAATAAAGTAACTTTTAATTATCCTGAGTCACCAAAAAAACAAATATTGGCAACAATTAGTTTAAATTTTGAAAAAAATAAAAGTTATGCTTTTGTTGGAGAAACAGGTGTAGGTAAATCAACAATAGCAAAGTTATTATTAAGATTTTATGATGTTACAACAGGAGAACTTTTAATAAATGGTAAAAATATAAAAAAAATAGATCATAATGATTATTTAAATAGAGTTGGATATGTTGAACAAGAACCACAAATATTTTATGGAACAGTTATGGAGAACTTAAAATATCCATTTTTTGATAAATCAGATGAAGAAGCAATTGAAGCAGCTAAAAAAGCTAAAATCCACAATTACATAAAAAAATTACCAATTGGCTATGATACAATTTTAGGAGAACGAGGGTTTATGTTAAGTGGTGGACAAAAACAACGTTTAGTAATTGCACGTATTTTTTTAAAGGATCCACAATTATTAATTCTTGATGAAGCTACAAGTGCTTTAGATAATGTAGTTGAAAAAGAAATTCAATCAGAGTTAAATAAGCTAATGATTGGAAGAACCACTGTTGTAATAGCACATAGATTAAGCACAATTATGAATGTAGATGAAATCATTGTTTTAGATAAAAATGGGATTGTTCAAAAAGGAAATTTTAATGAATTAAAAGAAAAAGAAGGTCATTTTAAAAAACTTTATACACTAGGTTTAATGAAATAGAGGTTAAGAAGTATGAATGAAATTAATTGAAATGAAATATCAATGGAAATGATTTCTTGTATAGGAACTTCAAAATCAAATGCAATATTGGCTATTAGAGCAGCTAGACAAAAAGAATTTGATAAATCAAAAGAATTAATTAAATTAGCTGAATTAGAAATGAATAAAGCACATAATTTACATTTTGATATAGTAGCAAGAGAAGCAAATGGAGAAAAACTTGATTTAAAATTAATTTTTTTACATGCAGAAGATCAAATGCTTACAACACAAGCAAATAATTGATTTAGGTAAAGAAATGATTGAAATGTATAAAATTATAAATAAATAGAATTTAAAAAAATAAAAAAAATAAATGTATATTTATTTTTTTTATTTTAGTAATTATTATAAAATAAATATGAAGGAGTTTTTACATGAAAAAAATATTAGCTTTATTTAGCATAATTTCTTTAGCATCTTCTCCAATTTTATTATCTACTCAAGTAATTTCATGTAATACATGATCTTTAGTTTTCAAAGATATCTTGAAAAAAGATGTAGAATCTTTAACTCAACTTACTTACTATAATATTGCAAAAGAATGTGTTCAAATTGATGATAATGAACATAATGAAAAAGAAAATGGACAAATGATGTCAACACTTTCTTTGTCAATTAATAAAACTATTGTTAATGATACTGAAGGTATGTTAAAAAAATTACAGATGTGTCATTAGAATTATTTAAAGAAGCTAGTAATTATTTTAATAAATTAGTTCCAAAATTTAATAAGGATAATGAAAATGGAAATTATTATTATTACTACTATGTAATTGATGATAAAGGAGAATATGGTAGTGCATCAACTGAAATTAACTATGATTCAGAAAAAAATTTACTAGAATATTTTGGAGATGAAATTATAAAACCAGAATTTCAAGTAAATACAGCTAGATTTGCTGTTCTAAAAAATAATTTAGAATTTAACCAAGCTTTTTATAAAAAAAATCTAAATAATTTAGATGAAAAAGATGAATATATGAAAAGCATTAATTATATGAATAAATATATCGAAGATTGATGATTTGTTCCTATGTTTAAAATAGTAAACAAAGGTAAAGCAAAAAGTAAGGGTACTGCTCTTACAAAAATTAAATTTGATCAAACATTAGTTAAATATATTAATGTTGGTGGACTTGATGAAAATTATATTAGAAAATATGAGGGGTATTGATTTGAAGAAAATAATCAAATTAATAGTCCTAATAGTGGTGTAATTACTTTTGATAATACTAATAAAATAATATCATCAAAAAAAATAAAAACTGTTTCTGCAAGAGAAGTATCAATTAAAATGAAAAATGAGCAAATAATGAGATTTTATAATTATGGATTTGAAAATATTTCCGGAGGTAATGTATAAATATGCTTAAATATGAAAAATACCATGATATATTTGATACTTGGAATTCAATTAAATCAAGTAAACAAAAAATAAAGAAAATAAAAAAAGAAATTTTTGAAGCAAAAAATGAGCTTCATCTTTTAAAAAATAAACATAAAGAAATCTCATCAACTTTCAATAAAATTAGAAAAGAAAAAGAAAAAGAACTTATAACTAATTTTAATTTGGATTTATTAAATGCTAAATATAAAAAAGCTGATATCAATAAAATATATGAAGACTACAATTCTAATATTGTAAATTTAAAAGAAGAATATGAACAGAAAAAAGAGTCTAGACTGGAAAAAAGTAAAAATAATATTCAAGAGCTTAAAAATAAAGTTAAAATTGCATTAAAAGAGTCAAAAACTGAATATAATAAACAATATAGTATTTTAATAGAAAAATGAAAAAATGAAAATAAAAGTTCAGAAAATATTTGTTACCTTTTTGGAAAATTAGGTCATAAAAAAAGACTTAAGCCTTTAAAATCAGAAATTGATGAAACAGTTTATGAATTATCTTTAAAAATTAATGATTTAAAAGTGAATTATGAAAATGAGCTTTTTAAAGAAAAAAGTAAAATTAAAAATCAAAAATTAAAGATTAGATATAATGCTGGTAAAGCAGATTTAATAACTATTAGAACCTCAATTGATAAAATTACTTGAGCATCAGGTAAATTATCAAATTGAAAATTTATGGTTTCTATAAAAAATGGATTTTTTTCATTAATGCCTTTAGTTATTGTTGGAGCTATATTTATTTTAATAAATAATATTTTTTTTGGAGCAGGTAATGGAGGTTTATTTAATTTATTTTATTTGACATCAGATCAACTTGCAACTTTAGAACAATTTAAAACAATAGGTTCTTACATTTGAAATGGAACTTATGCTTTTTTTGGATTTTTATTAGCAGGTGCAATTGCATACCATTTAGCTCCATATTATAAAGTTAATCAATGAGCAGCAGCAATTATGGCTTTTATTTCATTTTTAATTATAAGTCCTTCATTTTGAACAAATTTAGCAGTTTTTGGAAGTACAGGAATGTTTATTGCAATGCTTGTTGGTATTTTTTCAACTGTTTTATTTGGGCATCTTTCAAAAAACCAAAAACTAAAAATAAAAATGCCAGATTAAGTTCCAGATGGTGTTGCAAAGTCATTTAATGTTTTAATTCCTTATGGAATTACATCTATAGTTTTTGGAGTAATTGCTTTTTCAATTACTTGAATAGGTGAAAGCGTTGGAGAAATAACTATTGGAACAAATAAAGTAACATTTATAGATATTAATGGTTTAATTACTGTTGCAATACAAAAACCTCTTGTAAATGTAGTATCAGGATTTGTAGGAATGATATCTATTGTCTTTCTATGACAATTTTTGTGATTTATGGGAATTCACGCAAGTGGAATATTGTCACCAATTGTAGAACCAATACAATTAGATGGTTTAATTCAAAATCAACAAGCACTTGCTAATGGAACAACTCCTCAATATGTATTTACAAATCCATTTATGAATAATTTTCTATTTATGGGAGGAACTGGGGGAACAATTGGTTTAATAATTGCTATTTTCATATTTTCTAAACGTGGTGATTATAAAACAATGGCTAAAATTACATTAATACCAGCAATATTTTGCATTAATGAGCCTTTATTATTTGGATTACCAATTGTTCTTAATCCAATCTTTGTTATTCCATTTATACTTGGACCATTGTTAGCAGTTATTTTTGCTTATTTAGCAACTACTTTAGGAATGATGCCTCATTCTAGTGTTATTGTTCCTTGAACAACACCACCAATAATTGGGGGAATATTAACAACTAAGAGTTTAATTGGTGGTCTTGTAGCATTGATTAATCTTGTAATATTAATTACTATGTATTCACCATTTGTTATGCTTGAAAATAAAATAGAAAAACGTGAACTTTTAAATAAGTTTGCCAAAAATAAAAATATATTAGATGGAAATATAGTAAAATTAAATAGTAATTTAAAAATATCATAAATTTAGTTTATTTGAAAGGAATTAAAATTAATGAATAAAAAGGTACTTTTAGCGTGTAATGCAGGAATGAGCACATCAATTTTGGTTAAAAATATGCAAAATTATGCTTTTGAAGAGGACATTAATGTAGAAATCAAAGCAGTTTCAATAAATGAAGCTAAACTTAATGGAAATAATTGAGATATAGTTTTATTAGGTCCACAAATTGCATATGAGCTTGATGAAATAAAAACATATTTTGATACACCAGTATTTGTAATTGATAAAGAAGATTATGCTAAAGCAAATGGTGAAAAAGTTTTAAATTTTGCATTAGAAAATTGTAAATAAAAAATAATATAAGTTTTTACTTGAAATAAAAAATTGAATAAAATAGAAAATTATCGTAAAAAGATAGTTTTTTTAATTCAAATTTAATAATAAAATTATTGAAAAGCATAAAAAAATAATAGAATATTAAATATAAAGATAGCTTTTAAAAATTAAATAAAAAATATAAATATATATAACTAAAAAGATTTGATTAAATTTTTAATTAGTTATAAAAAATAAACAAACTTAATAGGCAAAATTTTTATGTTTTTTATTAATTTAAAAATACAATAAAATAATTTATTGATACAAAGTAAATTTAATATAATAAAAAAATTACTTTTTAAAGTGATTTTTTTATTGTTAAAATTATATTGGTGAGGAAAATTATGAAAAGAAAAATTGGAATATCAATATATCCTGAACAATCAACTTTTGAAAAAGATAAAGATTATTTAGAATTAGCTAAAAAATTAGGATATGAAGTAGTTTTTACAAGTTTATTACATTTTGTTGGACAAAAAGATGATAATAAAAAAGCAGAAATGGTTTTAAAAAGTATTAAATATGCAAAAAAAATTGGTTTTTATACAATAGTTGATGTTGAATATAAATCAATGGAATTAATAGGAATTAATGTTAATGATTTATCAAAATGTAGTGAATATGGAATAGATTGTTTAAGACTAGATTCTCCAAGTTTACCTTTTGAAATAGCAAATATTACACATAATAAATATGATATAGATATTCAATTAAATATGTCAAATAATGATAGTTTAATTGATAATGTTATTGATTTTAAGCCAATTAAAGAAAGACTAAGTGGATGCCATAACTTTTATCCTTTAGAATATACTGCATTACCTTTTAATTATTTTAAACAGTCAAACCAAAAATATTTAAAATATAACCTTTCAACAGCAGCTTTTGTGGGAAGCCATTTTGGAGAAATGACAACAGCTGTAGGGTGAAAGGAATTGCCTACCTTAGAAGAACAAAGAAATCTTTCTATATCTGAGCAAGCTAAAATTTTATTTTATACTAATGAAATAAAACTTGTATTAATTTGAAATGCCTATTCATTAAAAGAGGAATTAGAAGAACTTGCAAGCATTGACAGATATGAAATAACTTTAACTGTAAAACCATTTTACAAATTAAATAAAGTTGAAAAAGACATATTAAATTTTGATCATTTTAGAAGGGGAGATATTACAGAATATTTTATAAGATCTACTTTTTCAAGAGTAAAGTTTAAAAATGAATCTATTGAACCAAAAAATACAAAAAAAACTTATAATAAAGGAGATGTTGTCATTATAAATAATAATGACTCAAAATATAAGGGTGAATGTCATATTATTTTAAAAAATGACTTTGAAGATAAACAACAAAAATATAATTGAATGGGTACTATTAAGGATAGTGAAAAGAGATTAATTGATTTTATTGGACCATGAAATCACTTTAGATTTGGAATAGAGGAATAAATATGTTATTAGCTAGTTTAAGTGCTGGAACATTTTGAACATTGCTAGGCTTTGGTATTTTAGGATTAGTTTTAGGAATATGTTCAACTATCTTTTTTGTAGTTTTTAGAAGAAATAAAAAACTGGAAAAAGATTCATTTAAAGTAATATCAACAAAATTTAAAATATTTAGATTTTGACAATATTATGGAATTTTTACATTAGCTTTAGTAGGATATTTAATGGCTTTAATATTTTTAGGTATTTGTATAGGAGAAATTATTTAATAAGAATTTTTTTACTAAATTTAGTAATAAATTGGAAAATTTTTATTTTTTTATTTTTTTTGTAGTAAAATATTATTAAGTTTTAATAGAAAGGAAAATAAAAATGAAAAATAAAAGTATACATTTAACTAATGAAAAAAAGTTAAAAGTGAAAAAAAATAAAGATGAGAACAATTCAAAGGGTAGCTGAAGCAAGTTTTTAACAATGCTTCAAGAATTGGGAAAAGTTTTACAATTTCCAATTGCTGTTCTTCCTTTTGCAGCTATTCTAAATAGATTTGGTGCTTTGGGTATTGAATATTCATCTCATACAGCAGAAAATGGAGTTCTTGTAATAACAAATCAAGTAGGTTATTGAATATCACTAATTATTCAAAAACCAGGATTAATTCCATTTGAAAATTTACCTATGCTATTTGCAATAGGTTGTGCATTTGGTCTTGCAAAAGATCATAGAGGTGAGGCAGCTTTAGTTGCAGTAATTTTTTATTTATCAGTTACTGCTTTAACAGGAGAAGGAACTTTACCAAATATGATTTGAGGAAAAACTTTAAAATTTACAGATTCAAGTGGTAAAGAATGATCTAAACTGCTTTATGTAAAAGTTATGGAAAATAAAGATGTTATTAAAAAAGGAACTTATGTATTGAGTACAGGAGTTCTTGGAGGTATTGTAACAGGTTGCCTTTCAGCATACTTTTATAATAGGTTAAAAGAAATTAAACTTCCAACAGCTTTGTCATTTTTTGGAGGTCGTAGATTTGTTCCAATGGTTGCTTTAACAGCAGCTATTCCAACAGCATTAGTTTTTGCAGTTATTTGACCATGAATTCAATTGGGATTAATTAGTTTTGGAACAGCTGTTGCTAATCCAGACAACCCAGCTGTTGCTATACCCGGAACAACAGTTTATGCAATTCTAAATAGATTATTGCTTCCATTTGGTTTACATCAAATTATGAATACATTCTTTTGATTCCAAATGCCAGTATCTGGAAACATTGTATCTCCTGGATTTGGTTCAAATCCAACTATAAGTAGTGAAATAGTAACAGAAATGGGAGATATAACAGCTTTTTCTAAAGGAATAAGTACTTCAGGATTATTTCAATCAGGATTCTTTCCAATTATGATGGGTGGATTACCAATGGCAGCCATTGCTATGATTATGACAGCTGATAAATCTAACAGAAAAGAAATAGCTGGATTCCTTGGAGGAGTAGCTGGAGTTTCATTCTTATCAGGAATTACAGAGCCATTAGAATTCTCATTTGTATTTATTGCTCCTGCATTATTAGGAATTCATGCAGGATTAACAGGAATATTTATGGCAATAACAACATCAATGAAAATTCAAATAGGATTTGGATTTAGTGCAGGATTTATTGATTATGCAGCTTCTCTTCCTCAATCTTGGGCATTAGCAAATGTACGTGATTCAATTATTTCAAATCCATTATGAATACTTGCTTTATCTGCTGGAGCTGGAGCTACATATTACTTTGTATTCTACTTTATAATAAAAGGTATGAATTTAAGTACACCAGGTAGAAATGTGGAAGATACTTCAAATAATCAAGTAAATACTGCTAGCAAATCATCAACTATAAAAGAAAATTCATCAAAAATTGATAAATATGATTATATGGCAGAAAAAATAGTACAAGCAATTGGAAAAGAAAATTTTGTAAGTATTGACAATTGTGCAACTAGATTGCGACTTGTACTAAAAGATAACAATAAAATAGACGATGTTCTTATAAAATCAGCAGGAACATATGGAATTAAACGATTAGGAAATGAAAGTTTGCAAATTGTTATTGGACCAGATGTTGAACATGTTGCAAATTCTGTAAGAAAAATTGTTGAAAAATAGTTTAAAATCTAAAAAGGAAATGATTACATTTCTTTTTATTTTGGAGGTATTTTATGGCATTTAATTTTGATAAAGATACTGATTGAATATTTACTTTTTGTAAAAATTGTTGAGATTTTAAAAAGTTTGTATTTTCTAAACCAATAAATTTTTCAACAAAGGATTTTTATAAAGGTATTTGTATTAATTGTAAAAAAAATCAAAGAATAAATTTAAAAGAAGCAAGGGATTATTATGATCATTTAAATGATCATAATAATTAATTAAAATTATGAATAAATTTCCTTTATGAATAATACTTATAGTTATTGTTGTTCTTTTAATACTTTATTTTGCTATTCCTTGAAGTAAAATTAATGCAAAAAGAAAAGAAAAGTCAGATTTAATAAATGAACCAAAAGAGTATATAGATTCTGAAATTGATAAAAAAATAACAGAGGCAAAAGAAAATCCAAATAATAAACCAATGTTAGGTATTTATAATTGATTTGGTAAAAAAGAAGCTTTAAGATTAAAAACTATTGTTTATGTTCAACCAGAAGAAGATAGTTGTGAATTTTGTAGACCTTTTGAAAATCAAATACTTTCACTTGAAGAATATGATAATCAATATATAACAATGAAAGAAGCAATTTCTAAAGGTTATCATCACATAGGATGTAAGCATATTGATATTGACTATTTTACTGGAACTACAAAAATTCCAGATAAAAGATTTAGTGAAAAAGAGCAAATTAAAAAACACAATATAGTTTTAGGACTTTATAAATTAGAAAATAGTATAAGAAATCTAAAATATGAATATGATAATGTTAAATCATCAGAAGAATTAAATTTAAAAATAAACCAAAAATCTAATGAAATTGATGAATATTGTAAAAAAAATAAAATTGATAGAAATTTAGAAAGAGAAAATTCAAGTATTACAGATCTTGAAAAATTTAGATAAAACCTCATAAGAAAATAATTTATTATTATGAGGTTTTTAAATTAAAATTTTATCAATATCATATTGTTTAATAGAATTTAAAATAGTTGATTTTTTTATTATTTTTCCTTCTTTAAAATACATTCTTGCATTATTACCATCATATTTTGTTTATGGACAGTTAATAGTTAAAAATATTAATTTTTTTGCATGAAGTGTTAATATATAAAATAAATATTAATGTAATAACTAGTGAAAGTACAATTTGATAAAAAATTTAAAAAAATTTATCTTTTTTTAAAAAACTATAATATAATAATTAAGGTTTAAAGAAAGAAGCACACAGCTCACCGCAATTTTTAAAGAAGCGGTAAAAACTTATTTATTTATTAGTATATATGAATAAATAAATTTTAAGTGTGCTCCTAATCTTTTAATGGCACACTTTTTATTTTGGAGGACAAATGGCAGACAATAGAAATATAAAAACAGATTTTATTAATAGAGAAATTAGAGCAAAACAAGTTTTAATTATTAATGATGATGGTACAAAGAATGGACCACTAAATAAGTTTGAAGCTTTAAAATTAGCAGAAGAAGCAGGTTTAGATCTATTTCAAGTGGGTATGCAAGATAATTCGACAGCTATAGCTAAAATACTTGATTATGGAAAATATAAATACGAACAAAAACGTAAACAAAAAGAAAATAAAAAAAATCAAGTAAAAGTTGAAAACAAAGAAATTCGTTTAACTGTTGGAATTGGTGAACATGATATGGATACAAAAGCTAGAAAAGCTAGAGAATTTTTATTAGCAGGAGATAGAGTTAAAATTTCATTGAAATTTAAAGGTAGAGAAATAACTTTTCAAGAATTTGGAAAAGAAACACTAGATAAGTTTTTTGCAAAAATTGAAGATGTTGCAAAAATTGAAAAAGAAGCCAAACTAAATACAAGATTCTTAGATATGTATATAGTGCCAAAAAAAGGTTAATTATAGGAGGAGAGAATTTATGCCAAAAATGAAGACAAAAAGCTCTTTAGCAAAAAGAGTTAAAAAAACTGGTGCAGGTAAATTAAAAAGAGGTAAAGCTTATAGATCTCACTTAGCACAAAATAAATCAACAAAACAAAAAAGACATCTTAAAAAAGCAACTTTTGTCTCAGCTGGAGATATGAAACGTTTAAAAGGATTATTACAAAACTAAAAATAGGAGGTAGAACAATATGGCAAGAGTAAAATTTGGTAAAGTAACTAGAGCAAGAAGAAAACGTTGAATTAAAAGAGCAAAAGGTTACTATGGAACAAAAAAAGCAAACTATAAAAAGGCTCATGAACAAGTTTTACGTTCTATGGCTTATGCTTTTGTTGGACGTAAACTTAAGAAACGTGATTTTAGAAAATTATGAATTATTCGTATAAATGCAGCTGTTAGACCATTAGGTTTAAGTTATTCAAAATTTATGAATGGTTTAAAAATAGCAGGAATTGATATTAACAGAAAAATGTTATCTGAATTAGCAATTCATGAACCAAAGCAATTTGAAGCAATTGTAACTTCATCTAAAAAAGCATTAGATTATAAAAAATAATACAAATGAGCTTATTACTCATTTTTTATTTATGATAAAATGTTGTTATATTTATAAGAGGTAAATTATGGCAAAAATTTTAGAAAATAATGAAATTGAATTTACAAAAGAAGATTTAGAAGTAGCTTGACAAAATTCTCCAACTCTAATTAACAAAGATGAAAAAGACTTTAGAATGTGTTTTATTTGTAAATTTTTTATGATTAGAGAGAATTTTAAACAAGGAGATTTATCTTGAATTTGTGAATTTATTGATTTAAAACATTTTAGTTTAGAACCTACAAATTTAATTGCAATTCATCCAAACTGTAAAGAATTAAGACATAAAGATGATTGCACAAAAATTGTTAAAAAAATAAAGGCTGTAAAATGAAATGCAGTTTAAAAAAGTAGAAAATTAATTATAGAATACTATCTAAAATAAGTGTTTAAATTTAAAAACAGATATTTTTTTTATAATAATTATAATAAATATAATATAAACTAGTAAATTTAGTTACAATAAACAATAAATTAAGTAAGTTTAGCAACATCACTTATCATTGAGGCTAAAGTTACTTTTTATAATTCATAGCAGTTTAGTTAATATTAATAAAATTAAAATTGATCAAGAAGAGTAATTAATAATAGTTTTAAGAGAAATATATTTTAGTACAGGAAAAAGAATGGAAATCAAGTAAAGTTGATGTTTATATAGTTTTTATTGTAAAAATCAAAATTAAGAAGATGAAATTAAATTATAAGTAATAATTTTTATATAAGACAAGTTACTAAAGTAAAAGGAAAAATTAAAAAAATAATGTAATAAAAACACAGAATTACTTAGAATCTGTGTTTTTATTAATTTTAAGTTAATACTTAGTATTTATGTATTGCTATATTATTTGTTATTTTCTTTTATAATTAATTCCAGTTAAATTTTGAACTTTTGTAAGTTTTTTTCTAGCTATTTTTTTAGCTTTTTCAGCACCTTGTTCTAATCAATTATCTACTAAATTTGAATTGCTTAATTCTTTAAAACGTTTTTGAATTTTTTCTAATAATTCAACTACAACATTTGTAACTTCCTCTTTTAAAAATCCATAATCTTTTCCTTCAAAGAACTTTTCAGTTTCTTCAATTGATATATTTTTTAAAGCAGAGTATATTGTTAATAAATTACTTATTCCTGGTTTATTTTCTCGATCATATTTTATTAAATTTTCTGAATCAGTTACTGCTGATTTAATTTTCTTTTTAACTTCATTTATATCATCTAAAAGAGCAATATAGCTTTTTGGATTTATAGCTGATTTTGACATTTTTTTTGTTGGATCTTGTAAATCCATTATTTTTGAACCAACCTTAGGAGTATAGTCTCCTGGAATTGTAAACATTTCTCCAAATTTATTGTTCATTCTTTCAGCTATATTTCTTGCTAATTCAATATGCTGCTTTTGATCTTTTCCAACTGGTACAAAAGCAGGATCATAAAGTAAAATGTCTGCTGCCATTAAAACAGGATAAGTTAATAAACCTGTTGGAATATATTCAGTTCCATTTTCTGATTTTACTTTGGTTGATTTATCTTTAAATTGAGTCATTCTTTGCAATTCTCCAATTGTAGTATTACAAGTAAGTATCCATGCAAGTTGTGTATGTTCTAAAATTTCACTTTGAACAAAAACTGTTGATTTTTCAGCGTCCATTCCACAAGCAAAGTATAAAGTTACCATATTTTTTATATTTTGCCTTAATGTTTCTTTTTCGATTGGTGATGTTATTCCATGTAGATTTGCAACAAAAACATACATCTCAAATTCATCTTGAAGAGCAACAAAGTTTCTCATTGCTCCAATATAATTTCCTAATGTCATTTGCCCAGTTGTTGTTATTCCAGATAGCATTATTTTTTTATTCATATTTTTTACTCCTTGATTTACAAATAATATTATACAATCTTTATATATTTTTCTTTTAAAAATAAGTAAAATTAATTATAGTTTAGAGGTGAAATTGGTGTTTTTTTTTAGCATAATTAAAAATGATTATAAAGCTACAAAAGAGGTAGTTTCAAGTTTAAGAGAAAAACTTGAAAAAAGAGGTTGAAAATATAGCGAGTTGAATCCTAATTATGTTTTTATATTTGGAGGAGATGGAACTTTTTTAAAAGCTGTTTCAACTTATAAAGATAAAATAAAAGATATTGAATTTGTTCCTTTTAAATCTGGGGGAATTGGTTTTTATACAAATAAAAATAGAGTAGAAAATATTGACAATACAATTAAATCAATTGAAAGTAAAAAATATCAAATAAATAATTTTGAACTATTAGAAATTAAGACAAAAACAAAAAACTTAATAGCTACAAATGAAATTAAAATTTTAAATGAAAAAAATCCTTTGTATGTAGAAATATATATAAATGATGAATTTTTAGAAAGATTTCATGGAACAGGAATAGTGGTTTCAACTTCAAATGGAAGTAGTGGATATATGAAATCAACAGGGGGAGCTGTAATTCTCTCAAAAGATAGTCAAATTTATCAAATGCAAGAATTAGTACCTGTAAGTACAAATAAGTTTAGAACACTAAATGCACCTTTAATTTTGAATAATAAACATGTATTAAAATTCAAATTTGAAAAGCAATCAAATGAAATAATGATAATTGACACTGTAGAGTATCCAATTGATGAATTAGAAATCGAAATAAAACCTTCTAAAATTAATATAAAAGTAGTAGCAGATGGTAACTATGTAAGTAAAATAAAAATATTGAGAGATATTTTTATAAAAGATAAGGAAAGTATAGAATAAAATGAATTCAACTATATATATTTTATTGGCTATAGCTTTTGCAATTTGTTTTATATCTTTATTTGCATATTTTTCAATAACAAAGTTTATTAAAAATAAAAAAGCAAAGTTTGGAATTGACACTATTGAAAGATCTTCAACTATTTATAATAAAATTTTAATAGAAATTGGAACTATAGATAATATTGATGAGATTAAGGAAGATAAAATAATAGTTTTATCTAATCAATTAGTAAACATTGAAAATTTAAAAAAAATAAAAATAAAAGCTCAATTAATAGAAAAAGAATTAACTTTAACATCTAAAGAATTTGCTATTAAACTTTTTATTAAAAGATTAAAAGAAGATATAAAAAAATAAGATAAAATTATCTTATTTTTTTATTGTAATTGTATATGTCACCTTGAAGTGTTTTTGCATTGTAACCTAATTGACTGAGAAAATTAGATACTTGACCACTTCTATTTCCAGCATTACATACAGTTACAATAGGTTTATTAGTTTGATTGTATTCCTCAAGATATTTTTTAAAATTTTCTAAAAATTGATCTATATGGATATTTACTGCTCAACTAAAATGAGGAAGCGTTTGAAATTCTGTTCGAGTTCTTACATCTAATGTAAAATATTTATCCTTATTTTGTGCATATTCTTCTACTGAAATAAACATACTATGACGTCCTTTCTCGTAAATATTTTATTGTTTTATTTAAAAATAAAACAATATTTTTATTGTGCGTATAACAAAGAATTAGGGGCAAATAGGAAAAGACGATAAATATCGTCTTTTTTTGTTCTTTTGTAAAACCAAATAAACACTTCGTATAAATATTGAAAAGAGATTTTAATATGCATGCAAGAATAGAATTTAAATATATGAGTTTTTCCAGAGGTTCTAAAGAATTTAGACTTTTATACAAAATTGAAGAATTTAGTTCTTATCAATTAGAATGAGAAGAAATCATTAAATTTGAATTACCTATTTTCAGTAAAGTTAAAGAATGTCTAATTTGATTAAAAAATAATTTATATGAAGTGTATGAAATGCTGGATCTAGAAATTCCATTTGAGGCTATTGAATTTAAATTTCAAAGAAGTCCAAAAAGTATGGGAGTTGATTTATATGAATAGTTACTATTTAGGAATCGATATTTCTGGAACTGGAACAACCTCAATTTTTGATGGTTTTAATATTCATACATTTTTTAGTAAAGAGTGAAAAGAACATTTTAAATTCATACAAAGAATTAGAAGTCTATATCCATCAATTAATGAGTGTATTATTTTTGAAGAAATGAGACCCTTACAAAATAATGTAGCTAATACAGATATGGTTTCATATGCAAAGTTAATAGGTGCTATCGAAATTAAATATAAAAATATATTTAAAATTAATTCATTTATGATTAAAAACTTTAAAGATAAAATTCGAAATAATAAAAAATCAATTGATGAACTCATATTTAAGACTGGTCGTGCTAGGGGTTGATTTTGGTGCTCCAAACGCATTAATGAGCATGAAGTAGATGCAATTATCATTTACTATTATGGATCAGCAAAAAAAGAAAATCAGATAAAAATTATTTAAATCCTATTTATATAGATTGGGTAGAGACACCTTATGCGACTTGCGAAAGCAGCAAAATTGTACTCCGGTTATGGTATACGTGAACCATTAGAGACCGCATCTATTAAAAGGCGGGGTAGTTTTGGGGTTGCGCTCAAAACACGTCTAGCATTAGCTAGAGGTAGATAGTTTTAACTATGGCAGTCTGAACTCTTACGAGTTGCAAAAGCGAGACTCCTGAAAAGGTTTTTGGGGCAGAAAATGTAAATTATGCTCGCGTGCATGCTGGCCGTTGCGTGGTGACGGAAAGAATGACACTTTGCTCTTTTGTAGGGCAAAGTGCGTCTAACCTTAGCGGGCTCTGGAAAGAATGTGATTTTTTTCGAAGGTTTTTAATAATTCAAGAAAGGAAAAATATGAAAAATAAATGTCAAAACATTAAATGTAACAAAGAATTTAGTTATTATCCAAACTCAAGCTATTTAATAGCTAAAGGTAAAGTTTTAAAAGTTTGTAATGAATGCAATTTAATTGAAATTTCATTACGTTTAAAAAAATTATATAAAGGTCCAAACAGAAAGATAATGAAGCATATTGAATAATTAATTGGAATTATTGATACTCAATCTAAAACTATTTCAAATTTAATAATAGATAAATACAGAGGTGATAATAATGGATAAAGATATAATTAAACACAATCTAATACATCTATCGGGCCAAGTCTACTCTAACCCAGAAGAACATTCTGGTAAAAATGCTAACGGTTCTGGTGAATGATTAATTAGAAAAATTAAGATTATATTTGATAATAATCAATGAATAGATCTAATTTTTGAAGATTTAGAATTATGAAATAAATATAAAAAAATTCTAATTGGTTACTATATTGAAGTTAATGGATTATTAAAAAATTCATTTAATAGAAAAGCTAATCAATCCAAAGCTCAAATTGAAGTTATTGAAGTCTTATATACATGTCCAATTAAAACAACAACAAAAAATAAGTTTTTAATGTCTAAAGATACCTTGCAAAAAAGAAAATTGAAAATAAAAGGAGATAAATAAATGACTAAAATTCAAAATGATTTTTATGATATTTTAAATCAATTTCTAAAATATAAAAACAATTATAATAAATTAGATTTTAAAACTCAATGAGATACAAATTTTAAATCATTATCTACAAGATTAAAAGAATCAGATTTATTGAATAATAATTTATATATATTTGGAAATACTGGTGTTGGTAAGACTTATTTTTCTCAAGAATTAATTAATGGAAGAGGAATGTATTATAAGTGATATGAAATAATAAATGATGTATTAAATGGTGATAATAAAATTAGAAAATACTTTAATTCAGATATTATAGTTATTGATGATTTTTTATCTAAAAAACCCACTGAATATAATATTAATATATTTTATGAGATAATCGATACAAGATTAGAAAACAAAAAACAAACAATAATTACTACAAATTATAGTCCAAAAGAGTTTAAAAATATTTTACAAAATTTAGGAACAATAGAGCATTATTTACAAAATAGAATATCTAGCAGAATGAATTTATTTGATTTTTATGAATTTAAAGGAAATGATAAAAGAAAAAAATAGATTTTAAAGATTTCTTAAATTCTTCTAAAAAACCAAACCTCTTTATTTTTAAAGAGGTTTTTTTATACTTAACTTATTGGTGCTCACCAAATGTTAAAGGATAAACAAAAATGACAGAAGAAACAAAAGTAGATGAAATTATTCAGGAGACTGCACCTGAAACTTCTGAGGAATTAGATAAATCAAAATCTTCTAATGAAGAAGAAAATCAAACTGAAGAAGTACAATTTAGTGATGAACAAAAAGCAAAAATTAATGAAATTATTAAAGAAAATATTAATAATAAAAATATTGAAATTTTAGCTTTACAAGATTCATTAAAAGATAAAGATTATCAAATTCAATCTTTAAATAATCAATTAATTCAAAAAGAATTATTTTCACAAAACTTAGATATCACAGATACACAATTAGAATTTATTAAGCAATTGGTCAATAATTTTACATTTGCAAATATTGAGGAAATTGTTAGATCTGTTAAAGAATTAATTGGAAAACAAGTCGAAATAGTTGATGAACAAGACTTTGGCGGAAAAAAAGAAAAAATATATATAGATCCAAGTAATCCTCTTGGATTAGAATAGGAGAAATTATGGCATTAAAAGATTTTAAAAATCAAAAAGGTTTTATTGATCTAAACAATGCAACTTCAAGAACTGAAGTTGTTCAAGGAATTTATAATGAAGTTTATCCAACAAAAATTGGTTTTGAAGATTTAATTCCTTTTGAAACTGTTAGAGAACGTAATCAAAGAGTTACTAGAAGAAAACCTTTAAAATTTACAGTAACAACAGGTGAAGATATTGGTAAAATTTATGAACAAAAAGGTGTAATTTTTGAAGAATATTCAAAAGCTGAATATATAGAAGAAAATATCACAATTGATAAAGCATTTACAATAGCGAGAAAATATTCACCACTCGAAACTTTAACACCAGAATTAATTGCAGCTGATTTATCATAGGCCGCTGTCGCTGAAACTCAGTATAAAAGAAAAGCATTATTAGATACAGCATTAGAAGCTCATAAGTTAGTTTTAGGTAAATTAGATTTAAGAAAAGATGCTTTAAAAATTCATGATAAAATAATTGATCATTGTTATGAAATGGGAATTAATATTGAAAACTTATGAATTTTTTCAGATATTGAATTAAATAGAGGTTTTAGAGACCAATTAAAATTAACAATTGGAGCAACACAACAAATTCAAGATGTATTAGACGGTAAAGACGTAACTATATCAGGTATTCAATCATCAGTTGAAGGAATTAATTATGTTGGTATTCCAAAAAAAGTAGCAGTATTAGATCCCACTGGCAAAGCTGGAGTTACTACAAATTTATTACCAAAAGGAATAATTGTTTATTTAGTTGAAATGAATCCACAATATCGACCATTTAAAGCTATGGAATGAACACATACGCCATTAAGATGTAAAAAAAATCCAGTCGGTAATGGAGAGGGTTCTGTTGATATTATGGAATATGCAAAAGGTTATGATGTTAAATTGATTGAATCATTAAAAGTATTTGCTGTTACTGTTGAACCTGAAACACCAGAAGAATCAGAAGAATAGTTATACTATTCTTTTTTATTAATTAAAGGAGAAAAACATGGTTGGTACTAAATCTTTAAAATTAAAAATTATTAAGAATAATAATTTAAAATTAACTAATTTAAAAAAAATACAAGTTGATTGGTAGAAATTCTTAAGATAATTGGAGTTGGAGTTTTAGCAGCTGCACTTGGAGCTGTTGGTCAAGCATGAGCTAGTGTAGGACTAGTTGCTATGGGCGCAGGAGAACTTGGAGTAGGAGTCGGGGCTGCATTTGTTGGGGCATCAGTAGAATTTGCTACAATGACTGCATATGATGCTATTACTGGTAATTTAGATCCATTGAGTTTAGCATTAAATGCATTATCTTTTGCAAAAGTTGGTAAAGTAGCTTCTACTGAAGTAAAAATGGCTAAAGCATTAAAATTAGCAGAAGTAACTGGTTTATTTAAACAAATTGCTATTAAAGCAGGAGAAGTTAAAAATTATACTGATTTATTAAAAGTTTTATAAGGTAAAAAAATTGTTTTGAAACAAACAATTTTTGATTTTTCAAAAGGAATTAATAGAAGTGATATTCTTCAAATGTTTTCTACATGATCTACAAAAAATGCGGTATCTAATATTTCAAAAATAATGAAAACACAAAAAGGAATATTAGCTTCAAAATTAGATGATTTAATTAAATTACAAAATATTCTTACAAATATTAATCCAAAACTATTTCCTAAAATTCAGTCAAAATATTGAAAAGAAGCTAAAGATTTACTAGCTAGAAAAGGGTTAAAACCTAAAGATTTATTAAATGATTCTAAATTTAGTAAATTAGTTTTATCAGCTCGTACAAGTGCAGGTAATGTATCTGGTCAATTAATTTGATCACTTTATAGTTTAAGATTTACAAAATCATTAGACTTACAATTATCAGCAAAATTAATGAAATATATTAAAGGTGCAAATAAAGCACTATCATATTTAGATTTACAAAAGCATTTTAATAAAATATTGTCTAGTACTGTTGATATAGTAATGAAACCAATACAAAAAGTAGTTACTAAAATTAAGAAAAAATTAATTAAAAAAATTGATCAATTAATTAAAAAAATGGGTATATCAAAATTAGGTAAAGCAACATATAAAAATATCGATAAAATTTTAATCCCTGTAATTTCTGAATGAATTTTAGGTTATAAAGTTAAACCTTTGCCAACAGGGACATATACAGTAATTATTTATTTTAAAAATTTAAAATATAAACCAAGAATATTTTATTGAAATCAAAAAGAAATGATGTTATGATTAACAGTATGCAATAAACAAAAGGTAGGAGAATATTATAAACAAAACTTAGAGTTAGGTTATCATTTAAAAAATTCTTCTATTTTGGGTGCATTAAATTTTTTACCGCCTATAATAACTGGTTTTATTAAAGAGGGAATTAAAACATGAAAGGAAATGAATAAAATTATTAATACATTTAAAACTTCTCCTAAATCATATTTAAATGATGCAATGAACAATGCTAATAAATTATTAAATTCAAAGAAAAATAATTTTATAGTTGCTACAGTATTTTTTAGAGGTGTATTAAAGAATTTTTTAAATGATAAATCAAATAAAAACTATTTTAGAAATTATTTAATCAATAAAGGAATACAAAAATTTAATAATAAAATTAAAACAATACACTAATTCTTCTAAAAAACCAAACTTCTTTTTTTCTTAAAAAGAAAATATATTATTTTTTTATAGGAGGAATTCATATGAATAAAAATAAAAAATTACGTAATTTTGTAATTTTGAAAGTATTACCTTTATTGTTATCATTAGGTCTTTCAATTGGTATTGGTTATATGATAAATGCTATACCCTTTATCAATAAACTAGATAAATCAGATACTATTGCTATTATTGTAGGATTTGCAGTAATTTCAGCTTTTATGTTTTTTGGATTATTTTATAAAGCGATTCAAATGCTAGATAAAGCTCGTGCAGAAAAAGCAATTGATGCAAAAATGATGCTTGGACATAGAATTGTATCAGCTGATATTTCAAATGCAAAAGAAGCTAAAGAATATGCAAAAAATAAAAAACTTGAAATGGAAAAAGCAATTCAAGAACATAATGCAGCAATTAAAACTGCTAAACATTTTGAAAGAAAAGCAAAACATATTAATGAAATTAAAACAGTTTAAAAATTAAAAAGGTTCAAAATTAACTGGACCTTTTATAATTAAATTATGTAAAACCAAATAAACACTTCATATATATTATATAGGAGTTTTAATATTATGTATACAAAAAGCAAAAATTTATTATCTAAAAATTCAATATCTAAATTTAGTATAGATATAGAAAATATTAACAAAATTGGATTTACCTGAGATTTATTTATTAATTTAGTTCCATGACCATTCAGAAGATTTATTTGTACTGGCAAAAAAGATAGGATAGCAGAAACTGCTCGTTATACTGGAAAGAGTTGATTATTTGCTCTTGATAAACTTTTTAGATTAATTACATTTAAAGATGAAAATTCAATTGTTGGTCGTTATAATTTTTCAACGCATAAAAATACTACCTGAGTTCAATTTCAAAAAGTAGCAAATTTATTAGAACAAGAATTTGATATCCAAATTGGACCTGAAAATATAAACGGATTAAAATGAATTATGACAAAAGATGAAGGTTATATTTTATGAAATAAAAGAAAAATAAAATTTGAATCTATTGGAAAGTTTAAAGATTCTACACTGGGTATGGAATTTGTTGTTGGGGTATTAGGTGGAATTTGAGTTGATGAAGCTTCTAAGCAACCAAAAGAATCAACAACAGAAGATATTGGTAAATTAATATATGATAATGCAGATACAATTTTAGGTTCTGCTGTTCGTTCAGAATATTCTGGTTTTAATGAACCAATACCAGAATTTGTAACTGAAATTCCTGTTGTTAATGAAGATGGTTTCTATGTTTTAGATCGAAATGGTAAAGAGTTTCCTGTATGAGATGAAAAAAATAGAAAATTAATACAAGTGAAATTTAAAACAGAAAAAATAAATTATTTTAAAACAACACATTTATATTTTTCATTAAACGGTTGAGATCCTGAAAATATGTTACATGAAAAATATTTTGAAGATTTATAAGAATTAAACTTTGAAATTAAACAGCAAATGCTAAATTTGAATTCTGCATATTTTGAAGATAAGAATTTAGATTGCGCTTTAATTAGGGCAACATCATGAATGGCTAAAGCATGTGGAATTATGTCTTCAAGAACTGAAATGCATTTGATAAATGTAATGGTGAAAAACCCAGGTAAAGCAGAAGGGATAGTTCTAGGATATATTGCAGAAGATGATAATTTAAGTTTATTTACATATAGACCACATATGGATAATACAAATATTTTTAATTTAAAAGACTCGTTGACTGATAAGAAAACAATATTAATAGATAAAAAGGAATATATAATAAAACATTTAACATTTGGTTTAGATTGAGGTTTTTCAAAAATAAAAGCAAAAAATTCAGCAATAACAGTTGAAGGCTATTCTGATTGAAATAGTGAACATAAAGCATATGAGTATACATTTTCATTGGGAGATTGACATGCAATAACAAAATCAAATAAAGTAGATTCAGAAGAAATTAAAATTCTAAATGCTGCTAAATTTATCTATGAGACTTTTAATAAATGAAAGAGATATTTACATTATATACCTATAGTATGATATGACTTACAAGATAAAGTAACTGCATGACAAGTTCAAAAAGAGTTAGAAAAATTGGGGCTAAAATTTAATTTTTTACCAGGTGCAAAACATGTACAAAAGAAATGAGATAGATCAGATAGACAAGCTTGAATGCAACAAATTTTAGCTTCAAAAAGATATTTTATAGATCCTAGAATTTCGCCTTTGCTTTATAAAGAAATAACACAATCAAGATTAGCTAAAGGTAGTTTACAAGCGGACAAAAATTCAAAAGATGATGCAATTACTGCATTAGGGTATTAAAGAACGATGACTAGATATCATGTTAAAAAATCTTTTATCTTCTAAAAAACCAAACCTCTTTATTTTAATAAAATTGATTATTATAATTGCAGTAACGTGACAAATGCAAAACACGCGTAGCAAAAAAACTGTTCCGCCTTTTGTTCTCTTTGGGGAGCAAGCCGGAGCGGGCTCTGGCGAGCAAGGGGTCCCCAGAACGAAAACAGAAAGTGGTCCCAGTTGTTTTTGCAACAGCGTCAAAAACCTAAACTCAAATAAAATAGGAGGCATATATGATAAAGATAACGCCAGTTGAACGTAATGCTGATGATAATTACTTTGAAGCTTTACAAGTCTTGAATCTTAAACCATCTAATGCAGGTTCATTAATGATAGATAGTTTGGCATCTGAACGCGCGAACTCATTTGACTGAAAAAATATAGAAACTAACTCACATAAGTTTAATAAATATATAAAAGATAAACCGTGATTTATAGAAGATTTATATGATTTATCTAAACGTTCATTGTTAAAAGAAAGAGTATGATTTGTAATTATCGATGATTACATTGAACCTTGCTTAATTAATCAAATTTCAGTTAGAAATAGAGATAAAAAAATTTTAAAGGCTATTATTACTGTTGCAACCATAAACTTTAAAGATTGTGACTGATTAGTTCAATATAGCTATGATATTACAAAAGATAAAGTTGAATTTAACTTAGATTCATTACAAAAAAATGAGCAAAAAATAGATGATATAGAACGAATTATAAGGGACAAAATTTTAGAAAATAATTGAAATCCAAAACAAAATGGAATTCCAATTGTACAATGAAATTCATTTCCCAAAAATACTAATTTCTATGACTTAGCAATTGAGAAGGCAGAGAAATTAAACATTGTAAATGATGTAATAGTTGACCAAATTCTTAATTTAATGCAAAAACAACAAGAATTTAATTCTGATCAAGAAACCGGTAATCCTGATTCTGCTACAAACCTGAAAGATTCAAAAAATAGATATATGAAAATATCTAATCAAGTATCTTCAATGACGACAGAAGAATGAACTAAACAAATAGCTTTATACTCACCTAATTCTTTGATATTAAAAGAGTTTAGAGATACTGCTGATTGGTTAGAAGAAGACATAAAAAAACATGGTAAGGCTATTAAGGATGATGATAATGATTCAGCTCAAAAAAATAATGCAGAAATATTAAATATTAATAGAAGCGCAACTGATGCATTAGAACTTAATAAAGATCAATATGAAAATAATTTAAGAATATTAATATCACTATTTGATAAAACAGAAATTGAAAATGTTAATGTTAAATTGCCATTTAGAACTATTAACAAAACAATCATAGATAATGCAGAAGAGATAATGATTAAATCAGGCAATTCAAAAGGGGGAATAAAATAATGAAAAAGTTACCATATGAACAAATATGATTTTCACTTGAAGAATATTTGAAAGATAATACATTTGGTAAACCTTATTTGTCTACAGTTCCTTCAAAATGAAAAAAAGAGTTTTCAACAGTAACGGATATGTATAACACAATAATGTTAGATATTCAGTATCATGTAAATCTTTTCTTTAATGAATTATTTTCACATATTGAAGTACATGTATTGCCTATTAATAAATTGAAATTAATTAAAGCCGCATGTTATTCTACATTTGTTTCAAAATTATATGGAATGCTAATTACAGATAAAAATGTAAAACAAACTTTTTCAAATAATTAAGGTTATTCAATTGAAGAAAATCAAACAAGAGAAACTAATCATTATCAAGATATATTTACACCAAGTGCTATTAAAGCTCTTAATCAGACTCAAATAAAACAATTATAAAAAATATACACAACATGAGAAGAAGTATTTGCACATATTAAAGACAAAAATTTTGATTATATCTATACATCAGCTGAAATTGATGAATTAATTGAAATTATAAAAATTGAATCTGAAAACTTATTTAAAGATATTGCAACATATGTTGGATAGGTTAGACAAACATAAAACAGAGTTAGCTAATAATAAAGATATTATTAATAATATTTCAGTATCATTAGTAGAAAATGAAGAATTAGTGAATAAATTTGAGGAAAAACTTGAAACAAAATTTACAAAAGAATTAGATACTTTAAAAAATCAATTTAAAAATTTAAATAATTTATTGTTAAAATCAATACCACCAATAATTAGAGTTCCTTTGGATTTCGGTTTTGATGAAGATTTATGAGAATTAATAGATGAACCAATTAAAATGAAAAAATTAAAAATTAATCCAAAGGATATTAAAGTTAGTGGTAAACTTTCTGATGCAAATTTCATCTATGAAATAAAAAATGTTAGCAAATAATATAATTATTACTTATTTTTTGCATGAAGAATTGCTTTATCAAATTCACTTCTTTTTGGCAAAAATATATCAATTGTTTCTCAATCAATATGAACAAACGACATTAGAACTTACGAATTCTTTAATGCAATTAGTAATGAAACTAGAATTATAGCTTCAGGAGAAAATTATACATTATTTAAGAAACTAATCATTCAAAAAGAATATGACATCTTTTCTGAAGGCATAAAAAATAATCTTTTTATAGAAACAACAAGACAAAAGTTTAAGGAAATTTATAGTTATGATTCTGAAACACCAAAAAATGAAATTGTATTAAAATATAAAAATTTATAATAATGGAAAATATTATCTTCAGGAGGTAAAAGATGCAAAATAATGAAATATTTAAAGAAATTATTAAAAATGTTAATAAAAAAGTTGTAATAAATTTGGATTTAATGACAGATAAACAAAAAGCAATTTTTCATTGGAATTGTTTTATTAAATGATTTACTCATTTTTTATATTTTGTTTTATATAATGCTTTTGCTACTGTTGGTTGATTTAGTATTATACAAAGTAATGGTTTAGATAATACATATCATCAATTAGCACAATATTCAGGTATTACATTTTATTGTGCTGGTCACGTTACTTTAAATTTAGTTCAAGGAGTTGTTGTTTGATTTACTAAAAGACCTAAATATGAC
This sequence comes from Spiroplasma endosymbiont of Atherix ibis, assembly GCF_964020005.1. Lineage (NCBI taxonomy): Bacteria > Bacillati > Mycoplasmatota > Mollicutes > Entomoplasmatales > Spiroplasmataceae > Spiroplasma > Spiroplasma endosymbiont of Atherix ibis. Next base: position 293,745 of record NZ_OZ026474.1, read on the forward strand.
AAAAAAATACAAGAAGGTGGAAATCCAATAATTAAAAAAACTGGGTTTAGAATAACAATGTTTTCAATAATTGTTTTACCACTTGTTTTATATTCAATAGGGAGATTAATAATTAATATTAAATATAAAGATCAAAAAATAAAAAAACTAGTAATTTAAAAAGATTGGAGAAACAAAATGGGTCTACAACAAAAATTAATTAATGAGTATAAAAAAAATCAAAATATTAAAAAGCAAATTTTAGAATTAGAAAAACAACATAAACTTAATTTAGTTTATAAAAAAGATTTAGAAGAATTAGATGATTTAAAAAATCAATTAAAAGAAATTACATATAAATCTGATTCTTCTTATAATGAATGAAATTACTTAAAGAAATCGATGGATACACCATCAATGGAGGAAATATATGTCAAAGATTCGCAAGAAGATAGACCCAGTGAATTACCACAGGTTTAAAAAAGATATTGAATAAAAGTATCAAAAAGTAGAAGAAGAATATAATGAACTAGTTAAGCAAAATGGTTGAAAAGATGGTAAAGCTAGAACATTTGCAATGATGAAAAATTATATTTCATATATGAAAAAAGAACGTTTAGAATACGAAGGAGATTAATATGCCTAATCCCATGACTTTAAATCCAGATGAAATTATTTATGAATAAGATGAACAAATAGAAAGTTTACCAATTGGTCAAAGAAAAACATATTATATTTATGAGCTTAAAAAGCTTATAAAAGGAAAGACTGATTCACTTTTAACATTTTCGCCCAATAGTGTAAATTTAGTGATAATTGATAAAGATGAATATTTGAAGTTTGAAGTTTGAAGACCAGATGCTCAAACATATGAATATCGTACTAAACAATCTGTATCAAATATAGATGGTGAAGTTGATATTGCTCAATATGAAAAAGAAAATGTATATTCATATTTAGATTTAACAGGATCTTTAAATTTTGAAAATGGAAAGATATTTAAATATTCAAGAAATAAGTTATATATGGTATCTGAATTTATTTTAGAAACAGATGACGATATAACTAATTTTTGTTATTTAATTCAAAAAATAGATGCAGATAGTCCATTAACAGATAACATGAATGGAAATAAAAATATTGAAATTGTAGATCTAAATACATGAGCTGCCCGTGATAGCAATAATGCAATATTTAGAATTGGTAAACAGTTAAATTCTCTTGAATTAAAAGAATTAAAAATAACTGCACCTAGTTCATTTTTACTTTCCAATTTAAAAGTATTGGGGGAAACAAAAGAGGGTACTGAATTATTTCCTGAAATTATATCTAAAAGTGATTTAATTCCAATTTGAGTTAATCCTATTGAAATTAATGATCAAGGTGAAGTTAATTTATTTAATTTTTGAATGACAGATAATATTCTTCCATGAGAAAAAGCAAAAAAATTTATAAATACAACAGAAATAAATGACTTGATAAAGGGTGAAGAAGTGGAAGAAATTAGTGATTCTGTAACATTCAATTAGGACGAATTAGATAAATTAGAATTTGATTACAAAGGACAATACACTGAAAAAACATGAGTAACAACAGGTATTGGTGAAGGATATTGAGATAAAAAATAATTTTATTATGAAAGAAAAACACAACAAATACCAGGTAATAGTCCTACATTTGAAGAATATAATAGAAAAATTAAATATGCTAATAGCTATGAAAAATTAAGATCTGTTAGCGTTTATTTTAGAAGTAAATTAATTAAATCAACACTTATTAATTTACTTTCTGAAATATTAACAGCAAGTTTTAATTACAAAAATAATTTTAAAGGTGCAGGATATAAAGATAATCAGACGGGTGAACTTAATGAAATGGCAAAATATAAACAAGAATTTGAAGGTAAAACAATTGTTGAATATATTGATGGACTTGAAAAAAATTGAGAACAAAAATATCCTAATGAAATTGAAAAAGAACAATATAAAAATTACAAAGCAATTAGATCAATGTTATCTCACAATATATTTGGTTCATTATCAATTAATGAGGGTAAAAATGAGGATAACAAAATATTGTTACCTTGATTTTTTGAATTACAAACTAATCCGGTTTGGACAGGCAAAAATCCTGATGATGGAACAGGTATTTGAAAATTCAAAGATACAATTAAAGTTAAATTAAAAAGCTCATACTTTAATTTAGAGAATATATTAAATAATAAATTTCAAGCCTCTTTAAAAAATACTATTTCAGATTCAATAGCAATCAAAACAAATAAGGACAGATTTATTTGACCTTTTCTACCAAATCAAATTGATGAAACACAATTACCTTCGTTATCTGTCAAAGATTTCAAATTAGAAGATGAAAATATAGGTAAATTTATTGTTAATGTTTCAAAGACATGAATAAATTATTTTGGCAAAAAAGATGAAATATTTAAAATTAATTATCAAAATGTAGTTAATTTAAATAATAAAAGTAATTTGGAGTACATTTTTGAGTTAGAAACTGTAAATCCAAAGTTAATAGATATCTCCGGTATTTACGGTTCAGGTAATTGAAAAATTGAATTTATTGATAAGGGAGGAAAGAGTATTTTAATAGATAATTTAATTTTATTTAAAATAAATAAACAAAATATTACTAAAGTAAAAATGCTAATATAATAAATAGAGGTGAAAAAATGTTTAAAAAAATTTTATCTTTATTATCATTGCCTGTGTTGACTGTAACACCAATGGTTGTAGTTTCATGTTCTAATAAATTCAGTTACAATTTAAATGAAAATGACATGTCTTTAATAACCAAGATATCTCAAGAATTAAGTGATTTTTCAATTAAAAAAGAAACTTTGTTAAAAGATATTTTTGGAGAATTAGATAAACAAAAAGCATTGATTTTTAATAAATTTCAAGAAGAAATAAATGGTCAATATACAGATAAGGAATATACTGAAAAGAAAAAGGAATTCAATAAATTAGATATTTCTATTGTTTATTTTAATAAAGAATATGATGTTGTCAGAGATGAAAGCGGGCATGGATGAAGTTATTACAAAAAAAGTTATAATAAAAATTCAGAACAATTTAAACAGGGTAATTGGTCAGAATGATTAGAATTATCTATAAATAACTTTTCAGTTGCAAGAACTGGTAAAAAATGAAAAACTGACAAATATTCTGAAATTTCAAAAAATATGTTAATAGTATTAGGTGACATAAAAATTAGTCATGATAAAGAACAACTGAAAAATGCTTGAATTGATGGTATAAAAGTTAATACTAAATTTGAATAGAGCTTATGCTCTATTTTTATTTAAATAAATAATATAATTATCTAGAAAGGAGGTAAATAATATGTTATTTAATCGTAAAGAAGAATATAAATTTTTATTAAACAAAAGAAGGGGAGAAATTGAAGCAAGAGATATAGAACTTCTTGAAAATAGAGACAAAAAAAGATATATCCTCATTAAAGTCAAATCCAGAACAATCACAACAGAGTTTGGAAATTTAACATTCGATAGACATATCTATAAACATTATATAAAGAAAAAATGAAAATATATAGCCCTAATTGATGAAGAATTAAAATTAAAGAAATGATCTAAACTAGATTTAAATTTAGTTGAATTAATCAAAGAACAATTAGGTACTGGAAAACGTTATAGAGATATTATTGATATGTTCCCGGAAGCTAAATTATCTTTAATGACTATTTCAAGAATCTTTAAATCTATAAAAAATGAAGATAAAAGAAACAAAGTTGAGAGAAAAATCAGTTTAGTTGATAAACAAAGAGTATATATTTTTGTTGATGATGCATTTGTTAATGTTGATAGGTTTAAAAATAAATATAAATGAAGAAAGTTAAAAATAAATAAGGATACTCAAATAAGAGTAGTTTCTTTTTGCACAGGTTTTGATATTAAAACAATTCATAAAAAACGTAGGAAATTAAAAGATAAAAGAACTACATTTTTTATAGGAAAAGATGAAAAATTAACAACAGAAAAATTAGCTATAAGAATTTATGAATTAGGATGTAATTTTTATGATAACTTTGAAAATGCTAAATTAGTAGTTGGAGGAGATGGTGCTATTTGAATTAAAGAGTTGGCATCGTTTATAGGAGCTAATTACATTTTAGACAGATTCCATGCAGTTAGAGAATTTAGAAAACTATTTTTATTTAACGGTAAATATCATGGTAAAGAATTATTTAGAATAGCGATAAATTTATTTTATTCAGGTAATTATAAAGAATTAATACAATTATTAGAAATTGAAGCACCAAAAGAAGTATTCAAATATTTTAAAAATAATAGGATAGGAATAATTAATCAAAGTGCAGAATGAAATATAGGAGTATCAGCTGAATCAGAAGTTTCAAGACTTGTTAAATCTGCATTAGGATATGGAAGTAAAGTATATTCACTAATAGTATTAAAAAATATGCTCAATGAAAGAGCATATAAATTAAATAATAACTTAATATTTTAAGTCAATTACAATACTTTAATTTCAGTTATGATTCTAAAATATTTTTTATCATCATTTGTTAATAAATGAATTTCACCTGCGTTTATAATTTCTAAATTTCAATCCTTTGTTAAAATTAGAAATTTATCCTTATCAATTACTTTAGAAGTTTTAAAAGGATAAGAAACATGCTTCTTAGCATCATCAAAACTTTTGAATGAATTAACTAGTATAATTTTTGCACTTTCATTTGCATTTTTGCTAATTTCTATAATTGGATATATGTACATTTTATAATTCTCCTTTCATTTTTAATTATACATTTTTTAACAAATCTAAAAAATTTGTATTTTTTGCTTTGTTTAAATGTTAAAAAATGTATAATAAAAGTACAATTGAATGAAAATCGTATTTTCCGTTCCCTACCTTTAAGTTATGCACCCATTTTAAAAACTTTACTTTAACTTTAAATAAATTATAATTAAAAAGTATTTAATTCTGATTGACGTTTATTTTAAAAAAGAACTAAACAAAAAATAATAAAAAAAATAAAGAAATGGAGAAAAATAAAAATATGGCAGATATTAAATTTATGGCCCTAGGGGGTCAAGATGAGAGAGGAAAAAATATTTTTGTTATAAGTGTTAACGATAATTTATATATTTTTGATGCAGGAATTAAATTTCCAGAAAGAAGTGTTTTGGGAATAGATATAATTATTCCTAATTTTGAATATTTAAAAGCAAATGCAAAAAAAATTAAAGGAATTTTTCTTTCAAATCCAAGCTCAAATAATTCAGGAGCAATTAGTTATATTTTAAGAGAAATTGATGTACCAGTTTATTGTAATGAACTTACAACAACAATTTTAAAATATAGAAATATGAAGTATAGAATTAAAAATAGAGAAAATAATTTTAAAATTATAAATGATAAAGATGTAATATCATTTGAAGATGTAAAAATTGAAGTTTTTAGAACAACTGCAGCATTTCCAGAGTCTTTTGGATTTGCAATTCATACAGAAGATGGAGTTATAGTTTATGCAGGTGATTACATTATTGATGGAAATGAGCAATCATATTTTTCAACAGATATGAATCATTTAAATCAAATTTCTCAAAAAGGAGTTTTAGCTTTTATTAGTGATGCAGAATATGCTTCAAGAATTGATTATACTGTTCCAAATCATAGAATTGAAAAATTTATTTCAGCACCAATGAAAGATAAAAAAAGACGTCTAATTTTAGGAATGTTTGAAGAAGATGTATTTAAACTATTTGAAATAATAAAACAAGCAAAAGCAAATGAAAGAAAGATTGCTGTTTATGGCAAAACAATTAAAAAAGTAGTTGAATCAAAAGTAATTCAAGAAAGTTTACAAATATCTTCAAAAGATATTATAAGTATTGAGGAGTTTATGAAATCAGAAGATGGAATTTTACTTTTAACTGGAGCAGGAGATCTTTTATATACAAGACTTGCTAAAATTGCTGCTGGAAATGATGAAAAAGTTGAATTTACAGAGAATGATACAATTATTTTGGCAACTCCTCCAGCTGCAGGAGTTGAAAAAAGACATGCAGAAATTTTAGATGAATTGGCAAGAACAAATGCTAAATTAGTATCATTGAGTGATAAAAATATTTGATCAATGAGAGCAAGTTATGAAGATATTAAATTAATGACAAGAATAATGAAACCAAAATCATTTATTCCTATTAAAGGTTTATATAAAGATTTTTTAAATGCGGAAAGAGCAGCTATAGAAGCTGGAGTTCAAAAGAAAAATATTCAATTAATTAATAATGGTCAAATTTTAAAAATAGGAAATGATGGTAAATTAGTAATTGCATCTGATTTAATTAAAACAGCAGATGTTTATGTAGATGGAATTGGTGTTGGTGATATTGGATCTGTTGTTTTAAATGAAAGAAAGCAATTAGCAACAGATGGTGCTGTTATAATTGGAGCTAATGTTAATAATAAGACCAAAGATTTAATATCATTAATTGATATTCAAATGCGTGGAGTTATTTATATAACAGAAGAAAATGCAATTTTTAAATTAATGCAAAAGCAAATTATTGATATTTTAGATAAATATAAAAATGAATCTAAAACAAATCCAAATGCATATGATTTAAATGCAATTAAAAAAGAAATTGTTTCTAGAATTAGAACTACTTTAAAGCAAGAAACAGGAAAACAACCGATTGTTTTAGTTATAATTAATGAACTTGATGGATCATTTTTTGAACCCAAATCTAATAAAATAAAAAATTCATAGTTATTAATAACTGTGAATTTTATTATTTGATTAAAAAAAGTCATTAAAATATATTAAAATTATAAGGTAAGGGCAAATAAATATAAGGTGAAATCATGAATAATTTCAATGGGCAAAACAATCAAAATGATAATGATCGCACAATAGCTTTTACTATTCAAAAAAAGCAAAGAAAAGTAGATTCAGTAGCTTGAATAGTTGGAGCTTTATTATTATTTTTTTTAAATTTAATATCATTGGGTAGAATTACTATAATTGGTCAATTTATAGATGATGTAATTTTTAATTTACCTTTTGGATGATTTAAGTATTTTTTATATGCTTTATTTTTTCTAATTGATTTTGCAATTTATTTTGGAATTAAATTTAAACCAAAAAAAAGATTTATTGCAATGATTTTATTAACTTGAGTTGTATTGTGTTGAATAATATCATCAATTTTATTCATAGTTGCATATCATGTTAATACATATCAATTTAAAGTTGACAATATTTGATCAAAAACAATATTAAAAGATTCTATAAATTCATATATTTCAAATTGAAAGAATAACTCTTTATGAGGAGAAGATAATGGAACTATTTGATTGGCTAAGCCAAATACATATTTTACTTTTTGAGCAGGGGGAGGATTAATAGGAACAATCCTTTCAGGTATAGGAGCATATACTTCAATTTATTTTGGACTAATTATCTCACTATTTTTCTTTACTTTGGATATGATTTGAATTTTTACAGGAGATGCATTTTTCTTTTTTAAACCGAAATCAAAAAGAGTTGGAAAAAGATTAAGAATTTTATCTTTAAAAAATAATAAAATTAAAATTGCTGATCATAATTATAATTCAAAACCTAAAAGAGAAAAAATAATTAAAGGTATTTTCAATATTATAAATGTTGAAGACGATGTTACTTTTGATGAAAGAGAAATTTTAGCTTCTGTAAAAGAATCAGATATAACTATAGAAATGCCAAGTTTTAATAGATATAAAGAGAAAAATATATATGCAGAAGTTGACAATGATTTTTACAATGATGACTTTGCAAATATAGATTTAGAAAGATATAACTTAAATAGAAATTACCCAGAAGAGTTTGCTCAACAACCAAATCAAGGTATGAATAGATTTGTAGATTTTGATTTGGACAAAAGAAGAGAAGAAGCTAAAAATCGAGTACAATCATTAGTAAAAGATGAACCACAATCTTATATACCTAGAAGAGAAAAAGATTCTGATTACAATATTTCTATGCCTATAGAGTCAAAGTATGGTCAAATTTCAACAGAAGAAGCAAGAAAAGAATTGGCAAAAGAAACTAATATAACACCATTTGGTGCAAATGGAAAAACTCAAGAGCTTTTAAAAACAAGAAATAAAAAAGATAAATTAAGTGATAATTTAAATGGCCAAATTACTTTAGAACATTTTATTAATGAAACTCAAAAAGAAAAAGAAGAAGCAAAAAAACAAGTTGAAGATTATGGAACTTATACTTCACCAATGCAAGAAAATCTTGCAAGAAATATTTTATATTCTTCAAATGGATATCAATCAAGAAATAATTATAATCAAACAATTGAGGTTAATAAAAATAAAGCAATTGAAAAAAAACAATATGTAAATACTTCATATCAATTACCTTCAATTGATATTCTTAAAGAAAGTATTACGAATTCTAAAGATCAAGAAGAAACAAGAATGATTGCTAAAGAAAAAGCTGAAAGAATTAATGAAACATTTAAACAATTTGGTGTAAAAGCAGCTGTAAAACATATGAATATTGGTCCAAGTGTAATAAAATTTGAAATTCAACCAGAACCAGGAACAAAAGTTAATAGTATTACTTCTCTTGAAAATGATTTAAAATTAGCACTTGCAAGTCAAAATGTTAGAATTGAAGCTCCAATTCAAGGAAAAGCTGCAGTTGGTATTGAAGTGCCAAACGAAAAACCAGAAATGGTACCAATGAGAGGTGTTATTGAAAATACACCAATTGTTAAAATGGGCAATAAATTATTATTTGCTATTGGAAAAACTGTTACTGGAGAATTATTATTTGGTGAATTAGATAAAATGCCACATTTACTAGTTGCTGGATCAACTGGAAGTGGTAAGTCAGTTATGATAAATGGAATTATCTCATCTATTTTAATGAGAGCAAAACCTCATGAAGTTAAATTCTTAATGATCGATCCTAAAAAAGTTGAAATGTCAGTATATTCTACAATACCACATTTATTAGCACCTGTTATAAGTGATATGAATATTGCAAACAGTGCACTTAAAAAAGTAATAAATGAAATGGAAAGAAGATATGCATTATTTACAACTCATGGTGTAAAAAATATATCAGGATTTAATGCAAAACAGAATTCTGCAACAAATAAATTGCCTTATTTTGTAATTATTATTGATGAATTAGCTGATTTAATGATGACTTCAAATAAAAAAGATGTTGAAGACTCAATTATGAGACTTACACAATTGTCACGTGCTGCAGGAATTCATTTAATTGTTGCAACTCAAAGACCTTCAACAGATGTTATTACTGGAGTTATTAAATCAAATATTCCTGTAAGAATAGCATTTTCTGTTGCTTCATCAATTGACTCAAGAACTATTCTTGATTCAAATGGAGCAGAAAAATTAATTGGTAAAGGTGATTTATTATATACAATACCTGGAATTACTTCACTTGTAAGAGCACAAGGTGCGTATATTAGTGATGATGAAATTGAACGATTAGTAAAACATTGTTCAAGCCAACAACAACAAATTTTTGAAACAGAGTTTATAAAACAAGATGAAGAAGAAACATATTCAGTTCATTTGGGAGTTGGAAGAGATTCAATGTTTGATGAAATTAAAGATTATGTAATTAGAACTCAAAAAGCATCTACAAGTTTAATTCAAAGAAAATTTAATATAGGTTATAATCGTGCTGCAAGAATAATTGATGAACTTGAAGAGAGCGGAATTATTGGACCACAAAATGGTTCAAAACCAAGAGAAGTTTATATTAAAAATGAAGATATGTATTAAAATCAACAAATTAACTGTTGATTTTTTTACACTATATAATAAATAAAAAGGAGAAATTTTATGGAAAACATAGTAAAAAACTTACCAGAAAAACCTGGTTGTTATTTGTATAAAAATAAAGATAATAAAATAATCTATGTTGGTAAAGCAAAAAATCTCAAAAAAAGAGTCTCAAGTTATTTTAATAAAGCTCATAATTATAAAACTACTAAATTAGTAAGAGATATATGTGATATTGAAACTATAGTTACAGAAAATGAAAAAGAGTCATTAATTCTAGAACAAAATTTAATAAAAAAATATAGACCAAGATATAATATTGTATTAAATGATGACAAAAAATATCCTTATATTGCAATAACAAAAGAAAAAGATCCTATATATGTTTATACAAGAAATTATGACAATAAAAATCAAATATATTTTGGACCACTTCCTGATGGAACTAGTGCTAGAAATATTTTAAAAACATTAGAAAGAATCTATCCTTTAAGAAGATGTAAAGGTAATTTAAATAAACCCTGTATTCATTTTCATATTGATCATTGTTCAGGGGCTTGTTTTAAAGAAGTGGATCAAAATTATTATAAAAATCAAATAAATAATGTAAAGAATTTTTTTAATAGAACAAATGATGATTTTAAAAGTAAATTAGAAGAAAAAATGTTTATTGCATCTAATAATTTACAATTTGAAGAAGCACAAAGAATTAAAAATATTATATCTCACTTAAATTTCTCAATTATTGAACAGTTTGTTGATTTTAATGATAATTTGAATAGAGATGTATTTAATTATTATCAAACAGAAGAGTACGTTTGTTTTATAGTTTTGTTTTATAGAAGTGGAAAATTAATATTAAAGGATCAAATAATAATTAAAAATGAAATAGAAGATATAAACTCATTATTTGAAAATTTTATTATGCAAATATATTCAAAGAATATGCTTCCTGACTATATTGTTATTCCACAATCTTTAAATAGTAGTAGTTTAAAATTATTATTTCAAAATAAAATAACATATCCTTTAGACGATTCAACATTAAAAATTTTGGAATTAGCAGAAAATAATGCAAAAGAATATATAAGACAAGAAGAACTTTATAAAAAGCAAAAATCAATTAGTAAAGAAGAACTTTTAAATGAAGTTCAAAAAACATTAAATTTACCAAAATATCCTTATCATATAGAAATGTTTGATGTTGCAAATATTTTAGATGAATTTGTAACAGGAGCAATGGTTGTCTTTAAAGGAGGTCAACCAAGTTTTAATGATTTTAGAAAATATAACATAATAATTGATGAAAAAGGTGATTTTCAAAGAATGCAAAATATTATTTATAGAAGATATCAAAAAGATATTGCAAGTAGTGCAAATTTACCAGATTTAATAATAATGGATGGGGGTAAAATTCAATTACATGCTGCTAAATCTCAATTAGAACTTTTAGATTTAGATATTCCAGTTATTGGACTTGCAAAAAATGATAAGCATAAAACAGAATATATTTTGAATTTTAATGAAAAAGAAATATATTTAGAAAAAACAACTGAGGTTTTTAAATTTTTAGAGTTGATTCAAAATAGAGTTCATAATTATGCAATATCTAGTTTTAGAAAAAAACATACAAAGTCTTTCTCAAAAGATGATTTATCACAAATAAAAGGTGTTGGAGAAAAAACAATTCAAAAAATAAATCAACTTTATCCTTCAAGAATGGATTTTTATAATTTAAATTATCAGGATATAAAAAAAATAGTTAAGAAAGATCATATAGTATTAGCTATTAAGGAAATAAAAAGAAAAATAGAAAGTAAAAAATAACAATATAATACTTATTTTTTTATTAAAAAAATGTATAATATTTTAGTTAAATAAAAGGGGATTAATATGACAGATAAAGATATTATTTTAACTGCAGAAGGTTTAGAAGAATTAAAAGATGAGTTAGCACATTTAATTAATAATGTTCGTCCACAAGTTATTGAAGAATTGGTTGAAGCTCGTGCGCAAGGAGATTTATCAGAAAATGCAGATTATGATGCAGCAAGAAATAGACAAGCAGAAGTAGAAGCAAGAATTAAAGAAGTAGAAGCAATGCTGTCTAAAGCAAAAATTATTGAAGATACTAATTCAAAAAATAAAGAAGTTAAAATTGGAAGTCAAGTAATTTTTACAAATCAAAAAACTAAAAAAGAAATGAAAGTAAAAATTGTTGGAGCTATTGAAGCTGATCCATTTGAAAATAAAATTTCAAATGAATCACCATTAGCAAAAGCTATGATGAGTAAAGTAGTTGGAGATTCAGTTGAAGTTAGAGAACTTAAAGAACCTTACAAAATAACAATTAATGATATTAAATAATTTGACCTAATAAAGATATTAGGTTTTTTTATATAAGGAGAAAACTATGATAAAAGTTCAAAGTACATTTAAAAATAATTTACCAACAATTTATCTAGTTGGAACTCCAATTGGTAATTTAGATGATATCTCTAAAAGAGTTATAGAAGTTTTTCAAAAAGCTGATGTTATTTATTGTGAAGACACTAGAGTAAGCTTTAAATTATTTGACAAGTTAAATATAAACAAAAAGCTTAAATCTTTACATAAATTTAATGAATATTTAATTAGTGAAAGTTTTATTGAAGATATTAACAAACATAAAAATATAGTAATTATAAGTGATTCTGGAGTTCCTTGTATAAGTGATCCAGGAGCAATAATTATAAGTAAAGTTTTAGAAAGTAACATTTTAGTCAATATTACTTCAGTTAATTGTGGTCCTGCATATATTCATGCACTTGCTTCAAGTGGTTTTGTTTCTAGAAAAAATTTATTTTTAGGTTTTTTGGATAAAAAAAATATTGAAAAAGAATTTTATGAAATTCTTAATAAACATAAAAATAATGAAGTTATTATAAGTTTTTATGAATCTGTTCATAGAATTCAATCAACTATAAATCAATTATCTTTAATCTTAAATAAAAATACAAAATTATTACTTGCTAGAGAATTAACTAAAATAAATGAAGAATTTTTAAGAGGCACAATAGCTGAAATTTGTGATTATATAAATAACAATCAATTAACTCTTAAAGGAGAATTTTGTGTAGTTATAGATTCTAACTATAATTTAGAACAAGAAATAAAAATTGATATAGAAAAAATATTAATTGAAGTAGAAAATTTAATAAAAGAAAATGTAAGTAAAAAAGATGCAATAAAAACTATTTCAAAAAAATATAATATTAAAAAAAATGAATTAACTAAATTTTTTTATAAATAATAAAATTTTTCTGATATTTATAAAGATATAAATATAAGGAGGTTTTTATATGGAAAAATTAACTGTAGAACAATCAATAAAAGTAGTTGGGGGAAAAGCAGCTAGTGGAGCTCTTTTTAATGGTATAGGTTCAATTATAAAAAGTACTTCAGATTTATTTACAAACTTAATTGGAGCAATTTCAACAACTGTATTTGGAGCTTTAACTATAAATAGAAATGATAAAGTTGAGTTAAAAATAGGTAATTCTACTTTTAAAGCTGACAATAGTATTTCAAATAAAGTAAATGCAGAAAATAAAGTCTCACAAATGCCAAATGTTGTAAATTTATTTTAGGGTTCATGAGAACCTTTTTTATTTAAAAATATAAAAAAAAATATAAATTTGTTCTTAAAATGGTATAAAATAATTTAGGTTGCTAGTTTCAACCGCACTTTTGTATGTAAAAAAAAGTAGTTTGAAAAATAACTCACATACAAGGCGAGTCTAGACTGGAGGAATAAAGATGTTCGCAATTATAAAAACAGGTGGAAAACAAATTAAAGTTTCAAAAGATGATGAAATCTATGTAGAAAAATTAGACATAGAAGAAGGTAAAAAAGTTATTTTTAATGAAATTTTAATGATTGATGGAACTGTAGGTTCTCCTTTAATTAAAGGAGTAACAGTTATTGGAACTGTTGTTAAACAAGGTAAAGGAAAAAAACTTAGAGTTGTTAGATATCACCCTAAAAAAAATGTTAATAAAGTGTATGGTCATAGACAACCATACACAAAAGTAAAAATTGAAGAAATTTCATTAAGTGGTACAAAATCTATAGTAAATACATCAACTGAATCAAAAACTACAGTTTCTGTAGAAAAAGCTGCACCAAAACCAAAAACTGAGGAATAGTAAATGGTAAAATCTAAAATTGTTAAAAAAAACAATATAATAAATTCATTTGTAATAAAAGGACATGCAAATTTTGATCAATTTGGTCAAGATTTAGTATGTGCTGGAATTACAGCAATAGTTTCTGGAACATTAAATGCTTTAGATATTAAGTTTAAGAATTATGTTGAACTTAATGTTGATAAAAATGAAATAAGTATAAAAGTTATAAAAAATGATAATTTATTAAATCATTTGTTAGAATTTATGATTATTCAGTTAGAAACTATTGAGGTACAATACCCAAAGAATTTTAAAATAGAAAGGATGATTTAATATGCGTTTCTTATTAGGATTACAATATTTTGCTTCTAAAAAGGGAGTTGGTTCAACTAAAAATGGACGTGACTCAGAATCAAAACGTTTAGGAGCTAAAAAAGCAGATGGTCAATTTGCTAATGCAGGTTCAATTATTTTCAGACAAAGAGGAACAAAAATCCATCCAGGTGTAAATGTTGGACTTGGTGGAGATGATACATTATTTGCTTTAGTTTCAGGTATAGTTAAGTACCAAAAGTTTGGTAAAAATAGAACTAGAGCAGTAGTTATTCCACAAGAATCTAAATAATAATATAAGACCCCATTAGAGGGTTTTTTTAATAAAATGGGGAAGATATTGATGTTAATTTTGTTATTTGTTGGATTTATTTTTATAGTATTAGTATTTTTAGTTTTTTATTTTTTTAAAATATATAAACTTAAAAATAAGTAAAATACTAATAAAAATATAAAAAAAGATTTAGAAGAGTTTAAAAAAACTTTTCAAAATAAGGCAGACAAAAAAGTTTTAATTAAACAATTGAATATAAATGAATTTTTTAATATTTTTCCTTTTATGAGTTAATTTAAGGAAATTAAAAAAATATATTTCAATGAAGATTTATTAAAAATTTTAAAGCATACTCAAAATAGTTTTTATAAATTTTGAGCAAATAAAGAGTATGAGCTTTTTATTATTTTGGAAAAGCTTTCAAAAGAGAAACTCATAATATTTTCATCAGAAAATATAATTAAAATTTATAATGAATTTTCAATAGAAATTTTTAATTTATTTCAAAATACTTTTATTCAAGAAATAGTTCCAGCAACTATATATAAATTTGAGAAAAAAAATTATAAGAAATTAAGTCCAGATATGATAAATGATTTTATAGATGAACAATTTAATGAATTTTGTAAGAGAATAGATAAAATAATTCAAATTATGCAATCAGAACTTTATGATAAACAAAATGAATATTATACAAAAACACAAAATAATTTTAATAATGACAATGAACAAAAATTAAGTAAAGCATATAAAATCTTAGAAGTATCACCTTTAGATACAGATGATAAAATAAAAAAAGCATATTTAAAATTAGCAAAGCTTTATCATCCAGATAAAAATAATACAGAATATGCAAAACAAAAAATGGTTGAAATAAATAATGCTTATGATATTGTCCAAAAGAATAGAAAGAAAAATTAAGGTAATTAAAAATGAATGTAGAAAAAGATATATTACTTGGTCAATATTTTGATCAAGCCTTAGAAGAAACAAAAAAAATAGTTGCAATTCCTTCATATAGAAGAGATTTAACATATGGAGCTGCTGTTAACGAAGATATTAAAAAAGTTTTAAAACATTGTATAGAATTATTAAAATCTTTTGGTTTTGAAACATTTGTAGCTCCAGATTATAGATATGGTTATGCAGACTATGAAACTGGTGATAAATTATTTGGTATTATTTGTCACTTAGATGTTGTTCCAGCTGGAAATATTGATGAGTGAAAAACTAATCCATTTGAACCTATAATTAAAGATGGAAAATTAATAGGTAGAGGAACTTTTGATGATAAAGGACCTACAATGATTAATATTTTTGCTTTTAAATATTTAATTGATCATGGATTTAAACCAGATTATAAAATAAGATTTATTTTTGGAACAAGTGAAGAAACAAATTGAGAATGTATGGAAGCTTATGTTAAAAATGAACAATTATGTGATTTGGGATATGTTCCAGATGGACATTTTCCAGTTGTTTATGCTGAAAAATGAATTGCTGATGTAGATTTAATTGGAAAATTTAATTCAGAATTTGAAATAAGTGGAGGAGAAGTTTATAATGCAGTAAACGATTTGGTTAAATATAAAGGACCAAAACAAAAAGAAATAGCTTCTTGATTAAAAGAAAACTCAATAGATTCATATGAAAATGAAGGATATTTATTTGTTAAAGGTGTATCAGCACATGGAAGTTTACCATTTAAAGGTATATCAGCTTCAACTTGATTGTTAAAAGCAATTGATAAAAGTGGATTAAAACATCCTTTAGCACAATTTGTTGCAAAATATGGACATTTAAATTTTGATATGAAAGAAATTTTTGGAGATTTAACAGATGAAACTGGTAATTTAACAGCATGTAATGGAATTATAAACATTTCAAAAGATGATTTTAGATTTACAATAAATTTTAGAATTCCTTGTACAAGAGATCCTAAAAAAGATGTTGTAGATGTATTAGAAAAGTTTGTAAAAGATAAAGGTTTAGAATTAAAATTATCTTCAATTGAAGACAGAGTTTATTTTCCAAAAGATAGTGATGTTGTAAAAAACATTATGGAAGTTTATAAAGAAGTTACTGGAGATTTAAATGCAGAACCAATTGCAATTGGAGGGGGAACATTTGCAAAATCAATGCCTAATATGATTGCTTTTGGAGCAGAATTTGATTTAAATGATTCAACAATGCATGCTTACAATGAATATGTAAAAATAGATGATTTGAAAAAAATGATGGAAATTTATGCAAAATCATTGGTTAAATTAACAAAGTTTAAATAATGTTTAAAAGCACTAATTAATAAATAAAAAAGAAGTATACAAAAAATATTAAAAACACATGTAATATTTAAAGATGTGTTTTTAATATTTTTTATTTCTTTTTATTAAAGAACTAAAAATACTTAAAAGCAGTTTAAATTATAATTAATGTTTAGCAATGAAAAATCAATTAAATAATAATATTTTTAATATTTTTCATTTTGTATTATTTTTTTGTTTAAAATATAGCTTTAAAAAATGTTATACTATATTTGTTTGTATATTTATTTTGGGTATGCAATCACATTTGGGAATTTTATATCCTAGTGCTTGTTAACTTTAATTAAACGAGTGGATATATTTAGAACCATAATGGAAGACTAACGAATAAAAATTAAGGAGGCCTTAAAAATGGCAAAAGATTTAACAAGAGAACAGTTATGAGACGCTGGAGCTCAATTTGGACATCAAACTAAACGTTGAAATCCAAAAATGAAACCATATATTTATGGAGCAAAAAACAAAAATCATATTATTGATTTACAACAAACAATTTGAAGATTAGAAGATGTTAAAAAATATGTTACTTCAATTGGACAAAAAAAAGAAAAAATTATTTTTGTTGGTACAAAAAGAAGTGCTAAAAATGCAGTAAAAGAAGCTGCATTAAGAAGTGGAAACTTTTTTGTTAACTCAAGATGATTGGGTGGAACTTTAACAAACATGAAAACTATTTCACTAAGAATTAAAGCTTTATGAGATATTGAAAATGAAGAAAAAACTGGAAAAATTAACTTAAGACCTAAAAAAGAACAAATTTTAATTAGAAAAGAAAAAGCAAAATTAGAAAAAACTTTAGGTGGAATTAAACAAATGCATAAACTACCTGCAGCTATGTTTGTAGTTGATCCAAAAACTGATGAAATTGCAGTAAAAGAAGCAAGAAAATTAAGAATACCAGTTATTGCAATTTGTGATACAAATGTGGATCCAGATATGGTTGACTTTGTAATTCCTGCAAATGATGATATTCAAGAATCAGTAAATATTATTACTAATTTTATAGTTAATGTTTATGCTGAAGCAGCTGGAATTAAAATGCAACCAAGTAATTTAAAAGTTGTTGCACAGAAAAAAGAAGAAAAACAATATGATGGAGAAAGAAAACCATATACACCAAGAAATAATGATTTTAATAATGAAAGACCAGCATATAAAAAACCTGCAGTAAAAAATGAAGAAATAAAATAGGAGAGATGAAAAATGGCAGTTACACCACAATTAATTAAAGAATTAAGAGAAATGACTTCTGCTGGAATGATGGACTGTAAAAAAGCTTTAGAAGCTACAAACGGAAACATTGATGAAGCAGTAGTATGATTAAGAGAAAATGGTTTAGCAAAAGCAGCTAAAAAAGCTGATAGAGTTGCAGCAGAAGGAGTTTCTTTTGCTAAAACAGATGGAAAAAGAGCAATTATATTTGAAGTAAATTCTGAAACAGATTTTGTTTCAAAAAATGATAAATTTATGACTTTAATTGAAAATATTGGAAATGCTTTATTAAATTCTAATGCATCAACTTTGCAAGAAGCATTAGAAATTAAATTAGATTCAGGACAAACAATTAGTGAAGCTTGTATAGAAGCAACAGCAACAATTGGAGAAAAAATTGAATTAAGAAGAATTGCTGCAGTTGAAGGTGAAAAATTATCAATTTATAATCATGCAAATAAAAGAATTTCAGTATTATTAGCATTTGATGGAAATATTGGAGATGAAGATGCTTACAATGTATGTATGCACGTTGCTGCTATGGAACCAAAATATTTAGAAGAATCAGATGTAGCTCAGGAATTTAAAGATCAAGAAATGCACATTATTAAAGAGACAACTGATTTAACAGGAAAACCTGAAAATGTAGCTGAAGGGATTTTAAAAGGTAAATTAAATAAAAAACTTGCTGATGTTACTTTATTAGCACAAAGTTTTGTTATGGATGAAAAACAAACTGTTGGAAATTTTGTTAAATCAAAAGGAGCAAAACTAACTCAAATGTTTAGGTTTGAAGTTGGAGAAGGTATTGAAAAAAACACTACAGATTTTGCAGCAGAAGTTGCAGCACAGTTAGCAGGTAATTAATTATGAATTTATTAGCTGCATTAGAAAATAATAATTTATTAGTTCTTTCAATTGTACTGCTTTTAATAATACCTCTTGCTTCAATTTCATCATGATATATAACAATTAAATTTCAAAAATCAAAGTCAGAAATAAAATTTGCAAATAAAATATTAGTTTCAACAATGTTGAGTTTTCAAATTATTTCAATTTTTACTTCAATCTTGGTTTTACTTTCATATTTAGGAATATTAGCTTCTAATAATACTAGTTTAAGTCAAACATTAGTAATAGTATTTATTGTAGTTTCACTTTTATTATCTGCTGCATGATTTATAATGGTAATTTTCTTTTCAAATCAAATATGATTTTATGTTGAAAAAGAAGAAGGAAAATTAATTACATTAGGAGAGACAATTAAATTATCTAAAGTAACAAAGATTATTGAAGATGATGAAAAAAGTGCAGTTTATATTAATTATTTAGAAGGAAAAAGAACACTTAAAAAACTTAAATTTAGTAAAAATACAACAATTGGAATGTATTTTTTAGAAAATGTAGAAAAAATTGGTTTTACTTTAGAAAAAGGTACAGAACTTACTTATTTTAAAGAAGAAGTGGCAAAAATTAGAGCAGAGGCTTTACAAAATTCAATAAATGAAAGTAAAGAAAAAGAAAATAAAAAAGATGATGATTCATCAAAAGAAGAAAAATAATTTTCAAAACACATTTTATATGTGTTTTTCTTTTATTTATATATAAAATAATTATGAAAAAGGCAGAGGTAGCTATTAATTAAAAGCTTGAGAAACACTCTTAGAACCTGATCTAGTTAATACTAGCGTAGGAAGTCCTTTAAAAGACAAGTTCTGCTTTTTTCATAGAGGAATTTCATGAATAAAAACACAATTAAATTAACAATTAGTTTATCAACTATTAGAATTTTATTATTTTTAGCTTTAATAATTTGAGCAATTATTTCAGTTATCAATGTTGGTTCAGAAGGAACAAAAATGCCTATAGGAAAAAATATTACTGTAAGTATTTGTTTTTCATTATTTTTTATATTATTTCTATTAATGAATATTTCATTAATATTAAATGTTATTTTTGACAGTTCGCATTTAAATAATAAAATAATTATTGCTCTCTCTATAATTACATTAAATATTGAAACAATAATTATATATTTGAAAAATATAGATTTCAAAAAAATAAGTTTTAAAATGCAGAAATGAACGGCATTTGATATAACATCAATTGCCTTACTTTTAGGTTTATATTTTGCAATAGGTTTTGTATCAAGTTTAATTCCACCAATGCCATTTTATATAACGATATCTTTTAAATATATACCTCTATTTTTTGGAGCCTTTATTTTACCATTGTTTGGATGTATAACACTTTGTTTTTTATCAGCAACTTTAACAGCTTTTATGCCAGGAACACCTCTAGCATTTTGACAATTTTTATTTGATTATTGAATACCTATATTTTGTATTTTCATTGCTTATTTTTTTGCACCAAATATTAAATTAAATAAATTAATAAATAAAATATCAATTTGATTTGCATTTATAACTATACCAATATTAATTATTTATTTTTCAAGAGTAATATCAGGAGTTATTTATTGATTAAATCCAAACAAAGTAGACGTATGAAAAGAATTTGATTGAACAAATAATATAGAGTATTCATTTATTTATAATTCTTTTAACAGTATTTTTGATTATGTACTATTAATGATTTGTGTACCTAGCATATGTGAATCACTTTGAGTTATTAAAGAAAGGTTTTTCTTTAATAAAAATTTAAATAACTAAAAAACAAACACTTTTTATCAAAAAAAATAAGGGATTTTGTTATAATTTATCTAGCGAGGTAAATATGGCATTAAAATTTAAAAGAGTTTTATTGAAAATATCTGGTGAAGCCTTAAAAGGAAGTGGAGATATTTATGATAAGGAAAAACTAGATGAAGTTGCAAAACAAGTTATTCATTTAACAAAACAAGGATTGCAAATTGGTATTGTCATTGGAGGAGGAAATATTTGAAGAGGTAAATTGGCAGATACTCTTGAATTATTTAGAATAGAAGCTGATTATATGGGAATGCTTGCAACAATTATGAATGCTCTAGCATTTGAAGCAACACTAAGGAAATTGGGATTTGATAAAGTAAAAGTATATTCTTCTTTAGAAATCAAAACAGTTACAAGTTCATATAACTATAGAAATGCAAGAGAAAAACTTGATGAAGGTTATGTAACAATATTTGCTGGAGGTACTGGTTATAGTTATTTTACAACTGATACAGGAGCAAGCATAAGAGCTATAGAAATAAAAGCAGATGCTTTATTAATGGCTAAAAATGGAACAAAGGGAGTTTATGATTCAGATCCAAATACAAACACTGAAGCAAAATTTTTAAAAAATTTAACTCATAATGATTTAGTAAGTAAAAATTTAAAAGTTATGGATTCAACTGCAGCTGCATTATCAAGAGATGGCAAGTTAGAAATAGTTGTATTTGATATGAATGGAACAGATAATATAATTAAAATTGCACATGGTGAATTAGAATGCACTGTAATTAAATAAAAAAGGAGAAAATAAAATGATAAATGAAATAGTTCAATTAGCAGAACTTAATATGCAAGATTCAATAGAAAGTTTCAAAGATTACTTATCAAAAGTTAGAACTGGAAGAGCAAATGCAAATATGTTAAATAGTGTAATGGTTGATTTTTATGGAACACTAACACCGATTAATCAAACTGCACAAATTTCATCACCTGAACCACAACAATTAGTTATTAAACCTTATGATAGAAGTCAAGTTGGAGCTGTGATTGCAGGAATTAATAAAGCTGATTTAGGATTAAATACAATTGGAGAAGCTGATCTAGTTAGAATTAATATACCTGCTCTAACTGAAGATATTAGAAAAGATTTGGTTAAAAAAATGTTAAAAGAACTTGAGGGATTTAAAGTTAGAGTTAGAAATACAAGAAGAGATGCTAACGATAAAATTAAAAAAGATACAAGTTCACCTGAAGATATTAAAAAAGATTTAGAAAATCAAATTCAAAAATTAACAGATAAATATATTGATATTTTGGATAACTTAGCAAAAGAAAAAGAAGCTGAATTAATGAAAATATAAAAAATTTTTGCTTTTTCAAAATTATTTATTAAATTAACTGTAATATTTTAAAAGATTACAGTTAATTTCACTTAAATAAAAATATTTTATTAATTATAAATTTAGTTCAAAAATTTCTTAATAAGTTTTAAGTTTAGTATATAGGTATGTGATAAAATAAATTTAGAATTTTAAATTTAAAAATAGGAGAAGAAATATGAAAAAAATTTTTACAATTTTATTTTCATTTGGTTTAGTATCTACAAATGGATTTATTTTATCAAATGTTGTATCTTGTGGAGATAATTTTAAATTACCTTCAGAACCAAAAGATTTAGAAGAAGCCCAAAAATTATTTGATGAATATAGTAAAAAAATGAAGAACTTTCAAAAAAACTTAAAGAAGAGATGGAAAAGGCAAATATAAAAGAACAAGATGAGAAATTTCCTGAATTTTCTAAAAAAATGAAATTGCTCAAAAAATATATATAAATGGAATGTTAACTATGGCATATAGTTGTAAAGTTTCTTATTTTAAAGCTGAAAATAAAGATAAAATAATTTCTGATATGGATAAAGAATTTAAAAACATTGAAAAATATATGAAAAAATGTTTCACGGATAAAACTTATAAAAATATATTATCAATTATTGAATGAGCTAAAAATGATCCAATACAAAAATAATTAATTTATTTTATATTTAAAGTAAGGTTTTCCTTATAAGGGTAACCTTTTTTATTATTTTTTATTTATTCTAATTCTATAATTATTATAAAAGTTTAATCTTGCTCATGCAATTTCCATACATTGATTGATGTTTTAAATCTGAGATATGTTCTTATATTTTCATCTTTTAAACAACTATAAAAACTATAAAAACTTTTATGTTTGCCATTATGATGAGGTGCTCCTGGTTTTGAATAACTTCTAATAATTTGTAAAACAATACATAAACTTATGTAATTCTCAGAAGTATATTTATTTCTATTATCTGAATACAATAATACTAGATCTAAATATTTTCTATTTTTATATGCAATTTTTACAGCTTTAAGAACTAAATCTGTCTTTTGAACATCTAATATTTTAGATTTTCCTATTATTTCTCCAGTTAAATTATCTTGAACTGTGCAAATATAACCTTTTTTTTAACTGTAAATTAAGTTATATTACTGGTTTAAATGTTTTCAAATCCCATTTCTTTTGCTTCATTTAGATAATTTTTTCTAATAGTTTCTTAGTATAATATGTCATATAATTGAGTTTAAAATATTGAAATCATCTTTTAGTACTATAAGCAATAAGAAAATTATTTTTGTCAATTTCTGAAATAATTAAATTCATAATTCTCGCATCATTGACGAAATTCATTAAAGTTTTATTTATTTTATATGTTGATGTTTTATTGATATTTAAGATTTTGTTAATCACTTAATTAAATCAAATTGAGTATAATTTGTATCTTGAAATTCATCAACCATAATATAATCAAAACGCATTTTTCAATTATTTTTGAACTATTTATTTTTGGTTTTCTCCTTGGAGGCTCATTGTTTTTTAAAATATCATTCTCTTTAATTAGTTCTTTATTATAGTCAAATAGAATTCCTATAAATAAATTATTTGCCTTTTGAGATATAACTATAATTTATTTTTTAAGGTAAACGAGGTTTTGTCTCACTTATCTTTGTATTTTTATATTTGTTAATTATTGCTCCAATTGATTCAATAATTGATTTAAATTTTAATTCTATTTCTTTTAGAGAATAGCAATTTAAAATTAATTTAATAATTATTTCTTTTTTCTTATTGAGTTCATTTTCTATATTTTTCATTTCTATTTTTGTATAAAAAATGTCGCCTGAAGGTTCCCCCTATAGAGGGAACGTTTTTTTTTTTTTTTATCATTTTTTATTTATTCTAATTTTATCATTATTATAAAAATCTAATCATGCTCATGCTATTTTTAAGCATTGATTGATGTTTTCAATATGACATGTTCTTATAGTTTCATCTTTTAAACGACTATGAAAACTTTCATGCTTGCCATTATGATGAGTTGTTCCTGGTTTTGAATAACTTCTAATGATTTGCAAATCATTACATAAATTTATGTAGTTTTCAGAAGTATATTGATTTCCATTATCTGAATGTAATAATATTGGACCTAAATATTTTTTATTTTTATATGCCATTTTTAAAGCTTCAAGCACAAAATTTGTTTTTTGATTATCTATTCTTTTAGATTTTCCTATTATTTCTCCAGTTAAATTATCTTGAACTGTGCAAATATAACCTTTTTTTGTTTTAACTGAAAATTGAGTTATGTCACTAGTTCAAATGTTTTCAAATCCCATTTCTTTTGCTTCTTTAAGATAATTTTTTCTAATAGTTTCTTTATATTTTTTAATTTCATGTTTATTTTGTTTCTTAATATAATATGCAATATGATTAAATTTTTTAAATATATGTTCTAATTTTTTGTGATTTATCCTAAAAGGTTCAATATAATTCAATTTAAAATATAAAGATCATCTTTTAGCACTATAAAGTGAGTTGAAGTGAGTAGGCATATTTATGCCTATTTTTTTTATTTATATAGTTATTGTGCCATAAAAGACATCTTTATTTTTTCATTCTATATTTAAAAAACTATTTTGAGATTTTTTTGAGTTATATCATTTATCTCATTCAATAACATCAGTTATATAATGTTCAAGTGATTCATATTTGTTATTATGAATTGTTCATTTTTTAAGTAAAGAGTGATAACTTTCAATAACAATGTTATCTGCACATGTTTTTTTCGCTCCCATTGATATAATTAAATTGTTCGAATCACAAACAGTTTTTCACGTTTTGCTTGTGTATTGAACTCCATGATCTGAGTGAATAATTATTCCACTCGGATCTTTTATTTTTTTAATAACATTAATTGCTCTTTTTAAAGTAGCAATTACAAATTTTGCAGACATTTTATAAGAAATATCTGATGAAATAACTTCTTTTGTGAATCCATCGATTATTGTTGATTTATAAGCTTTCTTTCCTTTTCAAATTAAATAAGTAATATCTGTATATAAAATTTTGTATTTTTCTTTGACAGCACTATATTTTCTTTGAACAAGATCTGGATATTCTACATTTGAATTTTGTAGTTTTCTTTTATTTGCTTTTTTTAATTGATTTTTAGCAAATCTAGCTATAATTTTATTTTCTCGCATTACTTTTCGAATTATATATGTTGAATATTTATGAGATATTTCTTTTGAAACTTGCCTATATCCAAATTGCTTTCTATTATCATTAAATACTTTTAAAATATCGTATTTTATATAATCAAATTTATTTTTTTTATCTATGAAACAATGATTTTTATATTTATCTCAATAGGATTTTTTTAAATTTAGTAACTCGAGTAGTTCCTTAATTGTTGTTTTATAATCTCTTGATTTAATAAAATTTATTTTTTCCTCTTTAGACATGTAGTTTCTCATGATTTTAAAGACTTTTTTAAGGATTCATATTTATCCTTCAAATTTTCTAATTCTGATTTATCTTATTTAGATTTTGTATTAATGCATAAATTATTATCTGTTCTATAGATTGATTGTCAGGTTCCGATTGTTTCCATTGGCACTTTATATTTTTTATAAGCTTTTGTTACACCGTTTTCATTTGCATAAAAGTATTACATCTACTTTAAATTCTTCACTATATTTACTAAATTTTTGACCAAGTTTTGCCATATTTTTTTCTTCCTTTTAAATATTTTACATAAATTTTAATGCCTACTTTTTTCAACTCAGTCTACTATAAGCACTAAGAAAATTATTTTTTTCAATTTCTGAAATCACTAAATTCATAATTCTTGTATCATTGAGGAAATTCATTAAAGTTTTATTTTCTTTATATGTTGATGTTCTATTGATATTTAAAATTTTGCAAATTATTGTTCGATTATATTTCGTATTTATTAATAATTCCTGAATTATTTCTTTTTGGTTTCGCCCTTGGAGGCTCATTGCTTTTTTAAAATATTATTCTCCTTAATTAATTCTTTATTATAGTCGAATAGAACTCCTATAAACAAATCATTTGCATTTTGAGATATGCTGTAATCTATTTTATAAGGCAAGCGATGTTTTGCTTCACTTATCTTTGCATTTTTATATTTTTTAATTATTGTTCCAATTGATCCAGTAGTTGAGTTAAATTTTAATGCTATTTCTTTTAGAGAATAGCAATTCAAACTTAACTCAATAATTTTTTCTTTTTCTTCTTGAGTTCATTTTCTAAACTTTTGTCCTTTTTTAGCCATATATTTTTTCCTTTCTATTATTATATAAAAGTGTCTCCTAAAATGGGGGAACTTTGTCAAATAGGGCGAGGGAA
Organism: Spiroplasma endosymbiont of Atherix ibis; assembly: GCF_964020005.1. NCBI lineage: Bacteria > Bacillati > Mycoplasmatota > Mollicutes > Entomoplasmatales > Spiroplasmataceae > Spiroplasma > Spiroplasma endosymbiont of Atherix ibis. The sequence goes on from NZ_OZ026474.1 coordinate 320,249, forward strand.
AAAGTAAGGGGGTAAGAAATACCCTAAGTAAATATTAAAAAACTGCTATAAAAAGCAGTTTTTATTTTGATTAAGAAAGTAAAGGTGATCTAAACTATCTGCAAATTCGCAGTTAATAAAATTTTTGCACATATATGTGCTCTAAACCTATATAAATAAAAATAAAAAAGTCATGACAAAGCTAAAATTTAAAAAAGTTGCTAAAGCTATTAAATGCTTAACAAAATAAATGCAATTATTTTTTATAGTACCTAAATGACAAAAATAAATATAAATATCGAGATTATAATCTTAGATTGTATTCTAGAATTATTTATAAAAAATTATTTAAAAATAATCTTAATTAATTTAAACTTAAAAATTAACTTTAAATTAATTAATAATCTTTGATTATAATCGTTTGATTATAAAAAATTTAAAAACCAAATAAACAATAATAAATAAATTTTCCCCAGGGAAAAAATAGAAAGGACATCTATGGGGAGTGAAAATAAAAAAGTGTGGTTATTAAACCATTGATTTAAGGGTTGAAATAGTAATAAAACAGCATTTGCAATTCAAAGTCCTTGAAATAAAAATGGACTAATTTGAATTTACAAAAATTACTATTTATCTAGTAAATATAAGAATCGTTTTGGAATTGAAGTCAATATTATTAATTACAAAACTAAAGAAACTCATTTTTATCAAGAAATAATTTACTCTTTAGGAGAAAAACAAGTAAATCTGATTTCAGGAGAAATTTTAGCTAATTTCTTTGAAGAGTTAAATAATAAAAATTCTCAAGAGTATAGAGAATTTGTAACAAAATTTATAGGAGAAAAAATTTATGATTAAAACTAAATTCAATGTTGATCAAGATTTAGATTATATAAAATTTAATTCTTTATTTGAAAAAGTTAAACAAAAAGAAAATTTTAAAAATAATGGAATTTATATCTACGGTAAACCAGGAGTTGGTAAAACCACTTTTATTAATAAATTTGTTGAAAATTCAAAATCTAATTCTTAAATAGTTAATATCTCAAAGTGAATTAAATCACATCAACAAGCTTGAGAAAATGGTTATGAAGGAATCTATGCATCAAGTCCTAGTCGCTTAGCTCAAAAACAAATTTTAATTATTGATGATTTAGGAAGTGAATTTATTCATAAATCAACACTTCCTTATATTTACAATTTATTAAATGAAAGATTTGAAAAGAGCGAACAAGATAATACTTTAATTACAATAATTACTTCAAATTATGATATAGATAAGTTAGAAAAAAACTATAGTACTAAATCTGATAATATATCTAGTTCAAGAATAATTTCTAGATTAAAAGGAATAATTAATTTAAATATAGAATTTGAAGGCAATGATAAAAGATACTCTAATGAAATTGAAAATAAAAATTTTGAATATATTGATTTTTAATTTTCCCCAGGGAAAAAAATGGATAAAATAATATTTTTAATTGGAGTAGGAGTCACTGGCGGTCTTCTTGTTGGGAAACTAGCAAAATTTTTATCAAATAATGATAATTTAGTATTAATTGATGGAGATAAAGTTGAATATAAAAACGTTATGCGACAACCTTTTCAAATTCATGATGTTTACAATTATAAAGCTGAAAGTTTAGCTAAAAAAATAAATAGTATAAGTAGATTTAAAAATTGTTATTCTATTAATAAATTTTTAAATAAAGAGAATTCTTTATTTAAAATAATTAAATCTTTTAACAATGAATTTAATAAAGCAATAATAATAAGTTGTGTTGATAATCATAAAACTAGAATACTTATTGAAAAATCAACAGATATGTTTAAAAAATGATTATTAGAAAAAGATTTTAGTTGAATGGGATATTCTCAAACTTCAGATGTAATTTATATTGATTCAGCAAATGAAGATATTTATGGTGATATTTTAATTAATGAATTTAGAAGTAATATTTATAATTTAAAAATTGAAAAAGAAACAGAACTAAAAATATCAGAAGAAATTTGTGAATAGTTAATAAATGACGGAGTTGTTCAACAATTTGCAACAAATGATCAAGCAAGCAATTTAATTTTAAAAGTTTTATCAGATATTGATATGTATATAAAAAAGAAATATCATATTAAGTTTTGTGAATTTAATTCTAAAATTAAAAAAATTAAAGGAAGTATTAAAAATGGAAAAACATCAAATTAGTACATTTATTAATAATTTAAAAATTATTAAAGATTGTAATGTAGAAAGAATCTATTTTTTGAAAAAACATATTATAAATAAAATTTATTTGTTAGCTTGACAAAGAGATAAATTAATTGAAAATATTGTAGTTTATAACGAAGTGCTTATACCTAATCATAATACGTTTGATTTATATGAAACAATTTTACTTAATATAAATCAAAATTTATCAGAGCCTAATTTTATTTTTAAAAAAAATAAAAACAAACTATTTGTTACAACAAAATATTTAACTAAAATTGCTAAATATCAAAAAGAGTATTTATTAAAAAACTTTAAAAGTTCAAAAAATATAAAAATTTTAAATTTAAAAAATGAATTATAAAAGAAAGAAATATAAGAAGAACTATAATTACTAAATTTGGAGAAGTTACTTATAAAAGAACAAAGTTTATAAATAAGTACAATGGTAAATGTAGTTTCTTAGCAGATCCATATATGGAAATAGAAAAATATCAAATAATATCATTTTCTTTAGAAAAAGAAATTATTGAATCATTTAATCATGGTGAAAGTCATATTATAGTTTGAGAAAAAATTAAAAAATCAAATATTACAAAAAGAACAATATTAAATATTTTAAAACGAAATGCTAAATTTGATTTTAAAAATTTATATTTATCTAATGAAGAATTTAAAAATGATTTACCTGTTTATGTGGATATTGATGATTGTTGAACAACAGTTAGATTTAAAAATAAAAAAAGATGATTTAGAGTTAGGGTTGCTGTTGCATATCAAGGAAAACAAAAAGAAGGTAAAAGAAATAAATTAATTAATAAAAAAGTATTTTTAAAAACTTTTTTAAAAGATAAGTCATGTAATACTTATGATTATTCATATTGATTAAAAAACGAAATAGAAAAAAATTATGGAAGTTTAACTAATAAAAAATTTGTAATTTGTGGAGAGGGGGCAAATTGGATTTCAGAAATTGCAAATAATTTAGGAGCGGAATTTGTTTTAGATAAATTTCATTTATTTCAAAAAATATATTTTTGTTTTCCTTATAAAAGAAGTAAAAATAAAAGTAAATTAATGAAATTATATGAATTAGCTATTGATAAATATAAATCTAAAAATATTAAATCTTTAATTAATTTTTTATCTGAAAATATTGATTCAATTGGTTTAAAAAATGAAAGAATTAAGGAAACTATTAAATATATTTCAAATAATATTAAAGGAATTGAAAATCATTTTAAAGATTGATATATTGGATGTTTTGCTAAAAGTGCAGTAAGTCACCTAGTGAAATCCATTAAAGGTTATGGAGCTAAAATTTATAATAAAAAAACATTTGAGTTACTTATTAATTTAAAAGCAACAAAAATTAATAATATTGATATTTTAGAAATAATTTATTTTAAGTTTAAAGAAAATTTAGAAGATCAAATATATGATAATTTAAAAATGTTTATTCCAAATAGGCATAATAATTTTGTAAAACGAAATTTAAAATTAGCTAAAATTCCTATTTTGGATTCTAAAAAATCTTCATATAATGAACTAATTAGAAAATTAATACATTAAATTTTTAAAATCTATTAAACTGCAAACTTGGCCTCCAAGTTCTTTTTGAGCTAGTATTTATGCTAGCACAAAAATTGCGAATGCTAGCATTTTTTTTGGTAAAAAACCCTTTAATAAAGGGTTTTCCAAAAAAAGTGATAGTATTCCTTATCCTGTTACCAAAAACTTCGTTTTTCGGTAAAAAAAGAAATTTATTTAGTTTTTTTAAATTATTTATGTTAATATTTTTGTGAAATAAAAAACTCGAAATTTGCAGTTTTTAAATATTTACTTGAATATGGTTTAAATTTGATTAATTCAAATTAATTAATATGGCCATCACCCCCTTAATATTTCCCACAACCGTCAAATAAAGCTATTTGATTTTTTTTTTTTTTTTAAATATAATTAAAAAATAGAAAATAATTTAGAGGAATTATATATGAAAAAATTATTAAGCATTTTAGGAGCATTAACTTTAACATCGTTACCTATAACTTCTGTTGCTAGTTGTTTTTCAAGTACTGGTTCAGATAATAAATTTGGAGATTTTGAATTACAAACTGGAAATAAGTGAAAGGGAAATGGTCAAATTTCAGAAGAACTTACAAAATTAAAATCTACTTCTGTAAAATTACAAAAATTACAAGATGTTTTGTATACTGATTATTCAAAATCAAGTAAATCAAATTATTTAGCTAATTTATCTAATATTGAAAAAACATTAGGTTATAAAAATAAATTAATTAAGGAAAAATATCTTCAAACTAAAGATCATTTAAAATTTAATCCTTATACAGATATGGGTATAGTTGAAGATACTGCAGAATATTTAATGAAAGATAAAGGTGTAGGAGGAGCTAATAGAGCTAAAGCAGAAAAATGATTGGAAGGTAAAAACAATGCTGTTTATAATGATGTAGGTGAATATGTTACTAAGTACTTTAATGATGGAAATCAAGAAGGAAATGGTATTAAATTAGGATTCATGCAAAATGCTTCAGATACTGGAGAGTTATTTCCTATGTGAAATGCTGCTCCTTCACAAGGAAGTAAAAAAGGTATTTTAGAAACAGGAAAAAAACAAAAAATATTACAATATCTTTTGGACCATTTGCAAATTCATTATGACATACTGCATATATTAATAATAAAACACCAGAAGAATTAGCAACTACTATTAAAACTGTTGGTGATAGATATAAAACAAATAAATTTGATTTATATTTTTCAGCACCATATTTAGCTAAAAAAGGTCAATATGGAGATTCTCAAAGATTATTGGCAAGTGCTTTAAAAATTTTAATGGAATCAGAATCAGGATATGATATTACATTATCATTAGTTGTTTCAACTAAAGATGGTGTTGGAATTAAACCAGAATGAACATCAATGAAAGAAGTTGGAGATGAAGGATATCCTTTATGAAATTTTATAGAATATTTAGGTATGAATTTTAGATTAAATTTAATTACATATTTAACTAATAGTCCTGAAAATGGATCTAAATATGAAACTGATTGAGAATTAAAATTAATTGAAGAAGCAATTAAATCAACTAGAACTAATTGAGGACAAATGTATAAAAATATTCATGGAAATGATTCGGTTTCTTATACATCAGAATAAATAAGTAGAAGAATGTCAGTAACACCATGAATTGGAAGAAGAGCTGAAGAATCAGTTTATAGTTTTACAACAAAAGATGCTGCAGATTTAAGAGAATTTGCAGAAAAAGAAAAATTAGGTCAAATATCAATGTTTTATATTTCAAGAGATATTCCATCTTTATTTGAACCTAATAAAAAATCAAAACAAGGTGAACAGATTTATGGATTAGCAGATAAAAATGAGTTAGACCAAAATATTAGAAGTGGTGCAGGTTATAAAGCTAATTCATTCTCAGATCTTTTAAGTGGAAAAGCCAAAATAAGTTCTGAATTAGAAAGAGAAGCTAAAACAAAAGAAGAAATTAAAATAAATGGTGGTATAGATTATAAAGATGATATTTTAGCAAATAAAACTTTAATACCAGAATCAAATGATAGTGGAAGATAAGAAAATCCAGGAGTAGATCCTGAAAATCCAGGAGGAGGTTCATCAGGTTCAGGCAAAGGAGGAGGAAATATATTTCCTCCAACTCATCCAACTGGTCCAGGAGCAAGCTTATATAAAAGTTGAGTTCAAGCAAATCCAAATCGTAAAACAAATATTACAAATAAATTAAAAGCAAATGGTTCTACATATTTCTCACCTTATTTAGATTCAGGATTGTATGAAGGAAATAATATTGAAGGAATTAGAAAAGGAGTTTCAGGTTTTAATAATTTAACATTATCATTTGTACAACAAGTAAATAGCAGTGATAATAAAGAAATAGATTTATCAATTGAAGGTATTCCTAACAAAGATGCTAACTATGAATATTGAGAACAATATCAATTATATGAAAAAATGTTAAAACCGATGATAGAATCAAATAATTTTGAAAATATTAAAGTAGCTTATGGAGGAGCAACTACTGTTGGATATTTAGAAAAAAATCCATGAGATGTTGCTTTAAGAATGACAGGATCACAAAGAAGTTCAACTGCAACTGCAACTCCAAATGAAATTAATCAGGCTACTAGTTATTTAGAAGCTGCATTAGTTAAATATCAAGAAAATTTAGCAAAAATTGCAACAAAATATTCTAAAAAAGAACAAAAAATGCCAAAATCAATAGATTTTGATATAGAAGGTCAAGCACAATATCAAGAAGATGAATTAAAAGTACTTGGAAAAACAATGGCAAATATGAAGAAAAAAGATTCTTCATGAGACTTTTCATTAACTCTTCCTGTACTTCCAACAGGTTTAACAAATGTTGGATATAATGTAATGAACATTATCAATAAAGAATTTAAAGCAGCTGGTTTATCTCAAAATCAAGTTCCAATTGTTAACTTAATGTTAATGGATTATTTTGATCCAATTTATGTTAGTGCAAAAGCAAAAGGAGAAACAAACTTTGATTTAGCAAAGCAAGCAATTGAAAATACAAGAAATAATTTAGCTACTTCTTTAGAAGAAAATTGAGGTACTATAGGAGTAAAAGCTAATAAATTATATTCATTAATTGGAGCAACTCCAATGATCGGTGTTAACGATACTGTTCAAGGTGTATTTACTCTTGAAGATGCAAAGGAATTATATAATTATGCTCAAGTAAGAAATTTAGCATATATAGGAATGTGATCAATGAATGATGATAGAGGAAGACAGAATAATAGACATGTTAATAAATCCCTTGTTACTCATGGATTAGCTTATTTAGAAGAATATGATTTTGCAAGAGCATTCTCTGGAGATTGAACAGATAAAGTAAAAGTTCCAAGAAAAGAATGAATTATTAATTAGATGTATATTTAAAAATTAAATATTTTACTATAAGTGAAATATTTAATTTTTTCTTTTTTTATTATAACCTTATTTTTGGGGCAAGTTGTAAAAGATTTATTTATATATATACTAATTATTAGAAGAGGTGTTTATTATGGGTTTTAATATGGGTATGGTTGTTTCATATAATCAACAAAATTATGTAATAATTGAAATAATTGAAAAACAAGTTACTTATGGATTTATTAAATTTTTGAAACTTAAAAATTTAATAAATCAAGAAATTTTAACTGTTAATTCACAAAAAGTTAATCATATTGAATTAAAGGGAAGTCAAAAAAAACCAGAAGTTAATTTTGAAAATGAATTAACTGATACTAGTTATATTGAATCATTATTTCCAGAAATAATGTCAGAGACAGATAGTGAAGATCTTAGTATTTTTGATTTATCAGGAGAAAATGCATTTATTTTAGATGATGTTATTTTTGAAGAAGAAAATGATAATTTGGAAATTCAAAATAATTTGGATTCTTTAGAAAAAGCACAAAACACTTCTAGTGTTGGTTTAGTTGAAAATTTTCAAACACCAGAAATTAACATACATTTAACACCAAGAAGAGTAGCAAGTTTTGAAAAACTTTCACCCGTTAATGATACTTTTAGCAATTTAAAGATAGTTGGCGAATTTACAACTGAAACATCTGAAATAATTCCAAGAAGAGTATTTAATGAACAAAAAAAACAAGAACAATTACATAAACAAATAAAAAATAAAAATTCTGAAGATCAAGTTATTGAAAAAGTAAATAATAATAATAATAAATTTGAAAATATTAAAATAAATAAAGAAGTTAAATTAGAGTCTTTTAATGAAATAAAATCAAATAATTCGGAAAAAGAAATAATCAATGAAAATATTAATTTATTAAAACAAGATAAAAATCAATATGAAAAACAAGAATTATTTCCGAATTTTGAAAAAGAAGTCACTATAAATAAATTAGAAAAAAATATATCTAATTCTTCTTTAAAAGAAGATCACTTTGATACTCTTGAAACAGGACCTTTAAATACAAAAAAATTCTTTGAAAATTTTAATAAGCAAAAAAAAATACATGATGATTTTAATAGTCAATTTAAAAATAATAATGAAAACACAAATACAATATTTGGAATTAACAATAAATTTGATCAAAATTCACTAAAAAACTCTAAAATTTATAAAAAATTTAAATTAATGAGTAGATTATTAATTTTATTTTTAGTATTAGCTTTAATTACTCCAATTATTGGAATTTTTGTAAAAGCAGCTTTAGAATTAGTTAAAAATAAAATTATTGATTTAAAAGTTTTATTTTCATTTGATTTATCAATAGTAATTAATATAACTATAATCTCACTATCAATTTTAATGTTAACTATATTTAGTATTTATTTAGTATTTTATTTAATTTCAATAAATGATAAACAATATAAGAAAATTGCATTTTATAATTTCCAATTAAAAAATAATATTGAAATTATAGACTCTATTCAAGAATATAACAATGAATCAAGTATTTATTTACTTAAAGTTCATAATGAAATTAAAAAAATTAAAAAAGATATCAAAAAAACTAATAAACATTATTCAAATCAATCAATATCAAATAATAAAGAAGAAAATCAAAAAGTTTCCCATTAAAAAGTTATTTAAGTGACTTTTTAATTTTTATTTGTAATAAAATATATATTGAGGTGCAAAATGCAAGATTGAGATTTAAAAATTTTATTTCCTTTACTATTCATAGTATGTATTACTTCTATGATCTTTTTGTGTATGAAAGAAAAACTACAAAGGGGAGCATTTTTATGAATAGCTCAAATAATTTTATTCTGAATTGCAGCAGGTTTTATTGGAAATCAAATAAAAAGTCAAATTAACTCTTTAAACTCAGTAAGCTTTATAGTTGCAAGTGTTTTTACAACTTCACTTTTTTTAATTATATTAAAACCTCTTGCAACATTTTCAACTGGTATATTAAAAAATAGAAAAATATGAATACAAATAAGTAGTCTAATTATGGTTGTTTTACTATTTTTAATATGTTTGTTTAATTTACCACTATGAGCTTTAATAATAGTATCTCTTTTATTTTCTTTTTGTTTAGCAAGCTCAACTTTATTTTATTTATTTTTAAATGAACAAAATTTTTATAGAATATATATTTTACCCTCTATTTGAATAACATTTGTTTTTATAACTTTTTCAACAACTTTTGGTATATATTTAAGTAATTTAAATATAGTTATTGGAAATAGTTCAAAAATTTCAAATATTTTATTATTTATTATATTGACTTTAATGATTTGCTCAGGTTTAGTTTTAAGTTTTTTAACAAAAGAAAATAAAAATATGGTTCAAACTTTTGATCAAGAAATATTAGAAAATCTTCCTAAAAAAAATAACGGCTTATTTTTAATTATTTACTTATTAGCTTTTCTTTTAACAATAACAAGTGCAATAAATAATTCTTTATTCATAAAATTATATATAGCATTAAATTTAAAAGATTTAAATTTCAATAATGAAGTAATAAGAATATGGCTCAGAATTAATGATTTTGCTTATTTAATTCCAACAATAATAGCTTCAGTTATAAGCTATAAACTTTTAAGAAAATTTTTTGAACAAAAATATTTAATATTTTTAAATATGTTCGTATTATTTGCTACTTATACTGCTATGGCTTTTGTTCAAAATCCTTTTATTTTTATAGTTTTAAATATTATTGCAGGAATTTGTTTTAATCAAATTATATATTCTTTATTTTCAGCTTGTTTATTTTGAAATTATAGAGCAAAAATAAATCCAGTAACAGGATTTTATGGAAGTGCTATGTTTGCAAGTTATTTTATTATTGATTCTATTCAAAGCACATTATCTGATTTAAAAATTGGAATATTTAAAAATTTTTCAAATTTAGAAGAACTTTTAAATAAAGATTTCGATTTAAAAAATGCATTAAAAGGTTTTGATGATATTTCAACAATAATTATGTCAATTTCTTGTGTTATTATTCTTATAGTAATTTTAATATTTTATTTTATGAATAAAAAAATATTTGCAGATTATAGTAACTATAAAATTGCAACACAAAATTTAAAAATCTTAATTAAAAAAAGGGTAATAGCAAAAACTAAAACAAAATTAGATATTAAATTTATTGAGGAAGGAATAAAAGAAAGCAATGAATAAAATTTTTAATAATAATCTTGAAGTATTATTTAATTTAAATCCTTTTGAAATTAAAAGTATAAAGAATTCGGGTGTAGAAATTTTATATCAAGCTAATGGAAGTTGAAATAAAACTTGACCAATTCTTTTTCCAAATTGTGGGACAATTAATGGTATTTTAGAGCACAAAGGAAAAGAAATAGGATTAAAAAGACATGGTTTTTTTAATGAAATAAATAATTGAAAAATAATTAAAAAAAGTGATAGTAAAGTTAAAATTGAATATATTTCAAATAATAATTTTTATGCTATATATCCTTTTAAATTTTCTATAATAATAGAAATGATTTTAAAAGAAAAAATTTTTTCTTTAAATATAATTGTTAAAAATTTAGAAAATGAAAAAATGTATTTTTCTATAGGACATCATCCAGGATTTATTTTTAATCAGAATTCAAATTTGAAGTTACTGCAAGAACAATTATTTACAAATAAATTTAAATCAGGTTTAGTAGAAAATCTTGAAAAAGATATCTTAATTAGAGAAATTAATAATGAAAATATTGATTTCTCTAATAATATTTCTTATTTAACAGATAAATTTAGTGGGAAAGATATATATTTAAATAATGGTAATTTAGAATTTACTCTTAAAGTTAATAACTTTAAGAACTTAGTTTTATGAAAACAAAATAACGAAAGTGAATTTATCTGTGTTGAATATTGAAATGGTATTCCAGATATGGTTGATAAAAAATCTAATGAAATAAAAGATAAACCAGAAATTATTTCTTTGGAATCTAATGAAAGTAAGGAATTTTTATTAGAAATTCATTTTTAAAAAAAGATGCTATTGCATCTTTTTTCATTCATCATAATATTCTAAAATTAATTTTTTTAATTCTGGAACTAATTCATCTTGTTGAACAGTTTTATATATTTTTCCCTTTTTAAAAATTATTCCACCTTTGTTTCCCCCAGCAATTCCAATATCTGCTTGACTAGCTTCACCAGGTCCATTAACTACACAACCAAGGATTGCAACTTTTAATGGAAACTGAAGTTTTTCAACAAAATCTTCAACTTCTTTAACAACTTCTCTTAAAGAAAATTCTAACCTTCCACAAGTTGGACAAGCTATAACCTCAACCATATGGTGAAAAAGCCCTAATGAATTAAGTAGTCTTTTTGCAACTTTTATTTCTTCAATTGGATCTTCACTTAAACTTATTCTAATTGTACTTCCAATACCTTTTTGCAAAAGATATCCTAACCCAAAACTAGATTTTATTGCTCCATTTAGTAAACTTCCTGCTTCTGTTATTCCTAAATGCGCAGGATATTTTCAATTTTCACTTGCCATTTCATAGGCTTTAATTGCCATTAAAGGATCTGTTGCTTTTAAAGAGTAAATTATATTTCTAAAATCATATTTTTCTAAAATTTCAATATGTTCTCTAAGAGATTCAACCATTGCTTTTGCTGTTCAACCATATTTAGCAACCATATTTTTTGGTAAGCTTCCAGAGTTAACTCCAATTCTGATAGGAATGTTTTTCTCCTTACATTTTTCAACAACTGCAATTGTATTTTCTTCAATTCCAATATTTCCTGGATTAATTCTTATTTTTGCACAACCTGCATCAGCTGCTATTAAAGCAAATTTATAGTTAAAATGGATATCTGCTACGATTGGAACAGGAGAGTTATCAACTATTTCTTTTAAAGAATTTGCATCATCAATTCCTAAAACAGCAACTCTAACTATTTGGCAACCTTCTTTATAAAGAGAATTTATCTGTTTTAATGTTTCTTTTATATCATGGGTTTTTGAAGTTGTCATTGATTGAATAATAACTTCATTATTACCACCAATTTCAATATTGCCAACTTTTACTTTTCTAGTATTTACTCTATTTACCATATTTATTCACCATCAAATTGTTTCTCATAAGATATTATACACTTGTTTCTTTATATGTATTTTAGATATCAAAATAAGAGTATAAATTATTTTTATGTATAATTAATATAGTGAGAGGTGAAAAAGTGTCAAAAAAAACTACATTAAAAGATATAGTTCAAATAAATAAAATACTTGCCTCTAAACAATATAGTTCATTAAAAGAATTTAATGAATATATTGATATTATTCAAGAATATGTAGATGATACTTTTTTTAGAAATAATGCTATTGTTGAAAAATTAGTGGAATATTGTGAAAAAAGTAGTAGATATTTAGATATTAATTTTAAGTTTTTAAGTGGGATAGATTTAAATGTTGAAGATATTCATAATTATTTATCAATTACTAAAAAAGCTATAGAAAAAGTAATATTTGTAGAAGATAGTTTTTTTGAACAGTCAATATTTGTAGAAATTAAAAGTATTTTCAAGTATTTTTTAGAAAAAACTTATGAGTTAAAATCTTTAAAAAATTATGAAACTTTATATGGAGTAAATTCAGTAGAATTTCATCAACAAAATGAAAGTTTTAAATATCTTTATACAATATTTGATAAGCTTACTTATATTGCAAGACATTTAAATGATAAATATTGTAAGAAAGAGAATAATTTTATAGAAGCATTAAAATTTTCAAATGACTTTTTAAAAGATATTTCCTTTTTAACAAATAATATAAGTGATTTTCAAAAATTAAGTGATATACTTGATCAAATAACTTATTCAAAAGCTTGACATTATATTAGAAGATTGCGAAATTCTATAGAACATTATTTTGTAGACCCATCTTATAGATACAATATTTGTTTTTCTTTACAGTTATTATTTATAATTATTGGTAGAATAATTTTAGCACTAAATAAATACATTCAATCTGAAGCAGATGTTAGAAAAACTTTAGATAATTTAAAGCAACAAAAATAGGTTTAAAAGGAAAGGGTACATAAATGGATAAATGAAATAAAATAGAATTAAATAATTTTAATGGGCCTTTAGACTTATTACTTCATTTAATTAAAGATAAACAAATGGATATAATGGATATTAATCTTTTTGAACTATCTTCACAATATATTTCTTATATTAAAAAATATGAAGAATTAAATATTGAAATAGCAAGTGAATATTTAGTTATGGCTGCTTATTTAATAGAATTAAAGTCAAAATTATTAATATCAAAAGAAGAAGTTGAAATTGATTCAAGTTATGAAGAACAAGAACGAGATGAATTAATTAGAAGATTAATGGAATATCATAAAATTAAAGAAGTTACAGATTTTTTTAAAACTAAACAAGAAGAATTTTTAAAAACTTTTAGTAAATCAAAAAGTATTATAAAAATTTCAAAAATTGATGATGATAAATTACCATTAGCAGAAAATAATATTGATATTGAAAAATTTTCAAATATCTTTTTAAGAGCTATTGAAAAAAATAAATTTAAAAAAATGGAAGTTAATACAATTACTTCTGTAGAAATATCACCAGAAGAAGTGTCAGAAGATATTATAATTTTTTTTAAAAATAGTAATTTGAAAGAAATTGAACTAGGAAAACTTATTGAAATAAAGGAATTCTCAATAAAAATGATGGTAGCAACATTTTTAGCAGTATTAGATTTAGCTGCTAAAAAATTTATTACACTATCTCAAAATCAAGAAGAAGTAATTGTAAAATATTTAGATTAATAAAGTGGAGGTAAATTATGGATAATAAAAAAAGAATTTCAATTATTGAAGGCCTATTATTTGTTAATGGAGATGAAGGAACTTCAATTGAAGATCTTCAATTTATTTTAGGAGATATTAATGAAAATGAAATTAGTGATTTAATTGATCAACTAATTAAAAAATATAGTAAAGATGAATCATCTGGATTAAATATTCAAAAATTTGCTAAAAATAGATATAGAATGATTACAAAAAAAGAAAATGCTGATTTTTATGCAAAGCTTTCAAATATTAAAACTGAATCAAAGTTGTCTACTGCAAGCATTGAAACATTATCTATAATTGCTTATAGAGGACCAATTTCAAAAGCTCATGTTGAAGAAATTAGAGGAGTAAATTGTGAAACAATTTTCTATAAGTTAAAATTAAGAAATTTAATTAAAGAAGCAGGTAAATCTGATGAGGTTGGAAAACCAATGCTATATAAAGTTACACAAGACTTTTTAAAGTATTTTAATTTAAATAGTTTAGATGAATTACCTAAACTAAAAGAAACAATAGAAGAAGTAAAAGAAATTTTTACTAGAGGTTAATAATGGAAGAAAGATTGCAAAAAATTATTGCCACTAGAGGATATTGTTCAAGAAGAAGAGCAGAAGAACTTATTGTTCAAGGCAAAGTTAAAGTTAATGGCAAAATTATAAAAGAACTTGGTTCAAAATTTGATACAAATATTAAAATTGATATTAATAATAAAAGTTTAGAAGAAGTAAAAGAGAAGGTTTATTATTTATTTAATAAACCTAGATTAGTTCTAACAACTATGTATGATCCAAAAGATCGAAAAACTGTAGCAGAGTTCTTTAAGGATTCAAAATTAAGAGTTTATCCTGTTGGAAGATTAGACTATGATGTTTCTGGAGCACTTATTATGACAAATGATGGTGAGTTTGCAAATTTTGTAATGCACCCAAAATATGAGTTTAGAAAAACATATCAAGCTTTGTGCAAGGGTAAAGTACATAAATATCAAATTAAACATCTTATTGATGGTGTTATTATAGATGATAATTATAAGACAAAGGCAATTCAAGCAAAGCTTTTAAAATATGATGAAGAATATGATGAATCTGTCATAGAATTAACAATTGCTGAAGGTAGAAAGAATCATGTTAAGAAAATGCTAATAGCAGCAGATATTTTTTTGAAAAAGTTAAAAAGAACTCAAATAGAGTTTTTAACAATAGATGAATTGCCAATTGGCAAATTTAGGGAATTAAAATCTCATGAAATTAAGCAATTTTATGGAATTTATAATTCATTAAAAGTTAAAGGAGATAAGTAAAAATATGAGAATAGCTATTTTTGGTACAGTAGGTGCTGGTAAATCTACTATAAGTGAGGAAATATCAAAAAAATTAGGATATAAAGTATTTCCAGAACCAATTGACAATAATCCATACTTTGATGATTACTATAAAGATAGAAAATCAAATGTATTTAAAATGCAAATATATATGTTAACAGCAAGAAGTAAACAATTAATTGAAGCTAAAACATTGGAAAATGTTATTTTTGATAGAACAATATTAGAAGATCCAATTTTTGTTGCAACCAATTATGAAACAAAAACAATGAATGATATTGACTATAAAACATATACTGATTTTTATGAAAATGTTGTTATTCCAAATTTATCTGATAGAGCAAAATTTGATTTAGTAATTTATTTAAAAGTTTCAACAGATAAGGCAATTCAAAGAATTAGTGAAAGAGGAAGATACCAAGAACTTGATACTTCAAGAGAATATTGAGATGTTTTAAATAAAAATTATGATAATTTTTTTGAAAAAAGAAAACATCTGTTTGATTTTTTAGTAGTAGATGCAGAAACTGATGTTTTAGAAGAAAAAATGAAAGTCATAATGAATAAAATTTATGAAAAAGATTCTACTTTGAAAAAGTAAAATGAATTACTATAAAACTAAAATAATAAATTAAAGTATGAATATAAAGTTTTAATCTAGTTTTTTAGTATTAAATTATTATAAATCCCACTTATTTTGTAAATAAGTCATTTATTTTTTATCATTAATAATTTAAAATAGTTTTGAAAGAGATTCTAAGTATAAGTCAAAAAATTTCTAATTTTTAGAATAATAATTTTTAGGTTTTTATTTTTTTATAAAGAAAAAGTATAATATAAAAAGTCATTAAAATAGGAGAACTAATTATGGGAAGAGCACATGAAGTTAGAAAAGCAAGTATGGAAAAAACTGCTGCAATGAAATCAGCAATTTATGGAAGATCTTCTAAAGAAATATATATGGCAGCAAAAGCTGGAAGCAAAGATCCAGAGGCAAATTTAGCACTTAGAAGTGCAATTGATAAAGCAAAATCAAAACAAGTTCCAGCTGATGTTATTCAAAGAGCAATAAAAAAAGCAGAAGGTGGAGATGCAGACAATTATACTTCAAATAGATATGAAGGATATGGTCCTGGAAATTCAATGATAATAGTTGATTCACTTACAAATAATGTTAATAGAGCAATTGCAGAAGTTAGAGATGCATTTAATAAAAATGGAGGAAAAATTGCAAATAGTGGTGCAGTTTCTCATTCATTTCAAGCAACAAGTATATTTGCATTTGAAAATAAAAGTATTGAAGAAATATTGGAACTTTTAATGGAAACAGATTGTGAAGTAAATGATGTTCTTGAAGAAGAAGAATTAACAGTTGTTTATGCTTCATTTCAATCTTTTAATGCAATTAAAATAGCATTAGAAAATGTAGGAATTAAAGATTATAAAATAGCTGAAACAACAATGTTAGCTGATGAAATGATTACAATAATAAATTCTGAAGAAAAGATAAAATTCGATAAATTAATAGATAAATTAAATGAACTTGAAGATGTTCAAGATATTTATCATAATGTTGAATTATAAAGGTAAATTTAAAAATAATTAAAAAAATATTTTTATTAATAATCATATTAGTTCAATCTATTTTAATAAGTTTCTCTTTATTTATTTATTTTAATAAATCGAATTTAGAAAGAAATGTATATTTAGATTTTAAATTAACAGATAAAATGAAAGAATATTATAAAGGTAAAAGAAAAATACATGCATTTTCTGCAGATGCCTATGAAAATTTTGCATTGTATGTTCCAAAAGAGGAAAGTAATTCTTTAGAAAATGCAAAATTTTATGGAGATGTTGAAAAATATAATTATTTAGAAAATAATCAAATAATAGATATTTGAGAAAATGATTTTAATATGGCACAAATAGTAGTTTTAATGAATGAAGAATTTGACTCTTTAAGTGTAGAATTAGAAAATGAAGATAAACTAGATGATAGTTTAAAAATTGAATATGGTTTTAATGAATTTGTATATTCAAGCGATTATAAACTTACAAATGGAATGGCAAATCCATTTGGAATTAAACAAACTTTGCTAGTTCCTGAAAAAGTTACAGATAATAAAGAAATAGATAAAGTTTATAAAAATACAGTTTATATAATTAATGTTTCTGTTTATTCAACTTTAATAAAACAAAGTCAAGTTAAAGAACTAAAATTTAAAATAGCTGGTAAAAAAGATGGAAAAACTTTAATTGAAAAAAATTCAATAAATTTAAATATATTTAGTATTAATTATGATAATTATAAACAATCAGATTATAATTTATTTTATTTTCCAGAATGAACATCATTTTATTATAATAGTGTCTTTGTAAATAAAGATAGTAAAAAAAATTATGGACGTCCAGATTTTATTAAAGATGAATATGATTTTAATGAATATATAGATTTTAATTGAGACTTATATTGAAAAAATGAATATGATTCATTATCTAAACTTGGCATGGATTCATTTCAATTAAGAATGGATGATTATTGAAATAGTAATTGAAATGATAAAAGAGATTTTCATAATCCCTGAACAATTAGAAGAAAATCTTTAAATTTTATTCCATGAAGATATAAAGGTAGTTTTGATACAAAAAATTGAAAAAAAGAATTAATTACTTTTGATGAAATTAAAAATGGCTTAGAAATAAAAAAAGATGATTGAAATTAACTTGATAAATATTTAAATTTATTAGCTCAAGCTGGAATGAAACATGGATTTATTAATTCTAAATAAAAAAGAAAATAATAATAAATAAAAAATATAATATTAAAAAAGTATAGAGAATAAATCCTCTATACTTTTTTAATAAAATTGTTATGTTTACTAAATTATCAAATTTTAATTATTTTTTCTTTTTCTAAATACATTCCATCACTAGGTTGAGTTTTATAAATTTCGTGGAAATCATCAATATTTATTAATACTCCATTACATCTAAATTCTTCTGGAGAGTGTGGATCAATTAATAATCTAGTATTTTTTAATTCATCTGTAGATTTTCTCATTCAAATTTTTGCATAATTTTCAAAAAATAATTTAATATCTTCTTTACATTGTTCTTTGCAAATATCTAATGCAGCTGCAACTCCACTCAAGTCACCAATATTTTCTCCTAATGTTAGTTTACCATTTATATTAGTTCCATTAATTTCATATTTATTATATTGATCAACTAATTTTTCTGTTCTTAAACTATATTGTTTATAATCTTCTTCTGTTCATCAATTCTCAAAGTTACCATTTTTATCAAACTTACTTCCTTCATCATCAAATCCATGACTTACTTCATGACCAATTACTGCTCCAATTCCCCCAAGATTTTTAGCTTTTGGTTCTTTAATATCGTAAAATGGTTTTTGTAAAATTCCTGCAGGGAAACAAATTTCATTTGAACTAGGTTTATAATATGCATTAACTGTTTGTGGATTCATATGTCATTTTGCTTTATCTACTGGTAAATTAATTTCTTTTAAATCTTTTTCAATAAAATATTTTGAAAGATTTTTTATATTTTCATATAAACTACCACCTTGTTCATAGTTTTTTATTTCAATTGCTGAATAATCTTCAAATTTATCTGGATAACCAATTTTAATTGTAAATGAGTTTAACTTTTCAATTGCTTTTTCTTTTGTTGTTTGACCCATTCATTCTAAATTATTAATTCTTTTTGAATAAACTTTAATTAAATCTTTTACTATTTTTAAAACATCTTCTTTTGCTTCTTTTGAAAAGTGTTTTTTTACATATTCTTTTCCTAATAATTCTCCAAGAGTAGAATTTGTAAACTCTACAGCTCTATCTATTTCTGGTTTCATTTCTTTTACACCACTAAATACACTTGAATATTTAAAGTTTTCTTCATACAAGTCTAAACTTAATATTGAAGATGAAGCTATTAGGGTTTTTATTTTTAGAAAATCTTTTAAATCTTCTAAACTTATATTGTTTAACATTTCATTTAGTTTTTTCATAAATTTAGGTTCAAATAATATAAAAATTGAAGCTTTTGCATATCCTATTTTAGTTAAATATTCTTCTCAATTAATAAATGGACAATGATTATTTAATTCTTTTAATGTAACTACATTATAAATATTTTCAGGACTTCTAAGTTCTTCTTGTTTCAACATACTTTGTGATATTTCTTTTTCAAAGTTATAAATTAAATCAAAAATATTTTTTGTATTAAATTTTAATTTTGAAATTTTTGTCATATTTTCTAAGTAAGTTTTGTATCTAGTTTTAATTTCTTTATGTCTTGGGTGAGTTTTATCATAAAAATCTCTATCTGTCATTCCCAAACCCATTGAACCTATCATTAGAGCTCTAATATTACTATTTTTAAAATCAGAATCTACTGATTTAGAATGAAAAAATGATATATTAAATTCTTTAAAACACTTTATTAAGAAATTAGTAAAGTCTTCTTTTTTATTTAATGAATCAATTTTAACAATAATATCTTTAATTTGCTCAATTCCTTGTTTATTTCTCATTTCTTGGTTTAAATAGTTTTTGAAAATATTAATAATTTTTTCCTGATCTGAGTTTAAATTTTTTTCATTTTTTTTAAATTCTAATATCATTTCTTTAATATCATCTATTGATTTTTTATGTAACATTTCAAAACTTCCTCATGATGGATAACCACTTGGTAGTTCTGTATTATCAATTCATTCTTTGTTGATATGATCAAAGAAATTATCTTGTGCTTTTATTTTTGACATAATTTTTTTCTCCTTTTACATATAAGATTATAGAAGTAATATAAAAATAAACAATAGCAAGAAGAATAATCTTATATTAACTATAATTAAGCAATTCAATTATTTTGCTATAATTATTAAATAAGAGGTATTAAAATGAACAGAGATATAGTCTTGTTAAGAACTGTTGAAGTGGCTGCTATAGCTTCATATAAATATATTGGCAAAAAAGATAAGAATTTAGTTGATAAAGCTGCTGTTGAGGCATTTGAAGTTATGCTAAAAAATGAAAAAGGTTTTAGATTAAAAGTAGTTAATGGAGAAGGCGAATTAGATCAAGCTCCAATGTTGTTTGTTGGACAATTACTTGGAGATTTTGATGATCCTAGTGTTATGACTTATGATGTTAGTGTTGATCCAGTAGAAGGAACTCATCCAGCTGCATATAATTTTGCAGGAAGTATTGCAACCATTGCATTTTCAAGAGAAAATACTATGTTACAATTACCAGAAATGTATATGGAAAAATTATTTGTTAGTACTGAATTTATTAATGAAATTGATTTAAATAAAGGACTAGTACAGTCAATTCAAAATATGCAAAAAAAAGCTGATAGAAAAGATTTGAAATGTATTATTTTAGACAAACCTCGTCATAAAAAAATTATTAAAAAAATGAATGATTTGGGAATAATAATAAGACTTATTCAAGATGGAGATGTTCTAGCTGCAATTGATGTAGTAAATGGAGATGCTGATTTTGTTTATGGAATTGGAGGAGCACCAGAAGGTTCTTTAATGGCTGCACTTGCAATTTCTGCAGGATGCAAAATGCAATCAAAACTTGTAAAATATGAAGAAATTTGACCAAATGAAAACGAAAGTAAAGCAAGAATGGAAAAAGAAAAAGCTTGACTTGAAAAACATAATTTAGATTTTGAATCAATTTTGGATGACTTAGATTTAGTAGCAGATCACAGAACTAGATTTTTTGCTGCAGGTTTAACAGCTGGGGGAAGTTTAAAACCAGTTGATTATAAAAATGGTAAATTTTATGTAAATGCATTTATGTCTTCACATGGAATTGTAAGAAATTTTAATTCAGTTTATGATGTAAAAAAAGTAAATGATTTAAAACCTGAAATTAAATTTTTATTTGATAAATATAAAAGATAGTTTTTAAAGATATATAATATATTAAAGAGAAGGTGAATTTATGGACTCGCTAACTAAAGTATTACTAATAGCTTTAGGGCTTTCATTAATAACGTTAATAACAATAAGAATATTTAATACATTTAGTTTGAATAGAATTGTTATTCATGAAATTAACTCTGCAGATAACAATATTTCAAGTAGCAAAATTGATGCATTAATTGCAAAATTTAAAGTATATTTAAAGATTGAAGAATTAAATATAAGTTATGGAGAAACAGAAAGTTATTATAGAATTAATCAAATGTTAAGCAAAAGAAAAAAACAAATTACAATTCCAAAATGGATTATGCCAAGTGTTGGCTATGAATTGGATTATATTTTAGCAAGTATTTGATTTAATGCTAAATTATATCAAAGAGATAAAGAAATAAAAAAAATTCAATTAATTTTAAAGTGAATACCTTTATTTTTATATATAGTGTATTTTTTAACTTTTATATTATCTTTTGTAATTTATTTTTTGGACAAACAATCTATTATACAAGCAACTTCTTCAAAATTATTAATATTTATTTTCTCTAAACCTTTGTTTGAACTAATAGCTATTATAGTATTTTTAGCTATAATTATTTTAATTTTTAGTTCTAATATTTTAAAAATAAGATTAGAAGAAAAGTATGAAAAAGAAATAATTAGTTTTGTAAAAAACGAATGTGAAAGTTATAAAATGGATATATCTGCAGCTAGAATATATGCAAAAAGCTTTAATAAATTAGATTTTAAAATTTTTAGATTTAATGCAAAAACATCTAATTTAAAATTTGTAGGACCTTTTACAATATTATAAAAATATCTATAATATAAATATTTTAAATTAATGTGTATAAAAAAATATAAATAGAGTTTTATCAAAAAAAGAAAAAAGAAAGCTTTTGTTTGCTTTCTTTTTTGTTTACTATTTTGTCAATATTTTAAAAACTTAGTTTTTTATTATCCTTGACCAAGTCCTTTTTTCTTTCACTCTGCCATTATTTCTTCTTTACCATTTGGTTTAGAATATCTATCTTTATATTCTTGATATCTTTCTTTACATTCTTTTAATTCATGCATTGCTTCTTCTGCAGTTCCTCAACCATTAATTTTAACTTCTTTTTTTTGCAAAGATTTATATTGTAAAAAGAAGTTTTCAATTTCATCTTTTAAATGTTGTGGTACATCTTTTAAAGTTTTATATGTATCAAATCTTCTATCATCTGCAAAAACACCAAATAGTTTTGTATCAATTTCTCCTGCATCAATCATTTTAATTGAACCTAAAATTCTTACATTAACTCCAACTCCTGGAAGAGTAGGGTAAGTTACAAGACTTATAACATCTAATGGATCTCCATCTCAATCAAGAGTATTTGGCACAAAACCATATTCTCCTGGATAAAAATTAGCTCCATATAAAACTCTATCTAAACTAATTTCATTAGTATTAATATCATATTCATATTTATTTGAACTACCTTTTGGTATTTCAACTATCATTTTAATCACATTATTTTCCATTATTAAAATCTCCTCTACAAAATAATTTTATATTAAAAAATATAAACTATAATATTTGTTTCTAAAATAAATTTTTATTTATAAGATTTACAATAATTTTTACACTAATTGTAAATAATAATAAATTACAGATAAATTTAGCAATTGTAACTCCAAATCCTACAAACAGTATGGAAAATCAAAGTACACTATTTTTTTGTGGAATTAAGCTTGGATAGAAAGTTCTATATCATTCAAATATAAAAGTTTGATTATATAAAAAAGATAAACTAGCAGAAATAAAAGTTGCCAATATTCCACTAATTACTATTATTCATAAATAGTACTTCATTTTATTGTGTGATTTTGCTCTAAATAATAAAGTTCTTTTAAGAAAAAAGAATATAACAGCAAATGCTATTAAAAAAGATAAATCAGATAATGTCATTGCAACAACACCAACTATATCACTTCCTAAGGGAAGAGCAATTCTCATAAAATTTACTAATATATTTATAATTGTTGAATAAACAATATTTGAACATAAGTATATAAATAAAATTCCAAAAAATGATAATTCTATTGTATAAAATCCCATAATTAAAAGTCCACCAATAACATATTTACTAAAAATAGTTAATATAATTTCAACTGCAAATAACATAGATAATAAAGTAATTTTTTTTATATTTAATTGAAAATTATCTTTTAAAACTAATCTTCAATTATATTTATTGATTTCTGCAAAATCATATTTGTGATTTCAAAAACCATATTCATTTTTCATTTATAAGCTCCTTTAATATAAAAACCCCATTCAAATATAAAATGGGGCTTTTATATAAAACAAAAATTAATCCATAGGATTTTAAATTTCTTAGGTACTTTCTCTCATCCGGACTTTACCGTCGGTTTCAGAATTTCACTGAATCATACTTTAAAAAGTTCATAGACTTTCACTATCGGTAAGGAATTGCGCCTTGCCCCGAAAGTACTCACAAATTTATTATATACTAAAATTTAAAAAACTAATAAATTCTAATTTATAAAAATTATAATTTATATTTATAATTTTTATAAATTACTATATAATATTTAAGAACATATAGAAAGGAGAAAATTATGGAAAATAAAAATCACAATATTCCAGATCATGATGATGAAAAAGAGGTTAAAAAAGATCATTATCATGATGAACATCATTTTGATGCTCTAGGTAACCATGATGATATAGAAGAAGAAGATTTTCACTGAAAAAATAGTTTATTTACAAGTAGAAGAAATTTAACTTTTAAAATAACTTTAACAGGTGTATTTCTAGCACTAGCAATAGCTGTTTCAGCATTTGAAATGTCAATAGAAGCTATTTTAGAAAAAATACAATTTAAAGGAGTTCCAATACCTTTTAGAATATTTGACTTAATAGTTATAACATTATCACTATCAGCTTTAGGACCAATATTCTCAGGTCTAATAGCTTTTGTAGCACCATTTATTCACTTAGCAGATGGGTTTCATAATCCAATATCTGTTGTTATTGATTGTGTTGGATACTTTATATCAATTTGAATAATATGATTTTTCTATTACTTTGTATTTAGAAATTCTAGTATACATAAACATCAAGTAAAAAGTGTAGATCGGTTTAAAAGATGAACACCAATTGTTGCATACGTTTCTATTATGACAATAGTTTATACATTATTAGTTTTTGCAATTATGTATTTAAATACTTCTTTTGAACATTATCATGAAGAACATAATCACTTAGTTACAAATATTTCATCATTTCATTTAGAAAGTGAACATGATCATAATCATGGTCATTGAAAAGATATTGTAAAAAACTTAGGAGAATTTATTGGAATTATTTCAGCCATTGAGTTTATTAGATTTTCAATTTGCTACTCACTATTTGCATTAATTGAACCACAAGTTAAAAAAATAAATCATTATTACAAATAAAAAAATATTTGTTTAATAAAATACAGTCTTTTTATTAATATTTGATAAAATTAATATATAAAATTCAAATAGATTAGTGAGGAAAATAAAAAATGGCTGGAAAAAAACCAACATATGTTTCTATGGATTTAGGAACAGCTTATACTTTAGTATACATAGCAGGACAGGGAATTGTTTATAATGAACCATCAATAGTGGCTTATAAAATAAGAGAAAATAAAATAATTGCTGTTGGTTCTGAAGCATATAAAATGATAGGAAAAGGGAATAAAAATTTAAGAATTGTTAGACCTATGGTTGATGGTGTTATTACTGATATAAAAGCTACACAAGCACAACTAAATTATATTTTTGCAAGATTAAGATTGGAAAAAACATTAAAAGGAAGTGTAATGGTATTAGCTTGTCCATCAGTTATAACAGAATTAGAAAAAACTGCACTTAAAAAAATTGCACTTAACTTAGGAGCTTCAAATGTATTTATTGAAGAAGAAGTTAAAATGGCTGCATTAGGTGGTGGAGTAAATATTTATGCTCCATCTGGAAACTTAATTATTGATATGGGTGGAGGAACAACTGATGTTGCTGTTATAGCATCAGGTGACATAGTTTTATCTAAATCAATTAAAGTTGCTGGAAACTACTTAAATGAAGAAGTTTTAAAATTTGTTAGAGCTCAATATGGAATGGAAATTGGAGTAAAAACAGCTGAAACAATTAAAATTAGTATTGGTTCATTAGCAAAACAAGCTGATGAAAAATCAATGAAAGTTTATGGGCGTGATGTTGTTTCTGGATTACCAAGAGAAATTACAATAACTCCAGAAGAATTAAGAGAATTATTGAAAATTCCTTTATCAAGAGTTATTGAATTAACAGTTCAAGTGCTTGAATCAACTCCACCTGAATTAGCAGGAGATATTTTTAGAAATGGTATTACATTGTGTGGGGGAACTGCTTTAATTAAAGGTATAGAAAAATATTTTGGAGATACATTACAATTGCCAACTAAAGTTGGAGAATTCCCACTATTGGCAGTTATTAATGGAACAAAAAAATATGAAGCAGAAATTTATGAAAAATTAAGAACTGCAAAAACTGAATTAGATTATTAGAAAATGCTTTAATGCATTTTTTTATTTAAATTAATGGAAAAAATTCTAAAAAAAACTATTTTTTTATAACTTTTTTTATTTGTATGCTATAATAAAAATGAAATTACAAGAAGTTGTAATTCTCATATATCAATAATAAGGATATTAAAATTGTTCAAAAGAAATCTTGATTATCTTATTTTAGAAAATATTAATAAATTTATTTTAAGTTAGTAATATAAAATTTTTAATAATTTAAAAATTTTTAAAATAGATAATAAAAAAAATTCTTATTAAAGAATTTTTTTTATTATCTATTCATCACCAATTTTAACAGCACCAGTAGGACAAACCATTTGGCATTCTACTAATTCTAGATCATTTTCATTTGCTTCTGCAAATCCATCATCATCTATGAAAAGAGTATCTGTTTCATCTATTTGTACACAAGCCATGCATCCTATACACATTGACTTATCTATTCAAGTTTTTTTCATAAAAAAACATCTCCGTTTCATTAATATAATAACAATAATTTCCAATATTTCTATATTTAATTTATAATATAAATTAATGGGGTGAAAAAAGTGAACCTAACAAGAATGGAACGTAATAAGGAAATTCACGAGAAAGTTAGAAAAGAAATTTCATATAAGAAAAACATTCAAGATGAAAAATCAGTAATTCATTCTACTTTTGAAAAACTTAAAAAAATTGATTTAGATTTTTTTAAAGAAAAATTAGCAATATTTGATGCTAAACATGAGTTTGAAAAACCATATCTTGACAGAGATAAGTCATCTTGCTTATTTCCTGAAGAGATTAAATATGAAATGAAACTAGAAATTTCAGAACTTAAAAAACTTGGAAAGTCTGAAGTTATAAATAATCCTAAAGTTGAATCAGAAGAAGAATCATTTACTTTAAAAAGTGAAAAGTATATTAATTTATATAGAAGTTTACAAGCAAACGAAAAAAATTTTCAAAAAAATATAGATAAATTAAAAGAAAAACAAGCAGGTCTTAAAATTATTCCTCAAGATATTTCAATGACTACTGTTCAACAAGTAAGAAGCAAAGATAATAGAAGTACTCAACAAATGATTCTTGAAGTTAACGATAAAAATGAAAAAGGTCAAAGTAGGGTTATGAAAACTTGAAAAATCTATGAAAGAAAATATAGATTTAGATGATCATTACCTGTTTTAATAGTTTTAGCAATTTTAATGATTTTAACTATAATAATTCCAATTTTCATTGTTAAGGGGTAAAATAAATATGAAAAATATTAATATTGCTGTAGATGGAACAGCAGGATCTGGTAAAAGTACTGTAATGATTAAAGTTGCAGAAAAATTAAAAATGAACTTTATTGATACAGGAGTTATGTACCGTGCTTTTACAAAATTGTGCATTAAAAATGGTGTAAATTTTTCTTGTGATAATGAAATTCAAGCTCAAATAAAAAATTTTAATTTTAAATATATAAATGAAAATTCAATATTAGTAAATGATATTGAATATGGAAAAAATATTTCTGACTATGATGTTGCAGAAAATATTAAATATGTTGCAAAAAATAATGAAGTTAGATCTTTTATGGTTAAAGTTCAAAGAAGAATGTCAGAAAAGAAAAATAATATAGTAATTGGAAGAGATATAACAACAGTTGTCTTACCTGATGCAGAATTAAAAATATATTTTGATTGTTCTATAGAATCAAGAGCAAAAAGAAGATATGAACAAAATAAAACAAAAAATATTGTTCCAAATATATATGAAGATATTTTAAGACAAATTGAACAAAGAGATGATTATGATAAAAAAAGAGCAGTAGGAGCTTTAAAAATAGCAACAGATGCTTGGTATATTGATACTAGTAATTTAACTATAGAAGAAGTAATTAATATGGTTTTGAAAAAAATAGAAGAAATTAAATAATTTTTTATAAGTAAAAGAGGTGTAGAAATATGGCAAGAAAAGGAATTGTGGCAGTTGTTGGAAGACCAAATGTTGGTAAATCTACACTATTTAATAGAATAATTAGAGAAAAAAAAGCTATAGTTGAAGATAAACCTGGTGTAACAAGAGATAGAATGTATGGAAAAGCAGAGTGATTAACACTGCCTTTTATTGTTGTTGATACTGGAGGAATAACTTTACAAGATAGTCCTTTTTCAAAGGAAATAAAAATGCAAGCTGAAATAGCTATTAAAGAAGCAGATGTAATTATTTTTGTAATTAATTTTAAAGATGGGATTACTCAAGAAGATGAAATGGTTGCCAAAATTCTTTATAAAACTCAAAAACCAATTATATTAGCTGTAAATAAATATGATAAAAAGGAACAATTTGATGAGTCTTTTACTTTTATGACTTTAGGTTTTGGAGAGCCTTGCTTAATTTCTTCAACACATGGTATTGGAATTGGAGATTTATTGGATAAAGTAATTGAAAGTATGCCTAAATTTAATGAAAATCATGAAAATGAAGAATTAAAATTAGCAATTGTTGGAAGACCAAATGTTGGTAAGTCAAGTTTAGTAAATGCTCTTGTTGGAGAAGAAAGAATGATAGTTTCAGATATTGCAGGAACAACAATTGATGCAGTTGATAGTAAAATTAAATATAATGGTAATGAATATACAATTATAGATACTGCTGGTATGAGAAAAAAAGGTAAAATCTATGAAAATCTTGAAAAATATAGTTATTTTAGATCTATTAGCAGTATTAATAAAGCAGATATTGTGCTTTTAGTTTTAGATTCAAGTGAGAAAGTAGCAGATCATGATACAAATATTGGTGGAGTTGCTTTTGAAGAAAATAAACCTATAATAATTATTGGCAATAAATGGGATTTAATTTCTAATAAAGATACTAATACAATGAAAAAGAAAGAAGAAGAAATAAAAGCTTACTTCAAGTATTTAAATTATGCTAAAGTGCTATTTTTATCAGCAAAAGAGCATAAAAGAGTAAATAAAATTTTTGATGTTGTTGATTTAGTTCAAAAGAATATTAAAAAAAGAATTCGAACAAGTTTATTAAATGAAATTTTTAATAAAGCACAGTTGATAAACCCAGCTCCAAATCATAATGGAGGAAGATTAAAAATATTTTATGCTTCTCAAGTAGAAGCTTATCTTCCTACTTTTGTTTTGTTTGTAAATAATCCAGAATTTGTACATTTTTCATATAAAAGATTTTTAGAAAATCAAATTCGCTCACAATTTGATTTTAGTGGTGTACCAATTACAATAATTTTTAGGGAAAGGAAATAATAAAATGATAAAAGAAAGAATATCAATAATAGGTACAGGAGCGTATGGAACAGTATTAGCAAATGTTTTAGCTGATAATGGTCATGACGTATTAATGTATGGTATTGAAGAGTCACAAGTTGACGATATTAATAATAATCATTTAAATTCAATGTTTTTTAAGGACTTATTAATAAATTCAAATATAAAAGCAACAACAGATTTTGCAGTTGCTATGGAAAAAGCTAATATTGTAATTTTAAGTGTTCCTACATTTGCATTGGATAATGGAATTGAAAATATAATTAAATATGGTAAGCATGAAATGCATATTATAAATGTTGCAAAAGGATTAGATGAAGAAAACTTAGATGTATTAAGTAAAAAAATTAAAAAAAAGTTTGAAGGTACAGGAGTTATGAAATCTTATGGAGCTATTTATGGACCATCAGTTGCAATAGAAGTTATTATGAGAAAACCAACTTGTGTCATGAGTTGTAATGAAGATGAAGAAATAGCAAAATATATGGCAAATATTTTTTCAAATGAGTATTTTATTGTTAAAGTTTCTACAGATATTATTGGTTGTGAAATTGCAGCTGCCTTAAAAAATGCAGTAGCTATTGCAACAGGGATTTTACATGGTTTTTCAGCTGCAGATAATGCAAAAGCATCTTTAATTACTATTGGAAATGCAGAAATTTATAGTATTGCAAAGCACTTTGGAGCAAAAATTGAGACATTTATGAATTTTGCTACACTTGGAGATCTTATTTTAACTGCTTCATCTATAAAATCAAGAAATTTTTCATTAGGTGTACAGATTGCAGAAAATGATGATGCAAAAAAAATACTTACTTCACATAAACATACTGTTGAAGGGGTTTTATCTTGTAAACTAGGATATGAAATTTCTAAAAAGTATAAAATTAATACTTCAATGTTTGAAATACTATATAAAATACTATACAATAATTATAAGCCTAGTGGGTTAGTTAATGATTTTTTCAAACACGCTAAGGTAGTATAGATATAAGGGGTGTATAAACCATGACAAAAAAAGATTTATCTGAAAAATTATTAACAGAGTTTGGTAGTACAAAAGCTGAATCAGAAAGAATGATTAATTTTGTATTTGATGAAATATCAAGTGCATTAGTTAAAAAAGAAGAAGTTGCTTTAGCAGGGTTTGGAAAATTTGTTACTTCTGAAAGAGCAGCACGTGAAGGTGTTAACCCAGCTACTGGAGCAAAAATTAAAATTGCAGCAACAACAGTTGCTAAATTTAAAGTAGCTAAACAATTAAAAGAAGCAGTTGCTAAATAATAAAAGTATTTTAAAAAAAACTTGCTAAAAGCAAGTTTTAATTTTGAAGAAAAATGTTTGAATTATTTAAAATAGGCTTAATAAGTAAAAAAGCTCTTTTAATTTTAAATTACTCTAAAATTAAAATTAATGAAAACCAGTTAGCTATTCTATTAATTATTATGGAATTATCAAATGATGATCAAAAAAACTTTACACCATTACAAATTGCTCAGCATATGATGATTTCCAAAGAAGAAATAGAGAAAGAAATTTCAGAATTATTAAAGAATAGAATTATTAAACTTGAACAAAAAGGCAAAAAAACTATTCTTGATCTCACACCATTATTTAATAGACTACTTGTAGAAGTGGAAGAAAAACACTCTAAATTAAAAAATGATAATACTTATAATTTTATTGAAAAAATTTTTAATTATGAACTTAATAAACAGGAAATAGAAAAAATTGAGAATTTCATTGAATTAGGTATTTCAAAACCAAAAATTATGTCAATAATTGATGAATATAAAATTAATAATATAAATGATCTATTTAAGAAGTTAGAAGAGCAATCTAAAAAAACATCAGTAAAAATTACTATGTATAACTGATTAAATGATTAAAAATTTGATTAAAATCAAATTTAATACCTGAAAAATTTATTTCAAAGAAATTATCTTTGAAGTATTTGTAGGATATTTTTTTATTTTCAGCTTTTCTTATTTCATTTATATGTAAAAAAAATAACTTTTCATATAAATGAAAATAAACTAAAATAAATCCAGAACCATTATTTTTATTAACTAAATTTAATTTTTCTATTTGATGTTTTTTAATATTATTTAAGTTAAAAAAATCCTTTTCTTTTTCTTTAGCTTCAAATTCAATATAAATTTCATTTCAAAGACCTATATAATCACAAAAATAGTTTTTATTTAATCTAGCTGTAACTATATTGTTTTCAATAGAAATAATATTGTTATTTATAGGCATCTTGTATATAAAACCATTTGATGAGTCTAATAAATTAATACTGTTATTTATAATTGTTTCTAAATACATTCCTTTATTTTTAATAATCATATTATCACCTAATTTATTAATCGTAATATATTTACAAAAAATTATAAAATAAGATACAATAAGACTAAATAGGGGACTAAGAAAATGGCAGATTATATTAAATTATCAAAACAAGATATTTTAGATAAAGACTTTGAAGTAGAATATAAAGGTTATAAAGTAGAAGAAGTTGACTCTTTTTTAGATATGATTGCAGAAGATTATAAAACATTTTTAGATAGAGAAATTAAAAAAGATGAAAAAATAGCTCTTTTAGAAGAAGAAGTTAAGAGAGTAACCAATGATTTAAAACATACACTTGCTAACTTAAAACTTACAGAAAATCAAATTGAAGAATTAGCAAGAAAAGGACTTAATAGTTCAGATCTTATTAAAAGAATCTCTAATTTAGAAAAAGATACATATAATAAATAATTTGGTATAAAATAAAGATTGAGATTAAATCTGAATCAACTGCTATATTTGTAAAATAATATAGAGGAAACTCCACGCTTGCACATTCTGAGATGAATGTAGTGATTGTGCTAGAGGAAAAAATAACTCTATGTACCAATTTTATTGGTAACGACTTAAGTAAAGTCTAAGGGTATTTATACCTATGATAAGCTTTTTAAAGTGCCACAGAGACGATTAACTAGAAATAGTGAAATGGAACGGGTAAACTCCACAAGCAAGAAACTCAAATTTTGGTAGAGGAGCTTAAGGGTGAGGAATTCAACAAACCTTTGGGATTGCATATGCAATAGATAGATAGTTGATACACGAAAGTGTTACAAAACGTGGGTTATGATGATTTAATTTCACTATATTTTTTAAGGATTTGTATATGAAAAAATTATTTGAATATTTAAAATTAAATAATTTAACAATATCTAGCTGTGAATCATTTTCAGGTGGATATTTTGCAAATGAAATAACAAATTTATCAGGATCAAGTAATTACTTTAAAGGAGGATTTGTTTGTTATACTGATGAATTTAAATCACAAATTTTGCAAATTGATATAGAAATAATTAAAAAATATAGTGCGGTTTCTTTAGAAACTTTAAATTTAATGTTATCTAAAAAACAAGAAATATTAAAAACAGATATTGTCTTTGGTTTTACTGGTTTTTCAACTCCAATTGATGATAATCCTTTATCTGGATTAAGTTATGTTGGTTTTAAAATTAAAGAAAAAATATATACATATGAATTTAAAGTTTTAGAAGATATTTCAAGAAAAGAATATAAAAAAAGAGCTTGTAATTTTGTTATAAATAAGTTATTAGAACTATAATTTTTTTCTTATATTTGTCGATTATGACAAATGAGGAGGAAAATTATGATAGAAAAAACATTAGAAGAAAATAAAAATGAGGTGCTTTTAAATATGAATAATAATATTTATGATGATCCGGCTTTTAAAAGTGTCTTAAAAGATATAGAAAAAAATTTTGGAAAAGGTTCAATTATGAAACTTGGTGATACTGTAAATTCAGCAATTGATGTAATTCCAAGTGGGAGTTTTTTATTAGATAGAGCAATTGGAGTTGGAGGTTATCCAAAAGGTAGAATTATAGAAATATATGGTCTAGAATTCAGTGGTAAAAATACACTTTCTTTACATGCAATTTGTGAGTCACAAAAAAATAACGGAAGAGCTGCATTTATAGATGCAGAACATGCTTTAGACCCAAGATATGCACAAAACATTGGTGTAGATATAAAAAATCTTGTTGTGGCTCAACCAGATTCAGGTGAGCAAGCTTTAGATATTTTAGAAATGTTGGTTAAATCAAATACAATAGATATTGTAGTTGTTGATTCAGTTGCAGCTCTTGTTCCAAAAGCTTAATTAGATGGGGAAATGTCAGATCAACAAATTGGTTTGCAAGCAAGATTAATGTCTAAAGCTTTAAGAAAGTTAAATGGTATTGTTTCAAAAACAAATACAACTATTATTTTTATTAATCAATTAAGAGAAAAAGTAGGAGTAATTTTTGGAAATCCAGAAATTACTCCTGGAGGTAGAGCTTTAAGATTTTATTTCTCTTTAAGACTTAAAGTGAGAAAAGGTGAAACTATTTCTATAAATGGAGAAGCAACTGCAAATAAAGTAAAAATAAAAGTAGTTAAAAATAAAGTTTCTCCACCTTTTAAAACTTGTCAAATAACAATTGCATATAATAAAGGTGTAGAAAAAGATTTAGAAGTTATTGAAATGGCAACAATTTATAATATTTTAACAAAAGCAGTAGTTTGATATTCTTATGGTGAAGAAAAAATAGTACAGGGAAAAGAAATTGTAAGAGAATGATTTATTAATAATCCTGATAAATATGAGGAAATTCAAAATAAATTAAAAGACTGTATAGAATAAAAAAAATCGAAATTAATTTCGATTTTTTTTATTCTTTAAACTTCTACTGAATCGTTTCTACTAATTGTTTCTTCATCTGTAACACTTGGTTTTAAAACCTCATTTTTTTGCATTTTTTTATATCATTTAAATTGCCCTTCAAACGGATATAATTCTCTAACTTTTAAAATAACTTCTGGATAATATTTTTTTTGCATTTTATTTCAATTATATCCTTTTTTATTTTGTTTTTTAAATTGTTCTGTTTCTGTTTTCATGTTTAGTTCTTCAAATGCTCTTAAAACTTGTTTTCCTTTATAAGAACCAAATCTAATTTCTTTATTTCTTTGAGTACTTAATAATAAACCCAAACTATACATAAATACTGCAAATATTGCTAAAATTCCTGCTTGTTTTAACAAATAAAGTGTATCTGAACTGTTAAATCCGTTTTCTCCAATTCCAAATATAATTGAACCTATACCTTGAATTGAAAATCTATATTCTGATAAGAAACTTATTCCATAGAAAAAATCAAATTGCATAAAACTTGGAAATGTTCCAGAACCTGCAGCAATATTTATAACTAAATAAATAATAACTAAAAATTTGGAAACCATTTCATCTGTAAATGCAAATCATAAAGCCTGAATTGTAATAACAAATATTAATTCTATATAGAGTAATCATAATCATAGTGAAAATAATGCTGCAGAACCAATTGCTGAATATCCAGTTAAAGATAGTACAGCAACAAGTAAACTAACTTGAATTATACCTGTTGTATACATTAACATCGTTTTTGTAATAAACCATTTCTTAGCTGATAAATTATGACTTCGTTTTCCTCTATCATATATAAAAGTTTGCATAAACGTTCCAACAAATAGTCCTATACATATAAAAAATTCACCAAGACCAATTCCATATATTCCATTTCTAGCACCTTGTTGATCAAAATTAATCATATTTAGCTCTTCTTTTGAATTACTATAAATGTATTTAATAATAGCCAATATTAATTCTTCTCGTCAACTTTTTTGAAGATAATTGTTTTGATTATTTTTTGTTTCTTTTATTTCATTTTTAATTGCTTCAGCTGCTTTTTCATCAAATAATTTATCAATTATTTTTAATACAATTGAAGCTCTATATTCATAAATACTTTTCATATAATAGCCAAATATAAAGTTTCTTTCATAAGTTGTTCAAAGATCCATTTTTACTTTAGGAGAAGGTACTAAATTAGAATCAAATTTTAAAAAAGTTCCTATTTTATATACTAAATATTCTAATGTTCCTGTATTTAATTTTAAGTCAACATAATATTTTTTGCCTTTTCATTTTTTGTTAATTTCTTCTTTAGAAGAAATATAGTGGATATTTGTAAGTGACATTCCTTCTTTTATTTCATTTGAACTAAAAATATTTTTCTCATCTTCAACTCCTTGTTTTTTTGCAGTTAAATTTGATTTTAAAAGATCTCAAATATTTATTGGCATAATATAATCTTTAAAACCTTCCTTAGGTTTTAAATAATTTCCTGTATTTGTTCTTAATTTATTAGATTCTTCAGATATTTCTGCTTTTTTAATAGCTTCTTCTATAGTTGATGTATTTTTTGTAGTTAAAGCATCATTATTTTCATCTCTTAGAACTCCAAGTTCATATTGTTTTAAAATTGTTCCTGGTTTCTTATAAATTCAAACTGTATTATCTTCATTCATTATCGCAATAGGTGCTTTTCCAAGATTATCAATAGGATTTCAAAATCCTAAAATACAAGTAATAGCATAAATAATAGGTATTATTGCAATACCAAAAAATTTAATCAACCTTTTTTTTGATGAAAGAACTCTTGAAGATAACTCAATTCAATAACCTTTGAATATACCTTTCATGTTATTTACTTCTTTCTAATTTTTTTAAAACTCAAGTTGTCATTAAGTTTATTTATAATAAATAGTATTTATAAATAAACCTAATTATTGTAAAATAATATTGTTGTAAATGCAACACCACGCTTTCTAGGATTGGAGAAACAATGCTAGTTACAAATTTAGAAGAAAACATATATATTGCGGTTTTAACTATATTAATATTATTTTTAAGTATAACTATTGGCTTTATAGTTTATTTAGTTAAATCTCGCCGTCGCAAATATATTTTACAAAAAATAAAAGGCGAAGCTAAAAAAATTAAAATGAATATAATAGCAGAGGCAAAAGCTGAAGCAGACTTTATTAAATTAAATGCTGAAAATGAAATTAAATATATTCAAGAAAAAATTCTTTTAGAGGAAAATGATTTAAAAGTAAAGCAATTAAAAATTTATGAAGAATTAAATGATTTAACTAAAAAAGAAGAATTTATAATTGAAGATAAAATTAATCTTAATAAAAAAATAAAAGAACTTGAAATTGAAAGAAAAAAAATATTATTGTTATTAGAGAATATTTCAAATTTAACTGAAGAAGAAATTAAAAATGAAATATTTAGTTTAATAGAAAAAAAATATTTGAGTGATTTTTCAAAAAAAATCAAAAATTATGAAGAAAATTTAATTAGAAATTCTCAAATGAAAGCTTCTAAAATTTTAATAGAAGCAATGCAAAGTATTCATATTGAAATTACCTCAGAAAAAAACACAACTTTTTTTGAACTTGAAAATGATTCTTGAAAAGGAAAAATAATTGGTAAAGAAGGAAGAAATATTAAAACTTTTCAATCATATGGTGGAGTTGACATAATTATAGATGATACACCAAATAGAATAACTATTTCATCTTTTAATCCAATTAGAAGAGAAATTGCTTATTTAACCTTGCAAGAACTTTTAAAATCAGCAAGAATTCACCCTGCAACTATTGAAGAGCAATTAATTTTGCAAGAAGAAAAATTAGAAAAACATTGTTATGAGATTGGGTTAAATATATTAGAAGATCTAAAAATAGATGATTTTCCAATTGAAATAATTACAATGCTAGGAAAATTAAAATTCAGACATAGTTATGGTCAAAATGTTTTACAACATTCAATTGAGGTTGCTACTATTGCAAAAAATATTGCTAAACAAATTAATTTAGATGAAAAAATAGCTCTTAAATCAGGACTTTTACATGACATAGGGAAAGCTGTGGATTTTGAAAAAGAAGGAAGTCATGTTACATTAGGTGTAAATATACTTAAAAAGTATAATATGGATAATATAATTATTAATGTTGTTGAATCTCACCACAATGATGTAGAAAAAAATACCTATTATGCTGAAATAATTGCTATTGCTGATGCAATAAGTGCAGCAAGACCAGGAGCAAGAAATAATGATTCAGAAGATTATTTTATAAGAATGAAAAATTTAGAAGATATTTGTTTAAAACAAAATGGAGTATTAAAAGCCTATGTTTTAAAATCAGGAAGAGAAATAAGAGTAATGGTAAATCCAAACATTATTGATGATTACAGTATGAAAAAACTTTCTTTTAAAATAAAAGAAGAAATTCAAAAAATTAATAAAACTCCTGGAGATATTTATATTACAATTATTCGAGAAAAACGTGAAATTATTATATTATAAAACACCAAGAAAAAGGTGTTTTTTGTTATAATTATTTGTGATTGGAGTGAAACATATGGGATTTAGAGATTTTTTAGCAAATAAAATGAAAAAATCTATTGAAAAGAACTTAAAGAAAAGTACTTTAAATAGTGAAAATGTAAAAGAAGTATTAAGAGAAATTAGATTAGCTC
Organism: Spiroplasma endosymbiont of Atherix ibis; assembly: GCF_964020005.1. Taxonomy (NCBI): domain Bacteria; kingdom Bacillati; phylum Mycoplasmatota; class Mollicutes; order Entomoplasmatales; family Spiroplasmataceae; genus Spiroplasma; species Spiroplasma endosymbiont of Atherix ibis. The sequence goes on from NZ_OZ026474.1 coordinate 357,850, forward strand.
TTTTAGAAGCTGACGTTAACGTAGATGTTGTTAAAAGATTTATAGCTAATGTAGAAAAAAAATCTGAAGGAGTTTTTATTGAACAAGGAGTTAGAGCAGATCAACAAATGATCAAAATAGTTCATAAAGAACTAGTTGATATTTTAGGAAAAACAAATAAACCTTTAGAAATTGATAAAAAACCTTCAATTATAATGATGGTTGGATTACAAGGAGCTGGTAAAACTACAACAGTAGGAAAACTTTCTCATTTAATTTCTAAAAAAAATAAAAAGAAAACTTTAATGGTTGCTTTAGATATTTATAGACCTGGAGCTATTGACCAATTAGTTGAATTAGCTCAAAAAAATAATTTGGATGTTTTCGAACAAGGAAAACAAGATCCAATTAAAACTGCTAAACAAGCAATTGATTATGGACAAAAAAATGGATATGAAGTAATAATTTTAGATACTGCTGGTCGTTTACAAATAGACAAAGAATTAATGAAAGAACTAAATGATATTAGAAAAGCTGTTTCTCCTCAAGAAATAATTCTTACAGTTGATGGTATGACAGGGCAAGACATAATAAATGTTTCACAAGAATTTAATAATTTATTAAAATTAACTGGAGTAATTGTTACAAAACTTGATGGTGATGCTCGAGGAGGAGCAACATTATCAATTACAGATATAACAAAATTACCAATTAAATTTATTGGTGAAGGTGAAGGCATTTCTGCTCTTGCTGAATTTCATCCAAAAAGAATTGCAGATAGAATTCTTGGAATGGGTGATGTTGAAACTTTATTTGAAAAAGCAGCAGATGTTATTGATCAAAGAACAATGGAAAAAACCATGAAAAGAATGTTTGCTGGTCAATTTGATTTAGAAGATTTAAAAAATCAAATGGAACAAGTTGCTAAAATGGGAAATCTTGGAGGAATAATGAAAATGATGCCAGGATTAAATGGAAAAATAAATGAAAATCTAATTAATCAAGCACAACAAAAACTTTGAGTTGCAAATATCTTAATGAGTTCTATGACTTTAAAAGAAAGAAGAGAACCTAGACTTTTAAAAGCTATAACTAGAAAACAAAGAATTTTAAAAGGTTCAGGTAGAAGTGAAAAAGAATTTAATGAATTACTAAATCAATTTGATAAAGGTAAAAAACAAGTTCTTGAAATGTCTAAAGCATTAAAATCTGGAAAAATGCCTAATATGGGTGGGTTAAAATTTTAAACTAGATATTTTTCTAGATTTTTTTATTTTTAAATATATAATTTTGATAAAGGAAATTTTAAAAAATGGAAAAAAAATTAGTTGTAATAACAGGAGCAACAAGTGGAATAGGAAAAGAATTAGCTAAATTATTTATTAAAAATAAATATCCAGTCTTACTTTTAGCTAGAAGAGAAGAAATACTTAAGGAATTTCAATCAGATAATGTAATTATTTCTAAAGTTGATGTTACAAATTTTGATGAATTTAAAAAAGCAGTTAGACAAGCAGAAGCAAAATTTGGTTTAACAGATTTAATAATAAATAATGCTGGAGTTATGTATTTAGATAAAATATATAATTTAGATTTAAAAATGCAAAATGAAATGTTGGATATAAATGTAAAAGGTGTACTTAATGGAATTAATATTGTTATAAATGATATGAAAAATAGAAATACAGGAACAATAATAAATGTTGGAAGTGTAGCAGGAAGATGAACAAGTGAAGATAGAGCAATTTATAATGGTAGTAAATTTGCAGTGAGAGCTATAACAGAACAAACTAGAAAAGAGATGGCAAAATTTAATGTAAGAGTTCTTACAATTGAACCTGCTTTAGTTGATACAAATCTTTCAAAAGGAACTATTAATTCTGAAGTAATTAAAAATTATCAAGATTGAAAACAAAATTTAGATAAGGGTCTTAAAAGTTCACAAGTTGCTGAAGTTATTTTTTATATGTATAAAATGCCTCAAGAAATATCTTTAAAGGAAATAGTAATTAGTAGTACAAAACAGTCAATATAATATTTTTAATTTTATATACAAAAAAACAAAAAAAGATTTCTTTAGAAATCTTTTTTTGTTTCAATTTTTTTAACTTCTTTTTCTTGTTGAGAAATAGCTTGTAATTTTCTATTTGCCTCTTCGATAGTTTTTCTAGTAATTTCTTTTTCTTCTCTTCTTTTTTCTGCTTCTTTAATTATTTTTCAACGCCCATCTTTCATTGCGTCTGACATTAGTAATATAGAAAGAATAGAAATATCAAATATTTGTTCAATAACTTTTTCTGTGTGTTTTCTTTCCTTAGCAGATAAACTTTCAGATTTATATTTTTGTAGTGTTTCAACTTCTTTTAAATATCAGTCTGTAAATTCTTTACCAAATTTTTGATAAATTACAGTACTACCTTCAGATATAAAATAAGAAATGTTTTTAAATAAATTTAATCTTATTTCTGCATCTTTATTTGATGTTGCTCTAAATTGTTGAATAACATTATTTAATCTATTATCGTGATATTGATTTGATATTTCTTCAACAATAACTCTTGTAGAATGACTTACTAATTTTCAAATTGGTTTTTTATTTGCAGTTTCTGATTCTACAAATTTATAATTCATAGCCTTTGTATATTTCTTAATACGTAAAGGCAAGATATACATATCGTATGAAATATATTCTGAATATCTTCATTTTCTTGCAACTATTTCTAAGATTATATTATATACCATTTCTAAAATAGTTAAGTTCAATATTTTTTCATTTAGTGTAAATTCTAATTTATTCATTTTTAATAGTTGATAATATTCAAATCCATAATATTCAAGTGAAATCATATTAAAGTAAGTTTGAACTGTTGAGTTATTCAAAATTGCAGAATATGAAAATTGAATATCGGGAATAAGAGCATCAATTATATTTTCAAATTGTGGTATATAGTCTAAAATAGATTGAAATTGCTTTTTTTCTGCCATAAAATCTTCTCCAAAATCATAAATATATTTTATCATAAATTTGTTTAAATAAGTATTGTAAGTGTATAATAAGAGTGGTTTTAGGAGAAAAAATGAAAATAAAATTAATTTGTTTTAATAAAATAAATAAAGAATTTAAAGAACCTTATGAATTTTATATTAATAAAATACAAAAACACTGTGATCTAGAAATAATAGAAATTAGTGAATTTGAACATGTAGATATAAAATCTAATATGATTAAAAACGAACAAATTATATTTTCAAAACTTAAAGAATTGAAAAACTTTGAAATATTTTTATTAGATATTAACGCAAAGCAGTACAGTTCAGAAGAAATAGCTAAACTTTTAGAAAAGAATAAAAATTACAAGGGTGGCAATATTTGTTTAATAATAGGTCCAAGTGATGGATTTAGCAAAGAATTTAAAAGTTTATATCAAAACAAAATAAGTTTTGGTTTAATAACATTACCTTATAATTTAGTAAGAATAGTTTTATTAGAACAAATTTATAGAGGTTTTAAAATATCAAAAAATCAGAAATATCATAAATAGATTATATTATCACTAAGGAGGAAATCCTATGTTTAACGAAAAATCAACTTTTAATTGATTTCCAGGTCATATGAATAAAAGTATTAAAGAAATTGAAGAGAAAATTTCAATAGTTGATTTAGTTATAGAAATTGTAGATGCAAGAGCACCATTTTCTACACAAAATCCTTTACTTAGAAAAATTCTAAATAAAAGACCTAGATTAATTATTATGACAAAGTTTGATTTGTCTGATAAAGAAATTACAAATCAATGATCTGATTATTTTAAAAATGCTGGACACAAAGCATATATTGTAAAAGATAAACAAGCAAATATTTACAATGATGTTTTAAAACTTATTAATGAAATGACAAGAGAAAATCAGTTAAAGCAAAAAAGTAGAGGTATAGAAAATCCTCAATTAAATGTTCTTGTTGTTGGAATACCAAACGTTGGTAAATCTACAGTAATTTCAAAACTTTCAAAAGGAAAAAGTTTAAAAATAGCTAATAAACCAGGAGTAACTAGAGGTATGCAAAGAATTATTATGAACAATAGCATAACTTTAATTGATACTCCTGGAATTCTTCCTGCAAAATTTGAAAATGAAACTGTGGCTTGTAATTGTGCAGCAACAAATTCAATTATATTAGATGTAATACCAAAAGAAAGAATGGCAACAAAATTAATGAGATATATTTATAATTCATATCCTTTGTTAATTGAAAATATTTACAAAATTAATAAGAATGTATTAAGACCAATAAATTATGATGATACATTTACTATTTTTGAAGAAATAGCAAAAAGAAATAAGTTTATAATTCTTGATGAAATACCCGATGTTGAAAGAGTTATTGAATTATTTATTCACGATATTATTAATAATAATCTTGGAAAAATTTCTTTTGAAAAGCCAATAGAAATAAAGGAAATATCAAAACAGGCAATTAAAGAAAATGATCTGGATTCAACAGTAGTTAGTGATTTAACAGTAGAATGATAGAAAATAATAGATATTTATTTGATCAAAATATACGACAACAATATAAAGTTACTTTAATATCAGGAAGTGATGAAGTAGGTAGAGGTGCTATGGCAGGCCCAATTGTTGTTGCTTCAGCTATTTTAAAACCAGATTATAATAATTCAAAAATAAAGGATTCTAAATTATTAAATGAAAAACAAAGAGAAGAATTGTATGAAGAAATAAAAGAAAATTGTATTGCATATAGCATTTGTGAATATGATTCAAAATTTGTTGATCAATATAATCCAAAAAAAACAAGTCAAATAGGAATGGTAGAATCTATTAAAAGTTTAAAAGTTAAACCAGATATTTGCTTAATTGATGGAGAAAGTATAAAATTAGTTCGATATAAATGTTTACAAATTATAAAAGGAGATAACTTGAGTATAAGCATAGGAGCTGCAAGTATTATTGCAAAAGTGTACAGAGATAGAATAATGAATAATTTTCATTTAGAATATCCACAGTATAACTTTATAAAAAATAAGGGTTATTGTACAAAAGAACATAAAGAAAAAGTAAAAGAATTTGGTGCTTTAAGTATTCACAGGTTTTCTTATAAACCAATTAAATTTCTAAAGGAGAAATAAAATGAGTTTTAATAAAAGTAATGAAATATATCAAGAATGAATTAATTCAAAACACTTAAATGAAAGTTTAAAAGAAGAGCTTTTAAATGCAACTGATGAAGAATTAAATGCAGCATTTAATGTTCAATTAGAATTTGGTACTGCTGGAATAAGAGGAATACTTGGAGCAGGTCCAGGAAGATTTAATTTATACACAATTAAAAAAGTAACAATGAGTTATGCAAAACTTCTAATATCAAAATATGGAGAAGAATTATCTAGAGGAGTTGTTATTGGCCATGATAATAGAAAGTTTTCAAAAGAATTTTCACAACTAGCAGCTGAAATTTTAACAAGTTTTGGCATTAAAGCTTATTTGTTTAAAAATAATACAATGAAACCAACTCCAGTTGTTTCTTATGCAACAAAGGATTTAAATGCAATTGGAGGAATTGTAATAACTGCAAGTCATAATCCAGCAATTTATAATGGTTATAAGATTTATGATGAATTTGGATGTCAATTAATTGATGAAGATACAAAAATTATTGCTGAATATATGGAAGAATTTCAAGATATATTAAGTTGAAATTATAAAAGTGATGAAGCACTTATTGAAGTAGTTCCTCAAAAAGTTTTAAATAATTATAAGGAAATGATTGCAAATTTACAATTTTATAAAAATAAGTCAAGAGAAGGATTTAAAATGATTTATTCTGCTGTTAATGGAACAGGAACAGAGTTCACACCTCCTTTATTAAAAAAATTTGGCTATGATGTAATTGAAGTAAAAGAACATGCATTTGAAGATTATACATTTAAAAATGTTGGAAATCCAAATCCTGAATTTGAACCTGCATGAAAAATACCATTTGAATATGGAGTTAAAAATAAAGATGCGTCAATTATAATAATTCAAGATCCAGATGCAGATAGAATTGGTTGTGCTGTTAATCACAATGGAGAGTGAATTAGAATTGATGGAAATCAAACAGGTCCTTTATTTATAGAGTGAAAATTAAGTCAAATGAAAAAATTTGATTTAACTCCAATAAATCCTGCTATGTATTCAAGTTTTGTTACAAGTGATTTAGGTGATAGAATTGCAAATGAAACTTATGGAGTAAAGGTAATTAAAACTTTAACAGGATTTAAATGAATGGGATCAGAAATTTTAAAAGAACCAGAAAGAGATTTAAATTTTGTATTTGCATATGAAGAAAGTTATGGTTATGTTTTAGACTCATCAACAAGAGATAAAGATGGTATTCAAGCAACAGTAATGTTAGTTGAAGCTGCATGATATTATAAACAACAAGGTAAAACATTAATTGATGTTTTAAATGATTTATATGCAAAATATGGTTATTATTACACATATACAGAAAATTTAAATTTTAAACCTGAAGAAATAAAATCAAAAGTAGAGCCAATTATGAAAAAACTTAGAGAAGAAGAATTCACAACTTTAGGTGGATTAGAATTAAGTTATGTAGAAGATTATATTGATGGTTTATTCAATATGCCCGGTCAAAATTTAATAAAATTTTACTTTAATGATGGAAGCTGATTTGCAGTAAGACCTTCAGGAACTGAGCCAAAAATTAAAATTTACTTTATTTGTGTTGACAAAGAAGGACAAGCAGCTAAAAATAAATGTGATTTAATATTTAAAGATTTAAAAGAGTTTTTAGAAATTTAATTTAAAAAAATAATACTACGGTATTAGTTTTTATTTTAAAAATAAAAACTTGTTTTACTACAATATAATTATATTGGCAGTATATTTTTTGTAAATCAAATTAAGGAGTAAAAATGAGAACAATAATTATTGGAGGCAGTGCAACTGGAATGGGTGTAGCTGCTAGGTTAAAAAGAAACGATCAAACTTGTGAAATAACAGTTATACAAGACAAAGATTATGTATCTCTTGGAGCGTGTGGTCTTCCATATTTTGTAGCAAATAATTTTGAAGATAAAAATAATTTAATTGCGAGAACAAAAGAACAATTTGAAAAACAAGGTATTAAAGTAATTTCAAATTCAAAAGTGGAAAGTATAGACTTTAAAGATAAAAAAGTTTTTTTCAATAATGAATTTGAAAACTATGACAATTTAGTCATAGCAGTTGGAGCAAAACCTATAGTGCCAAATATTAAAGGTGTCGAAGGAGAAAATGTCTTTACTCTTACAACATTAGAAGATGGAGTATTGTTAAAAGAAAAAATGAATAATGATAAAAGCATTAAAAAAGTTGCTATTATCGGAGCTGGTTTTATTGGTTTAGAAATGACAGAAACTTTTTATGAATTAAAAAAAGAGATATTTTTATTGGAAATGGAAACAAAAGTTATGAAAAGAACTTTTGATGAAGAAATATCTAATTTAATTCAAGAAAAATTGGAAGAAAAAAATATTAATAATTTATTTGGAGAACAATTAGTAGAGATTAAACTAAAAAATAATAAAGTTAATTCTATTTTACTAAAAAGTGGTAAAGAAATAAAAGTTGATGCAGTTCTACTTTCTGTAGGATTTCAACCTAACACAGAATTTTTAAAAAATAGTGAGTTAAAAATGAATGAAAGAGGAGCAATAATTATAAATACAAAAGGTGAAACAAATATTGCTAATGTTTATTCTTCAGGAGATTGTGCTATTTCTAAAAATTTTGTTAATAATCAAGAAATTTATTCACCATTAGCAACTGTTGCAAGTAAATTTGCAAAAGTTATTGCAGATAATATTTCTGGAAAAGAAAATCAATATTTTGGTTCAATTCAAAGTGCAATGTTGAGAATATTTGATCTTGAAATTGCAAGAACAGGTTTAACTGAACAAATGGCAATAGCAAATAAAATAAATGTTAAATCAGTATTCATTAAAGATAAAGATCATACAAATTACACACCAAATCAAAAAGATTTATATCTGAAATTAATTATAAATGGCGATACAAAAGAAATTATAGGAGCTCAAATGGCAGGAAGTAATAATTCTATTTTAAGAATTTATGCTTTAGCAGTTTTAATTTGGCAAAAAGCTAAAGTAAATAGTGCTTTAGAGCAAATTGATTTGCCATATGCACCACCATTTTCAAGAAGTGTGGATATTATTCACATTGCTTTATCAAAATTAAACAAATAAAAAAAGGGGGAAATTAAAATGTTATTCTTGGTTGAAGATCAAGGACACAACTTACTAAGAGATTTTTTGGCAATTAGTACATGACAATCACTTGTATCAATAACGTTGTTTATTTCATTACAAGTAGGTTTGTGATTCTTTTTAAAAAAATATAAATTTGCTTTTATGTACAGAGTTATTTTAGGTATGGGAATTGGTTTATTATTTGGTATAATTTTACAATCTATTATAGGTTTTCCAGATTCAAATTCATTTGAAGAAATTTCAAAACCTTCAAGTGAACTATATTGAATATATGAAATAAATATTTGAGCATCATTCTTTAAAAATATATTTATTAATGGAGTTTATTTATTAACTGTACCTATTGTATTTATAGCAATTTTTAAAATTACTTCTAAACCTGGTGAAACAGGATTGGGAAGAATTACAGCAAAAGGAATTATTTTATTATTATTTAATGTTGCTGTAATGTTTACAATAACATTTTTTATTGGAATGTTATTAAAAGTAGGGCAAGGATTTAATTTACCTTCAGACAATTCAGTGTCTGGAAGAGATAATGTACCGTTGCCTCAAATTATTTGACAGTATATTCCAGATAATATTATTGGAGCATTAGCTAAAAATTCAATTATTCCTGTAATGGTTGTAGGTGCTTTAGCTGGTGGAAGTGTAAAAATTTTATCAAAAAGAAAACAAGTTGAAATGGAAGCTATTAGAAAAGCTATTAATACTGGATGAGATGTAATGATGTCAGTTTTAATGACATTTATGAAAATAATGCCATTAGCTGTAATGTCTATGATTAGTGTTTCAATTACTTCAAGACCAATTGGTTCATTAGTTACAATAGGTAAAGTAATTGGAGTTGGGTATTTAGGAGTAGTTATTGCTCTTGGACTATTGAGTTTAGAAGTTTTTTTAAGTGGAGTAAAATTAGGAGTTTGATGAAAAAAAGCATGAAGACCTTTAGTTCAAGGATTTTCAACGCAATCTTCAAATGCTTCATTGCCAATTACAATGGAAACTTTAACAGAAGATATGAAAATTAATTGAAAAGCAGCAAACACTATACAACCAATTTCAACAACAATGGGGCTAATAGCTTGTGCTGGTGTACAATCTGGACTAGCAACAAGTATTTTATGAACTAGTGATACAAATGGATTAGTACAAGGAATGGGATTATTTACATTCTTTATTATCGCTTTATTTGTAACTATTATTGCTTCACTTGGAATTGCAGGAGTTCCTGGAACTGCTACTGTTGTTACAGTTGGAGTTCTTGGAGGAATGGGCTTTGGAGGTTTTGCAGGAAGCGTTCTTGCAATTATTGCACCTTTAGATGGATTATTTGATATGGGAAGAACTGGAGCAAATGTAATTGGAGGAGTTGCAACAGCAACGATTGTAGCTAAATCTGAAGGATTAATAGAGAAAGACTCTGAACTTTTAAATGAAAAAGGTTTAATATTACAAACACAAATTCTTGCAAAGCATAAAGCAAAAGATGATTATATCCAATCAATTAATTCTATTAGATCTAGTGCCTCAAAAGAAGTCAAAAATAAGGAATTATCTTCTGAAAATAAAAACAAAATTTATACTAAATTAAAAGAAGATATTAAAGAACAACAAGAAAAATATAAATTAAAAATAAAATCATTAAAAGAAGAAAAAAATAAATCTAAAGAAGTTAAAAAATAATGATGAAATTATTTTTAAAATTTAAAATTAAAAAGTTGAAGATATAAATAATAAAATATTTTAATTAGATGATGATACTAATAATAGTTCAAAAATAAAGATTTTTTAGCATTAACACCTAAAAATTCATATACAAAATTATTAATTTTGAAATTACTAAATATAAATAAGTTTATAAAGAATTATTTTGAATTAATAAATTTCAAAGTTCAATTTGATAGTACTAAATATATTAGTTATAAGTAAGTTAATAATAAAATTAAAATAAAAGCAGAGGTAACATTAAAATTAATGTTATTTGCAGATAATGTTAAAGAATTAAAATTATTTAAATTTTCTATAAAAAAATAATTACTGAAAAGTAATTATTTTTTTATTTTTTTAAAACTATTAACGATATTAATATATGTGAGGAATAAAAAAATGAATAATGTGACTATTATAGGACAAATAGAGGGAAATCCTCAAGTTGTTTTTAATTAAAAAGATGGAGTAAAAAAACTATATAAATTTATTTTAAGAGTACCAAGAAATTATAAAACTAAGTCAGGAGAATTAATTGATGATTTTATTAATGTAAAAGTTTGATCTAATGTATTGGGTGAAGAATATGAGTATTTTGATCAATCATATATTGGTATTGAGGGAAGATTGGTTTCATTTGGAAATACTGAAAATAACAATTATGGAAATGAATTAGTTGCAAACAAAGTGATACATTTAAATTAATGGAAAATGTTTTATTATACTTTTCATTAAAATATAATGGTGATTGAGATAAAATTTATCATGCTTTAGATACTAAAGAAAAAATAATTCATAAGGATTTAGAAGAAATTAAAAATAAAATCGAAAGTGACTTTATTACAATATTAAGTCCTTTATATCCAAATTATTTAAAAAATACTCATAAACCACCTTTTGTAATATTTTATAAAGGAGATATTTCATTACTTTCAAAATATCATAAAACTATTGCGATTGTTGGAGGTCAAGAAGTTGATGAATATTGTATTAAAAATATTGAGTTTTTTATGCAAGACTTAGATTTGGAAAATATAATATTTTCAACTATTGAAAATATTGGAGTTAATAATGAAGTTTTAAATAATTCTTTTAAAAATCAATATAAAGTAATTAAAATAATTGAAGAAAGTATGAAAGATTATCTTAAAAGAACTATTGATTTACCAGAAAAAAGTAATTTTTTAATAATTACAGAAGTATATGAATCAAACTATTCAATGAATAGTAAATTAATCGAGTATTCTAATAGGATGCTTTGTGGAGTTTCCAAAGGAATTGTTTTTATTCAATTTAAGAATAGTGATCCAATAAATAAACTATTTAATTTCGCAGTAAATGAAGGAAAAGATATTTTTGCAATACCAAATGCTCTTTTTTCTAAAGAGGGAACTAATAAATTAATAAAAAATGGATCAAAATTAATAGAAAATGCAAAAGATATATTAAATGAAATTTAATAGTGATATAATGAATTTGTGGTAGATATATCACGCTTGTAGGGCGATAGCCTAAAAAACTAAGTATAAATTAACTAATCATTTTATTCCCGACACACAAATGATAAGAATAATGTTAATTAGAGAGATATTTTATATCTCTTTTTTTTGTTTTTTTTAATGTATAATTTTTTAAGATATTTAAAAGAAAAAAAGGTGAAAAATTAAAATGGCTAAAATAAAAATTGAAAATAAAGATATTAAGCCTGAAATGAAAATAAAGAGAAGTGGTAAATCATTTTTTGCAATTATTTGGCATTACATAAAAAAACATCCAGTTATTGGAATATTTTTAGTATTACTTACTTTGGCTTCATCGATTACTAGTGTATTAAGTCCTAAAATAATTGAAAATATTATGACTGTTTTAACAGCTCCAACTGGTCTTGGAGATGATTGACAAACAGCAGATATTTCATCAATTCAAGCCTTACTTAATAAGATTCATGATAATAGAAATACTTTATTAGTAACTGTTCATGGTGAGCCAGGCAATTACTTCTTTACAACAATTCTTTTTGGTTTCAATTTACGTTGACAAGATTGAATTTATGTTCAAATAGGTTTATTTGCATCATTGGCAATATTTACATTTGCTTCAAATTTCCTTGCAGGAATTATGGGTAAAAATATTGAAATTCAATTAAGAAATAAAGCACTTGAAAAATTAGTTAAACAAGATATGAGTTATTATTCAGATAAAAAAATTGGTGAAATTTTAACAAAAATTGTATCTGATACACAAATTATAGGAGATCAAGCACAACAAATACCAGTAACAATGATGAGTGCTGCATTTACATTCTTTGGAGCATTAATTATGATGTTTACAATTAATATTTACTTAACAATAGTTGTAATAGTTACTATGGCAATTATAGTTACTTCAATTTTTTCTACATTTGGAGTTGTAAAAAAAGCTGCTTTAAAAACAAGAGATTCAATTACAAATATTAATGGAGATGTGACTGATAGAATTTCTACAGTTAGATTAATTAAAGCTTCAGGAACAGAAAATTATGAAACTGAAAGATTTAAAGAAATTCATAAAGATTATTTTAAAAAATCAAGTAGTTTAATAAAATTACAATCAATAGTTGTTACTGTTTTAGTTGCAGGGGTCAGTTCAATTCAAATGATTATTGTTATAGCTGCAGCTATAAAATGACACAATGAACCTGGAATACTTTCAATAGTTTTAACAGCGTTTATTTCATCAGTTGGAACAATGGTTGGTCCAATTATGCAAGTTGCCAGATTACAAGCTGGATTGATAATGGCTTCAACTTCTGCTGTTAGAATAGCAGAAATTCTTGAAGCAAAATCAAGAATTGATCCTCACTATGATCCTAGTGAAGGAATTCATATTGAAAATATTGATAAAGATATTATTTTTAAAGATGTTGAATTTAGATATCCTGAAAAACCAGAAAAATTAATTATTCCTAAATTTTCATTTAAATTTGAACATGGTAAATCATATGCATTTGTTGGAGAAACTGGAGCAGGTAAATCAACAATTGCAAAACTTTTATTAAGATTTTATGATCCATACAAAGGTAGTGTTTTAATAAATGAAAAATATGATTTAAAAGATTTGAATTTAGGAAGTTATTTAGATAAAGTTGGTTATGTTGAACAAGAGCCACAAATTCTATTTGGAGATGTTTTAGATAACATTAAATATGGAAGATTTGATGCAACTGATGAAGAAGCAATTGAAGCTGCTAAATTAGCTGAATTACATGATTTGGTTATGACATGACCAGAAGGATATAAAACAATTCTTGGTGAAAGAGGGTTTATGTTATCAGGAGGTCAAAAGCAAAGACTTGTTATTGCAAGAATGTTTTTAAAAGATCCACAATTATTAATTTTAGATGAAGCAACAAGCGCTTTAGACAACATTGTAGAAAAAGAAATTCAATCAAAATTAGATAGCTTAATGAAAGGTAGAACAACTGTTACTATCGCACATAGATTAAGTACTATTAAAAATGTTGATCAAATTATTGTCTTGGCACCAGAAAAAGGTATTGCTCAGGTGGGAACTTTTAGTGAACTAAAAAATAAAGAAGGACATTTTAAAAAACTATATGATGCAGGTCTCATGGGTTAAAAAAAAGAACTATTAAAGTTCTTTTTTATTATTAAAATATTTTTAATTTTTTTTTATATTTTTTCTAAAATTTTTTTAGTATATTATAAAAAGTAGATAACTTTAAAGTATAGAAAGTATGAATATAATGATAAAAGATAAAAAAAAATTACAAATTGATGAAACTAGAGCTTTAGTTGAAATTGTAAATGTATCAAAAGTTTATAAGAATAAAAAAAACCCTAGATGATGTTAGTTTAATTATTAATCCAGGAGATAGAATTGGTATAATTGGTCCTAATAGTGGGGGTAAATCTACATTAAGTGAAATTATTGGTGGAATTAGAAAACCAACAACAGGGAAAGTTACTAAACAAGAAAATATGACTATTGGTTTACAATTTCAAGAATCAAAATATCCAATTGGTATAACAGTTTTGGATATGATTAAGTATTATTTAGAAACTTTTAATATTCCAATGATAGAAGAAAAATTAAATGAGATTTTAAAAAAATTTCAAATAGATAATTTTAAAAAGAAATTTATAGAAAAATTAAGTAGAGGACAACAACAAAGAGTAAATATTCTTTTAAGTTTAATTCATAATTCTGATTTGGTTATATTTGATGAAATTTCAACTGGTCTTGATATTGAAGTTAGAAGTGAAATTTTTGATGTAATTAAAGAAAATGTTATAAATAAAAATAAAGCAATGATTTTAGTCACACATATGATGAATGAAATTGAAGAACTTTGTGAAAAATATATTTATATTGACAATGGAATAATTAAAGAAAGAGGTTTTGTAAAAGATTTAGTAGAAAAATATGGATCAGTTCATAATTTTACATGAAAAAAATTTAAAGAACAAAAAGCTATGGATATAAAATCTGTATCAGATCATCATAATAATATAAAAAATAAAAATAAACTTGATAAAATAATAAATAGTGAAAAAAATAAAGGTAAAAATATACCTTTAATAAAATTATTATTGAAATATTATTACAAAGGTTTTGCAGTTCATTTTTTCTTATTTTTCTTTCCATTAATTTTATTATTTTTACAGGGAATTGTATCTAAATTAATGCCTGTAGCTGAGGGTCAAAATAAATGAATTTTATTGCATAATTCAATAGGTTCTTTATCGCTTATGCAAATAATATCTGTTGGTATTTTTATAGTTCCTCAAACTATTTTGGAATTTAAAAATAGTGTTCTTATGAAAAGGATAGGAGCTACAAATATAAAACCAATATTTTTTATATTAAATGTTGTTACTATGGGAATATTTTTTATGATAATTGGTTTTTTATGAACATTGCTTTGAGCAGGAATAATGTTTGGTAATGAATTTGGATGAGCAAATGTTGCTTTGCCATATCAATTTGGTCAATCTTTACCTTTTTTACTATTAACTATAGTTCAATCAGTATCATTAGGAATGTTATTTGCTACTATATTTAAATCAACAACAACTTATATTGCTGTTTAAAATGTTCTTTATATGTTAATAATATTTTTAAGTGGAACATTTATTCCAATTGATTTAATTATGGCAAGTAGTGCTTTAAAATATGTTACTTATTTAAATATTCTATGGACCCATTTATAAGTGCTTGAGCAGGTAGATTTGTTTTTAATTTAACTACAGGAATCTATCTTGGAGTTTCTCTTTCTATAGTTACTGCATTTACATTAGAAGCTTCATTTAAACTTAAATGAGAATCATAATATAAAATAAGTTTTTAAAATTAAAATGAAGTTAGCACTTTTTATTTATTTTTTTATATTTATTTTTTGTTATAATTTATAAATGGAAAAAATAGTTAATATTATTGGAGCAGGTCTTTCAGGTTGTGAAGTAGCTTATCAATTATCAAAAAGAAATATAAAAGTAAAATTATATGAAAAAAAACTATTGAAAGGAATCCTGTTCAAAAATTGAATTATTTTGCAGAATTAGTTTGTTCAAATACTTTAAGATCTACAGATTTAAAAAATGCTGTAGGTACTCTTAAAGAGGAAATGAGAATGTTTGACTCATTAATAATAAAAGCAGCAGAATTTAGTCAAATTCCAGCTGGTGGAAGTTTAGCAGTTGATAGAGATAAATTTTCAAAGTATATTACTGATGCAATAAAAAATGATAATAATATTGAAGTCATTGAAAAGGAATATACAAAAATTAATAAAAATGAAATAACTTTAATTGCATCAGGACCTTTAACAAGTGAGAATTTACAAGTTGAGATTGCTTCATTAATTGGTGAAGATTATTTTTATTTTTTTGATGCTGTTGCACCAATTATTACAAAAGACTCTATTGATATGAATATTGCTTTTAGAAAAAATAGATATGAAAAGGGTGAAACACAAGATTATATAAATTGCCCTATGAATAGAGAACAATATGAGTTATTTTACAATGAACTTATAAATGCTCAATTAGCTCCAGTTCATTTAGAGTCAGAAAAAAATTTAAAATATTTTGAAGGTTGTATACCTGTTGAAGTTATGGCAAAAAGAGGTTTTGATACATTAACTTATGGTCCATTAAAACCTGCGGGACTTAGAAATTTAGATGGAAGCAATAATTTTGCAGTTGTTCAATTAAGACAAGATAATGCAGCTGATAATTTATATAATTTTGTTGGTTTTCAAACAAATTTAACATGAGCTGAACAAAAAAGAGTGTTTAGATTAATTCCGGGATTAGAAAAAGCTGATTTTATAAGATATGGTGTTATGCATCAAAATAATTTTATTAATTCACCAAAACTTTTAAATGAGTTTAATCAATTAAAATTAAATCCAAATATTTTTTTTGTTGGACAAATAACAGGAGTTGAAGGTTATGTTGAATCAACTTCTTCAGGAATAATTGCAGCAATCAATATAGCAAGAATGATTGAAAGAAAAGAACTTAAAAAATTTCCAAAAGATACTGTAATGGGAGCATTACAAAATTATATAATTTCAACTAATTCAAAAAATTTTCAACCAATGAAAGCAAATTGAAGTATTGTTGAAAATTTAGAAATTAAGTTTAAAATTAAAAAAGAACAAAAGAAGGAATTTTATTCAAATAGAGCAATAAATTCAATGAAACAGTTTATTAAAACTCTATTTTAATAGATGAAAGGTAAAAATGAAAGAAATTGATAAGCAAAGCATTTTTTGATTTGGATTGCATAATTTAGTTCAAGAAAATGCTCAGTTAAAATATTATATTACTACTCAAAAAGAACTTATCTATAATTTATATCCAGTAGTTTATTTAGGAGTTATTCAATATTCTCTTTATAGAGGAATTGTTTTAGATGAAATACCTTTAGAGGAAAGCAACTCCTATACTGAATATATTTTAGAAAGATATGATGAAATTTATAAAACTAGGTATAGATTTGTAAAAGATAAGCCTAAAAAAGCTAATTTAAAAGATATTGAAATATATCATTTATGTGAAGAAATAATTTCAGATTTATTGCTTCCTTATATAAATGAATATTGTTTTAGAACTTATGATATGTGAAAAAATTTGGCTCAAGCATATATAAGAGAATGTACAATAAATTACGAATATGATATAAACCATAAATCAGATGATGGAAAAACAAAAACTTCAATGCTTTATCCATTTTTCTTTACATTAAGTTTAATTGTTATACAAGAAAAACAAGGTCTATATCAAAGAATTGAAAAATGTTATAAAAAAGAAGTTCTTTTAAGAAAATTTAATTTAGGAAGAGAATGACAAGCAAAAGAATTAGATTATTTAACTGAAACATATGAATTAATTAAAAATGATGAAGAGTGATTGTTATTTTTAAGTAATTTTTCCTCATCAAAATGAGATAATTTTGATTTAAAAGAAAGATTTAAAGCTTTATTTCAATTAACAAAATTAACAACAATATTAATGAAAGATGAAATTAGTGCAGTTACAATGCTTGATGATGGTGAAGAATTATTTGATCAAGTTAAAAATTATTTACCTTTATTTATTTTTGAAGATAAAGTATTTAAAAGTAAAAATGAACTTAAAAGAAATTTTAAAAATTCAAAAATAAAAGTATTATCACCTTTTGCAAATCAAAATATAAATGTAGAAGTTTTAATACCATATATTGAAACAAAAGGTGAAAGATTTGTAAATTATAATAAAGATACTTTAATAAGAACTTCAGAAATTATATATACTGTTCTTGCAAAATTAAGGTTAGTATTATTAATTCATGAATATTTACCTAATTTAATTGATTCTAGAATATTGCCAAATAAAAAATTATTTGTAGATGTTCTTAATTTATTTGAAGAATTAAAAGAAGGTAAATTTAAAAGAAATTTAGATGTTGATAATTTATTAGTATCAGATTTTTTAATTACAGAGGATGATATTAATGAAATTTTAGAATTAAAATATACAAATATTGATGATTTTTATAATAAAGCTTGTTTTTATAAAATAGGAAAAATTATGAGCTTAATGCTTGGTGTTGAAAGTAAAACAGCATTTAACATGAATTATGATTTATTTGAATTGTTTAAAAATATAATAATTTTAATGGGACCTCATCCTCTTGATCATACAGTTCAAACACATGAAGTTATTGAAAAATTATACTCAAATTTTAAATTAATGTGTTTTGAATATGAAAAATTACTGGAAATAAATTTACTTAAATCAAAAAAATATATTTCTAATTTGGAGTTGCCTTTAAAATTACTAAGATGAAAAAAAGATTAAAAATAAATAGTATTAGTTAAAAAAATTTGCTATTATTATTTTGTCTTATTTTGCCCACGTAGCTCAGTAGGATAGAGCATGCGCCTTCTAAGCGTAGGGTCAGAAGTTCGAATCTTCTCGTGGGCGCCATTAAGAAAATATATACTAGTTTACGAACTAGTATTTTTTTTATAATTTTGTAATATAATAGTGAATAGAAAAAATCAGGAGCATATATTATGAAATTAAAATATAATCAGAAAATTTCAAATAATGATAAATATAATTTAATAGCAACGACCTACTTAAGTTATTTTGTAGATCCAGTTTATAATCATTTTAATAGAATAAAATTAAATGATTTTGAAATATTAGAGTGTGATAACCATTCAAATGCAATGATTACAAGTAATTGAAATTATAAAAGTAATTTTTCAGAGGAAATAAAAAAATATAAACCAAAATATTTAATTAATTTTACTGAGAAAGCTTATAATAAAGAAATATTAGAAGATATTAAATTTAAGGGTAGTTATAAATTTATGTCACTAAATTTAAATAAAGTTAAAAAATTTAGTAATTATGAAATTGAAAATACTCATTTCTTAAAATTAGATGATATAAAAGAATTAGACTCATTTATAAAAATAATAACGTAAGTATTTAGTGATGAAGTAAGTGATTCTAATAAATTTTATGGAATTTTTGATGAATATAAGCAAATAAGTGAATTATTTATTGTTAAACATAACAATAAAATTGTTGGAACAGGTCATTTAATAAATTTGGATAATAAATGTACAATTATTGATGATATTGCAATTAGTGAAACTACAAAGGGGAAAGGTATTGCAACATTTTTAATGAAAGCTCTTATAAATTGAGTTTTAGAAAAAAATCAAAATGAACTTTATTTATTTGCAAGTGAAAAGGCTTTTAATATTTATAAAAAACTAGGTTTTAAAGAAAAAAAATTTTGAATTGAACAATTTCAATTCAAATATTAGTTTATTAAAGAAAAGTTAGGAATGAAGAAATGAAAAAATTTAGTATACAATTGGTATTTATATGTTTGTTATTTTTTATGTATTATTTTTATAATGCATGAGTAAATAGTTTTGATAAAACAGATTTAATGTTTCAATTATTTGATCCTTTTAAATTAATTTTATTGGGTATGATTTTTACTGTAATTTATGCAGCTATTAAAAATCTATTATTTTCTAGATTTGTCAATTTGAAAAATTATAGAAAAAATTTAAGAAATAATATATTATTTGAGTTTGAAAATACAATAACTTATATTGAAAGTTTAAAAAAAATTATTAATCATAATGATGCTTTAGAAGCAAAAAAAGCTTTAAAACACTTTAAAACAATAAGTTATAAACCTATTTATATTTCAAATTTTATGGAAGTTTTAGCAAATGCACTTTTAATGGAAAAAGATATTTCTGTATATGCTAATTCTGTTGAAGTAATTTTAGAAAATATTAATACTAATTTTAAATTAGAAAGAGAAAGAATTCTTAAAAATCAAAAAGGAATGATGGAAATAAAAATGTCTGAATCTTATTTTACAAATAGTAGTTGAGATTCAATTAAATATAATTTAGCTTTAAATAATCTAGATAATAGCAAATCAAGTAGATGAAAAATCTCTAGTTTATATATTTCCAAATTTAAAAATTCACTTTTTATATCATTTATGATTAATATTGTAATTTTTTCTTTTGTAGGAATTGGAATGTACATAAATAAAGTGACTTTTAACAACTATGTATTTGTAGTTTTTATTGTTTCATTGCTTTTAATTGCTATGATTCATTACAATCTTTCAATATTTTTATCTTCAAGAAAAATTAATATAAATATTTATTGAACTCATTTATTTGTTTACTATTTAATAATTATAATAATATTTGCAAATATTATTTTGAATGTTATTAACATATGTTTTTGGTGGTCTTTTAGAGTTGTTAGAAAATAGTAAATTTAACTGAAAAAGTTCTATTGAAACTTTTATAGTACCTTTAATTATATTTATAACTACTTTAACTATAAATATAATGTCAATTAAAAGTGATAATAATAGTTTATATATAATAAATTTTGCTATATTAGTATTATTTTGAGTTTTCACAGGTATATGAAATAAATTTTTCTCAAAATAATTAAAACTTAAAAATATTTTTATAAGACTAAAATTTTATATTAAATAAAATCATTTAGCATAAAGTCAATAAAGACTTTAATATTAAAACGTTATGAAAAGAAGTATACATACTAAAGTTTGTTATAAATGTAAATTAAAAATTGATGAAAAGGAATTATATAAATATTTTGAAGAAGAAGATATTTTTTCTAATAGGGTAATATTTTATGCTCATGAGGAATGTTTAAAATAAGTATGTTAAGTAATTTAACTTGACATACTTATTTTTTAGTTTATTATTATTAATGTTATTAAATAGAAAAAAGGAGGAAACATGGTTAAATTAAGATTAAAAAGATCTGGTAAAAAAAGAGCAGCATTTTATAGAATTGTTGCTTCTGATGCTCGTGTTAAACGTGATGGAGAATATATAGAATTAATTGGAACTTATAATCCAATTAATGGCGAAGTAAATGTTCAAAAAGAAATAGCATTAAAATGATTACAACAAGGTGCACAACCAACAGATACTGTAAGAAATATTCTTTCAAAAGAAGGTGTTATGACTGATTTACACAATGCTAAATTAGCAAGTAAAAACACGCAACCTAAAAAAGAAAAAATTTCTAAAAAGCCTGTAGCTAAAAAATCAACAACTTCAGCTAAAAAACCAGCAAATAAAAAAGAAGTTTCTGCAGAATAATTATGAAAAATGTTTTTAAAACATTAGAAGAATTTTTAAAAAATATTATTCCATCTGAAATTAAATATGTTTTTAAAGAAAAATATGAAACTGATCAAAAATATGAATTTATATTAGTAATTGAGAAAAAAGATTTTATTCTTTTTAAAGATAAAAAACTAAATCTTATTGAATCAGTTACTAATATCTGCAATTCTCAAGCATCAACTTTTTTAAAAAAAATAGTTATAGATTTAGAGGTATTAGAATCATATGTTTAATAATCTAAAAAAAATAGGAAAAATTGTTGGAACTCATGGTTTAAAAGGAGAAATTAAGTTCAAATTAGAAAATAATTTTATTCTTACTGGTAATTTTGAAAATAAGCAATTTTTTTTAGAAAATAGTTTAAAAAATTTAGATGTATTTGAAGTTAAGAAATCTTATTTCTTAAATAAAAAACATATAATAGCTCTTGAAAATATAACAAATATTGATAGTGCTCAGAAATTAATAAATAATATAGTTTATGTTAAAAAAGATTCTGAATTTGTTGAAGAAGCATTTAGTTATATAAATTTTCAATGTTTTTACAATGGTCAACTTTATGGAAAAGTTATTGATGAAATGTTCAATGGAGCACAAGATTTAATTAAATTAAAAACTAAAACTAATGAATTTTGGATTCCTTGTGTTGATTTTTATCTTCAAAAAGTTGATGTAATGAACAAAGAAATATATTTAAAAGAAATTGAGGTTTTATTATAATTAAATTTTCAATTATTACTTTATTTTCAAATTTAATTAATTCATATATTTCAGAGTCAATTATTAAAAAAGCTATTGAAAAAAATAGTATTGAAGTTGAAATTATTAATATCAGAGATCATACAAATTTTAAGCACAATCAAGTTGATGATTATCAATTTGGTGGAGGTAAAGGTATGGTTCTAATGGTTGAACCCGTTGTAAATGCAATTGAAAGTTGCAAAAAAGAAAATAGTTTAGTTATTTTAACAAGTCCTCAGGGAAAAACCTGAAATAAAAATCTTGCAAGAGAGTATGCTTTAACTAAAGAACACATAATATTAATTTGTGGACATTATGAAGGTTTTGATGAAAGAATTTTAGAATATGTAGATTTAGAATTATCAATTGGAGATTATGTTTTAACAGGTGGAGAAATTCCAAGTATAGCAATTTTAGATTCAATAACAAGATTGATTGATGGAGTTATTGCAAAAGATTCTCATCTAAATGATAGTTTTGAAAATAATTTATTGGATCATCCAGTTTATACTAAACCAATTAATTTTAAAGGAAAAATTGTTCCCGAAGTTCTAACTAGTGGACATCATGCAAATATTGAAAAATTTCGTCAAGAAGGTAGATTAAAAAATACTTTAATTAAAAGACCAGATCTTTTAGAGAAAAGTAAGTTATCAAAAACAGATTTAGAATTTATTGAAAAATTAACAAAAATGAAAGGAGAAAATTAAATATGAATATGTTAACAAAAAATACAAAAGCTTTAATTGATGAACAATTAAATAATAATATTCCAAATTTTACATCAGGAGATACTATTAAAGTTAATGTAAAAATTAAAGAGGGAGAAAAGTATCGTATTCAAGCTTTTGAAGGTGTAGTTATTAAAAATCAAGGAAGTGGAATTTCATACTCAGTATGTGTAAGAAAAAACTCAAATGGTGTTTTTGTTGAAAGAACATTTCCAGTTCATTCACCAATTATTGAGTCAATTGAAATTATTAAATGTGGACGTGTAAGAAGAGCAAGAATTTACTATATTAGAAAATTATCAGGTAAAGCAGCACGTATTAAAGAAGTTATTAATAATAAATCAAAAGATACTAATTCAATGAAAAAAGCAGTTAAAAAATAAGCAGAAGCTTATTTTTTTTATATATAATGAAAAAACTTATATGCTATAATTTTTTAGTTACAGATATTTTTTAAATATTTTGTTTTTTTAGTTTTTCTCTATATTTTAATTGTGAAGTACTTATATATATTTAAAATTAAAAATTTATTATTAAATAGTAATCAAAAATTGAATAAACTTAAAAATAGTTTCAGCTTTATTTAATGTAAAGGTGAATTAAAAAAGGTAAAATATAAGATATTAAGAGGTGAAGTATGAAAAATTACTATGATGAAATATTGCAAAAAGTTTTAGAATCTGAAGAACAAAATAATTTGCAAGAAGCTTTAAAATTAATTTCAGAAGAATTAGATGCACCATATGTACCTCAAGATTTTTTAGAAAAACTTCAAAAAATAGAAATTAGATTAATAGAAAAAATAAATTCAAATAAAAATAATTCATTTAATTGAAATATTGATAAAGTTTTAGAAGCTATGTCTAAAAAACTTAATCAGGATGTTCAATTAATAGCTTTTGATGCTCTTAGAGGTTTGAATGCAAGACTTATAATTAAGGAAATAAAAGAGTATTTACAAAATCCAGAAATTAATTCAGAGTATAAAAGTTTTTTAATATTAGTTTTAATTGAACAAGCAATAGATGAAGATTTAATTGTGCAAAAAAATAATCAAAGTATTTTAATAAATCCATTAAAGTATGATTTATTAAAAACACAAGAAATTTTTAAAGATTTAGAGTTAAAAATAGAACAAGTTGTATATTATAGTAATCCCAGTTTATTTAATATTTGTGAAAATGTTGCAAATACTTATTTTTACCATGTTTTTCCTATATTTAATTTTGATGATAATACTTTAAATGATTTGGCTATGGCTATAATTATGAAATCATCAAATTCACTTGGTTTAGAATGAAATAAAAAATTAGAATTAGAATTAAATTTTAATAAAGAAAATACAATGTTATTATTAAATGAGTTGAATGAAATTATTTAAAAGAGGAAAAATATTATGAAAAAAACAACTTTTACAGAAGAAGATTTTATAAAATATGAAGATCCAAAAAATGTTATGATGCAGTTATTTGGAATAACTTGTTCAGTTTGTGGAATTGATGAAATTGATTTTATTGATGAAAAAGCGCCTAAAACTTTGGGACAAGTTGCACAAGAAATATTAGAGGAAAATCCAGAAATTAATGATGATGATTTAAATGAAATGATAGAACCTCAAGTTGAAGCTTGACAAAAATTAGATGATTATAATGCTTCAATTGGTATTCCAACGTTTTTATGCTATAACTGTAATGATCAATTAATTAATGGAGAGATTTCAATTTCAATTAACAATGATGAAAAATAATATCTTTTAAGGAGAAAAGTTCATGAAATTTGTAGATTTAGCACATTTTAATATTAAATCAGGCAAAGGTGGCGATGGAGCTGTCTCTTTTCGTCATGAACTTTATGTTGCAAATGGTGGACCGAATGGTGGTGATGGTGGCAAAGGTGGCGATGTTATTTTTATTGCAGATGAAGGAAAATCTTCACTATTAGATTTAAAATTACAAAAATTTTATAGTGCAGAAGATGGTCATAAAGGTGATATAAAAAATATGCACGGTAAAAATGGTAAAGATATTTATATTAAAGTTCCTGTGGGAACTATAATATATAATGTAGATACTAATGAATTATTGCATGACTTTATAAGTGATGGTCAACAAGAAATAGTTGCTTTTGGTGGAAAATGTGGAAGAGGAAATGCAAGATTTGCAAATTCAAGAAATAAGGCACCAACAATTTTTGAAGCTGGAGATCCAGGACAAGAAATAAATATTAAAGCAGAATTAAAAGTTTTAGCAGATGTTGGTTTTGTTGGATTGCCAAATGCAGGAAAATCTACATTATTGAGAAATATTTCAAATTCAAAGCCACAAGTTGAAGATTATCCCTTTACAACTTTAAATCCACAATTAGGAGTTTCAAGAGATAAACAAGGAAGAACTTTCACGGTAGCTGATTTACCAGGATTAATTGAAGGAGCAAGTTTAGGAAAAGGATTAGGGCATGAATTTTTAAGACATATTGAAAGATGCAAAATTATTTGTCATGTAATTGATATGTCAGGAAATTATGCAACAGAAGATGTAATAAATAATTATGAATTAATTAGAAAAGAACTTATTGAATACAATTATAATTTAGAAAAAAGAGAAGAAATAATAGTTGCTAATAAAATGGATATTGATGAAGCTCAAATAAATGTTTTATATTTTAAAGAAAATTATAAAAATAAAAAAATTATTGAAATTTCAGGCTTAAATAAAATTAATATTGATCTATTGCTTTTAGAAATTGGTTCAACATTAGAAAAAGTCAAAGATATTCCTCTTTGAGAAATTAAAGAAGAAAATGATCAGGACTATAAAGTTTATACATTTGAATCTGATTTAAAAGATATACAAGTTAAAAATCTTGGTAATGGTAGATGAAAAATTGATGGAGAATATGTTTATAAAATTTATCAAAAAACTCCTATTTCAACTTATGATAATTTATTATTATTTAATGAGAAATTAAAAAAATTAGGAGTTTATAATATTTTAAGAGAAAAAGGCGCACAACAAGGTGATATTGTTAAAATATTTGATATAGAATTGGAATGAATGGATTAATATGAAAATAAAGGATTATTTAAACTATTTAGTTGAATGAATAAGAGAAGAAGTAAAAAAAGCAAATCAAAAGGGCGTTATTGTTGGAATAAGTGGAGGAATTGACTCTGCAGTTGTAGCTGCACTTGCAAAAAAAGCATTTCCAAATGATTATATTACATTATGAATGCCTTGTAATTCAAGTGAGTTAGATGAAAAATGCAAAGAAGAGTTAATTAAAAAGTTAGATTTAAAAAATGTTACAGTTGATTTAATTAAACCATTTGAAAGTATATCAAATTCGTTAAATGATTCAGGAATTAACCAGTCAAAATTAGCACTTGCTAATACTAAAGCAAGATTAAGAATGTCTTTGCTATATTCAATGGCTCAAACTCATAATTATTTAGTTTTAGGAACAGATAATGCAGATGAGTGACACATTGGTTATTTCACAAAATTTGGTGATGGTGGTGTGGATTTATTGCCAATAATTAAACTTTTAAAAAGAGAAGTAAGAGAAGCTGCAAAAATTTTAGGAATTCCAGATTCTATTATAAATAGAGCTCCAACTGCAAGTTTATGAGAAAATCAAACTGATGAATCTGAAATTGGATTTAGTTATGATTTAATAGATGATTATTTAAGCGGAAAACAAGTAAATAATGAAGTAAAAGAAAGAGTTGATTATTTACATAAAATTTCTGAACATAAAAGAATAAGTGCACCAATGCCAAAAAATATAAGATAAAATAAATAAGTTTATTTAGAAATTTTATCAATTAATATCTTTTTTTGTTAGATAATTAAATAAATAAGGAGAAATAAAAATGACAGAATTACAAGCAAATAAAATAAGTGAATTTATTGATAGTTTGCCAGATGAAACAACAGATAAAATGTTTGAAGAATTAATTGCAGGAATGAGTTTATACTTTGCAATAGTTTTATTTGGAGAAGAAATTGAAAAAAATTATGAAGCTTTAAAATTAGATGGAAAATCATTAGAAGAAATAGCAAAAACAGTTAAGGAAACAGAAATTGGAGAAGAAGAAATTTATTCTGCATTAATGGGATCTTTACAAGAAGAATCTGATGCTAAGTTATTTGCTGAAGACTGTGTTCAATCAATAGCATTTAGTCCAGAATATCCTGAAGAAATAATAGTTAAATTAAAGGAACTAGATATTGAAATTAATGATTTTTCAATGAATTTAATTATTACATTAAAAGATGAATTTATAGATTTCTTTGTAAATGATCTTGATGTTGAAGAGTGAAAAAGCGATATTATTGACGCATTAGTAGCAAGCTGAGATTAAAAAATAAAAAAATCTAGATTAAAATTTAGATTTTTTTATTAAATATTATGTTAATATAATTATGATTGTAGATAGGGTAATTTACAGTTGGGCTAAAATAAAGGTGATTTTTATGAAAATATTATTATTCAGTGGAACACTTTTTAAAGTATTAGATTTTGAACTTTCTTTGACAGTTGTTTTGATTATTTTTACTATAATCGCTACAATAGCTTTAGTAATTTATTTGTTGATTCTTTTTCGAAAAAATAGAAAATTCTATTTTGAAAAAGAAGAGGTTTCAGGTGATGAATTTAAAAGACTTGAAAAATTTGAAGAACAAAGAAATTATTTTGAATTAGAAATTGCTAAAATTAAAAAAATTCAAAAAGAAAGAAAAAAATAATACGTTTTAAGCTTATAAAAAAGGGGGCTTTTTTTATGAGTGGATTATTTAATCCTTTTAAAAAAGAAAATTTAAATCAAAATGATAACCAACAAAATGTTGGAAATTTTGATTTAAATCAAAATCCTTATAAAAATCCAAATTATCAAAATGAAACAGCAATGTATCAAAAAAATTTGATTGAATCAAAAAATGAAGGTTATATAATACCAAGACAAAGAAATTTTGAAAACAGTTATTATGATCAAGTTCAAAATATTCCTCAATATAATAGAAGTGAAAATAATGGTGCAAATAGACCTGAATTAATTAATAGTCCGTATTTACAAAATAATCAAATGCAATATCAAAATCAACAGATGTATCAAAAACCTCAACAATTTCAAAATGTAAATAATTATAATAATTACCCAAATCAATATAATAATAATTTAAAACAGGAATATTTAGATTTTGAGAATAATTCAAGAATTGATTATGGAAATTTTAGAGATGAAAATCAATATAATAGAATGGTTTATTCTCCAAATAATCATATGAATAATATTCAAAGAAATAAAAATTATAATAGACCTTTATATGAAAATTATAATGTACCTAATAATAATATGCATTATGGTTATAATGATTTTTCAAATAATAATCAATTTTATAATCAAAACTCTCCATATGGTTATAATCCAGAAATAGATTATGCACCAGTAAGTTCAAACAATTATAATCCATATGATAAAAGTACTTACACTCAAAGATATAAGTCAGCAAGAATGATGCCAAAAGAAATTGGAAAAGAAGTAAGAAGTGAAAAATTAAGAATCTTTTTAATCTTTTTAATAGGATTAGTTGGAATAGTTACTTCATCTATAATGTTAGCTATTTTTTATAAAGCTGGAAATAATGGAACTTATATTGGAGTTAAGCGTGATCAAGTAATGTATCCATTTTTCTCAATTTTACTATTAATATTTTCATTAGGTTTTTTTGCTATAAGTCTTACAGATTTTGGATTTATTTTTTCTAACGTTAAAAAGTATTCAAGAGATTTATATTACGGAAAAGAGTCAGTTCCTTATTTTATAACAAGAAACTATAGAAGTTTAATATCAAGAGCAGTGTATTTAAATTGAATTGCTTTTTGCATATATATTTTTGGAGCTATTTCTCTTGGTATTATGTATGGACTTCAAAGTCAAGTTGAAACATTTTATTTCCTATTTTGAAAAATTCAGTTAAAATCATTAAACTCAGAAATTCAAACTAATATAATTGTTCTATTTGTAACTTTAACAATTCATATCTTAAATATTGTTACAACTAGAACTAGAAAAAATAATATTATAGGTTATTATGGCTATGAAATAATTCCTCAACAAGAAATTAAAGAAATTAGAAAAAGAGCAAATAAAATATGTATGATTATTTTCTTTATAACATTAGCAATTATATTATTTTTAATTGTTATTCCTTGACTAATTATTAGAAAAAAAAGAGGTCTTTCACTTAAACCTTGAGGAACAGTAGCTAATGGATAGAAAAATTAATAGTTTATATGTTCACATTCCTTTTTGTGAACATATTTGCTTTTATTGTGATTTTGTTAAAGTTAAAAAGCCTCAAGATCCAAAAATTATTGAGAAATATCTTGATAAGCTTCAAGATGAATTAGATTCTTATAAAAATAGATTAGATGATATTCAAAGTATTTATATAGGTGGGGGAACTCCAAGTTGTTTAAATCATGAACAAACTATTAGAATGTGTGAAATTTTGTCAAAATATACTGAAAAGAAAAATTTTGAATATTCAATAGAATTAAATCCTGAATCAGTAACTTAAGAAAAATTAAAGATTTATAAAAAATATAATATAAATAGAATTAGTATGGGAGTTCAAACTTTTGATAATGAATTATTAAAAAAAATTGGAAGAATTCATGATAATTCTATTGCAATTGAAGCATATAAACTAATAAGAAAAGTAGGTTTTAAAAATGTAAGTATTGATTTAATGTATAACTTATATGATCAAACAAGAAAGAACATTTATATAGATTTAGGTTATATTGAAAAACTAAAACCAGATCATATTTCTTGATATTCATTAATAATGAAAGAAAATTCAGTTTGAGGTAGAAAAAAAATGAAAGTTCCAGAAAATGATGAATTATTTGATGAAATAGTAAATGAATGATTAGAAAAGTTAGGCTATATTAGATATGAAATATCTAATTATGCTTTAAAACAAGAGAGTAAATCTTTTCATAATATAACTTATTGAAATAACTCTATTTTTGCAGGTGTTGGAATAGATGCAACTGGTTTTGAACAAAAAGAGGGTAAATATTATTTGACTAAAAATGAAGGAAACATTTTAAGCTATAAAAAGCAATTTCAACTTTTAACTAAAAATGATTATTATTTTAAAATAATTATGATGGGATTAAGATTAGTTGAAGGAATAGATTTAACATTAGAAACCAATCAAAAAGTTTATAAATTTTATGAGCAAATTATTAAAGAAAAAATTAATAGTAATTTATTGGAAATATCAAATAATAAACTAAAATGCACAGAAAGAGGATTTAATATCTTAAATGAGATATTAATAGATTTTTTATAATATGAAAAAAGCTTTAATAGTAGTAGATTATCAATATGATTTTGCAGATCCTAAAGGAAAATTATATGTTCCTAATGGAGAAAATATTAAAAAAAATATTGAAAAAAGAATTATAGAATATAAAAATAATAATAATTTAGTAATTTTTTCAGGAGATTTTCATCCTAAAAATCATATTTCTTTTTCTCAATGAGGAGAGCACTGTCTTGTTAATTCAAAGGGAGCAGAATTTTATGTTGATTCTTCAAAAGTAGATTTGTTTATTAAAAAAGGTACTGAATTAAACTATGATAGTTACTCAGCATTTTATATATCCCAAGATTTAGAAGTCGAATCTAATCTTGACTTGTGATTAAAGAAAAATAATATATTAGATTTAGAAATTTGTGGACTTGCATTAGATGTATGTGTTCAAGCAACTTATGATGATGCAATTAAAAAAGGATATAATGCTTTTATAAATTTTGATCTTTCAAAAAAATTAAAAAGTTAGTTTTTTTTTTTTTTTTAAAAAAAAAAAAAAAACAGTCAATTAATTAGTATGGAGGAAAATTTATGATTAAAGAAATAATTAATAAAGATGAGAGTAATTTAATTTTCTCAAAAATTGCAAGTGAGAAAGAAATAGCAAATTTTAAAGATATAATCTACAATTTTTTAAATCAACCTCAAGTAAAAATAGAACAGAAATATGATTTACTTTTTTCTAAAGCTATTAAAAAAATTGTTTTAAAGATTTAGTTAAAGAGCTTGAATTGGATTTTAAAACAAATTTTGTTTTATGAAAATTAACAGAGAAAATATCTTATTGAACAACAATGTTTTTTTCTAGTAAATTTAAAAATGAAAATGGTTTTAAATTACTGCAAAAAATATTTATTTTAAAACAAGTTTTTTTAGCTCAATTAAGATATAATTCAAATATTTGATTAAAATTGAATACAAATCAAACTTTAAAAATAAAATCAAAAAGAAAAGAAACAGAAATAAATTATAAACTTTTACTTCTAATGTATGATTTTAGAGAAGATAATGAAGATTCTTTTGTATTATTAAATGAAAATCAAAGAGAGATTTTAGACTTAGTTTTAAAATCTAATAATATAGAAGACTTTGTTAAATTGAGAGAAAAAATTAAAATAGATTTATTTAAATATTTACCAATAAATATGATGCTTTTGCAAGCAAAAGTTATTAAAAATAGTTCAAAATTAAATTTAAAAGAAAAAGCTAAATTATCGTATTTAACATTTATGCAATTGTTTTGTATATTTGTAGAACAAAATTTATCTAGAAAAAAAATGAATTAATTAAAAAACACTATTTTCAAAGTGTTTTTTTTAATATTTTTTTAATTAAATTAGCACTTTGATATTGACATTGCTAAAACAAGATGTATTATAATAATGATTAGCAAATAAGGTTATAGAGTGCTAATAAAAAAGGAGGAAATTTTATGGATTTTACACAAAAACCTAATACTTTAAATGATCCAGAAATATTAAATAAATATACAAGAGATTTAACTATGGATGCAAAAGAAGGAAAAATAGATCCTATCATTGGTAGAGATGATGAGATTATGAGAGTAATTAGAATTTTAAGTAGAAAAACAAAAAATAATCCAGTTCTTATAGGAGAACCAGGAGTTGGTAAAACAGCTATAGCAGAAGGTTTAGCTCAAAGAATTAACAAGGGAGATATTCCTAGCGTATTAAAAGATAAAAGAATTCTTGAATTAGATATGGGAAGTGTTATGGCAGGAGCAAGTTTTTTAGGAGATTATGAAGCAAGAATTAAAGGTATTGTAAATGCAATTCAAAAAGAAGAAGGTCAAGTAATTTTATTTATTGATGAACTTCACTTAATAGTTGGAGCAGGAAAAACTGGAAATGGAGGAGGAATGGATGTTTCTAATCTATTAAAACCTTCACTTGCTAGAGGTGGAATTAAAGTTATTGGAGCTACAACTTTAAAAGAATACAGAGAATATATTGAAAAAGATGCAGCACTTGAAAGAAGATTTCAAAAGGTAATTGTTAGTGAACCAACAATTGAAGAAACAATATCAATTTTAAGAGGTTTAAAAGAAAGATTTGAAACTTATCATGGAGTTAGAATTCATGATAATGCATTGGTTGCAGCAGCACAATTAAGTGATAGATATATTTCAGATAGATTCTTACCAGACAAAGCAATTGATTTAGTTGATGAAGCAAGTGCAACAATAAAAACAGAACTTGCATCAGTTCCTACAGAGTTATATCAAATTGATAGAAAAGTTATGCAATTAGAGATTGAAAAAGCTGCTCTTTCAAAGGAAAAAGATGAGAAATCTCAAGAAAGATTAGATCAAGCTGAAAAAGAATTAAATATATTAAAGAAAAAACAAACAGAATTTAATGATAAATGAAATGCTGAAAAAAAATCTTTAGAGAAAATTAATCAATTTAGATCAACAATAGATTCTTTAAAAATTGAATTAGAGCAAGCACAAAGTCAAGCTAATTATCAAAGAGCAGGAGAAATACAATATTCTTTACTGCCAGCTTTAGAAAAACAACTAGAAACAGCTTTAAATACTAATAAAGAAAAGTTGATATCAGAAGAAGTAACAGAAAATGAAATTGCATCAATTGTATCTAGATGAACTGGAATTGAAATGGAAAATTTAATAGAAAGTGAAAAACAAAAACTTTTAGGATTAAATATGCAATTGAAAAAAATGGTTAAGGGTCAAAATCAAGCAATTGAATTAGTATCTGATGCAATTATCAGAAGTAGAAGTGGTATTAAAAATCCAAATAAACCAATTGGAAGTTTCTTATTTTTAGGTCCTACAGGTGTTGGTAAAACTGAAGTTGCAAAATCACTTGCAAGAAATTTATTTGGAAGTGAAAGAAAAATGTTACGTTTTGATATGTCTGAATATATGGAAAAACATTCAGTTTCTAAATTATTAGGATCTCCTCCAGGATATATTGGTTATGAAGAAGGGGGTAAATTAACTGAAGCAGTTAGAAGAGCACCTTATTCAATATTATTATTTGATGAAGTAGAAAAAGCACATCCTGATGTATTTAATATTTTTTTACAAATACTAGATGATGGTAGAGTTACTGATTCGCTTGGAAAAACAATTGATTTTAAAAATACAATTATTATTATGACTTCAAATATTGGTTCTGATTATTTAATTTCAACTCCATCAGAATTAATAGATCAAGATATTTTAAATGAAAAACTAAAGCAATTCTTTAGACCTGAATTTTTAAATAGAATTGATAATATTGTAAATTTTAATTCATTATCAAAAGAAGTAATTAAAGAAATTATCTTAAAGACACTTGATGAATTAAAAGAAAGAGTTCTTTTAACAAATGAATATATTTTAAATTTTACAGAACAAACAATTCAAAAAATTTTGGATGAAGGATACGATCAACTTTATGGAGCTCGTCCAATTAAGAGATATATTGAAAGAAATATAGAAATTTTAATTGCAAGAGCAATAGTTGGGGGAGAAATGGAACCAAAAAGAAATTATGTAGTTGATGTAAATGATGGAAAATTTATTATAACAACTTCAAATAAATTAAATTAGCACTTGATTATTAAGAGTGCTATTGATAAACTAGATATGTATTGTTATGGAGGTGTTTTTAAGTGTTAACAGAGCGTCAAGAATTGATATTAAAATCAATTATTGAAGAATATATTAAAACGGCATTACCAGTTGGATCTAAAAGAATTCAAGAAGTGTTAACAATAGAAGTTTCTTCTGCAACAATTAGAAATGAATCGGCATTTTTAGAAGAAAAAGGATTTTTGGAAAAAGCTCATACTTCTTCAGGAAGAGTTCCATCAACAAAAGGTTACAGATATTATGTTGATAATTTAATGGAATCAAATAATATTGATGATATTAAATTACAAATAAATGAAATTTTTAAAAAAAGAGGAGCTACAATTGATGAGATTTTAGAACAAACTTCCTTAATCTTAAGTGAAATGACAAAGTTAGCAACTGTTGTGGCAACTTCTGAGCAAAATGATGAGTTACTACTATCAAAAGTTGAACTTGTTCCAATTTCATCTAAATCTGCTATAGTAATCTTTATTATTTCAAATGGAACAATTCAAAATAAAACAATAAATTTAGAATCAGTTTCATTAGAAGAATTAAAATTATCTATTGATTTATTTAATGAAAGATTAGTTAATTCAAAAATATCTGAAATTCAAACTAAATCGCAAGCAATTATACCTGTATTGAAATTACAAGTTAAAAAATATGAGTTTATTTTGCAAACATTAGTAGGTGCTTTGATTCATACAGATTCTAATAAATCAAAAACAAGAGGTGTTAAATATTTATTGGAAAATCCAGAGTTCAATGATCCAAATAAAATTAAAAATATTATTGAATTTATTGAAAATGCTTCTCCTTTTGCTTGATTTAATTATCAAAGCAAAACAAATAAACCTGTTGTAGCTATTGGATTAGAAACAGGCAATGAAAATGATGATATAGCTGTTATTGGTACTAACTTCCCCACTAAAGTTGGGGGGAAAGGTGCGTTAGTACTAGTTGGTCCTAAAAGAATTGAATACGATAAAGTATCAAAACTTTTAGAATGAATTAGCAATAAAATTGAAGAAAAATTTTTATTGGAAGGAGAATAATAATGGAAAAAGAAAAACAAAAAGAAATTTTGAATTTATTTGAAAGTGTTAAAAAAGAACTGAAAGTAAAATCAAAACAAACAAAGGAAAGTAAAGAAAATAAAAAAGAAGAAGAAGAAGAAGAAGAGCTTTCTGCAATTGAAAAGTTAGAATTAGAATTTGTAGCTTTAAATGAAGAAATTGCAAGATTAAAAGAAGCAAAATTAATAGCAATTGCTGATAATCAAAATACAGTTAGAAGATTTCAAAATGAAAGTATTTTAGTTAGAAAATATGGTGGAGAAAAATTAGCTTCAGAATTAATACCAGCTATTGATATGTTTAGAGGAGTTTTAAAATCAACTCCAGATAATCCTGAAATTAAAAATTATTTAATGGGATTTGAAATGATTATAAATCAAATAGATCAAGGTTTAACAAATGCTGGTGTTTCAATGATAGATGTAAAACCTGGAGATGATTTTAATCCTGAATTACATTCAGCAATTGAACAAATAAAATCAGATGAATTTGAAACAGGAAAAATTGTAATTATTGTTTCAAATGGATATAAATTACACGATAGAGTTATAAAACATGTTGCTGTTAAAGTAGCAGAATAATTAAAAATTAAATAAAAAAAGGAGATAAAAATTATGGCAAAAGAAAGAATTATAGGAATAGATTTAGGAACTACAAACTCATGTGTAGCTATTATGGAGGGTGGTCAACCAATGGTTCTTGAAAACCCAGAAGGTCAAAGAACTACACCATCTGTTGTTGCTTTTAAAAATAGTGATATTATTGTTGGGGGAGCTGCTAAAAGACAATCAGTTACTAATCCAAATACTGCAATATCAATAAAACGTGATATTGGAACAACTAAAAAAAGAAATTTGGAAGGGAAAGACTATACTCCTGAACAAATTTCTGCTGAAATTTTAAGATATTTAAAAAAATATGCTGAAGATAAAATAGGATCTAAAATTACAAAAGCTGTAATTACAGTTCCTGCATATTTCAATGATGCACAAAGAAAAGCTACAAAAGATGCTGGTAAAATAGCTGGTTTAGAAGTTGAAAGAATTATTAATGAACCTACAGCTGCAGCATTAGCATATGGAATTGATAAACAAGATAAAGAAATGAAAGTTCTAGTTTACGATTTGGGTGGAGGAACATTTGACGTTTCATTATTAGAATTAGCTGATGGAACTTATGATGTTTTAGCAACATCAGGAGATAATGAATTAGGTGGAGATGATTTTGACCAAAAAATTATGGACTGAATAAGTGCTGAAATAAAAAAAGAACATAATATAGACTTATCTAAAGATAAAATGGCTTTACAAAGATTTAAAGAAGAAGCTGAAAAAGCAAAAATTAATTTATCAAGTCAAGTTGAAACTGAAATTAATTTACCATTTATTGCAATGAATGAAAATGGACCAGTTAACTTCTCAACTAAATTATCAAGAGCAGAATTTGAGAAAATGTCTAAAGATTTAGTTGAAAGAACAAGAAAACCAGTTGAAGATGCTATGAAAGAAGCAAAATTAAAATCAACTGAAATTGATCAAGTTCTTTTAGTTGGAGGATCAACAAGAATTCCAGCAGTTCAAGAGTTAGTTAAATCATTATTAGGAAAAGAACCAAATAGAACTATTAACCCAGATGAAGTTGTTGCTATGGGAGCAGCTATTCAAGGTGGAGTTTTAGCTGGAGATGTAACAGATGTTTTATTATTAGATGTTACACCATTAACTTTGGGTATTGAAACAATGGGTGGAGTTATGACACCATTAATTCAAAGAAATACAACAATTCCAACAGAAAAATCACAAGTTTTCTCAACAGCAGTTGATAATCAACCAGCAGTTGATATTAATGTTTTACAAGGTGAAAGACCAATGGCAGCTGATAACAAGTCATTAGGACAATTCCAATTATCAGGAATTAAACCAGCTCCAAAAGGAACACCTCAAATTGAAGTTACTTTTAAAATCGATGTTAATGGAATTGTATCTGTTACTGCAAAAGATAAAGCTACTAATGAAGAAAAAACTATTACAATTTCAAACTCAGGAAGTTTATCAGATGCAGAAATTGCAAAAATGGTAAAAGAAGCAGAAGAGAATCAGGAAGCTGATAATAAAAAACGTAAAAATATCGAATTAAAAAATAAATCTGAAAGTTACTTAAATATAATTGAATCTTCAATAAAAGACGCAGGTACTTCAATGAATGAAGAGCAAAAAAAACAATCAGAAGATATGGCAAAAGAAATTCGTGAATTAATTGCTAAAGAAGATTATGAAGCTTTAGAGAAAAAAATGAATGAATTAGAACAAGCAATGAAAATGGCTTCAGAAATAGCAGCGCAACAAGCGCAACAAGCACAATCTGAACCTAAAAAAGAAGATTCAATAGAAGAAGATAAAGATAAAGAATCTAAATAATTTTAAAAAAAACTGTTAGTAGTTGTTTTTTAAAGATAGAAATGAGGTGTATTTATGGCTAAAAGAGATTATTATGAAATCTTAGGTATTGTAAAATCAGCATCAGAGGATGAAATAAAAAAAGCTTATCGTAAATTAGCTAAAAAATACCATCCCGATATTTGTAAAGAACCAAATGCAGAAGAAAAATTTAAAGAAGCTACTGAAGCAGCTGAGGTACTTTTAGATGCAAATAAGCGTCAAGCCTATGATCAATTTGGTCATGAATGTCTAAACGATATGGGTTCTGGTTTTGGTGGTGGATTTGGAGACTTTTTCTCAAATATGGGTGGAGCAAGTGATTTTTTCTCAGATATTTTCTCTAATTTTTTTGGAGGAAGAGGAGGCTCTTCTAGAAAGCGATCATCAAGAGGTAAAGATATTGTAATAAGTGTTAGTTTGAAACTTAAAGAATTATTATTTGGAGTAGATAAAGAAATTGATTTAGATTTAATTTCTAAATGTGATGATTGTGATGGAATTGGAGCAAAAAGTAAATCTGATATAGTAGAATGTGAAGTATGTAAGGGTCATGGAGTAGTTACAATATTACAAGATATGGGTATTGCTAAATTCCAAACTCAACAAACTTGTCCAAAATGTAAAGGAAATGGAAAAGAAAATAAAAATCCATGTAAAAGTTGTAGAGGTGATGGAACAGTAATTAAAAAAGAAAAAGTTATAATGCCAATACCAAAAGGCTTAGCACCAGATCAACAAATTGTTTTAAGAAATGCTGGTAATTATTCTATTGAAGGAGGAGAACGTGGTCATTTATACGTAGACGTTCATTTAAAAGCTTCAAGAAACGTTACTATAGTTAATGATTTTGATATTAAATTTAAATTTGATATTAGTTATTTAGATGCTCTTTTGGCAAATGAAATCTCAATTAAAACTTTAGATGGAAATATTAATATAAAAATTCCAAAAGGTATTAAAAATGGGGAAATTATAAATGTAAAAAATCATGGTTTATACAAAGGTGTTAAATCATCGCATAGAGGTAATTTATTATTACAAGTAAATATAGTTATTCCAAAAGAAATTGATAAAAATGAAAAAGAAAAACTAGAAAATATTTTAAAATCAACTGATTTTAAAGTTACAAATAATTTAGAAGAATAACCTTAGGGTTATTTTTTTGTCAAAAGTATTTATTTTGATTTAAATTAATTATTGTATAATCAATGAGTGGAGGTTTTTATGTCTGAAAAAATTAAAGTTCTAAAAATTAAAAAAAACTTACAAGATGAAATTGAAGATACTATATTAGATTTTCCTTCAAAAAGTATTTGATTTGAAGAAAATTCAGATGAATTAACATATTTAGATTTTGATAAAACAATTTCATTTAAAGAAAAAAAAACCTCAAAAATTGATTTTGTTCAAAATGCTAATTCTCATTTTTTTAGTCCAAATAATCAAGGTGATTTAAGTTTTAATAAAAGTGATATAGAAAATAAAAGATTTGAATCAATTAATTTAGTAGATAAAATGATTAAACCAAAAAATTCAAATATGAGAAAAGAAATTATAAATATGAGATTATTAAGTTATCAACAAGAGCAAAGAGATAAAGATTTTTTGCTTAATAAATTAAATGTTGATTTAAAACCTCATAATAATTTTAAGAATTATAATCTTGTTAAAAAGGAAAATAATTTTAAATCTGAAAATTGAAAAATAATAAAAAATTCTCTTGAAGCAAAAATTAATAGAATTAAAAAACAAATATTTTCTATTAATAAACAATTATTAAAAAAACCAGAAAGTAAAAAAGAAATGGAAGTGCCAAAGATTTTAAATAAATTAAAAGAACAAACTTTTACAAATCAAAATTTAGATTCTAAGGAAAAATTAGAAAAACAGGATTTAAATAATTCATTTTTAAAATCTTTAAATGAAATAAAATCTCAAAAAATTGAAAATAGCAAAATTAGTAATAATTATGTAAAAAAATTTGTAAAAGAAAATGAAAAAAATATTACAGTAAAATTCAATAATGAAAATTATAAACAAAATAATGATAATTCATTAATAAATCAAATTAACAAAAAAACTCTTTATAATGAAATGAATACAGAAGATCTTAAAAAATTTATTAAAGAGGAAAATAATAATTATTCAATTCCTGTAGTAAATAACTTAGATTATACTTTAGCAAATACTATAGATGATCTTGAAAAAGCTATAAGAAATCTTGAATTAGAAAAGAAAAAAATAAAAGAAATATTTTTTGATGAAAATGGAGAAACAACTGAACTGTTGGAAAGTTTACAAAAAAATGCAAAAATGAATAAAAAATCCTCTTTATTAAATTCTTCTATAGATTTTGATTTTTATGAAAATTGATTTGACAATTTTAATGACGCTGAAAATTTAGCAAAAGTAGATAATAAGAAAAAATAAAAAATAAGGCGAAAATTATGAAAAATAAAAAAGTTATTGTTGGTCTTAGCGGTGGAGTAGATTCTTCTGTTACAGCAGCTATATTATTAGAAAAAGGTTATGAAGTTGAGGGAATATTTATGAGAAATTGAGATAGTAACTTAAATAATGACATTCTAGGAAATAATTTGCAAACAAATATTTGTCCTCAAGAACAAGATTATCTAGATGCTAAAAAAGTGGCAGAAAAGTTAAATATAAAAATTCATAGAATAGATTTTATTAAAGAATATTGAGACTTTGTTTTTGAATATTTTGTTAAAGAATATAAAAAGGGAAGAACACCAAATCCTGATATTTTATGTAATAAGTATATTAAATTTGATAAATTTTTAGATTATGCAATTAATGAATTAGGTGCAGATTATATAGCAATGGGACATTATGCTGGAGTTAGAGTAAATAAAAAAACAAATGAATTTGAATTAATAAGAGGCATGGATGATAATAAAGATCAAAGTTATTTTTTATGTGAATTAAATCAAAACCAACTTTCTAAAACTTTATTTCCTTTACAAGCTTTTGAAAAAAGTCAAATAAGAGAAATTGCAAAAAAATATAAATTAATTACAGCTGAAAAAAAAGATTCTACAGGAATTTGTTTTATTGGTGAAAGAAATTTTACAAAATTTTTACAAAATTATATTCCAAATCAACCAGGAGATATTGTTTATATAAAAACAAATAAGAAAATTGCAGAACATATTGGCGTAATGTATTATACAATTGGACAAAGAAAAGGTTTAAATCTTGGGGGTCAAAAAGAACCGTATTATGTAGCTAAAAAAGATATAGAAAATAAAATACTTTATGTAGCACCTTTAAGTGATGAAAATTATTTAGAATCTAAAAGCTGTATAATTGAAAAATTCAATTTTATATCAAGTTGTAAAAATTATTTTAAAGATAATAAATTTGAATGTAGTGCAAAGTTTAGATATAGACAAAAAGATATAAAAGTTGAAGTAGAAGTGTTAAAAAAGGATAAAATATTAATAACTTATAAAGAACCAGTAAGAGCTGTAACAGAAGGGCAACAAGCAGTATTATATTTAAATGAACTATGTCTTGGTGGGGGAGTTATTGATAAAGTTTTTAAATAATTAGTAAAAAATAAGTTAAAATTAATATGATTTTAAGAAAGAGGAATTTTGCATGATATTAAGTAGTAGTATAAGTACAATAGTTATTGGAGTTGTAGTGCTAGTTGTTTTAGTATTTGTTATTGTTTCATCAATAACAAGTAAAAAAGCACAAAAAGTTGAACAACAAAAAAGAAAAAAAGTTGTTAAAGAAGAAATCAAAAATTATCTTGCAAAAAGTCAAAATATTAAAAATATTAAAGTGGAATATGAAAAAGTTTATGCAAGAAAAGGTCCAGAATATAAATATAGAGACGTATTTGATGTTGTAGTTCAAATGTATGAACCAAAAACAAACAAATTAATATCTACTAATGCTTATGAAGTAGAAGGTATAACTACAAAGTCTGGAAAAAATAATTATGTAACTGCATGACAAGTTAATGGTGAAATAGATCTTGAAAATACAAAAAGAAGAATAGCTATAGCTGAAAAAAAAGTAAAACTTACAAAACAAGAAAAAGTTGTATTAAAAAAAGAAGAAAAAGAAAAAGCTATTGAACATAAAATTCAAATTAAAGAAGAAATGAAAAATATTAAAGAAGAGAAAAAAAATCAAAAAGAAAATAAAGATGCTAATCTTCAAATGGATAAAGCAATTAAAGCAACAACAGTTAAGTTCATACCAAGAAGAAATAAATAACATATTTAAAATATGTTTTTTTGTTTAAAAGAGGTGAAAAAATGAAAAATAATATAAAAGTTTCAAAAGAAGATTTTAAAAGATATATGAGTGAATGTCCTAAAATAGCTTGAATCTTTTATAGTATTGATAACTTTAAGCGTGTAATTGATTTAAAAAAGAAAAAAATAATTGAAACCCATTATAAAGTTTCTCTTGACAGTGATGAAGATTGAGATACTTCATCTGGTTTTAATGCTCTAGATTTATATTCAAATCTTTTAGAAAAAAGTGATCATGAATTAACAAAATCAGAACTTGCTCAAAAAGAAATACTTATAAAACAAATGGAAGATATAAATGGATTTGAAATTTCTGGACTTCCAGCTGAAACTATAGTTGATGGTAATGCAGTTGGAGATGCAGCAAGAGAATATTTTATAGAAGAACTTTATAAAGAAAATTTAAAAAACAAAACTAATTATGAATATTTAGATTTTCAAGAAAAAACTTATCAGGAAAGTATTGAAGAAACTAAAGAAGCGTTAAAAGGTAATAAGATTAAATATTTGTTTGAACCTTCATTTGAATATATGAATGAAATGTTAAAAGTAAGATGTGATATTCTTATTAATCATGGAAATAGACATGTGACAATAATTGAATTTAAAGCTTCAACAACTTCTAAAATAGTTCATTTTTTTGATGTAATGTATCAAAAAAAAGTTCTTGAAAAAAATGGATATATTGTTGATGATGTAAAAATTGGTTTAATAAATAAAAATTATGTAAGAGGAATTGGTATAGATGAAAATAGAACAAATTTCTCTATAATTTCAAGAAAATTAGATTTTGAAAAAGATATAAAACCTTTTTTAAAAAATTTGTTTATTCCAAAAAGTGATGAGTCAGATTTAAATTATAAAGAACTAATAAGAATAACAACAAAATTAGAAACTTCTAAAAAAAATATTGGTATTAATGAAATGATAATTTGTATGGAAGAGAATGGTTTTGATTTTGATGAAAAAATCTTAGAAATTTCAAAATATCTTCAAGATTCCAAAAATATTTTTAATATTGAGTGTGAAAAAGTAGCTTTTGAATATGCTAAAAAATCCTATAAAATGAAAAAATCTATTTGTTATCATATTGTTTCTTATTATGATAAAGAAAAATTTAATTTATATGAATTAACAAGATTTAAATCAAATGCAGCTATTATTCATTCTAGAAAACCAGATAGTATTTATATTGAAAATATTAATAATTTTACAGATAGTATTTTTTTTGAAAAAGATAAACTTTTATTTGGTCAAGATGAGTTAAGAATTTTGCAAAATGTTCAAAGTTATTTAAAAAAAGGATTTCTTTCATCTAAAGAAATTATTAAAGAAAATGCTTATGATACTTTAATTAATTTATTAAAAGATTATTATAAATATCCTGTTTATATGTATGATTTTGAAACAGTTAAATGAGCTGTTCCCAAATATGATAATTCATGATCTTATGAACAAATACCATTTCAATATTCTATTCATGTAATAAATAATCCTAATTATGATTTTAATGATTCAAAAAATACAATGGAGCACTCAAACTTTATTGCAAATAAACAAGAAGATCCAATACCAGAATTTTTATTTAATTTTATAAAAGATTGCTTTGCTTATGGACCTGGAATATATGTTGCTTATAATAAATCATTTGAAAGAAGTGTTATTAAAAATTTAATATATTCTTATCCTGATTTTTCAGCTCCTTTAGAATTTATTTATAATAACACGATTGATTTAATGGAATTTTTTAAAAAAGGAAAAAATAATTGAATTATTTATCATCCTGATTTTAGAGGATCATATTCAATTAAAAAAACTCAACCAGCACTTGATCATTCATTAAGTTATAAAGATTTAAAAATAAATAAAGGAGATAAAGCAAGTCAAACTTTTAGACAATTTTTGGACAATGTAATTAATCAGCAAGAATATGAAGTTATCTTGAAAGAAGATATGCTTAAATATTGTGACAGAGATACACTTGCTATGATTGTAGTATTGCAAAAGATTGTAGATATTGTAAAACAATATAATCCTGATTTTATGAAAGATATTAATAGATTATTGGAGGAAGAGAAAAATGTATAAAGTAGTATTTTGTGGAACACCTCAAATCTCTGTTGAAATTTTAAAAGCATTAGAAAAAATAAATGTAGAAATTGTAGGTGTAATTACTCAACCAGATAAACAAGTTGGACGAAAAAAAGAAATAAAATTCTCTGAAGTAAAAGAATATTGTTTAACAAAAAAATATAAATTATTTCAACCTTATAAAATATCTGAAATTGAAGATCAATTAAAAGATTTAAAACCAGATTTTATGTTAACTTGTGCTTATGGTCAATTTATTAGTGATTCAATTTTAAACATATTTAAAAATTGTATAAATACTCATGCAAGTATTTTGCCAAAATATCGAGGAGGAAGTCCTATTCAGTTTGCAATTATGAATGGAGATAAAAAAACAGGTATTTCTTTAATGAAAATGGTTAAAAAAATGGATGCAGGAGAAGTTTATTATCAAGAAGAAATAGATATTGATGAAAATGATGATTCAGCTACTTTATTTGAAAAAATGGCAATTCTTGGAAAAAAAATGATTAAAGAAAAATTAATGGCTATATTTGATGGAAAATTAGTTGGACAAAAACAAGATGAAAGTAAAGTTACTTTTGCATATAATTTAAAAAATGAAGAAGAAAAAATTAATTGAAATAAATCTGCTGTTGAAATCAATAATTTTATAAGAGCTTTAAGTCCTAAACCTATAGCATTTACTTTTTTTAATAATGAAAGAATAAAAATTAAAAAATCTAGAGTTATTAAAGATAAAGAGAATTTAATAACAATTAATAAAACATTTTCAACAGGAGAAGTTGTTTTAATAGATAAAGAAGGTATTATTGTAAATACAGCAAATGGTTATCTAAAAATTTTGGAATTACAAAGACAAGGAAAAAATATGGTAAAAGCTTCTACTTTTTATGATCCTAATTCATTAATAAAAATAGGAACTAAATTTGAATAGTAAATAAAAAAATATAATAGC
This sequence comes from Spiroplasma endosymbiont of Atherix ibis, assembly GCF_964020005.1. Lineage (NCBI taxonomy): Bacteria > Bacillati > Mycoplasmatota > Mollicutes > Entomoplasmatales > Spiroplasmataceae > Spiroplasma > Spiroplasma endosymbiont of Atherix ibis. The sequence goes on from NZ_OZ026474.1 coordinate 402,373, forward strand.
ATTTTTATATTTAAAATTAATTAAGTTAATATCTACTAAATATATATTTTTTTATATATAATTTACTTATAAATACTAAAGGGAGATTAATTTATGTCAGTAAACGATTTAAGACCTGGAAATACATTCTTATATGATGGAAATATTTTTGTTGTTTTGGAAAACTCATTTTCTAAAACAGGAAGACAACAAGGAAAAGTAACAGTTAAAGTTAAGAATCTTAGAACTGCTGCTAGAGTTGAAATTACATTTACAGGTGGAGAAAAAGTAGAAAAAGCTTTAATTGAAAAAAAAGATATGCAATTTTTATATAATGATGGAAAAAATTGTGTATTAATGAACATTGAAACTTATGAACAAGTTGAAATTGCATCATCAAAATTAGAGTTAGAACTTAAGTTTATAACTGATGGAATTATGGTAAAAATGACAGAATATAATGGTGAAATTTTAGGAATTACAATTCCTGAAAAAATTGAACTTACAATAGTAGAAGCAGAACCTGCTGTAAAAGGCGATACAACTAGTGGTGCTCAAAAAAAAGCAAAAGTTGAAACAGGATTAGAAATTACAGTTCCTTTATTTATTAAAGAGGGAGAAAAAGTCCTAATTAATACAACAGATGGTAAATATTCTGGAAGAGCAAATTAAAAAATAGAATAATAGAGGTATTGAAAATGTACATTTCTATAGAAAGAAATTCTAGAGGTTTTCTAGAAATAGATGAAAAAATATTAAGCAAAATAATTGAATTTGATGTTCGTTCAAATGCAAAAGGATTTAGAGATATTCAAGCTTCAGTAAGTATTCATCAAGAAACTAATTTATTTATTGTTGTTAGAATTTATACTATGGAAAAAGGATTATTTTCTATGGATGGTGCAAAAGTAACTTCAATAATTAATGATTCTTTTTATAAAACCTTAGGAATTAAACCAAAAAACATAGCATTTGCATTTATAAAATAGGTTTAAAATTAACCTATTTTTTATATACTATATATTATATATTGTGTTATGCTATTAAAATATAAAGAAATAGTGTATAATTATTTTGTATTTAAATGGAGGTACTTGGTATGGCCGTAGCTAAAAAAACAACTAGTAATAAAAAGCCTGGTACAAGTGAATATAAAAACCAAAAATTTGGTCCAAAAGCATTAGCATTAATTAATAAATATAATTTACAAACAGATAATAACTATAAAAAATTAATTTCATCATTTGAAAGAATTAACTCATTACCAAAAAATGATCCAAGAAGATCTAATTTAGTTAATTTATGAGAAGGAGAATTTAATAGAATTTTTAAACACTTTTGAAATAATTTTGCAAATGGCAAAAGAAAACAAGAAATTGGTGTTGCAGGTTGAAAAGACAGATTAAATATTAAAACAGTTTCAATGTCTCCAGATGAGAAGAGAAAAGATTTATTGCAAAAACTTTCTCCTAATGTTATTTTTTCAAATAGAAATACAAAAGAAAATATTCTTTCAAGAGCTGGATATCTTAGTCAAGTTAAAAAAGATCAATTTAATTTTACAGCAGCTTCAAAAAGTGGACAAAATATTTATGAAATTGAAAACTTATTAAGTAGTAGTGTAGATAAAAAAGTTATAAGTCAACCAACAAATATTTTACAAAATGCTTTTAATGTATCTCCAAAAAAAGAGATAAAGCAAGAGGGAATTGAAGTTTCAAATTCAATTTCTAATTCAGAACCTATTGCTGATGAAAAAACTGAAATTGTAGTTTCAAAAGTTGTGCCAGATCCAAATTTATTGGAGTTTATAAATGATGGAAAAGTTCGACCTAAATTAAGTGTAGAAGAAATAAAGAATATAAAATTAGAAGAGCAAACAAAAGAAAATGAAAATATTTCAAATCTAAAATTATACTCTAATGCAACAACAATGCAAGAATATAGTGCAAGAGAAAATATGATAAGAGAAGAATTTAATAGAGAAAATAATATTCATATAGACCAAAATCAAATTGAAAGTGAAAGTCAAAATCTTGCTCCTATTGAATTAGGAAGCGAATTTTTTGAAAAACATTTAGTACAGAATTTAAATTCTAAAAAATATACTAAAGTTGATAAAGTATTTGCAAAGAGAGAATATACTATTAAAGATGAAGGAATTGATCCAGAAAAAAGAAATATTCTTTCAAAAGAAGTTTTTGAAATTAATATTGATGAGGATAAAAAAGATTTATCAGAAAAAAGCTTATATGAATATAAAAGTTCTATTTCTAAATCAAAACCATATCATGAAGAAAATCCAGTAGGTTATTATCCAATGACTTATGATTTGTCAAAAAGACCTATAATGCAAGAATTAGTTGATTCTCATGAAAGAGAAGGCCAAGTCTTTGATGAAATGAAAGAAAAAATAGAATTTTTAAGAGAATTAAGAAATGAGCGTCGTCATAGAATTAATATGGTGAAAATTGAACGTGCAAACAGTTATATTGTTGTACGAGCAAGAAGGTTAGCAGAAGCTAGAGAATTAAGAAGATTAAAAAAACGTGAAGACTTTAATCTAAAATCTATTGAAAAAACAGAAAGATTAAGAAGATTACAAGAGAGTCAAAAATTAATTGAATTAATGAAAGAAAGACACTTAAAAAGATCAGAAGAAAAACGTGTTGCTGCAGTTTTAAAATTAGAGCGTGAGAGACGTCTTGAAAGAGATGCAAGATATAGAACAGAAATTGCATCAATTGATGCTCAAATTAGATATGAGCAAGAAATGATAAAACGTACTGAATTAAAAATGAAAGCTTACTTTACAAAAGTTCATGATGACGAATTATTTGATAAATCATTAAAAGTTGCAAAATCAGCTACTCTAAATTATAAAGCAATTGAAGATAAAGCAGAACTTATTCATCAATTAGAAGAGAAAAAACGTAAAGAAAGAGTAGAAAAAATAACTAAAAAATTTATAAAAAATATTGAATAGTTAAAATCATGGACAAGAATTTATTTAAACTTGTCCATTTTTTGTATAAATTTAGTTAAATTTAAGTCAATATAAAGAAAATGCATTTGATAGTGTTTAAAAAGAAATAGGAGATAAAAAATGGCAAAAAAGAATCAAATAAAATTGGAAGAGGATTTTCAATTATTATCACCAAAAGTAAAAAATAGAATTAAAAGTTTAATTGAAAAAAGATTAAATAGTCAAACTATAATGTTATTTGCAAAATAGTATGAAGGCTATGATTTTGAATTTAGAGAAACTTTAGTTGAGTATATTAATTTTTTAATGAAAATTGAAAGAGAGAAATGATTAAAAGAATCAAGCTATTTATATGAAAAACATACTGGAAAAGCATTGCCAAATTCAAAAGAAATACAATTTAATCAAACTCAAGAAAATCTTAAAAAATTTCAAAGTTATCTTAAAACATATATAAATTCTTCTTTAAAAAAAGTAAATGATTTAGATAAAGAGAAAAAAAATCATTCAAAGATCTGAAATTTTTAAACCTTTTGAAATTTCAAATTTAAATGAAACTGAAAATCAAGATAAAAAGCAGCAAAATAAATAGGTTAAGGAAATTAAAAAAGAAAAAGTAATTAAAAAACAAAAAAAACAATTGAGTGCATTAGATAAAATGCTTTTGGAAGCAAAAATAAGAGAAGAAAAAGAAGCAAAAGAATTATCTCAAAAAGAATTAAAAGAAAAAAACTTGCAGAGGAAAAAAGAATTGAGGAAAAAAGAAAACTTGTAGAAGAGAAAAAACTTCAAGCAATTCGTAAAGCAGAATTAAAAAAACAAAAACTTTTAGAGAAAGCAGAAAAAAATAAAGCAAAAGAAAAAAGTTCTAAACAAGTAAATTCAAAAACTTTTACTACTCTTGATATAAAACCATTTAATATAAAAAGAGATTATGAAAAAGAACAAGCAGAAAAAGAAAAACTTTGAAAATAATTATATGGAAAAACAAGAAAAGAATCATTAAAAGATAGAACAAATGATAATTCTAAATTGCAAAAACATGTTGAATATGATAAAAAACCAAATTTTAATCCAGAATCTGAGCTGCAAGAAACTTTTACAATCTTAGATCATACTTTTTCTATGCAAGAAATTATAGATCCAAAAAATAAATATTTTAATTTTTGATATAATTTGAAAAAAAGAACTGGAACATCAAATATAACTGTTTGATTGAAGACTTATCCCAATAAACAAAAGTTTATTCTTAATAAAAGATTAAAATATCAAGAAAATAATGGGTTTTGGGAAAAAATCTGTGAAATTAAAAACAGCACAAAAGCAAAAAGGTTTAAAAGAAGTGGCAACAAAAAAATAACCCAAAAGTCAAGAAAATAAATAATTAAAAACTTGAATATAAACAATATTTTTATAAAATAATTTTGTTAATATATATTAATAAAATTTGATAGTTTATTTTATTAATGATCACAATCAAAAATTTTTAAAAATCAGATGATAGATTTATGTAAAAATATAAAGTTTCATTTTATGACAATATAATAATATATATTGTATTATTAAAAAAATATTTCAATAATATACAAAATGTAATTATTTGATGAAATTAATTTAAAAAAACACTATTATAAAGTGTTTTTTTAAATTTTCTAAATATTAATAGTAATTTTTATTTTTTAATAAAATGAGTAAATAAAGAAATTAACTATTCTAATAAAAGCTAAAATAGTTAACAATATATAAATATTTGTTATAATTAAAAAGTTATATATAAAAGAGGAGAAATTTATATGAAATTTAGTGCAAAAAAGCTTGCTGATAAAGGGCAAGGAATATGAATAGTTACAATAGATGGAAAAGAATGAGAGGAAGCAATTAAAAAGGGTAAAAATAAAGTATCTGTAAATATGGAAATACCAGGTTTTAGAAAAGGTAAAATACCTAAAGAAAAAATTGAACAATATTTAACTCCAGTTAAATATTTAAATGCAGCTGTTCAATCAGTAATTGAAAAGTCTTGAAATTTTGCAAAAGAACAAAAAACTGATGTTGAACCATTTAATTCACCAGTTCCAACACCAGTTAAAATTAGTGAAAAAGAATGTGAATTGCATTTTATATTTGATTTAAAACCTGAAATAAAAATAGGAAATTACAAAGGAATAAAATATAAAGATTTAGTTAAAGAAGAAGTAAAAGTTGAAAAAGAAGATTTAGATAAAGCAATTGATCAATATAGAGAAAGATTTGTAATGGAAAAACAAAAAGAAAAAGTAGAAAAAATAGCTAAAGGTGATTCTGTTATTTTTGATTTTGAAGGTTTCATTGATAATGTTGCTTTTAAAGGTGGAAAAGGAATTGATTTTAAATTAGTTATTGGAAGTGGACAAATGATTCCTGGTTTTGAAGAAAAAATGATTGGTAAAACATTAGGAAAATCATCAATAAATGTTACTTTCCCAGAAAATTACACTCCTGAATTAAGTGGAAAAAAAGCAGAATTTAAATTAGATATAAAAGAAATTAAAGAAAGAGTTTTACCTTCAAAAGATGATGAATTATTAAAAGATTTAAATTTACCAGGAATTAAAACTTTTAAAGAGTTAGAAGATAGTCTAAAAAAACAAATTTTGGAACAAAAGTTAAATCAATCTAAAAATATTTTTGTAAATAATGTAATAGATATAATAAGAAAAGATTCAAAAATTGAAATTCCAAAATCTGCAATTAATAAAGAAATAGATAATTTATATAAAGAATTTGAAGCAAAAGTACAAAGTCAAAAAATTACTATAAAAGAATATAAAAAACAAACAGGTTTAAGTGATCAAGACATTAGAAATGAATTATTTCAAGATGCAAAAAAACGTATTGAAAGTTATTTAATTACAGATCAAGTAAGAAATACAGAAAAATTTGAAGTTTCTAAAGAAGAAATGGAACAAAAATATAGTTCTTTAGCTAAAAATTTTGGAGTAGAACCTGATTTTATTAAAGAATCTTTAATACCAGAAGTGCAAATTAAAGAAGAAATAATTAGAGAAAAAATTGTTGATTTTTTATATTCAAATAATGGTTAAAAAATACAATTAATTGTATTTTTTTAGCACTTAGCACTTGCAAGTGCTAAAAATTGTGTTATCATATTTTTGTACCTAAGGAGGAATAATATGAATAAAAAATTACCTATGCTAATAACACGTGGAAGTTATATTTATCCAACATTTGATCAAGTATTAGAAATTGGAAGAGATAAAACAACACTTGCTGTTAAGGAATCTGTAAAAAAATATGAAGGAAAAATTTTGATGGTTTCACAAAAAAAACCATTAGAAGATGAACCAAAAATTGAAGATTTATTCAAATTTGGAATATTAGCAGAAATAAAAATAAAAAAAGAATGAAAAGATGGTACATTAACTGTAAATATAAAATCAATTTCACGTGCTGAAATTAGTGATATTGAATTAAACGATTTTTATATTGCAAATTATAAAGTAAAAGATAGCCTAAAAAGCTCAAATAAAGAAGCATTAGATAAAATTACAAAATATATAAAAGCAATGATAAGTTCGCAAGATGAATTTCCATCAGAAGTTGAAGAAATTATTAATTCTGCTCCAAAAGAAGTAGATCCAAACTTTATTGTTGATAGTGCAGCAAACTTAATGCCTTTTATGCCTATTGAAAAGAAACAAGCAATTCTTGAAGAATTTGACCCAATAAAAAGAATTGAAATAATTAATGACTTTTTAGATGAAAAACGTCAATCAGCTGATATTGAATCATCAATTAGTAAAAAAATTAAATCAAGAGTTGATGAACAGCAAAGAGAATTTTATTTAAGAGAAAAATTAAAAGCAATTAAAGAAGAATTAGGAGATATGGATGGAGAGGGAGATGATTTAGCAAAATATAGAAAACGTCTAGAATCAGAACCATTCCCAGAAAATATTAAAAAAAGAATACTATCAGAAATAGAAAAATGTGAAGGTATGCCAGCAGCTTCATCAGAGGCAAATATTATAAGAACCTATATTGATTGAATGATGCAAACTCCTTGATGACAAAAAACAGAAGAAAAAACAGATTTAAAATTTGCAAAAAATATTTTAGATAAACACCATTATGGTTTAGAAAAAGTTAAAGAAAGAATTATAGAATATTTAGCTGTTAAACAAAATACTAATAAAGTTAAAGGTCAAATAATTACTTTAGTAGGACCTCCAGGAGTTGGTAAAACAAGTTTAGCAAAATCAATAGCTGAATCAATGGGAAGAGAGTTTATAAAAATGGCTCTTGGTGGAGTTAAAGATGAATCAGAAATTAGAGGTCATAGAAAAACTTATATAGGAGCTATGCCAGGTAGAGTAATACAAGGAATGAAAAAAGCAGGAGTTAAAAATCCAGTTTTCTTACTTGATGAAATTGATAAAATGGCAAGTGATTATAGAGGAGATCCAGCTTCAGCAATGTTAGAAGTATTGGATCCAGAACAAAACTCAAAATTCTCAGATCATTATTTAGAAGAAGAATATGATTTAAGTGATGTTGTATTTATTGCAACAGCAAATTATCCAGAAAATATTCCTGAAGCATTATATGATAGAATGGAAATTATTGAGCTTTCAAGTTATACTGAAATTGAAAAAATGAAAATTGCAGAAGAATATTTAATACCAAAAGTATTAGATGATCATGCAGTTTTTAAAGATCAAGTAGTTTTCACAAAAGAATCAATTAATGAAATTATAAAACACTATACTAGAGAAGCTGGTGTAAGACAATTAGAAAGATGAATTGCATCAATTGTTAGAAAATTTGTTGTAAAAATGTTAAATAAAGAAATTGAAACTTTAAAAGTAACTCCAAAAATAGTTAATGAATTATTGAAAAAACGTATTTTTGAACATACTGAAAAAGAAAATGAAGCACAAGTTGGAGTTGTTACAGGACTTGCATATACTCAATTTGGGGGAGACATTTTACCAATAGAGGTAAATCATTTTCCAGGAAAAGGTGGTTTAGTATTAACTGGTAAACTTGGAGATGTTATGAAAGAATCTGCAACTATTGCATATGACTTTGTAAAATCAAATTATAAAGCATTTGCAATACCTAAGGAAGTATTTAATGAAAATGATATACATATTCACGTTCCTGAAGGAGCTGTTCCAAAAGATGGACCAAGTGCTGGAGTAACAATTACTACTGCAATTGTATCTGCACTAACAAATAAACCAGTTCCAAAAGAAATTGGTATGACAGGTGAAATTACACTAAGAGGTTTAGTATTTCCAATTGGTGGATTAAGAGAAAAATCAATTTCAGCTCATAGAAGTGGATTGAAAAAAATCTTGATACCATTTAAAAATACAAAAGATATAGAAGATATTCCTGAAGAAGTTAGAAAAGAATTGGAAGTTGTTCCTGTTCAAAAATATTCAGAAGTATATGAAAATGTATTTGGAATAAAATTAAGTGATTTAGTTAGAGAATTGCCTATAGCAACTTCTTCAAAAGAAGAAACTAAAAAACCTCATTAATAATTTAAAAAACAACTCTTTTTGAGAGTTGTTTTTCTATTATTTGTGATAATATTTCAATATTAAAAAAGGAAAGGAAAAATAAAATGGATCAATCGTTTAGTGCAACAAATATGCCAATTAGTGATGTTAATATTCCAAATCCAAAACCTGATTCTAAGGAATATATACCAGATGATAAAATTTATAAACTTGTTAAAGAAAAGAACAAACTTAGGTTTTCTTGAATTGTATTAATTTATGGATGAAAGTATAAAGCATTATTTTTAAGTGTTGTATTTGTAGTTACTTTTAGTGCTTTTTTGGTAAGTTTAAATACTTTATTTTTAAGTTATGTACTTCAAGCAACAAGACAAGAAAAAGTATATGGTCTTGCTTGATATGGATGAATGGCTATAACAGTATCTGATCTTGTTTTACTTTATATATGCACTTATATTAGAAACTCTTGTTCAATTATGTTAGCTGTAAAAATAGAAGTTGAGTTAAGAAATTTAACAATTAAAAGATTATTAGAACAAGATATAAGTTATTATTCAGATAAAAAAATTGGTAAACTAATGACAAAACTTGTTGGAGATACTAATGTAATTGGAAATGAAATTTCAGGTATGATAGCTTGAGTTATTCAAGCACCACTTGTAATTGCAATGGGAACCTCAACTTTATTTATTTTACATTGACAATTAGCTTTAATAGCAAGTTTGTGTGTTTATTCATTAGCAATTTTAGTTATACTATTTTCATTGCAATATCAGAAAAAAGTTAAAATTGTAAGAGAAGTAATTTCAGATGTTAATGGAGATGTTATTGATAGAATTGGAGCAATTAAATTAGTAAAAGCAACAGGAACTAGAAAATATGAAGAATCTAGATTGAATGGTTTGCATGAACCTTATATAAAAGCTTTTAAACCAATTTCAAGAATTGATGGAACTTTATTAGCTATTTTAATTGCCTCTGATGTTCTTATAAATTTAATAATGATAACAGTAGCAATTTTATTTTTTAATAATTCAGAAATGATGAATGTAACTTTACCAGCATTTATTTCTGCAATGATAGGATTAACTCGTCCATTATGACAAATAGCTGCTATTATTCCAGGTCTTTCAAGAGCATCTGCTTCTTCAAGACAAATATATGAAGTTATTGAAAAAGAACCAATTTTAGATGATAAAGATAAGTCAGTAATTTTATTCGATGAAAATATTTCAAAAATAGAGTTTAGACAAGTTAAATTTAATTATCCTGAAAAGCCAGAAGTAAATATTGTTCCAAAGTTAAATATTACTCTTGAAAAAGGAAAATCTTATGCTTTTGTTGGTGAAACTGGAAGTGGTAAGTCAACTATTTCTAAATTACTTTTGAGATTTTATGATCCAACAGAAGGATGTTTATTAATCAATGATAAAAATATTAAAGATTTTAATTTGAAAAGCTACTTAAGTCATGTGGGCTATGTTGAACAAGAACCTTCAATTATTTTTGGAGATGTTTATGATAATGTAAGATATGGTCATTTTCAAGCAACAGAAGAAGAAGTTCATGAAGCATGTAAAAAAGCTCAAATTGATCAAATAATTAATAGTTGACCTTATGGATATCAAACAATTTTAGGAGAACGTGGGTTACTATTGAGTGGTGGACAAAAACAAAGACTTGTTATTGCAAGAATTTTATTAAGAAATCCTGAGTTATTAATTCTTGATGAAGCTACAAGTGCTTTGGACAATATTGTTGAAAAAGAAATTCAATCTCAATTAAATGAATTAATGAAAGAAAAAACATCAGTTATTATTGCTCATAGATTAAGTACAATTAAAGATGTAGATCAAATATTTGTTTTAGTTTCTGGTAAGGGAATTGTACAACAGGGAACTTATAAAGAATTAATTAAAATGCCAGGTAAATTTAAAGATTTACATGATGCAGGAAATTCATAAAAAACTAATCAAAATGGTTAGTTTTTTTTATGCTATTATTCAATTATAGGAGTTGAAAAAAATGAATAAACCTTTAAGTTTTCTTTTAAGACCAAACTCTTTAAAAGATATAGTTGGACAATCTCATTTAATTAATAATAAATATGGAATGATTTCAAGAATGATAGAGAAAAATTTTCTTACGAATTTAATTTTTTATGGTGCTCCTGGTGTGGGAAAAACATCAATGGCAATATCAATTGCAAATGATTTAAATACTAAATATGAATTTTTTAATTCCTCAAATGATAAGAAAGAAAAACTTAAGAAATTAATTGAATCTTCAAATCATGAAGAACAATTGATATTAATAATTGATGAAATTCATAGAATGAATAGAAATATTCAAGACTATTTACTTGAATATATTGAATCTAAAAAGGTAATTGTTTTTTTAACAACTACTGAAAATCCTTATTTTGTAATAAATCCTGCTATTAGAAGCAGATGTACTATTTTAAAATTAAAAGAAATTAATTCTATGGAAATGAACGAAGGAATTAAAAGAATTTTAAAAAATAATGATATTATTTTGAATATAAAAGAAAGTGCATTTGAAAATCTTTGTGAACTTGCTAATGGAGACTTAAGAGTTGCTTTAAATGCGATTGAAATCTTAACTACTCTTTATTCAAATGAAAAAATAAATAAAGATATTATGTCTTCAATATTTGATCAAGCAGTTACAAAAGGAACTGGAGAGGGAGATGAATATCATGATCTTAAATCTGCTCTTCAAAAATCAATAAGGGGAAGTGACGTAGATGCATCACTTCATTATTGAGCTAGATTAATGCAAATTGGAGATTATGAAGTATTAATGAGAAGAATGATTATAATGGCATATGAAGATATAGGATTGGCAAATCCAACAATTCCTTTAAGAGTTTTTCAAGCTTGTCAAATTTTTAGACAAGTTGGAATGCCAGAGGGAAGAATTATATTAGGACTAGCTATTATTGAAATGGCTTTAAGTGAAAAATCTAACTCTTCTTATATGGCTTTAGAAAAAGCTTTAGAAGATGTCCAAAAAGGACTAGCACCACCAATTCCCATGTATTTAAGAGATAATCACTATAAAAATGCTCATAAACTTGGTAGTGGAATTGGATATAAATATCCTCACAATTATGAAAATGACTGACTAAAACAGCAGTACTTACCTGATCAAATAAAAGACATAAAGTATTTTAATTTTAAACCACACAGTATTTATGAAAAAAAATTAATGGATATATATACAAGATTTACAAATAAAAATAAGTTAAAATAGTAAAAAGGAAGTTGGTTTTTAAATATGAAAACAAGTACACAATTAAAAGAAGAACTTGCAAGTCAAGGCTATATTTGAATGCCCAATTACAAAGATATATTAGAAAAAGTTTGATCTCAAACAGAAACTTATTTTGACGAAGATGAAGAAGTTTTGTCAGCACTTTGAGCTAGTTTTAAAAGATATGAAGATGAAATGATTGGAATTGTTTTTATTACAACAAAAAGAACATTTACTTTAGAAATTTTGGACAATGATACAAGTAAACAAATAAGATATTTACCATTTGATTCGTATTCACTTCAAAAAATTCAATTACAATTTTCAAAAAATTCTGGAGGATTGCATTATGTTTCACTTCAAAATGACAGTTTTGGAAATGGAGTAACTTTTGCAACTCCAAGTAGAGAAGTTGCTCAACATTTTGTTGATACTTTAGCTGGAAGAACAAATGGGGAGATTGAAATACTTCCAGATTCAGATAATCCACTATTAGCAGAAAATGAAAAAGAGCAAGCAATAGATGAAGATTTAAATAAGGTAAAAGAAAAAATTCCTCATAAATTTGAAGAAAAACATGAAGAAATTAAACCTATGAAAGAACAAGAGGGTTGAAGAAAAGCACCAGTTGAAGCTAAAGAAAAGGTTGTAGAAATAAAAGTAGTTCCTCCCAAAAAAGTTAAACCAAAAAAAGATAAAAAAGGTACTTATGGATCAAAATGAAATTCTAATTTATGATTATTATGATTTTTATTTCCAATATGTACTTTGGGATCTGTTCTTGCGATTATGATTTTAGTTTAGCAAGAATTCTACTTAATCATTATGAATTAAAATAACTACTATTTGAAAAAACATAGTAGTTTTTTTATTATTCATTTTAAAATTAAGCAATAAATCTTTTGCTTTATTTAAATTAACTAAACTATTTAATATGCAAATTTATTATTTAATTCTTGACTTGCATTTTGAATTATAGATTTTTTTTAAAAAGTTGAAGAAATTTCAACTAAACTAGTTTATATATTAAAGTTCTTAAATTGTTAAAAATGTTACAACTTGTAACTTTTAATGCTGATGCTATAATTAAAATTATTTTTAAAATAGAGATTAAACTTTTATTTTCTTGATGACTTCTTTATAAAATTTATAAAAAAAAAAAAAAAACTAAAAATTTAACTTTTAAATTTTTTTAATAGAGTTAATTTGTCATGAATCTTCATTAATCTTTAAGACTAAATTAACTTCATAATTTATATTCGCTTTAGAAAAGGGATCTTTATAAGTTGTTCTATAAGTTATAGATTGTTGCTTATTTGTATCAATATCTGAGTAATTTATTATTTTTGTTTCAAAATTTTCATTTTCTATTAGTTTTTTATAAATATTATTAGAAATATTCTCATTTATTGTTTGAATATCTGTAAAACCTCTTGTAAGATCATTTAAAATATTAATAATTATTTCATCATCAAATATTTTTTCAACTCCTGTTAATAAACTATTATCTCTAAAATTTGTTTTTTGATTACCATTTTGATCGTAATCTGTTCCTAAAGCATACATTGCTGCTTTTGAACCTTTAATATTTTCATTAATATCATTGTCTTCTATTTTTAGATACATTCCGTTTTTAGAATAATAAATTATCATAGCTTGTAGTGCATTATATTTTCCTCACTCATTTGTGCTATTTTTCTTATATTGTACAAAATTATTTGAACTCTTATAATAAAGAGTATAGTTATCGTTAACTAATTCTTTAGACAAAATATCTAAACCAGTTCTTAATTTCTCTGTATTTATTTCTTGTTCATTACCATTTGAAGCAATATTTTTGTATATTAAATCAATAATATCTATAATTTTAATTGAAAGAATGATTTCTTCATTAAAAATAGAATATAAAGTAATTTCTTTTCCAAATAAATCTTTTAAAAGAGTTGAATTTTCATCATAAAAAGCATTAAACAAATGTTTTAATTGTTCTGTTGTTTGTTCACTTACTTTTAAATTAATTTCAACTCCCACTTCTTTTAAACTCTCTATTACTTTATTTAATCCACTAAAATCAGAGTTATAGCCAAGTCCATCTCCAATTACTCATCTAATTAAATTTCCTACTTGACATGGTCCAATACCTGTAAAAGATCAACCTTTTCAAATAGCTACTCCTTTTCCGATACCATATAATAAAGAAGAATAATTATTTTTTTCACTAGTTCAGATCACAGAAGGATTTAGGTTTCATAATAGTGAAAATAAATTTATATTTGAATCAATTTCAGTAGCTTTTTGTCCAGAATTAAACAACATATAAAATAGTTTTTGAAGTTGTTTTCCATTGGCATTTGTTTTTACATTTATAATTGTTGATATATTTTTAAAGAGAGTTTCAGTTTTGAATCGATTTTCCTTTAAGATTTTATTATTTATTTCTTCTAAAAATTCATTATTTGATGTAGTAGAACTAAATAAATTTTTATCATCTTCAGGAACAAAATCAGAGAAATTAATTGAAGAGATATATTTTAAAAGTCCTGAAATTATAAATAAAATATCAGTAATGTTTTCAGGAGATTTTAATAAAGAAAATAAAACTGACTTAAAATCAAAATTACTAAAATTAGTATTTAAATTTAAACTTTTTAAAAAGTTACCCAATAAATCCCCTAAATCTTCATCAAAATTTTTACTTAATGTTTCATAAAGATTTGAAGAATTAATTATTTTATCTTCTTGGTTTGTAACTCTTGCTAAAATATTACTAAAACGATTTAAAGAAGAGTTCAGAATCATTTGCCCAGTTAATTCTTGTTCATTTTTATCTTGTGTAAGTAATTTATTAATTAATTCTTCAATTAGTATATCTAAACTATTTAATTTTACTTCATTTATAAACTCTTTAACTCATTTTGTTGTATTTGCTATATTTTTTTCTTTATTTGAATTTTCAAAATCTGAATTAAAGAAATTTTTTAAAATAGCATAAAATAAATTTGATTGTTGTAAAAAACCTAGAATTTTTGTTAGAGGTTCATTTGTTTTTTTAATTAAATTTGAAATAGATTTTAATAATTCACTATTTAATATATTTGCCAAATCATCTTTTAAATTTAATTGAGGTAATAAACCTTGAATTAAACCTGAAATACTAGGATGAATTCCTCCATTTGTTTTTAAAATACTAGAGAATAAAATAAATTTTGAAGAAAAATCATCTGTTGAACTATTAGGAGATTTAACATTTTTTGTTAAAAAATCACTATTTAAAGAATTAATTGAATCTCTGTCAAAATTTTGATTTGTAAAGTATGTGTCTTTTAAATTTTTCATTGTTGTTTGTGCATCTGTTTTAAAATTTGGAATAAGTTTATTTGCTTTTGAGTTATTAATAAGAGAGTTTAAATAGTTTGAATCATATGCAAGAGTATCAGAATTTGCATTTTGATTTTGACTTGCATTTTGAACCATAGTTCCTCTTAAAAGAGTTGAAGAAATTTCAACTAAATTGTTAATCTTATTTTTTATTGATTGAGCTTTATAATTTACTAAACTGCAAGATGCAACAGTAAAAGTTGAACTTATTAATGCAAAAGCTGAGATTATACTTAATAATTTTTTCATTTTTTCACCTAATATGCATATTATATTTATTATTTGCAATAAATTATTTTTAAAATACTAAAATATTTTTTTATTTTTAAAAAATTTTTTTACGTGTTGTAAAAAAAAAAAAAAAACTATAATATCATACTTAATTGTAGTCGGTGGATAAAATAATTAAAAAATCAATATTTTTATATTTAAAACAAGGAATAAAAGGTGTTATAAAATTCAAAATACAATTTATTGTAATTATTATTTTGAGTTTTTTAGCTTCTTTTATTTTGAGCGTTTCTTTATCATCAACAAAAAGAATTAGTGATGACTATCATAATACAACATCAAAAATGAATCCATTTGATTATGTAAGTTAAAAAGTTGTTAATGTTAATTCTTCTGATGTTTCTGGAACAGATATTATAGATCCTATGGATATAATGAACAGTCAGTTTATTTATTCAATAGATTCAGAAAATCCAACAAGTAAAAATAATAAAGCACTTGATATAAATTATAATTTGAGTTTTTTTTCAGAAAGTAATTTAAGTGGATATAATCAAAAAACTTTTTTGACAGAAACTTTTGAAGATAAAACAGTTCAAGAAAAATTTTTAAATATGATTACAGATTCAGATTATTGAAAAGATATATTTGGTTATGAATATGATCCTGAAAAAGACTTATCTACTTGAGAACCTTATAGATCTGTTAATTATTGGTCAGATGCTACTTCTTTTACATATTTAAAAAAAACTGCAGCTAATCATGCTGGAAAAATTAGTAATTTTTATATTTATATAATTGAAAAATTAAAATAAAATTATTTAAAAGACTTGTTTTTTGAAAATGAAAGTATTCCAAATTATATTAAAAATACTTTATTTTATGAACTTAAAAATAAAGGTTTTATAACAGAAGAAAATTTTAAAATGAATATTGCAAAAGTTGAATATGATAATGAAAATAAAAATCAAGTTATAAGTATATCTGATAATGGAGATAATGATATTTATAACAGATATTTATATTTTTCTCTTGAAGCTTATTTAAGACAAATAATTAGAGCAACTACAGAATATCCAGCATATTGAGTTAATCAAGCTATTATTACTTCAAAAGATTCAAAAGAAAGAAAAGATATTATTAAATATTTTAATGATTTAAATGAAAATAATAAAATAGGTTTTAATTTTATAGATAGAAATAGTTCAGAATTACAATCTGATCTTAAAAATTTTGGAGTAACTATTTTTACATGAATTTTTGGTTTTAAACCAGAAATTCAAGGATATGATAGTGTTGAAATAAAAAAAGAATTTATAGTAACTGAACAAAATACTCCTTGAAGAAATAGTGTAGATATTTCTTTAAAAGATGATAGTTATCAATATTTAAAAAGTAAAAAAGAAGTTTATGACAAAGGAATGAGAGGATCTCTTACTCAACTTATTGTTAATAAAAATAATAAAAATAATAATATTATTAATGTTGATAAAACTTTTAATACAAACTATTTAAGACATTTTGAAAATTCAAGTATTGATAAAGATCTTGGAAGATGATCTAATTTTGACGATTTAGATTATTATGATAAACATAGCTATGAAAATATTAGTAGAATAAAAGGATATTTTATGAAAAATGAATTACTTGCAAAAGTAACAAATTTTGATTATAAAGCTAGAGCTGAAGTTGAATATACTGATAATGTTTCTGAAATTACTTATAGAATTGTTGATATTGAAAATCAATGAAAAAACTCAATTACTTTATATGAAGGTAATTTGCCAAGAACCTCAAATGAAATTCTTATTAATACACAATTTACAAGAGCAAATAAATATAAAATAGGTAAAAATATAAAAATTGGAGGAAATAATTTTGTTATTTCTGGATTTGCATCAGAACCATTGACATATTATCCAATTGCAAATACTACAAATCCTCTTCCAAATAGTAAAAAAAATGCAATTATATATGCAAATAAAAATAACTTAGATAAGATAATAACAATAGATTTAGATAAGTCCACAACAAAGATAGTTTATTCTTTTTTAACTTATAAAAATAAAGATAATCCTGAAGATATGCAAAATGATATTGACAAATTTAGAGCATATTCATTTACAAACCTTGTTTAAGTATATAATTCTTATGAATTTTTAACTGGGAAAAGCGAATTTAAGGAAAATAATATAATAGATAAATATAAAAGTTTTTCTTCTAGTAATTTAAAATTAAATTGACTTATAGCACCTAAAATTATTTATGGTTTTAAAATTTTTTCCATTATTTTTTGTGTACTAATTTGTTTAATTGCAATATCAGCTGCAATTATTGCTATTAAAAAAACTGTTGAAATAAATGCTGGAGAAATTGGTATATTAAAGGCAATGGGAGCTAAAAGTTAAGAAATTTCTTTATCATATTTATCATATGGGATAATTGTTACATTATTTGTAATTCCTTTTGCTTGAATTGTGGGTGCATTTGTTCAAGAATTTATAGCAAAAGTTTTTATATAATTCTCTGGTGGCCGTTCAAATATATTAGTTTTTAGTCCAATAGCAATTGTTATTTCTATTTTATGTTTTGGAGTAATTTTATGTTTAATTTCATTTTTTACAGCTTTTATATTAGTGAAAAGACCAACATTAGAAATAATAAACAAATTAGAGAAAACTAAAAAAATTTATTGATTGAATCAAGTTAAAAATGCAGTAGTTAAAAATAGATCATTTTCAACAAGATTTAGTTTAGAATTAGCTGTTTCTGGTTTATCAAAAACTATTCTTTCTGCAACAACTATATTTATGGCTGGATTCTTAGTTTCTTTTGGTCTGACTATTCCAGGACTTGTTCAAAATGTTGTTGGAAGTTATTATAAAAATGTTCTTTATTCAAACTACTATGAAAATAGAGATTTAATAGGTAATGCTCCACTTGCAAAAAACTCTTTATCTCCTACAAAAGAAGTTGATGAATATGAAAAAAATTTAATTGACAGTAAATCAATTTTTGGTTCTGGTATTATCAATATTTCTAAAAATGTAACTGATTTTGCACCAATACCAGATGCTTCAGCAATACCTCAAATTTTACTTTCTCAAAATTCTTCAAAAGAACTAACTGCAAAATTAATTTATGATTCAATTACTAATTCTGCATCAGGTCAATATAATAAATTATATCAAGAACAAAACTCAGTAATTTCAATTATTGCAAGTTTACTTGGAAATAATATAAGTAAACTTGTTGGTAAAGGAATTTCAATTGAAGATATGCAAAAAATATTGGAATGAACAATTCACTCAAATTCTAATGAATTTAAAAATTCAACAAACAGTGATGAGGGAATTCAAAAAAGAATTAAGAAAATTAATGATTTATCAGAACTTTTAACAAATGGATTACCTCAATTATTAACTAACTTTATTAAAGGTTCTTCAATATCTGAAGGAGAATGAAAAGAACAAATTATAGAAATTATTATTGCTCAAACTCCAGCATATATTAAACAATATCTTGCAAAATCAGAAAATAGATTTAATAATTTCTCACTTGGATGACAAATAAATAAGTATATACCTGGTGTGGATAACCTATATACAAATCTTCTAGTATCATCAAAAAATAATTTAAATTTAAATATTACAGGTTTACAAAAAACTCAAAATGCATATAAAATTTCAGAGAAAATAAGCAATAAAGTATTTATTAATGAATATCAATCTAAAATTTTAGAAAAAGTTTTAAATGATAAGCCTCAAGAGCAAATATCTACAAAAGAATTGGAATCAATTAAAGATATTTATAATAAAGAAACTCAAGAACTTACTATTCCAGTTGTAGCAAATGATCAAACAGATTTTGTTTTAAATAATGATTGAAATAATTTATCAAATCCTTTAATTAATAAATCTAGATTGGTTTTAAGAAATGGTTTAGTAAATATACCAAATCAAGCATGAATTTATGATGATGGTGATTGAATTAGATATAATAAAAATTCTCAAAAAAATAGTACAGATAATGGTTATATTGAAATGCAATCTTTATCTCCAAGTAAATTTACATATGCTCCTATTTTTGATCAAACTGGATTTAATTTAATTAATGAACAAAAAAATCGTGAAAATATAAATCTTATGGATAATTCATATGGTTTTTATAACTTAACTTCAATTCCAACAGAAAAAGGTGAAGAGTTAAATTTATAAATAAGACCTTACTATTCTTTTGATAATATTACAATGTTTATTCCTAACTTTTATAAAAGTGATTTTGAAATTTTAAAAGAAAAGGGTAATGTAGATTCATCACAATGATGAAAAGATGATGTTACAAAAGTTCCACAAGAAACTAAAGAAGCTTGAGAAAAAATAAATCCAAATATTTCTAATGATAGTTATTTTGCAATAAAACCTTATTCATTTTATTTTGATAGTTCAGGAAATTATAAAAGAGAATTAAAAAACTTATCAGGAACTCCAACTGAAACTATTGCAAAGGGATATTATAATTTTTATGCAAGAACTTTAAGAGATAATAATGGACCAATAACTTTTGGAAATGCAGATATGAATTGAATATCAGGAAAAAATGTTAAATCTATAAAATTTGAGAAAGTTAGTTCAATAGATGTCTATGGAAATCCACTTGTTATTGCAGATCAAGATATTATTAATATTTTGAGTGGATATGGTATTTCTAAATATATTCCATTTAATTTGCAATACGAGGATTTAACAAAACCTGTTGAAAATTATACATATAATGATGTAAAAGTTAACACTTACAGTTATATAAATCCTATTGAGTATTATAGTTATAATAAAAATTTAACACAAAAAAATTTAGTTTATGGAAATGATAATTTTGAAAGAAGTATACGACCTAGTATTTGGTATACAGGTATTTTTTTCAAATGCTGAAGAACCTTACTTTATAACTTCACAAGCTTCATTTACTAGAGATACAAAATCTGGAGTAGATACAATAAATGGAGATAATTATGGAGCAAGTAGTTTAGAAATAGAAGGTACAAAATTATTAAGTCAACAAAAAGCACTTATAAATCAATTATCTGTAATAATTTTAAACATTGCTACTATTGCAATTGCACTACTTATAATTATTATGATATTAACTATTACTTTAATTAATGATTTATATGTTAATCAATATAGAAAATTTATGATTGTTATGAAATCTTTAGGATATTCAAATTGAAAAATTATTAAATATACATTTGCAACTGTAACAATTCTTTCTCTTTTATTATATATTTTAAGTGTGGCTACTAATTTTACTATAATAGCAATTAGTTTTAATATTATAAGCCACAAGTTAGGTTCAATTCCTTTTGGATTAACTTGGTGAACACTAATTGTTGCTATTTTACTTGTATTTGGTGCATTTTTCTCTTCAATTGCAATTACAACAAAAAAAATAAGAAGAGAATCACCTTCAGTATTGATGAAATAAAAAAATAGAAATATGTTATAATTTTACTGATTATAAAGGAAGACTTAAAATGAGTGAAAAAGTATATCAGTTGAATTCTGATCAAATTGGAGTAATAAATTTTCCAGAACCTTGATTTTTAGCTCACTTTGAAATTGAAGGTGAGTTAGAACCTTATCAAATCTTTTTTCCTTCATTAACAGAAGGAATTCAAAATTTTTCAATTTTTTTCGAAAAAAAAATTATTAATTATTGATTAGCACAAGGAGATAATGGGAAAATAAAAATTAATAAACTAAGAAATTACTTATTAACCACATGAATGAATCCTGGAATTGAAACCATAAGAGAAATAATGTATCAAAATTATGGTAGTTCAGATTTTAAAGAAAAAACTGCTAATGAATTAATTGAAAATGGATATGATTTTATGGGAATAACTATTGCTCATATTTGTTTAAAATATAATAAAAATCATTTCTATTTTGATGTTTTACATATTTCTGTTAGAGCTGTAGATAAAATATTGGCTGTTAATTTTTGATCAAAAATTAAACAAGAAACAGTTAATAAAATTGATTAATTAGAAATAAAATAAAAATATAAAAATTGTTCAAATGTAAAAAATACTTTATGAGGACAATTTTTATATTTTTTTATTATTTAAAGGTCTATTTATTTTATTGTTTTTAAAATATCTTTTTGTTTTATATTTAAAAACTTATTCATATTATTTGCTAAAACATAAATTGCAATTGTTTTATTGTGATATTTTGTCATTTTGTTTGGACTAAAGTTTGAATAAGTTTCTATTACTTTATTTTTAATATCACAAAATACAACATCTACTTGTTCTTTAAAACCAAAAGAATTAAATCCTTTAGAATAAACAAGTTTAAAACCATTTTCACTAGAAAATTTTTCTTTGAATATTAAAGAACTAAATTTATTTGACGAGTTTCTAACTGTTCTTATATTCATATCTAATATTTTTTGATTATGTATTAATTTTGAAGAATAATTTTCTTTAAAAATATCTTTATTTTTACCTTCTTTAAATATTCTTATAAAACTTATTATTTTTCTAATTGAAAGCATTAAGATCACCTAAAACTATTATAACTAAAAAAATAATAGTATAATAATAAAAAGAGAAGAGTGATAAATATGGCAAATGTGGCTATTTTTGTTGCAAATGGTTTTGAAGATACAGAAGTTGTAGCAACAGTTGATGTTTTAAGAAGAGCAGAAAAACTATTTAATGGCAGTTTTCCTGTTGTAGATATTGTTTCAATAAGTGATTCTAAACAAGTTAAAGGTTCTTGAAATATAGAGATAAAAGCTGACAAGCTAATTAGTGAAATAGACTTTTCAAAATATGATTGTTTAATTTTACCTGGTGGATTAGTTGGAGTAGAGCATTTAAAAGAAAATGATGTATTAATGAATGCAATTGAAAAACACGCTAAAGAGAATAAAGTTGTTGCAGCTATTTGTGCAGCTCCTCAAATTTTAGGTAAATTAGAGCTTGTTAATGGAATTGAAGTTACTCATTATCCAGGATGTACACAATATTTAGATAAAGCTATTAAAAAATCTCACATGTCAGCAATTGCTGATAAAAATATTATTACAGGAAGTTCAATTGGAGGAGTATTACAATTTGCTTTACAAATTGTTGATCATTTTACTTCAACAGAACAAATGTTAAAATTACATGAAACGTTAGTATTTAATTATTAATAATAATTTTAAAGTTTGCTTTTTATTAAAAAAACTTAAATCTTAATTAATGGTTGGATGGGTGGGTCTGTTGAAAGAAAGGGCAAAAAATAATGAAAATATTATTATCACTTATAGGATCTACTGGATTAACAGGATCAAGTGCCTCTGTTTTTATTGAAAAAACAAGTTTAGATATTCAAATGAAGGAAAATCAAATTTTAATTGGTTATTGACATAATTTTGATAATGCAACAGGTTATAAAGGAGGAAATGCAAAATATATTGATTTAACAGAAGTTCCAGAAGAATATGATGTTATTCAAGTATCATTCTTTAAATCTTATGGAGATGGACAAATTCCTACATTTATTCCTTTAGTAGCCACACATCCAGAAATGAATCAAGAACAGAAAGATGATTTTTTTTGCAAATGAAATAGAACAATTACATAAACAAGGGAAAAAAGTTGTTATTTCACTTGGTGGAGCAGATGCTCATATAAATTTATATGAAAATCAAAAAGATGAATTTGTAACTGAAATTTTAAGACTAGTTGATAGATTTGGTTTTGATGGAGTAGATATTGATTTAGAACAGACTGCAATTGATGCAGCAGATAATCAAAAAGTTATTCCAGAAGCATTAATTGAAGTTAAAAAAATTTTAGCTGAAAAAAATATAGATTTCATTATCTCAATGGCTCCTGAATTCCCATATTTAAAAGTAAATAAAACTGGAGCAAGTTATATTAAATATTTAGAAAAATTAGAAGGATATTATGATTATATAAATCCACAATTTTATAATCAAGCAGGTGATGGAATTAATATCCAAGAAGAAGATAGAAAAGATTTGGGATTGAATATTTATTGATTACCTCAAAATAATAACAAATTAAAATCAGAATTTTTATATCTTATTGCAAAATATATTGTAGAAGGTAAAGATAATTTTTATCAAATTAATGCTGATAAATTACTATGAGGTTTACCATCAAATTAAGATGCTGCAGCAAATGGTCAAATTCAAAAAAATAATATTAAAAATGCTACTAATTATTTAGTTAAAAAAGATATCTATTTAAAAGGTCTTATGACTTGGTCAATTAATTGAGATAAAAACTCAAATTGGATTTTTGCAAATTATTATATAAATGAGTTTTATAAATAATGATTTAAAAAATATTAATTATTTTTAAATAAATTCTATATTTTGTTAAAAATTAGTTATAATTAAAATGTCATATTTAATTAAAAGAAGGCGCAAGTCTTCTTTTCTATTTATTAAATAAAATTGACATTTTATTAAAAGTTAAACAGGAGGATAAAAAACCATGATTGATGGTGCACAATTATTAGATGCTATTTATGAAATCGTACAAGATAAAAAAATTGATAAAGAAGTTATTTTAGAAGGAATTAGAGAAGGTTTTCAAAAAGCTTATGAAAAATTCTTTGATCCAGAAGCTATTGTTAGAGTAGATATTTATCAAAATACAGGGCAAATTAAAGTATTTAAGGAATTATCAGTTGTTCAGAAAATAGAAGATGAGTGATTAGAAATTGGTTTAAATGCTGCAAAAGAAAAATACGGAGATAATATTTCTATTGGAGATAATGTCTATGAACCAGTAGAATTTACAATGGAATTTTCTAAATTGGCAGTAATGCAAGTTGGACAAATTATTAAACAAAAAATTCGTGAAGGTGAAAAGAATAAAATTTATCAAGAGTTTTTATCAAAAAATCACGAAATTGTTGGAGGATTTGTAAAAGATATTACTGAAACTAGTTATTTAGTGGATGTTAATGGTTCAATAATTCCAATTTGGAATAAAAAAATAATTCCAGGAGAAGATTTTGAAATTGATCAAAGAATTTGTTTTTATATTGAAGAGGTTTCAAAAGATAATAAACACTCACAAATTCAAGCTTCAAGAATTCACCCTGAATTTTTATCAAGATTAATGGAAACAGAAGTTCCTGAAATTTTAGAAGGAATAGTAGAAGTTAAATCTGTTGCAAGAGAGCCAGGACATAGAGCTAAAATTGCTGTTTTCTCATACGAAGAAGGAATCGATCCAATTGGAAGTTGTGTTGGAGCTTTAGGAAGTAGAATTAAAAATATTACTAAAGAATTAAATGGTGAAAAAATAGATGTAGTTTTATGAAGTGAAGATCCTAAAACTTTTGTAATGAATTCATTAGCACCTGTTAAAGTAATTAGTATTGATATTAATGAAGAAAATAATGAATGTTTTATAGTTGTTCCAAATGAACAATTATCATTGGCAATTGGAAAAAGAGGAATGGCAGCTAGATTAGTTGCAAATCTTGTAAATATGAAAATAAATATTTTTTCACTTGATAGTGCAAAAGAAAAAGAAATTGAAATTTTGTGAAATGGAAATATTAGTGAAAAGGAATTAAATGATCCAGAATTTTTAAATAAAGTTAATAAAAGAAGAGAAAAAACTTTAAAAAATAATGTAAAAGAAAATATTGTTACTAAAAAAGAAACAGAAGAAGAAATTGTATTTGTTGAACATGACAAATCAATTGATGAAATTCAAGCATCAATTGCAGCATTTGAAAGTCTAAATAGTGATGATAATACTTTTGAATATGAAGAAAGTATTGACAATGATGATGAATATGATTCATATTATCAGGATTAATTTAAAAAATGACAAAAGACATAAATTTTAGAAAAGATGCTGCATCTAATAAGATGTATCCTAAAATAGAATTAATAAGAATTGTTAAAAATAAAAATGGTGAAGTTTTTATAGATAATACTAAAAAAGCTCATGGTAGAGGAGCCTATATAAGACCAACACTAGAAGCTGTTGAAAAAGTTAAGAAAACTAAAGCTTTAGAAAGAAATTTAAGAACTACTTTAAATAATGAATTTTATGAAAAACTTATAGATGAGGTAAAATTAAATTGGGATTAGATTTAGATAAATTATTAGGTTCTTTAGGAATAATTTCATCTACTGGTAAATTAGTTTATGGAAGTAAATTATTTGATCAAATTAAAAATCAAAAAGTTAAAATTATATTTACAACTTCTGATATGGGAAAATCTCAATTAAAAAAAATTAATGATAAAGCTAACTTCTATAATATAAAAATTATTAATAATTTATTTGATTCTGAAAAGTTAAGTAAAGCAATTGGTAAAACTAATATTAAAAGTGTTGGTGTTTGTGATGAAAATTTTGTAAAGTTACTTTTAAATAAAATTGAATAAGAAGGGAAATGTAGTTATGGCAAAAAAAACTAAAACAAATAGTAATAATAACAATAAAATACAAGCCAAAAACAAATCCAAAGCACATAGTGCTAATTTAAAAAGCCAATTAAAACAAACAACTGAAACAGGATTAATTGATGGAATTTTTGTTTATACAGAACCATTATCAATAGCAGATTTTGCAAAAAAATTAAATAAAGGTCCTGCAGAAATTGTGAAGTGATTTTTCACAAATGGTTCAATGGTAACTCAAAATCAGATTCTTTCAGAAGAACAAATGGGAGAATTGTGTATTGAGTTTGGATATGACTTTAAAAAAGAAACAACAGTTACAAAAGAAAATATTTTTGAAACTTTTAATGAAAAAGATGATCCAAAAGATTTAAAAGAAAAACCACCAATTGTTACAATTATGGGACATGTTGATCATGGTAAAACTACTTTGTTGGATTCTATAAGAAATGCAAATGTAACTGATGGTGAATTTGGTGGAATTACTCAACATATTGGAGCTTATCAAACAACAATTAAAAATAATAAAATAACTTTTATTGATACTCCTGGTCACGAAGCTTTTACAGAAATGAGAGCAAGAGGAAGTGAAGTTACAGATATTGTAATTTTAGTTGTTGCAGCAGATGATGGGGTTATGCCTCAAACAGAAGAAGCTATTGACCATGCAAAAGCAGCTGATGTACCTATTATAGTATTTGTAAATAAAATAGATAAACCTGGAGCAGATCCAAGTAAAGTAAAAATGGAATTAATGAATTATGGTATTGTTGCAGAAGAGTATGGTGGAGATATTCCATTTATTGAAGGATCTGCAAAATCAAAAATGGGTTTAGATAATTTATTAGAAACAATTTTATTAATTTCAGAACTTAAAGATTTAAAAGCAAATCCTAATAAATTTGCTCGTGGAACAGTTATTGAAGCAAAATTAGATAAAAATAGAGGACCAATATCTACTATTCTTGTTCAAGAGGGAACTTTAAGAATGAGAGATATACTTATAGCAGGAGGTACTTTTGGTACTGTTAAAGATTTGGAAAATGAAAATAAGTCTAAATTAAAAGAAGTTTTACCAGGACAACCAGCTGTTGTAATAGGATTAAATGAAGTTCCAAAAGCAGGGGATAAGTTTATTGTAGTTGTAGAAGAAAAAATGGCTAGAGATATTGCTAAAGCTCAATTTGAAAAACAACAAAACGAAGCAAGACAAAAAAATCAAACATTCACTTTAGATTCAATTAAAAATAAAATTGAATCTGGTGAATTAAAATCAATTAATATTATTTTAAAAGCAGATACACAAGGAACTGTTGAAGCTGTTAGAAATTCAATGTTAAAAATTAGTATTGAAGGTGTAAAAATTAATGTTATTAGAGCAACTGTTGGTGCGATTTCAATAAGTGATGTTACATTAGCATTAGCATCTGATGCTCTAATCTATGGATTTAATGTTAGACCAACTGCTCAAGTTAGACAAAAAGCAGAAGAAGATGGAGTTGAAATAAGACTTCACAATATTATTTATAAATTAATTGAAGAAATTGCAGAAGCTGCAACAGGTATGCTTGATCCTGTTTTTGAAGAAAAATCACTTGGAGAAGCTGAAGTTAGACAATTATTTAAACATTCACAAGTTGGAACAATTGCAGGTTGTAGAATTATTAGTGGAGTAGTTCCGCGTGGTTCTAAAGTACATATTTTACGTGATGGTATAGTTGTTTATACAGGAGAATTATCATCATTAAAAAATAAAAAAGATGATATTAAAGAAGCAAAAGAAGGCGCAGAATGTGGACTTACAATAAAAAACTTTAATGATTTGAAAGAAAATGATATTATAGAAGCATATAAGATAGAAGAGGTTAAATAGTTATGGCAAAAGATATTAAAATTGAAAGAAATCAGTCAACTATTTTAAGAGAATTAAATTTGATTTTACAAAGAGAATTTCCAGATTGTGAATATTTAAATTCACTTATAATTCATGAAGTAAGACTATCAAATGATATGAGTCATGCTAAAATATTTTATTCATTTTTAGATTCATCAGCAGATCAAAAAGCTGTTCAAGCTGAAATTAATGAAAATTTAAAAGAAATTAGAATGATTTTAGCAAGTAAAGTTGAAATGAGAAATGTTCCTGAATTAACTTTTGAATATGATAAAACTTTAGAAAATGCTAATAAAATTGAAGAAATTTTAAAAGAAATTAAATAAAAAAAATCTGCATATTTGCAGATTTTTTTTATTTAAATAGCAATTTATCAGTTAATAATTGAATTCTATTAGTTGTGAGTGTGAATAAAACAATTGCAAATAAATCAAACACCATAAAGGCCAGTCAAGAATTTATAAATTGTATAAATCCATATACTGTTCCAAATTCAATATACATTCTTATAAAACTTAGAAATGCTGAACTTAATGGTCCAAAAACAAATACTATAAAAGCTGAGAATATAAGAGATAAATTTTTATTTAAAGAACGCTCTTTATTATAAACTCGAAAAATTTTATCGTACATTAATCAAAACAGTAATACTCAAATTGCTAATCCAATTCCATATGTGAACCTAAATAATAGGCTCATACCTCAGATTAGAAATTGAAGTAAACTATCTAACAAACCTATTATCATACCCCAGTATATACCTACCACTTGAAAGCTTATAGCAATAACAAAATATTTTAAGACAAATCCTACGTTTACACCATTTATTACTAGTGGAATAACAACATTTATCATACTAACTAGCTGTGGATATACTTAGTAACAAACTGACAAGAGTTATTTTTAGAGTCTCACTCTTAAACCTTGTTCGTTTGTTTGTTTTGTTAAGTTTGCTGATTTCATAATCAATATCTATTTGATCAAAATTACTAATCAAATTAGATTCCTGATTATTTTCATCAGTTTTCTTCATCGGTTAATTTCTCCTTCTAAACAAACAATTGTGCAGAATTCAATATATATTCACCTCAATTAATATTATATTATAATATATAAGGTATTGGAGAGTATTATGCATAGTTTCTTTTTAAAAAAAATAAATTTTGATGTTTTTGAAATTGAAAATGAAGATTTTCATCATATAAAAAATGCAATAAAATTAAAAGTTAATGAGCAAATTATTTGTGTATATGAAAATCAAAAGTATTTATGCACTATTAGTAGTATTTTAGAAAATTCTTATTTAGCTAAAATAGTTTCAAAAATTAATTTTTCTGAAAAGAATTATAAAGTTAATTTAATTATAGGCTTAATCAGAGAACAAAAATGAGATTTTGTTCTTCAAAAAACTACAGAATTAGGAGTTGATACTATAATTCCTGTTGAATTTAAAAGAAATGTAGTGAAAATTGATCCTAAAAAACAAGAAAATAAAATTAATAGGTGGTTGTCAATTTGTTCTAGTGCTGCAAAACAATCAAAAAGAAGCAGTATTCCTAAAATAACAAATTTAGTTAAAGATTTATCAGAATTAAATAAATATAAAGCAGATTTAAATTTAGTTTGTTGAGAAGAGGAAAAAAATAATTTTGTTAAAACTGAACTTAAAAAAGAATTTAAAACAATAAATATAGTAATAGGACCAGAAGGAGGAATAAGTGTTGATGAAATAGATAAATTAAAATCTATGGGCTATATTATGGTTAGTTTAGGTGATAATATAATGAGAGCAGAAACAGTTCCATTATTTTTATTAAGTTGTTTAAATTATGAAAAAGAGGTTTAAATTATGAATGAAAATTTTAGTAAAATGATCACATCTGATTTAAAAAAAATTAATAATCAAATTCAGACTTATTCTATTGATAAAGATTTTAAAATTTTTATCAATAAAAATATAAATTTTATTAAAAGAAAACTTAAAAATTTAGTTCAAATTAAAACTCATGGTTCTTATGCAACAGGACAAGTATATAAATTTGAAAAAGTATTAAATGTTGATTTATTAGCAATTAAATATGTTAAAAATAGTACTTATAAATTATATGAAAATCAAATTGAAACAAAAACTCATTTTAAAAACTGTTGAATTTGCAAAACTAATGAAGATATTTATAAAATTCTTGAAGATATTTATAAAATTTCAGAGGATGTAAAAATTAGTTGAAATGAGAAAAAAAATATAGATTCTAATTTAATAGATCCAATTCTTTTTAAAGATTCTTTAAAAATTGAATTTTATAAAGAAAATCAATTAGGATTTTCTATATTAATTAGAACTACTATTAAACATAGTGAATATCCATTATTAATTTGTAGTAAAAAAATCTATAAAAGAAGCTTTACTTTAGAATATTTAAAAAAGTTTAGAACTTTAAATAGTTTATTAATTAAAAAATTACAAATTCTATTTTATAAAATAACAAAAAAATTTAAAAAAATCTTAACAAAAAAAGAATTACTTATTTTAAAATTATCTATAATATCAAATATTCAATATAGTTTAGTAAAAAATATTTATCTACAAAAATGACTTGATCTTTCATTTTATCATTATTTTTTAAATGAAAAAAATGTTGATAGTGCTTTTGAATCAAAAAACTTATATTATAAAAGACAAAAAAAAATATCAAAATTTTATAATTCTTTTAAATTGAAAAATTTAAAATGAGTTTTTATTAAAAGTTATTCAAATACAAAAGAATTTTTAAATAAGTATTTGGAATATTCAAACAATTTTATTAATAATAAAAATGAGTATATAAAAGAGAATTTTTATTTTTGATATAATTCTATTGCTTATTTAAAAAATACAATAGGTTCATCAACCATTTCAATTAAAAAAGAAAATCAAAAGTTTGATAATTTAGATATTCAAATTTATTCAAAAACTATATATCCAACTGATAAATAAAATGGATTGTTTTTAATATTTTTACAGTATTTTAATTTTGAAATAGAATAGGATTAATATGAAATTAAATAAAGATATATGAAAATTTAATATTACAGTAAAAAAATTAACTTCTGAAAATAAAGAAATTATTGAGAAAATTAATTTTTATTTTAATGAACTGAAAGATTTATTTTTTAAAGAAAAAATTCATTTAAGAAAAGTAGGGGATTTTTCATATAATTCTTATAAAGAAACCGAAAAGAATTTTAATCTAGATATTTGTGCTATAAAGTATATTTCAAAATCAACTTTTGATTTTAACAAATTTATGGATTTAATATTAGAAGTTTCTAAAAAATACAAAGGAATTCCTGAAATTCGTATAATTAAAAATTATTTAAATTTAATTTTTAATTTTAGAAATAAAAAAATAAATTTTAGAATTGTTCCTATTACTGTAAGAAAAAATAAAGAAAAATTTATATGTAAAGTTAATAGAAATGACAGAATTTATGAAGATTTAATCTTAAATTTAACATCTGATTTTAAAAATGCAAATAAATTAAGCTCTGGACTATTAATTTCACTAAAAAGAATTATAAATTATATAATGAAAGGTGAATTTAATTACTCTTATGATATTGATTATCTTTTATTAAGATGATTTTATGAATATATTTCAAAAACATTGGAAAATTTTATTTTCAAAAAATATAATAAAAAAGAATTAGATTTAAATATTGAAAAATTTATGAAAGCTGAAAATTTTAGAAAATGAATTAAAAAAAATGTAAGTTTTTTAGATCTTACAAATTTTATTTTTTTAAAGTTAGATTCAAAAAATACATATTATTTTAGTGAGTTTGATTTTAGATATGAAGAAATATTTGAAGGAATATCTAGATATTCTATAAATTCTAATTCGAACTTTAAATTACCTATAAATTATTTATCAGAAATTAAATTATTTGATACAAATTTACTTAATAATAAAATTTATATTCAAAATAATCTTTCAAATGAAAATTGTTTATCATTAGTATCATGAGAAAAATTTAAAAATGAGAGTTAAAGATATATAGTATCTCCATTAATAAAAACTGGTATTTCTAATTGACCTATGTTTCAAAAATGATTAACTGTTAAATCAAATGAATTATATATGAAATTAAACTCAGATTTAAAATCAGAAATTAAATCTACAAAACAAAGAGAAGCAATGAGTGAATTAAATCAAATAGCAAATGAATGATTAACAAAATATAGCTTAAAATTAAAATATTTACAACCTTATTTTGATAAAAAATATCCTTTTGTATCAAATTATAAAATTGAACAGTTAGTTTTACTGATTATTCAAACAATTGATAAAATTGATTCAAAACAATGAATAATAAAAAATGATAACTAATAGTAATCATCATCGTCATTATATTTATTTTTTATTAAATAATTATTTCTTTTTTTAATATAGTCTTTTTCTGGTTTTCCAATTTCATGATATTTATCACGACTTGCTTTAATTCTTAATTTTTTAAGTTCTTCATCACAATAAACTCATGTTAATCACACTATATGAAAGTGTCTTAAATATTTAATTTCTCTTTCATTATACATTTCAAAACTTAATGCTTGTGCTTCTCTTTGAGCATAGTCTATTCATTTTTGAGGATCAATATTTTCATTATATGCTTCTTTTGCCAATGCTTGATAAGATAATGCTTTTTTTACAATTATATCCTCTAAAGACTGAAGTGTATTTGCAATTTCTGTAACAATTGCTTGATCGGATTCATCATAAGATTTAAATTGATGTTTTGATAAATAAAACATTTTGATGCTTAGATTACTTGCAGGAT
This sequence comes from Spiroplasma endosymbiont of Atherix ibis, assembly GCF_964020005.1. Taxonomy (NCBI): domain Bacteria; kingdom Bacillati; phylum Mycoplasmatota; class Mollicutes; order Entomoplasmatales; family Spiroplasmataceae; genus Spiroplasma; species Spiroplasma endosymbiont of Atherix ibis. Next base: position 434,920 of record NZ_OZ026474.1, read on the forward strand.
TACCTCAAGTACCTAAGTGTTCTCTTTCTGAAATGATTTTAAATTCTGTTTCAATTTCTTTAAAAAACTCTGATTTAATTTGCATTACATCACCGCTCTATCCCAACATTAATTATATTATAACATATTTTTTTAAAAAATTAACAGTCTAGAGTTAAAGCAGTTGTATAATAATATATGTAATAATTTGGAGGTGGCTATGATGGCTAATAAGTCAGGAATTTTTTTAATAAATAAACCACAAAATATAACATCAAATGATTTAATTCAAAAAATTAAAAAAAAATTAAGTATAAATAAAATAGGTCATGCAGGAACATTAGATCCATTAGCAACAGGTCTAATGGTTATTTTAATAAATCAAGCCACTAAGATTTCTAATTTTCTTTTAAGTAGTGATAAAAGTTATATTGTTACAATGAAATTATTTGTTCAAACAGATTCACAAGATATTACTGGAAATATTGTTGAAGAAGAACCTTTTAAAAAAATTTCAAAATCCTTAGTTAAAAAGATTATAAAAAAATATAATGGTTATATATATGATCAATATCCACCAGTATATTCAGCTGTTAAAGTAGATGGAAAAAAGTTATATGAATATGCAATAAAAAATCAAGAAGTTGTTATAAAACCAAGAAAAGTTACAATAAAAGAATGTGAGTTAATAGAGTTCAATCAAAAACTTGGAACAATTAAATTAAAAGTTAGATCAAGCAAAGGAACTTATATTAGAAGTTTGGTTTCTGATATTGCAAAAGATTTAGAAACTATTGCAACTGTTTCACAACTTGAAAGAATTAGTTCTGGAGGTTTTTTACTTAAAAATGCAAAAGGAATTGATGAAATTAAATTTTCAGATTTAATTAGTATGTACGATTCTTTAATGATTAATCAACATCCTATTGTAGAATATCATAGAGTAAAAGATATTAAACAAGGAAAAACTATTACATTGACTGGAATTAATTACCCTATAGTTTTTATCATAAATGATAAAAAAACTGTTATTGCAATTTATAAACATATTGCACATGATTTATATAAGTGTCAAAGAGGACTGTGAGATGAAACTCCTTTAGAAGAATTAACAGAGGCTGAAAGGAATGGCTATTATGATTAAAGTTGAAACATTTCTAAATAAAGAAGAAATGTTTAATTTTAATATTGTCAATAATATAATATGTATTGGATTTTTTGATTGAATACATAAAATGCATAAAAAAATTATTTTAAAGACTAAAAGTATCTCAAAAATAGAAAAAACAACTTGATCAATAATTACTTTTTCAGAGAAAATTTCAGATTTCATTAATAAAAAATCAAATTGTTTTCAATCAAAAGAGCAAAAATATAATCTAATCAAAAAAAAATATAATCCAGATTTTTTGTTTGAAATACAAGTTAATAATGAAACTATTAAAAAATCACCTAAGGAGTTTTGTGATTTCATAAAAACTAAATTAAATGTAAAAAAAATTGTTGTTGGCAGTGATTTTAGATTTGGTTTTAAAAATCAAGGAGATATAGAATTTCTTCAAAACTATTTTGGAAAATCAAATATTATAATATTTGAAAGAGTTAAAGGAATTTCATCAACATTAATTAAAGAAAATATATCTTTAGGAAACATTAATAAAATAAAGCAAATTTTAGGTAAAAATTTAGTTGTTAGTTTAAAAAAAGTTCAAAAAAATAAGTATTTAATTCAAGATTTTAATATAATTTTGTCAAAAGGAAATTATTTGATTAAAATTCAAAAAAATATTCAAAAAGTAGAAATAATAGATAATATAGTTTATCTTAATAACTCAGATAATATTTTAGAAATAGAAATTTTGGAAAAGTTATAGTAAAAATCTTTTTTTTTGCTATAATTTTTTTGTATTGATGTTTTTACGTTGAAATGATTTTACCCTAAATTATTTCTTTGTTAAAACAAATTCAATCAAGATTAAAAGGGGGATTTAGACATGGTTTCTAAAGCACAAATTGAAAATATAGTAAAAGAATATGGTTCAAATCAAAATGATACTGGTAAAGCAGAAGTTCAAATTGCAATTTTAACTCAAGATATTCAAAATTTAAATGAACACTTAAACATACATAAAAAAGATATTACTTCAAGAAGAAGTTTATTAAAAAAAGTGGCTCAAAGAAGACATTTATTGAGTTTTTTATTTAAAAAAGATTTTGAAAGATACAAAACAATTATTGAAAAATTAAAAATTAGAAAATAAGTATATTTATTTAAGTTACATAAATATAAGTAGATAAGTTTGAAAAAATAATGTATAATTAAATCATATTTTGATATAAAAAATAAATTTTTATCAAAATTTAATATTTTTTATTAGAAAGACGGTGTTATTACATGGCAACTGCAATGAAAAAACCAGCAGCTAAAAAGACTACTACTAAAAAACCAGATAAAGCTGCTGTTAAGAAAGCTGCTTCAAATAAAAGTAGAGCAGTACATATTCAAACTAGAAAGAAACCTAGTGATCCAAAACCAGAAAGAATTATTAATAAAACTATTAAATTAACTGATGGTCAAGAAAAATTCATATGAGAAAAAGCAGATCCAGTTTCAGCAACAAATGCTTCTATTTATAGACAAGATGTAGCTGGAGCTATTATGAGAGTTAGTGAGCATTGACAAGCTTCAGAATTTGGTTGAGTTTATAGTTTAATTGATCCAGAAGGAGAAACAGATGATGTAAATAACGTTGTTGCTATGCATTGAATGAATGCAAAAGTTAAACGTAAAGCATTAGAAGCTTGAACAGCTGTAGTTACAGGTGGAAGAGATATAACAGGTTTATTTAATCAGAAAAAAGAAGTTAAAATTCCTGGTATTCAATTAACAAAATCAAGAAAAACAGTTTTATTCCAATCATCAAGAGTAGAACCTAGAAAAGTTAATATTCAAATTAGAACAGTAACTGGCAAAAAATAATAAAAAAATTCTACTTTAGGTAGAGTTTTTTTATTATATAATAAGTTTGTCCTTCGGGACACCAAGAATATTTGTTATTCTTTAAGTTTGCGTGAGATTTTAAAAACCGCTCAATAAATAAGTATTTCCTTTCTCATGCAATTTATAGCGGGTGGGAATATTTTTTTTGTTTATTTGTTTTTTTAGAAAGGTTATAACAAATTGTGAATAAAATAATAGTAATAGTTGGACCAACCGCTAGTGGTAAAACCGATTTATCAATTAAAATAGCAAAAAAATTTAATGGTGAATGTATTAACTCAGATTCAACACAAATTTTTAAGGGAACAGATATAGCAACAAATAAAATAACTAAAGAAGAAATGCAAGGAATAAAACATCATTTAATTTCAATAAGAGAGGTTAATGAGAAATATTCTGTAGCAGATTTTCAAAAAGATGCTAGAAAAAAAATTGATGACATATTGAAAAAAGGTAAAACCCCAATAATTGTTGGAGGTACTGGATTGTATGTTAATGCTGTTTTAATGAATTACAATTTTGTAAATAAAGATCATATAAAAAATTTTGAACAAAAATATAATCATATTTCAAATGAAGAAATTTGACATATTTTAAATTTAAAAGATAAAGAAGAGGCAAAAAAAATTTATTTTAATAATAGAAAAAGAGTTATTAGAGCATTAGAAATAATTGAAATTAATAAAGGTATTGAAAAAACAAAAATTATTAAAAATAATAAAAAATATTTTTATAATAATTTACTAATTATTGGATTATTTCCACAAAGAGAGAAATTATATAGTAGAATAGATAATAGGGTATTTATTTTGACGGAACAAGGTTTTTTTAAAGAAATTGAAAATGCTTACAAAGCAAATAATTTTAATAAAAAGGCTCAAGCTCTTAAATGCATAGGCGGACCAGAAATTATAAGATATCTTGAAAAAGAAATTACTTATGATGAATGTATAAAATTAATGCAAAAAAATAATAGGCATTATGCAAGAAGGCAATTAACTTGATTTAAAAATCAGTTAGAAAATATTAAATGATTTGAACATAGTTATGAAAATTATGATCAAATTACAGATGAAATAGTTGATTATATCAAACTAAATATTTAGTTTTTAAAATTAAATACAAGTTAGGAGACTTATTTATGTTATCTGTATACGAGCGTGTAGAGAACTTAATTAAGGACAATAAAAATACTACTTTTAAATTAATAGGAAAGCAAATTCTTGCTGACTGATCAGTTGGAATTTTTAAAACTCAAAATGAGATTAGTGAATCTTGTTTTGTTTCTTTAGCAACAGTCACACAATTTGCAAAAGCATGTTTGTGTGAAGGTTATAAAGAACTTTCTATTAGATTAAAAGTTGAGTATGAAAATGTTATGCAAAATCAGGCAAAAAGTGTTATTGGAAATGAAATAGAGCAAGTTGGAATGAGAGCGGTCATATGCCAATGAGCAAATGAAAATGATGATTTTTTAATTGATTTAGCTAATAAAATTAATGAAAAAAGAAAAGTTTGAATCTGTCCATCATATCAATCAATGTATCCAGCTAAATTTTTAGAAGATGTGTTGATAAATATTGGAATTCAAACAAAAATAATTGATATGTCTTTTAATTTAGAAATAGGAAAACATTTGGAGTTTAATAATGAATTAATAGTTATTTTACTAACAGGAAGAGATACTGAAACAGTAGTAATTGCTTTAGAATATCTTCTAAAAGGTAATAACGATCTTTACATTATAACTACTCCAAGTAATATATCAGAATTTCCTCAAATAAGAGAATTAAAACATATGCTTATAAATTTTCAAGATAATAATTTTTTTTATAAGTATAGATGTTATGCATTAATTACATTGTTCTTTGCATTAAGTGAAAAAATAAATTAAAAATATATAAATCTAAAAAACAAAAAAATGTTGTAAAAGTATTGACATCTGCAAATCAATTATATATATTCATTAATGTAATTAATTTGCGGGTGTAGTTTAATGGTAGAACTTCAGCCTTCCAAGCTGACTGTGAGGGTTCGATTCCCTTCACCCGCTCCATTAAGAAATTTCAAATCCCTTATGGGATTTTTTTATTTATAATTATAAATAGAATTTAAATAGGTGAGAAAATGAAAACTAATATTTTTAAAGATTTTAATGAATTAAGAACTCCTTTTTTTAGAAGTTTTCTTTTTTTACTAATTGAATCAATATTGCCAGGTCTAATTATCTGATTAACTGTTGGATTTGATTTTAATTTTACACTAAATAATAAATTACCATATCCAAAAGTAGGTTATGTTGCATTAATTTGTATTGTTTATTTTATATATACTTTTTTATTGACTTATATATTTTATAAACTTAAATGACATGAAGTAGATCATTTTACTTTTGCATTTTTAATAACTTTGATTTTAATATGTATTATCATGTTTGGCAGTTTTATGAGTAATCATAATTTATGAATATTAATAAAATTTATTTCAATATCTTTAATAGTTGTCTTATTAACTCCTTTAATTGTTTTTATAACAGCTCTTATTAGAAATAATAATTTAAAAAAACAAGAAGAATTTGAAAAAATATATGAAGCATATAAAAATGGTGAAATAATACCATCTAACAAACTTTTGAAAGCTCAAAGATATCAAAAATACTTAATTAAAAAAGAAACTAAAAAAGCGGAACTTGAAATATTTAAAAAGAAACTTGATCAAAAATTTAAGTTGGAACTTGAAAATCAAGAGCAAAAACAAGATTTGAAAAAGCAAAAAATAATTAGTAAACTTGATAAAAAAGAACAAAAACAAAGAGAAAAACAGAAAGATTAATAATGCTTTCTGTTTTTTAATCTATTTAGTTTATTTTTATATATTATTTTAAATTCTTCATTATTTTGTTTTTCAAACATAAAGTAAGCTCAAAAAGTTCATAATAAATCTTGATATTTAATTATTTTATTTAATGTATCTAATTCAGTTATTGAAATTATTTTTCTTTCAATACATTTATTTATAAAATAATTTATTAATTTTTCATCATCATTTAAAGTTTCAGTTATAAAACTAGCAAGATCAAAAAATTTATTATTTAACATTACATAATCATAGTCTATAAAAATTAATTTATCTTTTTTAATTAAAATGTTACCTGGAACTAAATCATTATGACTTAAAACTAAATCTAGTTTATTAAATATTGATTCATAATTTTTAATTTCATCAATATAGTAATCATAAATTTCTAATTTATTTATAGTATTATCATGAAATTTATTTAAAAAATTTACATATTCAAACTTTTTTATTTTAGCTGAATTTATATTTAAATTATGCATTTTAATAATATTTTCAATAACCATATCTACTATTTTTTCTGTTAAATTAATTTTTTCAAGAGAATGATAATTTTTTAAAAATTTGTATTGTGAAATTAGTTCTTCTTTCTCTCAATAAAAATTAATAGGGTTTAACAAGCAGTCTTGTTTTAACTTAATTAATTGTTCCAAAAAATTATATTCGTTTTGCTTATCTAAATAAATATTATGAAAAAAAAGAGATTTTTTTATCACGATTTCATTTTCAACAATAATTTCATTTGTATATCCTTTAAATTTCATTTTTTTTACCTCATAATATTATAATATTATAATATTATTTAGAAAAAGGAGTTAATTAGATGAATGTAATATGATTTGCCTCACAAAATGAAAGCAAAATAAAAGAATTAAAAGAACTTATACCTGAAATGGAAATTAAATCTCTAAGTGATTTAAAAAGTAATCTTGATATTCCTGAGAATGAACCAACTTTTGAACAGAATGCTTTATTTAAAGCAAAAGTTTTATCAGAATTAGTAAAAGGAATTATAATAGCAGATGATTCAGGATTAAGCATTCCTGAATTAAACAACTTTCCTGGTATTTATTCAGCACGTTGAGCTAATCCTGAAAAAGATTGAAATAATATAAATAATATGCTTTTAGAAAAGTTACTACAAAATGGATTATTAAATGACCAACAAAGAAGAGCTTTTTTTACATCATCTATAGCTTTTATTGATAATAATAAGAATATAGAAAAAATATTTACAGGAGTTATAAATGGTGTAATTGTATCTAAACAAATTGGTGAAAATGGTTTTGCTTATGATAAAATTTTTAAACCTGATGACTGTAATAAAACTTTTGCAGAAATGTCAAAAGAGGAAAAAAATCTAATATCACATAGAAATATTTCTATTGGAAAATTAAGAAAATACTTAAAAGATAATAATTATTTTTAAAAGGAGTTAGTTATGAGAAAAATTAATATAGTTTTGTTTGAACCAGAAATAGCAGATAATGTAGGAGCTATTATGAGAACATGTGCATTAACAAATGCCAAGCTTCATTTAATTGAACCTTTTGGTTTTATTTTTGATAAAAGAAACTTTGCTAGAAGTAGTGCAAATAATTTTGAAGGTTGTGAATATTTAAGATATGATGATTGAAATCATTTTAATGATGTAAATCAAAATCCTAATTTATTTTGTATGACAAGATATGGTAAAAAACCAATAAGTGATTTTGATTTTTCACAGATAGATAATGAAATATTTATAATGTTTGGAAAAGAATCAACAGGAATTCCAAAAAGTATATTAAAAAATAATATTGATAAGTGTTTTAGAATACCAATGATTGCTAGTGGAAGAAGTTTAAATATTGCAAATTCAATGGGAATTGTAACATATGAAGTTTTAAGGCAATGAAATTACTTAGACTTGTCAAAAGTTGAAGTAGAAAAGGGAGAAGACTATCTTGAAAGAGATTAATAAGTTATAATAAAATTTGTATGTAAATAGGAGGTACAATATGAAATTTTCAGATTTTGGATTTAAAAAATTTTTAAATGATGCATTAGAAGAAATAAATTTTATTTATCCAACAAAAATTCAAGAAAAGGTTATTCCTCTTATAAAGAAGCATAAGTCAGTAATAGCACAATCACATACAGGAACAGGAAAGACTCACTCTTTTTTATTGCCTATATTAAATAATATTGACTATAATGAAACAAATAAAATACAATGTTTAATTGTTACTCCAACAAGAGAACTAGCTAGACAAATTTTTAAAAATACTAAAGAACTTTTAAAATTTAATGATAAAGCAAAAGTTGCTTTATTTGTAGGTGGAGATGATATTGAAAAATCAGTTCAAAATGTTAAAACAAAACAACCAACAATAGTTATTGGAACTCCTACAAGATTAAAAAAAATGTATGAAGAAGGTAATTTATTTATAACTACTGCAAAGTATGTTGTTATTGATGAATGTGATATGATTTTTAATCTTGGTTTTATTGATGAAGTAGATTTAATGCTTTCAAAAATGAACAAAAATGTTAATATATCTTTGTTTTCTGCAACAATTGATAATAGTTTAAAACCATTTTTAAAAAAATATTTTTTAAATTCAATTTTTATTGAAACTATGGATTCAAATCCTACAAACAAAAATATAAAACATATTATTATTTGAACAAAAAATAAAGAAAATAAAGATATTTTAAGAATAATAGTAAATTCAATAAATCCATATATTTGTATGATTTTTTTAAATAAGAAAGATCAAATAAAGCCAATAATAAATTTATTAAATCAGTTTGGAATTAAAAATGTTGCAGAAATTCATGGAGATTTGGATTCTAGACAAAGAATAAATATGCAAAAAAGAATTCAAAATGGAGAATTTAAATGAATTGTGGCATCAGATGTTGCAGCAAGAGGAATTGATATTGATGGTGTAAGTCATATAATTTCAATAGATTTACCAAAGGATCTTAATTATTATATTCATAGAAGTGGTAGAACAGGGAGAAACCAATATTCTGGTGAGAGCTATGTTTTATTTAATTCAACAAATCAGTATAAAATTGATGAACTTAAATCAAAAGGCATTCAATTTGAAAATTTTAAACTTGTAAATAATCAATTACAATTAGTAAATGTAATTAAAAAGAAAAAAGAATTTAATGTAGATTTACCAATAAATATTGAAACAAAAAAAATTATAGATAAGTATAAGAATAAAAAAGTAAAACCAGGATATAAAAAACGTAGAAAAGCTGAAGTTGATCAAGTAAAAAAAGAAATTAGAAGAAAACATATTAAAGAGTCAATTGCAAAAATTAAAAAAGATAAGTATAAAAAACGTAGAGAAGAATTATTTGATAATTAAAAAAAATATTAAGTTTCTATAATATTGATAACTTTGCAAAAATTATAGGTAATGGAGAATTAATTTTTTAAGATTTAAAAGAAGAACTTAATATTTTTTCTAAATATAAAATAAAAAGTTTGAAATTATTTTACAAAATAATTTTAACATAATCTTTAAATCTAATATCAAAAAAATAAAAAAAATAATCTTTTCATTCTTTTTTTTATTTTTATTTAAACAATAACTAGTTCTTGTTTTATAATTATATGTAAATGAGGTACATTATGGATATCACACAGAGAATCAAAAAATTAATATCAGAAATTTCATATCAGGTTTATGAAAAAGAAACAATTTTTAGACTTGCAATGCTTGCTTTGCTTGGAGAAGAATCTATATTTTTATTAGGTAAACCAGGAATTGCAAAATCATTGATTTCACGTCGATTAAAGTTTGCAATTAAAGATGGAACAAATTTTGAATATTTAATGAGTAAATTTTCAACACCAGAAGAAATTTATGGTCCAATAGATTTAAGATTACTTAAAGAAGGAAAATATGTTAGAGTTGTTGATTGTTATTTGCCTTCATCAAATGTAGGATTTTTAGATGAAATTTGAAAAGCAGGTCCAAGTATTCAAAATACTTTACTTACAATTATTAATGAGAAAATATTTAGAAATGGTGGATCTGATATAAAAGTGCCATTAAAACTTTTAATTTCAGCATCTAATGAATTACCTGCAGAAGGTGAAGGATTGGAAGCTTTATTTGATCGTTTCATTATTAGATATATTGCTAAAGGATTAAAAAAACAAGAAAACTTTGAACAATTACTTGATGGAGAATCTTCACTTGATGTTGATGTTGATCCTAAGTTACAAATTTCTATTGAAGAATTAGAAATTTGAAAAAAACAATCTAAACAAATAAAAATTAGTAGAAAATCGTTAGATTTTATTCATTACTTTAGAAAAAAACTACTAAAAGATACTAATGGACAAGCATATATTTCAGATAGACGTTGAAAAAAAATATCTGGTTTAATAAAAACTAGTGCATTTTATAATGGACGATCAGAAACAGATATAGCAGATTTATTTGTTATACCTTATTGCATTTGAGATAATGAAGAACAAGAAAAACAATATTTTAAGATTTTCTTTCAAGCATTTTTAGAACAATTTGGATTAGAATGAAGAAATGAAAAGAAAAATTTAATGAATCAAATTGATTCTATTAACTCTCAAGTTGGACAAATTGAAGCACAATATTTAAGACTTACACCATATACAGATATATTTAAAGGAGCACTTAGTGGTACTTATTATTTCATTAACTTTACTGATGGGGGAGATACTTACAAGTATTGCTTTATTTCAGCAGGAGATTGAAATAAAATTAGAAATTTACCAAATGAAGAGTTTGAAGTTGATTTACACTTTGGAGCAAATTTAAATAAATATGCAGGAAGTCAAAAAACTTTAGTTAAAGCTTATAAATCAGATCAAATTTTATTTGTTAGAGAAAACAAAAAATATTTATTACAAAATGATAATCCATCAGAGTTTAATGCAAAAATGACTAGCTTAGCAGATCAAATTATAGGTTTGGAAAAACAATATAAAGAAATTTCTGCAAAAATGTTTAAAGAGTATAAAAAGTATATGAATATGAATTGTATATTTTTTGAAGATATTTATAATGAAAAAATAGCAGAATCTTTTGATACAAAAACTAAAAAACAATTGGAAAAAGAAAAAGAAAAAGCTGATGAATTAATAAGTGATATTGATAATTTAGAATTTGATATGGAAATGTAATTAATTAAAAGAAGGTGACTATTATGCATTTTGATCTAGAAAACCCAATAAGTGAAATCAAGCAAGAAATTGAGAAACTTAGAAGAAAAGATCTTAATAATAGTGAATTTCTATCTTTTAAAAAACAACATGAATATGCAGCAGAACAATTAGATGATAAAATTAATAATTTTTATTCTGCTTCTAATTTATCAACAATTAAACAAATTAAATTACCTGAACCTATAAGAAAAGAAATTATTTATTACAATTATATTTCTGAAAAATTTGATGAAGTTAGTTTTTCACAAAATTTAAATTTAATTCAAAATAAACTTGAAGAATTTGATTCACCATTTTCAACTTATATTGATACAATGAGATGAAAAATTGAAAATGGTTATTTAGAGTTGAAAGATAGAGATTGATTAACAGAGTTTTTTAAGACTTGAACTTTTATGTTAACTAAAAGAATTGTTGATTATAGAATGAAAGCTGTTGAAGATTTAAGATACAATTATTTAGTTGAGATTTATTCAATTATTAAAAATTATGGTAAATATGCAAAAATTTATAATACTATGTATGATGTTTTTGGAAAATTTGCAAATATTGAAGATGAACTTAGAAACCAAAATATTGAATCAATTGCTAGATTTGCAGAATCTCTATATAAAGATCCTTCTATATTAATAATTGCAGAAATGTTAGGTAGATTAAATGGTGAAGATGATTTAATGGAAATTAATATTATTGAGCAAGTTGTTACTTATCCTACACAAGCTAAATTACCTTATAATCCAGAAGAAATTGTTGGTTTAACTGTTTCAAAAGATTTAGAACGACTATTGCCAATGGAATTTGCAAATCTTTTTGATGAAGAATTAGAAATAATTTTTTATAAAAAATTTGTTGAAGGTCAATTACAAACGTTTTTATTTGAATCTAATGAAAATATTATTGATCATGAAATTGAAGAAGTTGAATATGAAGCACCTATTCCATTAGAACAAGGTAAATTTATTATTTGTATAGATACATCAAGTTCTATGGAAGGAGCTGGAGAGTATATTGCAAAAGCACTTTCAATTGCTGTTGCAAAAGTTGCCTTAAAAGAATATAGGGATTTGATTTTTGTTAACTTTGCAAATCAACATGTTGAAGAATTTACAATAAAAGGAAGAAATGTAAATATTCAAAAAATGTTAGAGTTTTTGTCTAAGTCATTTTATGGTAAAACAAATGCTAAACCAGCATTTGAAAAAGTTATTGAAAAAATGCATTCAGAAGACTTTAAAAGAGCTGATTTATTATTTATCTCAGATTTTATGATGAATTCACTTCCAAATTCAACAAGAGTTAAAATTGCAAATTTAAAGGATAATTATAATAGATTTCATTCTCTTGTAGTTGGAACGATGCCAAATATTGAAACTCAAGAAGTATTTGATAACATAATGTATTATGATCCAAATGATCCATTTGCAACAAATCAAATTGTTAAATCATTAAATGAAACTTTAAGAGATTTAAGAGAACTTAAAGAAGAAGAAGTTGCTTATCGTGATGAACAAATTAATAAATTAAATACAATTAGAGATAAAAAACGTTTTAGAGAAATACATTTGGATGTTCCTAAATCAAAAAAATTAGAAAAACAAAAACAAAAACTAAAAGAACTTGAGCAAAAAAAGCATCAAGCAAAAGTATAGGAGATAAAAATGATAGTAAGAGAAAAATCTAATTTACTTGTAGTTTATTTAGAACAAGGTGAAGAAATAGAAGCTCAAATTAAAAATATAATAAGAGAGTATAAGTTAATTGATGCAAAAATATCTGGATATGGTTATTTAGAAAGAGTTGAATATGGAGTTCTTTCACAATCAGATCCATTCTTCTTATCAAAAATTTTAAAAGAGGGATTGATAACTGTTACAAATATAAATGGAATGATTGATAATCGTGAACCTTCTATAATGATAACTTCAGTTGATGATAAATTTGAACGTCATCAAGGAAGGTTAATTAAAGGAAATGTTATAAATTTTTTCAATATAATTTTAGAAATATATAAAACTGAATAAAAGTCAAAAATTAATCAATATTTTAATATTGATTTTTATAGGACTTTTATTTTTTTTATTAATATTAATAAAAACTTTAAATAAATGAATAAAGTCATTTATTTGCTAGTAACTATTTTTTATATTGTAACTATTAGTTCAATACTAGTATTTATGACTTAGAAATTTTTAAAAAATAAAAAGATTCTTTTAAAAATTGGAGTTGATATTGATAAATATTTGTATGAAGTTAATTTTGAAAATAAAAAATATTAAATTAATTTAAAAGTAACTAATAAAATAAGTTACAAATAAAGTTTTTTATTATATTTTATATTAAAAAACTAAATTTAAACTAAATTTTTATTTTTTCCATAAAAATATAGTGTTTTTCCAGAGATTTTAGTATAATTAATTTAATCTTTATATTTGCACTATATTGCAAATAATAGAGGTAATAGAGAAAAAAATAAGAGGTGACTAAGAAATGATAGGTATTATTTCAACAGCATACTTTACAGTTAAAGATCGTCCAGGAATCAAAAATGTAAAAAAATATTGGTGAAGAAATATGGTTATTCAACATGTTAAATATAGAGGAAAATCTTTCATAATTGCTACAATCGGTTATGGAAAAGCAAATGCCGCTATGGCAATTACTTATTTAATGGAAGAATATTCAAATTTAGAGACAGTAATAAACGTTGACTTAGCTTTATCAACAAATGATAAGTTCGATACAACAGATACAGTTATGTCTACAAAATTCATCTATAGAGATGCAGATTTGACAGTATTTAAAGATATTAAATATGGACAAATAGTTCATGAACCAGAAGCTTATGCTTTTAATACTGAATTTGCAAGTCAAGTTAAAAACTTTAAATTAGGTGTATCAGATGGTATTGTAGGTACTGCTGATATGTTAGTTTATAACTCAAAACAATTCAAAGAAATGGTTGACAAATATGGTCAAACAATTGACGTAATTGATACAGAAGCAGGAGCATTAGTTCAAATTGCTAAAAAATCAAGTCTTAATTTTATGACAATGAAAATTATGTATAACAATGCATTATCACCATGAGATAATGATCCATTACATAAATTTAAAATCTATGAAACAACTAATACTTTAAAGTATTTATTGGCAAGATTATTTAACTTATTATCATCAAAATATGTATTAGATTTCACAAAATTATCAAATGATGAATTAGAAGTTATTCACGAATTATTTGAAATGGAACACGATGCATGAGCAACACGTTTCAAATCAAATGTAGCATCATTAATTTCAGGTTTAGGACCATCATTAATGTTAGTTGATAAAAAAGGAATTACTCCTGAAGCAATTGATATTGTTGAAGTTATGAAAACTAAAATTGAAGATGAAGGACCAAGTAAAGTAATTTTAGGAGAAGATGAATGAAAAAATGCTCCTAAAAAATGATTACGTAAAATGATGTTTTTAACAAATATTAGTGTAAACGATGATGAATTATTATGAAATAAATCAGCTAAATATGATGTTAAAGCAGCAAAAATTTACACAATTGAAGATGTATGTAAAGCAGTTTCAAAAGTTATTGCTGATCTTTCACAAGATAAATCATCATATACTTATGATGGAGCAACAGTACTTAAAAAACACTTGTTAGTTACTGTTGATGCAGCAATTTCATTCTATATTACACATAATGTAACACATGAATTTGTAGAAAATCCACATCATGGTTCAAAATTAGTAGCAAATGAATTTGTAAAATATTTAAATACACAATTAGCAGAGGTTGAATCACCTTACGAAAAAGTTGTTGTTTATTTCAAAATACCAACAGTAAGTTCTTCAAAATTACCAATTTTTGTTCAAACAAAAACAAAAGCAAATCAACCAATTGTATTTGCAGGTTACTCAGCAAAAGATCAAAAAACTTATACAGTTGTAGACATTATTAGAAATGACTATGATCCATTAAAAGTAGGATCATTTAAAGTTACAGTTCGTTTAAAAAACTTATAGAAACTATTAAAAATCACTATTGTAGTGATTTTTTTTATTTTTTAGTATATAGTTATTGTTATAAAAAGAGGAAATTTTATGGCTAATAAAAAAACTAAAAATATATCTAATAATCAAATAGATGATACTGTTAGTCTTGCTATGGAAGAATTGCTTGAATTAGCTATACTAGAATTTAAAAATAATGAAAATTTAGAAAATAATAAAAATAACTCTAATAATTTAGATTTAAAAATAGAATATAATGATGATGAAAAGGATTTTAATCCAACAGATTTAAGTTCAATTATAATACATGCTAAAAAAGTTGAACAGAAAAATAATCAATTAAAATTAGTTGATCCATATAAAAAAGTTGAAAATGATATAATTTCAAAAGCTAAAAATGAAGGAAAATCAATTTATGATGCTGATGTTTTAAGAGAATTACTTTTGCAAAGACAAAAGAAAAAATATGAAACTGAAGGATTATCAAGTATAATTAACAAAATAAAAAAATAGTTTTATAAAATTATTTATTAAACCAGTATAAGATTAACTGACTTTGAAGTAGTAAAGGAACAAAAAAAATGGATAAAAATAAAGTAGATATGAATGAGTTAAGCAATGAAATATCAGATTCAGTTGATGAAATGCTAAAAGATCAAAAAGTAGAATTTCAATCAACACAAGAAAAAAGAACAATTAATAAATTAGCTAAAGAACTTAATAAAGGTAATACAATTGATAGAGATTTATTACTTAATTTTGAAAATAAGGTAATGTCTCAAAGAGAACAACAACTTTTAGTTAAGCAATATTTTAGAACTAAATTTTTTAAAGATTTTTTTCAAATTTTTCTTGCTGCCTTTCTAACTGCATTAACATTTGACTATTTTATTTCTGTTACAGGAAGAGCAGGACTATTTCCAGCAGGATTAGGAGCGATTGCTCGTTTTTTTGCTACTTTAACTTTTCCAGGTAGGAACCAAGTTGATATGCAATCATCTTTTTATTTTATTTACTATTTAATAATAAATATCCCTTTATTTATTTTTGGTTATATAAAATTAGGTAAAAAATTTACCTTTACAACATTTTTATTTGTAATCTTGCAAATTGGTTTTGACCAAATTTTTCAAGCATTACCATATATTAATCCTAAAGAATTTCATTTAATTGTTAATTTTCAATTAATTTCAAGAACACCAGATTCATGAAATACGGGTATATGATTGTTTATTTTTGGTTCATTAGGTGGTATATTATTAGGTTTTTCATATTCAATTGTTTATAAAATTGGTGGTTCAAGTGGAGGATTAGATTTTTTAACAGTTTATTTTTCAAATAAAAGTAATAAACCATTAGGATCATTAAATAGAAAAGTAAATTTATTTATTTTGGCATGTGTTATTGTTTTAAATACACTTATTATTCCTTTAGAATTAATTAATTCAGATATTAAAATTGATATTCTACAAAATGGAAATTATATTAATAATCAAAAATTAATAGAATCAATGTGAAACTATGCAATGAAAAATGGAGATATTATAGGAGATGGAATTACTACAAATCACCCTGTTTTTGCAGCTTGATTTCCTACTGGATTGCCTTCAACTTTTACAAAAGATCAATATAATTATTTAGTTGAATTTGTATGCAAAAATGGATATGGAACTGATTTGTCAAATATTGATAAAGGTTTAGTTGCAAAAATTAAAATATTGTTTGTCTTTGGACCATCATTGTTTGCATCATTTACTCTTGTAATGTGTGCTGGAATGTCAACAAATTACTTTTATCCAAAATATACAGTGAGAACTTATATGATTACAACAAATGTACCAAAAGAAATTAATAAAATGTTATTAGATAATGGTTTTCAAAATGATATTTTAACTTGAGATAGTATAAATAGAATTAATGGGAACTATCTACATAGAAGTGTGATTATGGTTGCTATGTCCGTGATGGATTGAGAAAAAATTGAAAAAAAAGTCTTTATGGCTGATCCTCATGCTAAAGTCAATGCAATTAATACAAAAACTATTAAGGGATTATTTAATTACGAAATTAAAAAGAATGATGATAGAGATATTATTAGAACAAAAATTGAAACTGATGAGCTTGAAAAGGAAAAAATTAGACAAATTGCTATTGTTAGAGCATATAAAGAAAATGAAAAATTAATTAAGAAAAATCAAAAAAGAAAAAATAAATCAAAAAAATCAGAATTAGAAAAAAAATAAATTTTTATTTATTTTTTTTTAATTATTTAGCAAAATTAGTTAATTTATTATTTTTTTTGTTTATAATTAGGAAAGTAGTGGTGATTTAATGAACAATATTTATTTAAGAGATATTATTTATAAAATGTTAGATCTAAAACTAACTGAATTAAGGAAAGAATATAAAAAGATTAGTTTTAATGATTTGTTCTCTTATTTAAAAGAGATAATATTCAAAAATAATAAAATTACTGATTTGAATGATTTATCGTTTTTTATTATGAATATTAAGATTAATAAAATATTCGAGTATCTAAATATTAGTGCAATATTAGATAAAAGTAGTTCAATTGAAATTGATTTAAAAAGTATTTTAGAAAGATAGTGATTAATTTGAATATCAACGAAAAAAATATAATGAAAAAACAAAAGAAACCTATTCTTAAAAGTTTTGCTATATTATTGATAGTATGTTCATTAATTTTAGGGATAGTATTCTCTACTTGAAAATTTTCAGAAAATATTAGGTTGGGTTCAGACTTCAAGGGTTATTATTCAGCACTTGTTTCAGTTGACAATTTAAATGAAAAAAATAAAAATAATGGTCAACCAAATGGAGATGCATCAGAAGGTGCAAAAGCTTTAAATCAACGTTTAAATCCTATGGGAAATAATCAAATAATAATAGAAAAAGCTGGTAATAACTTTTTAAAAGTTTTATCACCAGTTGATGCATATCAAAACGAAACAGTATTTAGAAACCAAATTCAAAAAAATGGGGGTATTGTTTTACTAGATGCTAAGACTTTTTCTGATTTACAAATTACAACTAAAGATGACAAAATTGAAAGAAAAGGTATTAATGAATTCTTTACAGGAGCAAAAGCAACTTCTGTTACAACTTCAAATCAAAAACAACCAGCAATATCATATAAATTAAATGGAGATACTTTTAAAAGTTTATTACCTAGTAGTTCAAATCAAAAACAAGGAACTTATGCAGATGATAATAAAGCTTTAAGTTTATTTATTCTGTTAGACGCAGATGGTTTCTACAATGATATTAGAAACTATTATAATCTAATTAAAGGAACAACAAAAGAAAGAATTGAAGAGTTCTTTAAAGTAGTAGTTCAACCTTTTAGAGAAATTTATAATAACAGTAGTACAAATTCAGAAGTTAAACAAATACTTTTCGACTTATTTTATGGTAATTGAGATGTTAAAACTTCATCAGGAGTTTCATATAAGCGTTCGGCATCGCTTATTGAAACTAAAGAAGCAAGTTTAGCAACAGCAACTGGATTTACTGAAATAGTAAAATCTTTTAAATATTTATCTGAAACTTCAAAATATGTATATGACTCAAATTCTGTTACAAAAGATTTTGAAAATGAAGGAAGATATTCAAATAATGTAAAACTTTGAAGTCAAAGTGGTGTTTTAACAGATAGTGACATGAAAGTTAATCAAATATTTGCAAAAATAAATCCAGTTTTAATTCAATATGTTGGATCAAATGGACAATCATTTAATGAAGTGTATTGAAATAACTTAAGAACAAACTATTTTTTATTCACTGGTCAAGTAACTGAAACTAAATCAACTACAGCAGCTGGTGGTGTGGGATATATAGATGGCAATAACTTAATTACAACTGTTGACAGTTATGCAAAATCTGAAATTGGAGCATCATTATTTAATGCAGCTGGAAAGGGATTTGTATTTACAGTTAACTCTATTGCTACATTAAGTGGAACAGTTACAAATATAATGCTTTGAGCAGGTTTAACTTTCTTATTGATAATTGCATTATGTTTAATTATTTATATGGGATTTTTCTATAGACTTTTAGGACTATTTTCAATGATAATTACATTGGCAATAATAGGAATGACATTGTTATCATTAAGCTGATTTAACTTAACTGTTGGACCTGAAACAATTATCTCTTCATTTATTCTTATTGCTTTAAACATTGAAATATTTTCTACATTATTTGAGAATATGAAAGAAAGTTATTATTTAAAACAAAGAGGTTTAAAAACAAGTTTTAATATTTCTATTAAAGAAAATGTTGGTTTAGCAGCTGACTTAGTTATTGCATTGTTAATTCCTTCTATGTGTATGTTTTGAATTACTTCAAATGCAATAAGATCAATGGCTATAATGCTTGCTATGGGTTCTTTATTCACTGTTGTATTTACTATTTTGATTAGTGTAATTTTATTTAAAATAGTTTTAAATTCTTCATGATTTACAAATAAATCTAATTTATTTGCTTTAAACACAGATTTTGCAACTCAAGGTAAATTTCTTCTTAATTACAAAATAAGAAGAACTGAAAATAAAATTAGCAAATTAGAATCAAAAGAAAAACAAAATGGAACTTTAATTAATTCTTTAAAAGATAAATTAAAAATATTGAATGAAAAATTAACTTTATTTAAAGAAAAAGAAAATTCAAAAGCAGATAAGAGACAATTATTAGCAAAAGAAAAATTAAATAAAAAAATTGAGAAATTAAAGTCTAAGATAGCATCTTTAGATGAAAACAAAAAAGCTAAAAAAATTCAAAAATTGAACTTTAAAATTAATGAATTGATTTTTATTAGAGATGATAAAACTCAAAGCATAATTGAAGAAGAAGGTCAAATTATAACAAGTGCAAATGAAAAATTAAAAATTAAAACTATTGAAATAAATATTAAAAATGGAGCAAAAATGATTTTACTATTTGGAATTATTATACTTGCTCTTTCAATAGGATTTGGTTTCTTATTTGGTTTACGTTTTGATCATACATTTGGTGGAAGAACTGACTATACATTATGAGGAGATAATATTCAAACTTCTTATAATGGAATGGTTGAAGAAACTTTTGAAGATCAAGATCCTAAAACAAAAGCACTTGAAGAAAAAATAAATCAGCTTAAAGAAGAATTTGAAGAGTTTGAAAAGAATCATCAAGATAATGATGATTTACCAGCAGTTCATTTTAAAAAAGCTGAAGTTGTATCAGAATATTTAAATTTTGTATATTCACAAAGTTATTATGTTAATTATCTTTCAAATAGTTTAAATTCATCTAAACTTTATAAAAATAATAATTATTCAGTTTCTTTTGGACGTCAATTTGTATATAATGGATCTTCAAATAATCAAAATTGAATCACTTTAACTGTTTATACACAAAATATAAAACAATCTTCAGTTATTAAAAAAATGTTTAATAATTGAGGTGTTGATAAACAACAAAATATAACTGAAACTAATGGATTTATTACAAAAGCAATTAATCCAGCTACAATGTTATGAACATTGCAACAAATTGCTATAACAGTTGCTGCAATAATTCTAGCTTTAATAATTTATATTTTGATTAGATTTAAATGAACATACTATATTGCAATGATTGTGGCAATAATAGTTGCTCCAGTTATTTCTGTTGCTCTGATAACTGCTTTACAAATTCCATTAGGAAATGCTTCAATTATTGCAATTGTAAGTAGTTTATTATTTACAGTCATATCATTGTTTATGATTTTTGGAAAATCAAGATCATTAATTTCATCTAAAAATGAAAAATCATTAGTAAATTTCTTTAATAAAGAAATAGAAATTGTTTATGATACAAAAACATTTAAAAGAAAAATAAATGATGAATTATTCAATCTTAAAAATGAAATGAGATTAAATATAAAAGTAAATAGTTTATCTAAAGAAGAGAAGAAAAAAATAAAATTAGAATTTAAAGAAATAAAACACAATAAAAAAATAGAATTTAAGAAAATTAAAAAAGAAAATAAAATCAAAATAAATAGAGTTGGTAAGCAAAATAATTACTTATCTGAAGTATTAGTAAAATCATTTAAATTTGGACTTGTTAGATGTTCACTATTAATTACTCTTTATTCATTGGTTGGAATTGTAATATTAACTACTATGCCATCAATATTATCATTTGGTTTAGCAATTATTATTGGAACAATTGTTACAAGTTTAGTTGTATTATTTATATCACTTCCACTTTGAGTAATCTTTGAACAAATAAGAATAAGAAATAAACTTGCAAGAAAACGTTTTATTAATGGATTGTATGTTTCAAATGAAGAACAAATTATAGAAGGAATAAATGATTAGTAAGAGGACAACAAAATATGGATTTAAAAAAATATATTTGAGATGTTGAGGACTTTCCAATTAAAGGAGTTACTTTTAAAGATATAACTCCATTATTAAATGACAAAGATGCTTTTAAATATGCAATTGATAAAATGGTTGAATATGTAAAAGAAAAAAAAGCTGATGTTATTGTTGCTCCAGAAGCAAGGGGTTTCTTATTTGCCTCTGCAGTTGCTTATGCTGCAAATTGTAGATTTGTATTAGTGAGAAAACCTGGTAAACTTCCAAGAAAAGTTAAAGATATTGAATATGAATTAGAATATGGAAAAGAACATATTCAAATGCATTTTGGTGATTTAAAAGCAACTGATAGTGTAGTTATTGTTGATGATGTTTTAGCAACAGGGGGAACAATGAAAGCCATTGTAGATCTTATAGAACAAGAAAAAGTAAAAATTAATGGAATTGTTTTTTTAGCAGATTTATCATTTTTACACGAATCTAATCTTTTTGCTAATTTTGATTCAAAAAGTCTAATTACTTATTAAAAAAACTTTATATAATAATTAAATAAAATTTCCTAAATAAAATTAGGAAATTTTTATTTTATAGAGTTTAATTTATATATAATATTAATATTGTTAGTAAAAAAAAGGGGTGTACATTATGCATGCACAAGAACAAGAATTTAACTATGTAGAATGTATTGAAGTTGATATGCTTATTGCAGAAATGAAAAAGTATATTAAAAATAATAAATTAATTGAAGAAGTTAAAAAAGCATATTATTATGCAGAAGAAAAACACAAAGGTCAAAAAAGAAAAAATGGTAATCCATTTATAATTCATCCACTTTCAACAGCTTATTATTTGGCACAGTGAAGAATGGGTCCAAAAACAATTATTGCTGGACTTTTACATGATGTTATTGAAGATACACCTGTAACATTTTCAGAAATAGAAGATATTTATGGTATAGAAGTTGCAGATATAGTTGAAGCTGTAACTAAAGTAAGTTATTTTACAAAAGAAAATCGTGAGCAAATGAAAGCAAATTATTTAAGAAAGCTTTTTTTATCAATGATTAAAGATATTAGAGTTATTATTGTTAAAATAGCTGATCGTATGCATAACCTTTTGACTTTACAATATATGAAACCTGAAAAACAAAAAATAATTGCAAAAGAAACTTTAGAAGTTTATTCAACAATTGCTCATAGAATTGGGATGAAAACTGCTAAAAATATTTTAGAAGATTACTCTTTTCAATATTTAAATCTTAAAGAGTATAAAAAAATTAAAAATCTTTTAGAAGAAGATAAAAATTCTAGAAAAGAACTAATAGAAGAAATAATAGTTGAAATTAACAAAAAATTTAAATCAGAGGGAATTAAAAATGCTCAAGTTTTTGGTAGATCAAAAACAATCTATTCAATTTATAGAAAATTAAATTTTTTTGGTAAGTCATTTAGTGATATAAATGATATTTTAGCTATAAGAATTATTACTGAAAAACAAGATAATTGTTATAGAATTTTAGGGATATTACATCAATTATATACACCTTTATCTGGTAGATTTAAAGATTATATTGCAACTCCAAAAAATAATTTATATCAATCATTGCATTCAACATTGTCAAGTAAAGATGGTATTATTTTTGAATGCCAAATTAGAACTAAAGAAATGGATGAAATAGCAGAAAATGGAGCTGCAGCTCATTGAAAATATAAAGAAGGAGAAAAAACAATCGATATTGCAGAAAAGCAAAAAGAAATTGATCAAAAAGTTGATATGTTTACAAGATTAATAAATCTTGAAAAATTAGCAAGTGAAAATTTAGAAATAGATTATAATGAACAATCAGAAAAAATTGATTTAAGTGGAGAAGTTATTGAAGAAACATTTAAATCTGATTACTTAGCTCCTATGATTTACATTTTAACTCCAGATGGAAGTGTTGTTAATTTACCCTTTGGTTCAACAGTTTTGGACTTTGCATACAAAATTCATACAGAAGTTGGTAATAAAACTGTAGGAGCTAAAATTAATGGTGTGTTTTCTCCTTACAATACAATATTAAACTCTGGAGAAATGGTTGAAATTCAAACTTCAAAAGATACATATCCTAATGAAAAATGATTACGTTTTGCTCGTACTTCAACAGCTCGAAGAGCAATTGAAGATTTTTTAAATAAAAAAAAAGTAAGAGAAGCAGAAAAAGAAAAAATAACAAATCAAAAGATAGTTAGAAATACTAAAAGAGAAATTGACAGATATATCATTGCAAATAATTTAAAATGAAATGTTAATTCTATTGAAGAAATTCAAAAAAAACTTAGTGTTCTAGATTATAAAAATATAGATGAATTTTTACTTTCTGTAGGTAATGGTGATTTTTCAATTCCAGAAGCAGTTGAAATAGTTTATGTATCAAAACAAGATTTAAAAGATATTAAATTAATTAATGATATGAAAACTAGAAAATATAAATCTACAAGAGGAAGAGAAGATTTAAAAATAAATGGTATTGAAAAAGTTAGTTGTTCGCTTGCTCGATGTTGTTATCCAATTCCAGTTGAACCAGTAACAAGTTTTATGTCAAAAACTAAAGGTATTCAAGTACATAGAAGTGAATGTTTAAATATTACAAATATTCAAAAACTTAAAAATTTACTTAAAACTGAATGAATTCCAAGTAAAACTGAAAATAAGCAATATAGTACAAAAATTAGAATAACTGTATATGATAGACCTGGAATATTACTTGATGTAGTTTCTGTTTTTGCAAATCAAAGAGCTAATTTAGCTGAAATAAAGATTCTTACTCAAGAAGATAATTACACTGGTAAGGGAACTATTATTGTTACTGTCAATGATTTAGAACAGTTAAATATTATTTTAAAAGATCTTTCTGAAATTCCTGGAATGATTGAAGTTACAAGAGCAACCTCTTCAGAAAATCGAATATCATAAAAAGTATATTTAATACACTTTTTTAAATATTTAATTGAATATGGTTTAATTTTGCTTAATTGAAATTAATTGATATAATGATTTGCTCTTTTTAATATTTTTTTTACAATCAAAAGTCAAAAAAATAAAGTGAGTTGAAGTGAGTAGGCATATTTATGCCTATTTTTTTTATTTATATAGTTATTGTGCCATAAAAGACATCTTTATTTTTTCATTCTATATTTAAAAAACTATTTTGAGATTTTTTTTGAGTTATATCATTTATCTCATTCAATAACATCAGTTATATAATGTTCAAGTGATTCATATTTGTTATTATGAATTGTTCCTTTTTTAAGTAAAGAGTGATAACTTTCAATAACAATGTTATCTGCACATGTTTTTTTCGCTCCCATTGATATAATTAAATTGTTCGAATCACAAACAGTTTTTCACGTTTTGCTTGTGTATTGAACTCCGTGATCTGAGTGAATAATTATTCCACTCGGATCTTTTATTTTTTTAATAACATTAATTGCTCTTTTTAAAGTAGCAATTACAAATTTTGCAGACATTTTATAAGAAATATCTGATGAAATAACTTCTTTTGTGAATCCATCGATTATTGTTGATTTATAAGCTTTCTTTCCTTTTCAAATTAAATAAGTAATATCTGTATATAAAATTTTGTATTTTTCTTTGACAGCACTATATTTTCTTTGAACAAGATCTGGATATTCTACATTTGAATTTTGTAGTTTTCTTTTATTTGCTTTTTTTAATTGATTTTTAGCAAATCTAGCTATAATTTTATTTTCTCGCATTACTTTTCGAATTATATATGTTGAATATTTATGAGATAGTTCTTTTGAAACTTGCCTATATCCAAATTGCTTTCTATTATCATTAAATACTTTTAAAATATCGTATTTTATATAATCAAATTTATTTTTTTTATCTATGAAACAATGATTTTTATATTTATCTCAATAGGATTTTTTTAAATTTAGTAACTCGAGTAGTTCCTTAATTGTTGTTTTATAATCTCTTGATTTAATAAAATTTATTTTTTCCTCTTTAGACATGTAGTTTCTCATGAGGTTAAAGACTTTTTTAAGGATTCATATTTCTCCTTCAAATTTTCTAATTCTGATTTATCTTCTTTAGATTTTGTATTAATGCATAAATTATTATCTGTTATATAGATTGATTGTCAGGTTCCAATTGTTCCCATTGGCACTTTATATTTTTTATAAGCTTTTGTTACACCGTTTTCATTTGCATAAAGTATTACATTTACTTTAAATTCTTCACTATATTTACTAAATTTTTGACCAAGTTTTGCCATATTTTTTTCTTCCTTTTAAATATTTTAAATAAATTTTAATGCCTACTTTTTTCAACTCAGTCTAAAATAAAAAAAAATCATTGACATTTTTTTTTTTTTTTATAATCACCAATAACAATTTTAGTTGTTTATTTGTTTTATAGGGTACTTTAAAAAGGAGAAAAAAATGAAAAAATTATTAAGTTTATTAGCAACTACAAGTCTAATTGCAACAACATCTTCAACTGTTGTTTCATGTGGAGAAAAAAATGTAGATTTGAATAAACAACTAATTGAGGTTACTCAAGGATAAATTGGTGAAATTAACATTGTATCAACAAATGATCTAACAGGGGTTAAAATTACAGGTCAAGTTGAAAATCAAGTAACAGCAACAGTTCAAGATAAAAAAATAATAGTTACAGTTTCTGAAACTGCTGCAATAAAAGATTATACTTTAAAAATTAGTGGAGATAAAATAGATAATAAATATTTTTTAGTTAAGGTTAAAGAAAAACCAAATTTAGAATTAATGGTTAAAGAAAAATCTAAATTAAGCTCTAGACTTCTAAAAATAGATTAATGTGATTTTAAATGCTGAATTAGTTGAAGTTACTTAAGCAGAGGAAATAATGGAATTAGCATTACATCAATAAATGATTTAGTAAATGTTAAAATTAAAAATTAAATTAATAATAAAGTAATAGTAGCAATTAAAGATAAAAAATAGCAATTATAGTTTCTGAAACAACATAAGTAAAAGATTATATTTTAACAATTAGTGGAGATAACATAAGTAATAAAATTTTTAAAGTTGAAGTTAAAGCAAAAAATAAATATTATTTTATTTAATAGAAATTAATCTATATTAATTTATAAATAACTATTCATATAATAGTAAAAAATCTATAATAAAAATAAACGTATTTTAAATTGGGAAAAAAAATTCTACACAAATTAAAATGAATTTGTCAATAAAAGTAGACACAAATTTAATACATTTTACACTGAACAATTTTGTTCGGTGTTTTTATTTAAAAATTCAATAGGTATTAATCCATTAAACTTTAAAACTGGTCTCATTACATTATAAAAATTTATATAATCAACAACAGATTAAATTAATAGATAATCCAACAAAATAAAAATGATTGAATCATGAGAATTATCAAAAAAATAATGATACAACTTTAGTTTTAAAAATAATTAAAAATTTAAAAGATCTAATTTTATACTACATTTAGATTATGGTTCTCAATACTTATCAAATAGTGTTTTAAAGTCATTAAATGTCTTAAATGTTTTAAATTCAATGAGTAAAATTGGCAATTTTTTGGAAAATAGAAAAATTGAATATTTTTTTAGATGTTTAAAAGGAGAATATTTAAATCATATAAATATTTTATCTATGAAATATAATAATATATATTCACATATTAAATGTTATGTAAATTGATATAATAGTAAAAGAATACAAAAAAATTAAATTGAAAAACATCAGTTTATGCTAGTATTTGTAATAATATTTAAAATGCAGAATTTATTTTTCCCAGTTTACTAAACTAATTTAATTAAAAGAAATTTATAATAAAAAAGTGTATACTTAAAAAAATGAGCTAAAATTAAGTTATAGGGAGGGATTTAAAATATGGGAGGGAAGAAAGGAATTATATATGAAAAAAATATTATCTACATTATCAATTTTGGCAATTAGTGTTTCTGCTAGTAGTTCAGCAATGGCATTTACAAAAAAAGTAGAAAAAAAATATGAATATAAAAATATTGAAGAACTAGTAAATAAATACAAAGAAACAGAGCAAAAAGAAAATGAAGCAAGAAAAAATAATAAATTAGGAGATGCTTTAATTGCAGGTGTTGATCTTATTAAAATATCTTATTAGATTTGAAAAATTGATACAAATCACAAATTATCAGCTTCAAAGAAGGATTGTTTAATTATATTGAAAAGTTTAGAATCAGCAGTAATAGAAAAATAGGATTTTGTTTCAATTTATGGATATAAAGCATTAAATTATTTAACTCAAACAATTATAGAATTTGGTATTAATTAAAATTTATTATATAGTTTATTTAAGACAATTAGAGTGCTAGTTAAACTAGCACTCTAATTTTTTATTTATCTAGTTTAAATAATTTTTCTGGAAAAAACTAGAAAAGTAATATATACAAAAATTAAAAGTAAATATTTATGTAAAAATTAAAAATGCAAAATTAAATTTAACAAATAAAATGATTTAGAAAAATTTAAAAAATATTTTTTCATTAGATCATAATGAAAAAATGAAAAACTTTTTTAATCAAATAATTGATAATTTAAACAAATTAGAAGCTAGTCTTAATGAAAGATATTAATTAATGTTAATTTAAAAATGAATTGAATAAATCATCTCCTTAATATTTTTTACAACCAATTTTGTAGTAATTGTTAAGAATATAATAAAATATAAAAAAGGTTATGTTTAATCTCAATCAGACATAAAATTATTAAAAATTCAAAATTAATTTTATAAATTTGAAATTAAAACTTAAAATTTATTAATAAATTTATGTAAAAAACATTATAAAAATATTAACTTTTAATTTAATAGTTTTCCTAGAAATATATATAAAAATTACTAAAAAATAAAATTATTAATAATAAAAACTATATGTTAATTAGTAATTATAAAACAAATAAAATGTTTAGTTTTATTATAAACTTTATTAATTTTAATTTGGATTAAACTCATTTTTTATTTTTCATGTTTCATTAAAAATGCAATTTCAAATAATTGTTAAAAATCAAGGTCATATTTTTATAACTTTTTCTAATCTATCTAATTGATTATTTAAAGTATCATGATACTTTAAATTTTTTAATATTATTCCATTTTTATTAAAATACACATTATTTTTAATATAAGAAACATCTTGAATAAAACTAGATTTATAAATAAAATTTTTTATATTATTATTTTCACAAGATTCTTCAAAAATAATATAAGTTGTATGATTATGTTGGGTATTTGTCAATAATGGAAATGGGTAATATAATTTTCCTCCAAAGTAATTATATTTGAAGGTTCCCCCTATAGAGGGAACGTTTTTTTTTTTTTTTTATCATTTTTTATTTATTCTAATTCTATCGTTATTATAAAAATCTAATCATGCTCATGCTATTTTTAAGCATTGATTAATGTTTTCAATATGACATGTTCTTATAGTTTCATCTTTTAAACGACTATGAAAACTTTCATGCTTGCCATTATGATGAGGTGTTCCTGGTTTTGAATAACTTCTAATGATTTGCAAATCATTACATAAATTTATGTAGTTTTCAGAAGTATATTGATTTCCATTATCTGAATGTAATAATATTAGACCTAAATATTTTTTATTTTTATATGCCATTTTTAAAGCTTCAAGCATAAAATTTGTTTTTTGATTATCTATTCTTTTAGATTTTCCTATTATTTCTCCAGTTAAATTATCTTGAACTGTGCAAATATAACCTTTTTTTGTTTTAACTGAAAATTGATTTATGTCACTAGTTCAAATGTTTTCAAATCCCATTTCTTTTGCTTCTTTAAGATAATTTTTTCTAATAGTTTCTTTATATTTTTTAATTTCATGTTTAGTTTGTTTCTTAATATAATATGCAATATGATTAAATTTTTTAAATATACGTTCTAATTTTTTGTGATTTATCCTAAAAGGGTCAATATAATTCAATTTAAAATATAAAGATCATCTTTTAGCACTATAAGCACTAAGAAAATTATTTTTTTCAATTTCTGAAATCACTAAATTCATAATTCTTGTATCATTGAGGAAATTCATTAAAGTTTTATTTTCTTTATATGTTGATGTTCTATTGATATTTAAAATTTTGCAAATTATTGTTCGATTATATTTCGTATTTATTAATAATTCCTGAATTATTTATTTTTGGTTTCGCCCTTGGAGGCTCATTGCTTTTTTAAAATATTATTCTCCTTAATTAATTCTTTATTATAGTCGAATAGAACTCCTATAAACAAATCATTTGCCTTTTGAGATATGCTGTAATCTATTTTATAAGGCAAGCGAGGTTTTGCTTCACTTATCTTTGCATTTTTATATTTGTTAATTATTGTTCCAATTGATCCAGTAGTTGAGTTAAATTTTAATGCTATTTCTTTTAGAGAATAGCAATTCAAACTTAATTCAATAATTTTTTCTTTTTCTTCTTTAGTTCATTTTCTAAACTTTTGTCCTTTTTTAGCCATATATTTTTCCTTTCTATTATTATATAAAAGTGTCTCCTAAAATGGGGTAACCTTCTTTTTCTAAAGGATTTGAAAAAGCTTTTATTCTTTTTTTTCTAGCTTCACTATTTGGGGGTACTTCATCATATTTCATTTTTTTTCATGGGCGTATTATTGGTATTAAATTTGAAATTTTTGAATAGGTTTTTATTTCTAATACTTTTGAATTCCAAAAATTTTCTTTTCAAAGACTAAAAAAATTAGTAAATTCATCTTCTAAAGATAGTAAAAATTTTTTATAACTATTTGATTTTCCATAATCATCAGAAAGTCTTATTTCTTCAGTAGTTTCTAAAATTATTTGTTTGGTTATTTCTTGAATTGAATAAAACTTAAAAAATCAAGAATTAATAGTTATCTCATAATTAATGTCTGATTTTGAATTACTATTTATTACTTTTTTATTTTTTTTAAACATTTTTATTTCCTTTCATTGATTTAATTATACTAGCTTTATAGAAAGAAGTTGATTTAATGACTAAACTAATTATATTAGAATCACTAGATAAAATTAAAAAAGTAAGTTAATTTTTAAAAAAATTGACAAAATTAACAATTTAATTGTTAAAGCTTCAATTGTCTATTTTAAAGAATTTTCAAGTAAAAATAACTTTAATATAGCAATTAATTTAAAACAAATGAATCTAATTTATAAAGTTTCAAATCAAAAAACAAGTTGTAAGTAAATTAATTAAACAAGCTAAAATGTAGAAGAAATAATTATCATAACAGTTCTAGATAAAGAAGGATAAAAAATTGCTTTTCACTTATTTGAAATATTAAAAAATTATAATAATAATTTTAAAATAATGAGATTAAATCCTATTACTTAGATAAAATAAATCAAAATTATGTAAACAGTGTTCTTACAAGACAAATACTTGATAGAATGATTGACTTTAAAATTTTACTAATTTTACAAAAAAATCATTAGAACTGTAAGTGCAAGAAAAGCACAAAGTTTAGTGCTAAAAAATGTGTAATAGACAAAAAAATTGAAATTTTTGATAAAAAACAATACTACTAATAGTTTATTTAAAGTCAACTTTTACAAAAAATCATGAATAAATTTCAAAAATGTGTGGAGATATAACTATAAAATTATCTAACAGTATTCCAAATATACATAGTAAAACTGGTAAAAAGAAGTTTATATATTATTTACAACAAATCTCTAATTGAACCTAGTAATATTAAATTAATATTTCCCACAACTTTAAACTTTTAAGTATTGCTCTTAATGATAAAATATGCTATACTATAATTAATATTTATTTTTAATGCGGGAGGCATATTAATGAAAAAAGAGATGATTAATTTATCAATTACTGAATTTGTTCAAGCTAACCTCGATTTTAGTATTGCTTCAAACAGAAAAGAGTCTGAATTTGATTTTAACTTCACTAGATGAAAGACAATGATATTTTCAAGTCAAAAATTAAAATTTATTCTAAAATATACTCAATCTGTTTTACAATGAGTTAGCAAAGTTCTTGATGTTAAAAATTTTAGCGTTTCAATTGATACAACAACAGTTGATAGATTTAATTTATCTATTTATGAATTTGACAATCACATATTTAACTGTTCAATGTTTACAAATTTCTATTTAATTCCAGAAGGTGATTGATCAAGTAAAGTATTTGAAATGCACTTTTCAAAATTTGATTTAAAAAATGGTGAATTAGAACAAGAAGATGAAACTAATTTCTGAAAAGGTGAAGAAGGTTTTGAAAAGTTTGTAAATATTATTTATGCAATAATTAAAGAACCTTATAAATTTGAAAAGACATTTCCAATTCAATGACAAATTGATTTTAAAGATAAAAAATTATCAAGTTCTCAAATAAGAATGCAAATTACATCTTTAGTTCAAAAAGGAGTAAGACCTGAAGATCCATATTTAACAATAGAACAAGCTATGAAAATTGAAAATGGAGCAAATCCAGATGTAGTTGCAAAAGAAGCTAAAAAAGAAAGTGAATCTAAAAAAGTTATTAATCCCATTTGAGAAGAAGCTATTCAACAAGAATCAAAGTATAAAGATTTAAATTATGCAATGTCTAAAATAAGAGGAATTAATACTGATAAAAAAAGAAGAAAATAATAATTATTAATCTAATTAAAGTAATAAGAAAAACATTTTTTTTTTTTTTTTGAAATATTTGGTTGTTTTTGGTTGTTTTCCATCATTTTTGGAATATTATATTAAAGAGGTAAAAGAGTAATTAGAGAAGAAAGATTGCAACTAATTTTAGATTATGTTAATGAACAAGATTATTGTACTAATGAACAAATATCAAAGCATTTAAACATTCCATTCACCACTCTAAGAAGAGATCTTACTGATCTGCATAATGAATCTAAATTAAAAAGAGTTCATGAAGGAGCAAAGACTATTAGAGAAAAATCAATATTAGAAGCTGTTTTGGATTAAAAGTTGCTAACTAATGTTGAAGCCAAAAAAATTATAGCTAAAAAAGCATCAGCTTGTATTAAACCATTTGAAACCATATTTTTAGATGCGGGTTCAACAACGTTTTTCTTAGCAGAAAAAATAAAGCCAGAATTTAATAATAAAATTTATACAAATTCAATTATTAATGCTCAAATTTTAGCAAAAAATGGTGTTAAGTATATAAAATTATTACCAGGAAAATTAAAAATATCTACAGTTGCTATTTGCGGAGTTGAAAAAATTACAGCTCTATCAAAATATAATTTTGATTTAGCATTTTTAGGTATTAATGCAGTAGATAAAGAATTTAATTTCTTCACAACAGATGAAGATGAAGCAGAAGTTAAGAGAATTGCGATTAAAAATTCTCAATTTGCATTTGTTTTAGCAGATATTTCAAAAAATAACTCTAAATCACTTGTTAAATTTAGTGATAAATCACAAATAGCACTTATCAATGAAGAGGTATAAAGAAATTATGATATATACATTGACATTAAACCCAGCAATAGATCATATTGTATTGGCCAACAAAAAAGTAGAACTTGGTGTAACAAATTATTATAGTGATGAATATAAAGTTGTTGGTGGAAAAGGCATTAATGCAGGAATTATTTTAAAAAATTTATCTACATATGTTCAAGCAATTGGTATTATGGGTGAAGAAAATAAGGAAATATTTTTAAATAAATTTAAAGAAATAAATTTAAATAATAAATTTTTTCTAAATTCAGGATCAACAAGAGTTAATTACAAAATTAAACATTTAGAATCAAAACAAGAAACAGAATTGAATGGAATGGGATTTAATACTAAAAAAGAAGTATTGAATCAATTAATTCAGTATTTAGAAGATAGTTTGAAACAAAATGATATTGTAATGTTAACTGGAAGTGTTGCTATGGGGATTGAAAAAGACATTTATGAACAAATTGGAAAACTTGTAAATAAAAAACAAGCTATATTAATTTGTGATGCAACAAATGAATTATTAAAAAATGTTTTAAAAGAAAAACCATTTTTAATAAAACCAAATTTAGAAGAAATTTGCTCGACACTAGATTTAAAATTTGATGAAAATATAAGCTTTGAAGAAACAAAAGAGTTAATTCAAAAATTAAAGAATTTAGGAGCACAAAATGTTTTATTAAGTATGGGATCAAAAGGAAGTTTATATTTTGATTCAAACAATAATATTTATAAAGTGGGAATTGCAAAAGGAAAACTAATTAATTCAGTTGGAGCTGGAGATAGTATGTTAGCTGGATTTGTATATGGTAAATATAAAAATTTAAGTATAGAAAATACGCTTCAATATGCTGCAGCAAGTGGAGCTGCTACAGCATTTAATGAGTGACTTGCTTCAAAAGAAGAAATTGAAAACTTAGTTTCACAAATTAAAGTAGAAAAATTATAATAGGAGGTTCACATGGAACTAAAAGATTTATTTAGTAAACAAATAAGCTTTTTTAATGTAGATTTAAATTCAAAAGATGAAGTAATTGAATTTTTATCTAATAAACTTCAAGAAGAAAAATATATAAAATCTGTTGAAGAGTTTAAAACAGCTGTTTACAAAAGAGAATCTGAAGGATCAACAGGTGTGGGAGATGGTATTGCTATTCCTCACGTTTTAAATCCTACAGTTCAAAAATCAGCAATTGCATTTGCTAAATTAAAAAATAAAGTTGATTGACAATCACTAGATGATCAACCAGCTGATTTAGTATTTATGATTATGACAAATGGAAAAGATGGAAATGAGCACTTAACAGCTCTTGCTGATTTATCTGGTTTCTTAATGAAAGCAGATGTTCAAGAAAAATTGAGAAGTGCAAAATCTATTAAAGATGTACAAAGTGCATTAACAAAAGAAGAGAAAAAAGTTGAAAAAGTAGCAAAACCAGGAAGTTATGATGTAATTGGAATTACAGCTTGTCCAACAGGGATAGCTCATACTTATATGGCTCAAGAAAAACTTGAAGAATATGCAAAAGCAAAAGGTTTAACAGTTAAAATTGAAACTCAAGGACGTAGAGGAATTGAAAACAAATTAACTCAAGAAGACATTGACAATGCAAAAGTTATTATTTTGGCTCATGATAAAGCTCTTGAAGGACTTTCAAGATTGAATGGAAAAAAAGTAATTGATACACATACAAAAGATGCAATTTTTAAAGGTGATCAATTAATTGAAAAATATCAAAAAGGTGAAGGATTAACTGAAGTTAAAGCTGCATCTGATTCATCAGAAGTTAGTGAATTTACAATGAGAAAATTCTTAGATGTAAAAGGTAATTTACTTGGAGGAATTTCAAGAATGTTACCATTTGTTGTTGCAGGGGGAATTATTTTAGGAATAGCTTTCTTAATTGATTTTGCAGCAGGTAATGGTGAAGCTGGTGGAAATTTTGGTACTATAAATAAAGCAGCAGGATGATTTGCAGCTATTGGTAAAACATCAATGTCAATGATGGTTCCAATTTTAGGAGCATTTATTGCATTTTCAATAGTAGGTTCACAAGGATTAATGCCAGGAATGATAGCAGGACTATTTTCATCTAATATAATGGGATTTGCCTATTCTGGAGATGAAACTGGATGAAATGGTTTATGAGGAAGACTTCTTCCTTCTAGTTTAAAAGGAACTGAATCAGGATTTATTGGTGCTATTGTTGGAGGATATCTTGCAGCATTATTGGTTGTAGGATGATCAAAAGCAATGGCTAAATTTCCTAAAGGATTGCAAGGAGCAAGAGACATTGTCTTTATTCCTGTAATATCATTGTTATCAATTGCATTAACAATGTTTGTTATTAACATTCCATTAGGTTTTGTTATGGGAGGAATTAGTTTAGGAATTCAAAAATTAGCTGAACTAAATTTATTATGATTAGTATCAATTTTAATTGGATTTATGATGTGTGTTGATATGGGTGGACCAATTAACAAAATAGCTTATTCATTAGGAAACCTAGCAGTTGGAGGTAAATTAGTTACTGATATATCTTCACAAGGATACAGTGATCAAACAATTATTATGGCATCAGCTATGTTAGCAGGTATGTTACCTCCAATTATGATAGCAATGTCAACAGTTATTTTCCCAAAAGCTTGAACAGCAAAAGATAGAGATACTGCAAAAGCTAACTGATTGATGGGAGCATGTTTCGTATCAGAAGGTGCTATTCCATTTATGGTTAAAGATCCAAAAAGAGTTGCAATAAGTGCAATGCTTGGAGGAGCTTTAATTGGAGGATTAGTTGGGGCAGTAAAAATTAAATTACTTGCATCACATGGTGGAATATTTGTATTTCCATTACTAAGTTCAAGTTACTTAGAAAATAGTGCAACAATGACTGGTGGTTCAATTGCACTAGGAGATGGGGGAGCAATTCTAATATTGTTAGGAGCAAGTTTCTTATCAGCTATGCTTTTAGGAATTTGAAGAACAGCAGATATTAAAAATGGTAAATTAACTCTTGATTCAACAAATGGAGTTAAAGAAGCAATTTTAGCAAAAATTGATGCTCTAAAAGCTAATAAAAAAATTCAAAATAAAGATGTAAAATTAAATTTATTAAATTCTAAATTAAATAAATACAGTGATTTTGAAGTTGAATTAGCTACAAAACAAAAAGCTTATCAAGCACTTGTTGATGAAAAACAAAAACAAAAACAAGCTAGAAAAGCTAATAAATAATCTTTTAGAAAAACATTATATTTTAATGTTTTTTTTTTTAAATTTATTTTTTTAATCAAATTTCTTATATTAAAAAAATAATATTTACTTAATAAGATGTAAAATAAAATTTTTATTATTTAACTTAATTTAATAAAAAAAAGCTGATATATTTTGTATTAGAAGAATATAAATTTTTTAATTAATATGTAAATTAACTTTTATTTATTTTATTTTTAATTGCTATAAGAATATTTATTTGATTTATATATTTCTATTAGATTATTTATAAAAAAATTAAAAACTAATAAAAAAACACTTATTTATTTGATAGAACAATTTTTGGTAGGGCTAAAAAAAATAATAAAAAAGGACGAAATTTTAAACAGGTTTTAAAATAGAACCGCTTATTAAAAATAAATAATTTAAGATTAGGTGAAAAAAGTGCAAATTAGTTTAGATTTTGTAAAAGATAATATTAAGAATTTAAAATCATGAATATTAATATTGATTTTAACTTTGATTTATTTTTTAATTTTTAATATAGCTTTTTTTACATATAAGGCAAGTTTATCTTTTAGTTCTAATGAAACACAAGCTAATAGTAAATTAATTTTGATTAATGTTTTGCTTAATTATGTTGATTGATTTATATATTTTTGCATAATTCCTTTTTTATCATTTTATTTAGTTAATTATTTAAAAAAAATAAAAATAATTAATTATTTTTTTGAAAGAGAAGCATATAAAAATTTATATCTTATAAAATACATTGCTTTGTGATTTTTGAGTTATGTTATTATTTTATTAATAATAAAAACTTCTATGCAACTATTATTTGATTTTTTTCACTTTTGAATAATTGGTTTAAAAAATATTGGTTTTATATTTAAAATATTTATTATAAAAGAATTAATAATAATTTTATATATACCAATTTGTTTTTTTATGATTTCTTCTATTAGTATAATATTTAATAAAATTATTATTATATTTTATAGTCTAACTTCTTTAGTTTTGTCTATAATGAGCATTCTTCATTTATCTTTAATTCAAAATACTATTTCAAATAAAAAAATAAATTATCAATTGTTAGATGATTATTCAAAAACTAAACAAAATATTAATTTTACTTTTAATGAAGTCAATTTAATATCATCAATTACTAATAATTTGATCCATCAAAATAATTTTTCAAATATAAAAATAATTAATTCTAAAAATGAATTACTTTTAGATGATTATTATAAATATCTTTTAAATTATTGTGATGGATCAAATACAGAAATTTTATATGTGAATCAAAAAATATATCCAGTTTGTAACGTTTTTGATTACAAAATTAATGACGAATATAATAAGAAAAATGGAATTAATTTAATTTGAAAAAATTTAATGAGATCTGATTACTTTGAAAGTATAATGGGACAGATAACATTATGATTTCA
The DNA here is from genome assembly GCF_964020005.1 of Spiroplasma endosymbiont of Atherix ibis. NCBI lineage: Bacteria > Bacillati > Mycoplasmatota > Mollicutes > Entomoplasmatales > Spiroplasmataceae > Spiroplasma > Spiroplasma endosymbiont of Atherix ibis. The sequence goes on from NZ_OZ026474.1 coordinate 472,506, forward strand.
AAATCAAAATAATTTTTATAAAGGATTAGAAAAAATAAATAAAACTTTAAAAAGTAATTATCAATGAGATAAAAATAAAATTGAAGAATTAAAATTTTTAGTTAGAGAATTAAATTTTAAAAATGGTAAATTAATTTTAAAAATTAATAATTCAAGTGATTTTCAAATAACTCTTATAAATAATTTTTTTAAAGATATTTTTTATTTCTATCTTATAAGTTATATTAATAATCCTTTAGAGTTTGATGAAATAACTGAAAAAAGTTATATAGAAACTTTTCATAGTTTTTTATATTTTAAATAATATGAAACTGATCATTGAATAAATATCTTTAATATTTTTTTATGAAAAAATATTAAAGATATAAATATAAATCAAGAAGAATTAAAATATTTATATAGTGATTTTAATAATTATGGTTTTGATTATTTTTTTAAAACTAATTTAGAACATTCAATATATTTTAATCTTTTTAATACAGCTGGAATAGATCAAGAAACTGCTTATGATTATAATTTGAGTTTTAAAAAAATTAAAACTTATCAATTATTAGACGCTTCAACTTATTATGAATTAATTTTTAATAGCATAATAAATGTTAATAAATATCAAAAATCATTATTAACAAGTTTAAACAGTAATGAATTAATGATAAAGCAATTGAGCAATTATAACGATATAAAATTTAGAATTAGTAGTAATAAAATTACTATTAATCAAGTTAAAAACAGTGATTCTGTAAATATTATTATTTTAATATTATTAGTATTTTTATTAACAATTTTATTGATATTCTTTATAGAATTTTTATCCTATTTAAAATATAGGATTCTAAATAATAATTTTGTAGTTAAAAATTTTGTAAAAGATATATTTAAATATCTTAAAAAATAAAAAATAGAGAGGGTGGTAAATATTAAAAAAATATTATCCGCATTAGGAATTTTAGCAATATCAGCAAGTTCAACTTCAATGGTAGTAGCTTGCACTAATAATATTAATAATGAAAGTGATTGAAAAAATCCATTAAATAATTTATATTATGAATTATTTAATAATAAATTTGATTCAAAGCAAGATGCAATAAATTATTTTTTATATAATAAAGAAAGTGGAGTTAAATCTCAAAAGTATCAAGATATTTATAATCAACTTTTAATAGGAGAAAATAATTTCAATAATTTTCAAGAAACCTTTGATTACATTAATAAATCTTTTGAAATAAAAGAAATAGTGACTAACAAAAATGTAGATAAGTATTTAATGGATTCATTAGTTAAACTTTATCCTGAAGTTTTAAGAGATCAAAATTATGAGAAAAAAGTTTATAGAGATGCAAATGGTATTGCTATTTCTGAAAGTAATGATGAATTAGCAACAACAGCTGTTGAAAAAAGTTATACAGATAAAATAGAGAAAGTTTATTACTCAAATGGTAAAAAATTTGAAAATAAATTCGATTTGGAAGAGTATTATTATTCAAATTTTCTAAATAATAATACTCTTCCATCCAAAGAATTGTATAAGTATGGTAATTTAGCTTATACAAAAGAAGGTTTAGAATAACAAATAGAAAATTCATTACAAGTATAATATACAACAAAAAGTGGAGACAAATTTCTTTATAGTCAAATTAATGACTTATCAGTTATAAAACCAACAGAAAGTGATCTATCAAAAATAAATAAAGTTTATAGTTCACCAGGTCTTTATCATCTTTAACAATTGGATGAAAATGATGGTTTATATACAGGTGATTCAATTATTGAATCAAGTGCAAATATTGAAGAACTTATTTTAAATAAAAATAATTGAGAATTAAAAAGTTCAAAAACTACTAGTTCAAAAGATGCATTATTTGGTTTAATTAGTTCATTAATTGCTTGTATAGTAGAACAGTTAATATTTATATTAACTATGGATATTAATTTACCTAGAGATTTAATTAAGTTAGAATATAGATTTAAAGAACGAGAATCTCTTACAATTAAAAATATTTTTGGAGGATTTGGTTTAGAAAAAGAAATGTATAATTTTAAAAATCTAATAAATAAGTATGGTTTAATTGCAAATTCAAATACTGCTATTAATAGTTTAAAAAATATAAATACTTTGAATTATTATGAATTATGTTCAATTTACTTATATCAAATGAGAGAAGCTTTTAGATTTTCAAATATCACTAGAGAATATAATCAAAAAGTTAATGAAATTTATTATAATTTCTTTTTAAAATTTAATTCTAATAAAGAATTAACATATTTTGTTGAAAAAATAGGTAAAGATGATGCAACATACATAACAGATTTTTTAGTTAATAGAAGTCAATTCAATAAGTTTATCACTTCAAGAAAAGATTCATTTGAAATTAGATATGTAATTAAAGTATTAGCAGATGAAGGTATGAATTTTGCACAAAAGGAACTTAATCAATTAGTTAAAGATATTGTTAAAAAAGTTCAAAAAAATAAGGGTGCATTTAAAGAATATGTAACAGATATACTTAATTTATCTGCTAAAGCTCAAAAAGCTTTAATAATAACTTCAGTTGTTATTGAAATTCTTTCTTTAATTCCCGTATCTAGTACAAAAACTTATCAATTCCAAATACCAGATACTCATCAAAAATTGGAATATCAAATGACTAATTTTATTCTTTCTTCTAAAAAATTTGATCCATCTGAAATTTTTAGAGTAACTCAATTAAAAAAACCTATTAAAAATGACATGTATTTATATGAGGGAAGATATTTTCCAACATATGATAATGCAGTTTTACAATTAAAAAGAAATATAATTGAAGATACTTTAAAAACTGGAAAAAAGATATATTTTTAATCTCAAGATGTTAATTACAGAAATGAAAATAAAGATATTCTTGTAAATCAATTATTAGAATATTATTTAAATAATTCAAAAATTAAAGAAAAATATACAGATTTTTTTGGAGGAAAATTTGATAATGAACAACAAGCTCTTAATAGCATGTTAAATAAAATGGAAAAAGAAGAATATCAAATATTTTATAGATATTTATTTAGTAACAATGAATATAGATATTTTAATTCTTATCAAGAAGCACAAAATTATGTAATTTCAACAATTGACTATAGTAATAAAAAAGTATCATTTTCTGAACTTATTGAAGGTAAAAATAAATATGATGAATTATATAATCTTGATTTTAAACAAACTAAAATTTATTACTTTGATTTTTATGGAATAAAATATTATTTTAAAGATAAAACTAATTTAATGTACTATATTATGAAATTGCTAAACTTCAAAAATAATTTAATTGAAATAGAAGTTGAACAATTTTGATTAAATAATAAATTTTTATCAAATAAAACAGATTATATTGAATATTTATATTCAAATTTAAAAGAAATTGACAATTCTAATGCAGGGAGGTTAAATTAATAAAAACAAAATTTTTATTATCTTTTATAGCATTTTTTTCTACAAGTGCTGGAGTAATATCAACTACTTTAGGACAAAATGCAAAAAAAACTTATAATGAAAAAGCTGAATTTCAAATTAATGAAATTGAAAAAGATTTAAAATTAAATTCTAAAACTACTGGCTCAGAATTTATTTATAACTATCAAGGTAAGCAATATAGAGATAAAAATTCAATACTTTCACAAGAATTTTTAAAAAATCCAATTTTACAAGAAACAACCTCTTCTAATCCAAATAAAATTATTAAAAACTATTCAACAAATGAACTTGATCCTAATAAAATATATGGAACTAGTTGAAATGATTTTGTAAAAGTTTATAAAAATGCATTAGGTAAAGCTGTTTTACCTTCATGTTTACTTGGTCAAAGTACAGGATGTTATAAAGACCCTATTAATGAAGAAACAAAATCTGTTCAAGATAGAGCATTAGACAGTTATATAAATAAAGAGTTAATAAGACCAAAATACTCTTATGACTCAATTGATTGATTTGATTCAGAGTTTGAAGCAAAAAATGCTTTTCAAAAAAATAATTTTACAATTAAACAATCTTTATTTTATTATTACAATGGATTTTATTATAATGCATTTAATAAAAATGATATGAAAGATCTTCAAACAAAATTGCATAAAGGATATTATTATGATGCATTTAAAACAAAATATGACAAAGATGGTTTAATGTATGAAGTTAATCAAGGACCTTTAAAAAATACAATGAAACAAAATCCTTTAGAAAATTCATTTAGATTTAAAAAGGATTATTTTAATGACTACTTTTATGATAATTTTTGATCTTATTTTTTAAATCAAACAAATGAGATTATAGATATTACTTTTAATTATTCAATTACACTAGATGCTCCTAGTGGACATTGATTTGAAATAATGGAAAATAGTTTTGAGGGAGTTAACTTAACTTTACTAAATAACAAAAAACAATTAAAAATCTCTGTTTCTGATTTTGCAAGAGAGCAAATTGAACTTCAAGATTTTATAAATAACTTAAAAACTAGAGGAAGATGAACTAGTCATTTAGTAAGTAATTGATGTGTACTTTGAAATGATAGAAGACAATGACATGACTTTGAGTTTTATAGATCAGGAAAGGAAAAAGGAAGGGAAAGGGAAAAAATTAAAATAGCATTAGAAACAAACGATGATAAATGTGGAGCTGGAGGATATAATGATACAAATCCTGAAAATATTAAAATTGATGAGAGTGAAATAAATGAAGATAATTACAAACTTAAATTTGAAAATAATGTTTTTATAAATAAATTAGATGTACTTTTTAAAATAAATGAATTAGAAAGTACTGATTTTAAAGGAAAAAATATTTTTAATAAGCAATTAGGAAAAGATATACAGGGTACTCTAAAAGAATTATCAAGTTTAAAAAATTCTCAAAACTATAAAGAATACTATAAAAAAGTATTATTTAGTATTCTTTTTGATAAATTAAAACAAAATTTATATAATACTGATATATCTAATTCGCCAATATTTGATGATTTAATGTATGGTTCTACATTAGATAATAAAGAAACTAAATATCAGTATTCATTTCATGAAAGTCAATTAAAATTTCAAAGTCAGATATTAAAACCAATAGAAAACAAAAATGAAAACTTAACTTTAAATATTGGAGATGTAGAATTTACTACAACTTTTAAAAATTGAAAAGAAAATTTTTATTTTTTAGAAAATGATAAAAATAATAATGGAATAAGAATTCAAAGAATGTACTATGTTGATAATAATAAAAGTAAAGATTTTAGTAAGTATTCAGATCAGTTAAAAGAAAATATGGCTTCAAATCCTAATGCAGCAAAAGAAATAATGTTTCAAAATTATTTACAAATTTTAAGAAAAGGTTATGAAATTTATGATATAAATGGAAAAATGTTTTTTTCAAGAAAAAATGAAAGTGAAGTTATTACTGAGTTAAAAAAACAAATAGAGCTAAGTTATAAATATATTCATAAAAATGAATCTATAAATTTAAAAGATCAAGAAAAGGATTGAGAAAATCTAATTAGTGATGGAAGATATACTATATTTAAATTTAAATTAAATACTGGTAAATGAGTATATTATAAAGATTACCAAAGTGCTTTAGAAATTTATAAAAATCAATCTTCTTTAATAAATTCAATTTCAGAAGAGTTCATTATTTATAAAATATATTCAACAATGATAAATAATAAATTAGTTAATTATGAGTGAAGTTCTAAAATAAATACTAGAATTTTGGCGGAAAAAATCTATAATGATAGTATAGTAGGGAGAAAATAAAAATGAAAAAATTATTATCAATACTTGGAGTTGTAAGCTTGGTAGGTTCAACTTCAGCTACAGTTGTATCTTGTCAAGAACAAGTTACGACAAAGCCACCTAAAATTAAAACAAAATGATCTGATGAAGATATTCTTCAAAGACTGGGAAATTTAGAATTTGAAGAAATGGATAATGGAGATATAAAAATGATTTCAAAAGAAAATCATTTTAAAATATGATCTGGTACAGAGAATGGAAATAAATATGAAAGAGTTATTTCAAAAGACAACGTAGAAAATAGTAAAATAAATTATTTTTATAATAGTTTATTGCCAACTGATGTAAGTTATGAAAAACCTTTTGGAATTGAATTAATGTCTGGATTTTATATTGGAAAAACTAAATAAGAAGTAAAAAAAATCTCGTTCTAAGGATATCTATAATGAAGTATCTGTTTTTGGCTCAGAAATGACAAATGAAATGCAATCAAAATGAAGAGGTAAAAATGATTTTTCAATATATTTTGGACTTTCAATACCATCATCAGCAGCTAAAAAAGTATTTGAATGTTCAGAATTTTGATCAAGTAATGTAGTGCAAGTTAAAACAAATAGTGGAAAAAAAATATATTTAGGTTTATCTTCATATTATGTTGATTATTTTATAGGATATGTAACAACTAATTTAAGTAACTTAATAAAAGAGTTTTTTGAAGAAAATAAAGAACAATTAAATTCTCCAGATTTAAAAGTAGAAGAAATTTTTAATGAGAAAAACTCTATTATTAGAGATGAAAATAATCAACATTTAAATTTAAAAATTTTAAATGCTAAATTTAATTTTAAAGATTTTATGAAAGATGAAACTGGTGAAGAATATTCGATTGATACAATGATGAGATCATTTTACTCAAAGAAAGTTCAAAAACATTATTCACATTATAAAGAAATTCAAAATTCAGCTTTTAAAAATTATAGATTTGGCAGTGATTGAGATGATAATGATAATAAAGATAAAGAAAAGCATTATAATGGTGGTTATAGAATATTTGGTCCAAATAATGAAAAATGAGAGGGTAATGATAAAATTTATATAAAAATAGATATTGTTTAATATAATTTATTCTTTAAAAGGTAGAAACTATTTTAAGTTAGTTTCTACCTTTTTTAATAGTTTATTTATTACAAAAAGTAATCTTGGGCTTTTATTTATTCCAATTGAAAAAAGTGTAAAATATTATGGTTAGAGGTAAAAAAAGATATAAAAACCAAGAGGAACAGAGGAATTAGTTGACTTAAAAGTAAGAGAACACTTTGCTTTAGAAGTAATAATTAGACAAATAGTTGATTAATTTAACTTTAATGAAATTAAAACATCTATTTTTGAAAGTTTATAATTTTTTAAAAGAGGAGTTGAACAAGAAACATATATTGTTTCTAAAGAAATGTATATTTTTAAAGATAGAAAAGATAGGGAATTAGCTTTAAGAGCTGAAGGAACTGTTTTAACAATTAGAACTATCTTAGAAAATAAAATGTATATTAATAAAAACTTACTTTTGAAATTATTTTATTTTGGTTCAATGTTCAAATATGAAAGACCTCAAGTCAATTATTTTTTCAAAGTCAGATATTAAAACCAATAGAAAACAAAAATGAAAACTTAACTTTAAATATTGGAGATGTAGAATTTACTATAAGTTTTAAAAAATGAAAAGAAAATTTTTATTTTTTAGAAAATGATAAAAATAATAATGGAATAAGAATTCAAAGAATGTACTATGTTGATAATAATAAAAGTAAAAATTTTAGTAAGTATTCAGATCAGTTAAAAGAAAATATGGCTTCAAATCCTAATGCAGCAAAAGAAATAATGTTTCAAAATTCTTTACAAATTTTAAGAAAAGGTTATGAAATTTATAATATAAATGGAAAAATGTTTTTTTTCAATAAAAAATGAAAATGAAGTTATTGTTGAGTTAAAAAAACAAATAGAGCTAAGTTATAAATATATTCATAAAAATGAATCTATAAATTTAAAAGATTAAAGTGAGTTGAAGTGAGTAGGCATATTTATGCCTATTTTTTTTATTTATATAGTTATTGTGCCATAAAAGACATCTTTATTTTTTCATTCTATATTTAAAAAACTATTTTGAGATTTTTTTGAGTTATATCATTTATCTCATTCAATAACATCAGTTATATAATGTTCAAGTGATTCATATTTGTTATTATGAATTGTTCCTTTTTTAAGTAAAGAGTGATAACTTTCAATAACAATGTTATCTGCACATGTTTTTTTCGCTCCTATTGATATAATTAAATTGTTCGAATCACAAACAGTTTTTCACGTTTTGCTTGTGTATTGAACTCCGTGATCTGAGTGAATAATTATTCCACTCGGATCTTTTATTTTTTTAATAACATTAATTGCTCTTTTTAAAGTAGCAATTACAAATTTTGCAGACATTTTATAAGAAATATCTGATGAAATAACTTCTTTTGTGAATCCATCGATTATTGTTGATTTATAAGCTTTCTTTCCTTTTCAAATTAAATAAGTAATATCTGTATATAAAATTTTGTATTTTTCTTTGACAGCACTATATTTTCTTTGAACAAGATCTGGATATTCTACATTTGAATTTTGTAGTTTTCTTTTATTTGCTTTTTTTAATTGATTTTTAGCAAATCTAGCTATAATTTTATTTTCTCGCATTACTTTTCGAATTATATATGTTGAATATTTATGAGATAGTTCTTTTGAAACTTGCCTATATCCAAATTGCTTTCTATTATCATTAAATACTTTTAAAATATCGTATTTTATATAATCAAATTTATTTTTTTTATCTATGAAACAATGATTTTTATATTTATCTCAATAGGATTTTTTTAAATTTAGTAACTCGAGTAGTTCCTTAATTGTTGTTTTATAATCTCTTGATTTAATAAAATTTATTTTTTCCTCTTTAGACATGTAGTTTCTCATGAGGTTAAAGACTTTTTTAAGGATTCATATTTCTCCTTCAAATTTTCTAATTCTGATTTATCTTCTTTAGATTTTGTATTAATGCATAAATTATTATCTGTTCTATAGATTGATTGTCAGGTTCCAATTGTTCCCATTGGCACTTTATATTTTTTATAAGCTTTTGTTACAACGTTTTCATTTGCATAAAGTATTACATCTACTTTAAATTATTCACTATATTTACTAAATTTTTGACCAAGTTTTGCCATATTTTTTTCTTCCTTTTAAATATTTTACATAAATTTTAATGCCTACTTTTTTCAACTCAGTCTAGATCAAGAAAAAGATTGAGAAAATTTAATAAGTGATGGAAGATATATTATATTTAAATTTAAATTAAATACTGGTAAATGAGTATATTATAAAGATTACCAAAGTGCTTTAGAAATTTATAAAAATCAATCTTATTTAATAAATTCAATTTCAGAAGAGTTCATTATTTATAAAATATATTCAACAATGATAAATAATAAATCAGCTAATTATGAGTGAAGTTCTAAAATAAATACTAGAATTTTGGCAGAAAAAATCTATAATGATAGTATAGTAGGGAGAAAATAAAGATTAAAAAATTACTAGCAGTACTTGGAGTTGTAAGTTTAATAGGTTCAACTTCAGCTACAGTTGTATCTTGTCAAGATCCAGTTACAACGACACCATCAAAAGAAAATAAAACAAAATGATCTGATGAAGATATTATTCAAAGATTAGGAAATTTATAATTTGAAGAAATGGATAATGTAGATATAAAAATTATTTCAAAAGAAAATCATTTTAAAATATGATCTGGTACAGAAAATGGAAATAACTATGAAAGAGTTATTTCAAAAGATAATGTAGAAAATAGTAAAATAAATTATTTTTATAATAGTTTATTACCAACTGATGTAAGTTATGAAAAACCATTTGGAATTGAATTAATGTCTGGATTTTACATTGGAAAAACTAAAGAAGAAGTAAAAAAATCTCGTTCTAAGGATAGGAATAATTTATTATCTGTTTATGGTTCAGAAATGACAAATGAAATGCAACCAAAATGAAGAGGTAAAAATGCTTTTTCAATATATTTTGGAATTTTATCACCAACAGCAAAACAAGTATTTAAATGTTCAAAATATTGATCAAGTAATGTAGTTAAAGTTAAAACAAATAGTGGAAAAGAAATGTATTTAGGTTTAACTTTATTTTATGTTGATTATTTTATTGGATATGTAACAACTAATTTAAGTAAGTGAATAAAAGAATTTTTTGAAGAAAATAAAGAACAATTAAATTCTCCAGATTTAAAAGTAGAAGAAATTTTTAATGAAAAAAACTCTATTATTAATAATGAAAATGATCAACATTTAAATTTAAGAATTTTAAATGCCAACTTTAAGTTTTCAGATTTTATTGAAAATAAAAATGGTAAAAAAAGACAAATTGGTATATAAATGTCTTCATTTTATGATAAGAAAGTTGAAAAACATTATCTAGATTATAAAGAAATTCAAAACTAAGCTTTTAAAAATTATAGTTTTGGTCCTAAGTTTGATAATAATGATAATAATAAAGATGAAGAAAAACATTATAGTGATGGTTATAGAATATTAGGTCCAAATAATTAAAAATGAGAACGTAATGATAGAATTTATATAAAAGTAGATATTGTTTAATACATTTTATTCTTTAAAAGGTTGAAACTATTTTAATTTAGTTTCAACCTTTTTTAATATTTTATTTATTACAAAAAAAGTAATCTTGGGCTTTTATTTATTCCAATTGAAAAAAAGTGTAAAATATTATGGTTAGAGGTGAAAAAAATGATACAAAAACCAAGAGGAACAGAGGATTTAGTTGACTTAAAAGTAAAAGAATACTTTGCTTTAGAAGTAATAATTAGACAAATAGTTGATTCATTTAACTATAATGAAATTAAAACACCTATTTTTGAAAGTTTAGAACTTTTTAAAAGAGGAGTTGGACAAGAAACAGATATTGTTTCTAAAGAAATGTATACTTTTAAAGATAGAAAAGATAGGGAATTAGCTTTAAGAGCTGAAGGAACTGCTCCAACAGTTAGAGCTATCTTAGAAAATAAAATGTATATTAATGAAAACTTACCTTTGAAATTATTTTATTTTGGTTCTATGTTCAGATATGAAAGACCTCAAGCTGGAAGAAACAGACAATTTAATCAATTTGGAGTTGAAGTTTTTGGTCCAAAAACAGCTGAAATTGATAGTGAAATTATTTGTTTATCATCTACTATTCTAAATACAATAGGATTAGACAATCACACAATACACTTAAATTATTTAGTTAATGGTGAACAAAGAAAAAAATATATTGAAGATTTAAAAAAATACTTAAAACCAAAAAAACTTTGTGATGATTGTAAAAAAAGAATTGAAACAAACCCTTTAAGAGTTTTGGATTGCAAAATTGATTCAAAACAATTTAGTGATGTTATTGATATGAAAGATTATTTATCAGATCAAGATAAAAAATACTTTGAAAATCTAATATTAAATTTAAAAAATATAGGAATAAAACCAGTTATAGATAAATTACTTGTTAGAGGTTTAGATTACTATAATAGTTTTGTTTATGAAGTAAAAGACAAAAATGGATCAACATTACTTGGTGGCGGAAGATATGATGAACTTGTAAATCAACTTGGAAATGTTGATTTACCTGCAACTGGTTTTGCTCTTGGAATGGAGCGAATTTTAATAGCACTTCAAGAAGAAGAAATCTATATTTCTCAACCAGCTAGTTTAGATGCATATATTATTGGATTAAGTGAAAAAGCAAAACAATTTTCAAATATTTTACTTTTAATGTTAAGAAAGTCAGGATTAAAAGTAGATTTTGATTTTATGAACAGAAGTATGAAATCAGCTTTTAAACAATCTGAAAAACTAAATGCAAAAAATATTATTATTATTGGAGATAATGAATTAAAAGAAAATGTTGTTATTGTAAAAAAACAAATAACAAAAGAAGAGAAAAAAGTAACTTTTGAAAAAATAGTAGATTTAATAATGGGAGAATAGAAAATGAAACGTACACATACATGTGGTCAACTTACTTTAAAAAATGTAAATGAAAATGTAATTTTGCAAGGATGACTTGCAAAAATTAGAAAAATGGGAGCAATGAATTTTATTGATTTAAGAGATAGATATGGAATAACTCAATTAGTAATTGATGAATCAATTAGTTTAGAAAATGTTAAATCAGAATATGTTTTAGAAGTTGAAGGAAAAGTTATTGAAAGAAAATCAAAAAACTTAGATCTTAAAACAGGAGAAATTGAAATTAAAGTAAGTAAAATAACTTTAATTAATAAATCTGAATTAACTCCTTTTGAAATTAAAGATGGAATTGAATCTCAAGAAGATACAAGATTAACTTATAGATATTTAGACTTAAGAAGAGCTGAAATGCAAAGTAATTTAATTATAAGAAGTAAAATGAATCATGTAATTAGAAACTTCTTTATTGAAAAAGACTTTATTGAAATAGAAACTCCAATTTTTGGTAAATCAACTCCAGAAGGAGCAAGAGACTTTTTAGTTCCTTCTAGATTAAACCAAGGAAAATTTTATGCTTTGCCTCAATCACCTCAACTATATAAACAATTGTTTATGATATCTGGTTTAGATAGATATTTTCAAATTGTTAAATGTTTTAGAGATGAAGATTTAAGAATTGACAGACAACCAGAATTTACACAATTGGATATGGAAATGTCATTTTCAGATGCAAATGATGTTATGCAAACAATTGAAGCTTTAATTAAAAAAGTAATATTAGAAATTAAAGGAATTAATATTAAAGAACCAGTTCAAAAAATTACTTGACATGATTCAATGGACAAATATGGAAATGATAAGCCTGATTTAAGATTTGGTTTTGAAATTCATACATTAAATGATATTTTTAAATCTACACAAATACCATTATTTTCTAATTTAGAAAATAAATCAATTAGAGCAATTTGTATTGATTATTTATTAAATAAAAAAGATTTAGAAGATTTAACTGAAGTTGCAAAACAAAATAGTGTCAATATTTTAGCTTTTGCAAAATATGATTCTAATGAATGAACTGGTTCAATTGGTTCAAAATTATCAGATCAAGAAAAAGCAAGTTTAATCAAAGAATTTAATATTAAAACTTCTTCAACAATTTTATTTGTTGTTGAAGAATATTATAAAGCAAGTCAAGCAATGGGTTCAATTAGAAATAGAGTTGCAAAAATTTTAAATCTATTAAATTGAGAAGATATGAAATTAGCTTGAATAGTTGATTTTCCATTATTTGAATTTTCACAAGAAGAAAATAGATATGTTGCAGCTCATCATCCCTTTACAATGCCTGCAGATGATTCATTAGAAACTTTTGATTCTAATAAACAAGATGCTCTTGCAAAAGCATATGATATTGTTTTAAATGGTTTTGAAATTGGAGGGGGAAGTCAAAGAATTACAGACCCTTCACTACAACAAAGAATGTTTGATGCAGTTGGTTTATCAAAAGAAGAAATTGAGACAAATTTTGGATGATTTGTTAATGCTTATAAATATGGTGCACCTTATCATGCAGGTTGTGCTCTTGGTTTAGATAGAATCTGTATGTTATTAACTGGATCAGAAAATATTAGAGAAGTTATTGCATTTCCAAAAAATTCATCAGGAGTTGATCCAATGACAAATGCTCCAGATATAGTTGCAAATCAACAATTAGAAGAATTAAATATTAAAATAAAGTAACTTTTAACCTATTTTATAAGATTATTTCTTAAATGATCTAAAAATATAATATTATAAGTTGATTTTAATGATCTTAGTGACTTATTATTTCACTAAGATTTTTTTATTTTGCTTATATTTTTTTTCCTTAATTATATTGTTCTGTTTTATTGTTTAATTTTGAACATTATATTTTAGTGAAGTAGCAATGAGTTCATAAGATTTTGCATATTTAGTTATTTCATTTTTTGTTTATTTGTATATAAATTAAACTTTTGGTCTTTAATTTTGATACTTATATTGTTATTATCTGATATTTACAATTTAAAATATTTATTAAAATTAATCAAGTAAAAAAGTATTACTAAAAACCATTGATTTTTTTTTTTTTTTTATCATAACTAATAACAACTTGAATTGTCTTTAAAAAAAATTTAAATTATGTTTATGAGGAGAAAAAATGAAAAAATTATTAAGTTTATTAGCAACTACAGGTTTAGTTGCAACTACAAGTGCAACAGCTGTTTCATGTAAATTATTTGAAGATCTTAAATCAAAAGGAGTGACTTTAAATAAAGAAGAAATTGAAGTTGAACAAGGAAAAACTGGTGAAATTAATATTACATCAGTAAGTGATTTAGAAGGTATTAAAATTACAGGTGAAATTGAAAATAAAGTAACAACAAAAGTTCGAGATAAAAAAATAACAATTACTGTTTCTAAAACATCTGAAGTAAAAGATTACATTTTAACAATTACTGGAAATAAAATAAATAATAAATCTTTTACAGTTAAATTTAAAGCAAGTAATGATTAAAAAAGTTATTATTAATTTTTTAAATCAGATGTGATCATTTTACTAAAATTATTCAAAATAGAGCTTAGATAAAATTTCTGAGCTTTTTTAATTATATTAAGATACAAAATTGGCTAAATCGTTTAATAGATAATCTAGATATATATAATTTTTATTATAAATTGTATATTCTTTAATTTAAAATAATATTTTTAATAATTATATTATCTGTGTAACAATATATTAATCTCATTAATATAACCATATTGTCGAATTGTCAAAATTTACTTGTAAATTGAATTTTATGTTCTAAGTGAATTATTATCTTTATTTTTCTTAAATGTTAAAAAAGTACAATAAAAGTATAATTATATAAAAAATGTATTTTCTATTTTTTATTCTTAAGTTATGCAACTTATATTTGATTTAATATATCACTTTTATGTTTTTTATATATAATTATTAAGGACAACTTAATTTACATTACTTATTTGCTTTAATTTTTTATTTATAGAGGAGAAAAATATGAAAAAATTATTAAGTATTTTTGCTACAACTAGTTTTGTTGCAACAGCATCAATAACAGTTATATCATGTAATTCTAAAGACAAGATTAAAGATTTAACATTAGCATCTGATAAAACAAATAAAATGGTAGTTCAAGATTTATTAGAAAATGCATTTTTAGAAGATAAAACACCAATATCAGTTGATGAAAATAATAAATTAAAAAATGACTATAAAGATTCTTTAGAAACCTCTGCAGATCCAGAAAAATATCCAGATTATAAAATATCAGCATTTAAAGGTACTTTTTTAGAATTTAAAAAAGAATCTAAATTAAAAGATTTATTTAATGAAACTTCAAAAATTTTTGATAATTTAACAGAGGAATCATTAATAACTTACGCTTTTTCATTTAGTGATAAAAAAGGTGATACATTTGGTGTATTATATTTAATAAAATTAGATAATTCTAATCTAAAATGAGATGAAAATAAAAGTAGACCAATTAGTGGACTAGTTAAGGCAACTCAACAGTATAAATATAAAGTTAATTTTTTAGATGATAAATAATTAAAAAATTTTTATTAGTACTAATATTTTTAAAAATATTAGTATTTTTTTTATTTTAGTTTTTTTATTATAATAAAAATTTTTTAATTTGTATTAAAATTTTCTAATTATTTTTATAAAATAATAAATATATATTTACTAAGTTATTTTGGAATAATACTCCATATTTAATTATTTTTTAAATATATATAATTAATTTAGTTAAAATAAAGATATAAGGAGATATTTATTAGTCGAATAAGGATAGGAGTAGATATTGGTGGCACACATATTAAATATGCATTTATAAAAGATAGTGAATTTATTTATAAAAATAAGTTGGATACACCAAAAAAAGATATTATCGAGTTTATTTTTAAACAAATCAATATAAGTTTAGAAAAAGAAAACATAAATTATGATGATATTTTATCAGTTTCTTTGACAATACCTGGAATAATTTTTAAAACAGGAAATGCAACATCTATTAATTTAGGATGAGAAAATTATCCTGTATTACAAGAAGCTAAAAAAATATTTAAAAATAAGAAAATTGCAATTTTAAATGATGCTAAAGCAGCAGTATATGGGGAATATGTACATGGTTTAAAAATGGAAAAACCAAATGTTTTAATGTATACAATTGGTACTGGAATTGGTTCAGGAACAATTATAAATAAAAAATTATATTTGGGCAATAACACTGTAATTGTTGGAGAAGTTCATGGTGGAGGGTTTCAAAATATAAGAGATTGTAAATGTGGTCTTGGAGGATGTGTTGAAGCTGTATCTGGAGCTCAAAATATTGAAAGAATTTTAAATGAAAGAAAAAACGATTTAATGTTAAAAGACAAAGAGTTGCTAAAAAAAGATAAAATTTCAATAAAAGATTTAAGAAAAGAAATATTGAGTGGTAATCAACAAATTTATAATATTTTTTATGAAAGTTTTTTACCTTTAACAGATCATATGGCAGTAATGATACATATGTTTGATTTTGATGTAATAGTAATTGGTGGGGGAGTTTCAAAACTTGGAGATTATATTTTAAAAATAATAGAAAAACAAATTAAAAATAAAATTTTAAAACCTTATTGTGATTTATTAGATTTAAGACTTGCAAAATTACAAAATGATGCAGGAATAATTGGAGTTGTTGAATATTCAAAAAATAACTTAGAAAGTTAGTAAATGGGACAAGTATATGATTAAGTTTGATAAAAAATTTGAAATTGGAGTTTCTCTTTCAGGTCCTCAAACAGAAGGAAATAAGAATAAAGTTCATAAAAATATAATGGATTATTGATTTAAAAATAATCCAAAAGATTTTTTTAATCAACAAGGTCCAGATTTAACTTGTGAATTTTATGATACTTATAAAGAGAAGTTAAAGTGATTATAACAAATAGGTTTAGAAACATATAGAATTTCTATTCAATGATCAAGATTAATTTATAATTTTGAAAAATGTAGTGTAAACAAAGATGCATATGAATTTTATTTAAATTATTTTAAAGAAATTAAGAAAAGAAAAATTAAGTTAATTGTCAATCTTCATCATTTTGATACACCTTATGAAATTTTCAAAAATGGGGGATGGGAAAACAAAAATACAATAGAACTTTATTTAAAATATGCTAAAAAGTGTTTTGGATTGTTTGGAGATATTGTTGATGAATGAGCAACATTTAATGAACCTTCAGCAAATGTTGAATGTCAGTATTTATATGGATTTCATTTCCCAAAAGTACAAGATTTTAAAAGATCTATTCAAGTTTATTTTAATTTAATGGTAGCTCACTCTAAAACTGTTAATTACTTTAAAACAATTTATCCTAATAAAAAAATTACAATTATTGTAAGTATTAATCCTGCATATCCAAGATCACAAAATAAAGCAGATTTACAAGCAGCTGAATTTAGAAATATGATATTTGTTTATTTTCAATTAAATTTAATTTTAAAGGGAACTTTAACTAAGCAATTAGAAAATTTCTTAAAACAATATGATTTAATTCCACAATATTTTTTAGAAGAGTTTGAAGAAATAAAAAAAGCAAAGATTGACTATATTGCTTTGAATTATTATCAACCTTCAAGAGTTAAAGCTAAAGAAACTAAAAAAATAGAAGAAAAAATTATGCCTTTATCATTTTATGATTATTATGAATGACCAAAAAGAAGAATTAATCCTCATCGAGGATGAGAAATATATCCTCAGGGACTTTATGATTTGGCAATGTTAATTAAAAATGAGTATGACAATTTTGCTTGAATGATAAGTGAAAATGGTATGGGTGTAGAAAATGAAGAGAAATTTAAAATTGAAGTAATCATAAATGATGATTATAGAATTGAATTTATTGAAGAACATTTACAATTTTTAAAAATAGCTATTGACCAAGGTTCAAATTGTTTTGGCTATTCATTGTGAACTTTTATAGATTGTTGAAGTTGAGCAAATGCTTTTAAAAATAGATATGGTATTGTAGAATATGATTTAGAAAATAAAAAAACATTTATTAAAAAATCTGGAATATATATTTCTGAGCTTATTAAATTAAAATCTCAATAATTAAATTTCAAACTCTTATTAATAAAAATATCAATAATATAGATTTTTTATATAAAATATAAAAAATCTTTTTATTAAAATAAAAGGATTTTTGTAGATAAAATATTTTTATATCTATATGATAATGAAATAAAGGAGTGAAAAAATGAAATCTTTCAACTTTCAATTGACATATAAATACTTTTTTGGGTTATTATCATTTTTTACTATTTTTTCTTACTATATTTGAAATATAGTAACAGCAAAAGAAATTAACAGTACATATAGTGGAAATTATGAAATATATACAATAGATTATTTTACAACTTTTACTTTATTATCAAATGTTTTTGTTCAAGCTTGATTTTTATATGCTGCAATTAATCACAAAAATGAAGGAAAAACTAAATTACTAAGTTATACAACAGCAAATTCAATTTCAACTATGATTACTGTTACTTTAATTGTTTATAATGCTATTTTAATTCCAGTTCAGGGTTTTCCAACTCATCCATTTTCAATTTTTGTTACTTTAATTGATCATGCAATAGTTCCAATTGCCTTTATTTTATATGTAAATTTATTTATGAGAAATAAAGAACAAGTTAATTTAAAACAATTTTTTATAAAAAAATTCTGAATACAATTTATGATGGTTTTAATTTATTGTATTTTTGCCATGATTAGAGGAGAGTTAAGATATAATACTTCTTCTGATTTATATTATAAAGAGGTAGTAAGAAATTTACTTTATCCTTATTTCTTCTTAGATGTTCATCACACAGGACCAGGGGGAATTCCTGGATATGGATGATTCTTTATTGCTTTTTTTGCAATAACAGGATTACTTGTAGGATTTAGTTTTTTATATAACTTTATAAATAATAAAGTTATTACTAAAAATTTTTATCAAAAAATAAATAAATAAGTAATTTTAAACTTAATTATTACTATATAATATAAGGGTGTTAGACACATCTTTTGATAGCGTATAATTTATTGCCTTTAAAAGACTTAAATAGAAAGGCAGTAAAAACATATGGAATTTGATAACAAAGAAAACTTTAGACGTTCAAGAAGTGAAAATGGATCAAGAGATGGTGGAAGATCTGGTGGATCTAATCATAGTGGAGATCGCGGCTCAAGATTTGGTGGTCGTGGTAGAGACAATGGTGGAAGATCTGGTAGACAAGGTGTAAATTCAGGAAGAATTGATAACTTTGAAAAACCATTATTAGAAATTTTAAAAGAAATTAATGAAAAATTAGATCTTTTAATTAAAAAATAATTAGTAATTTAAAACTTTTAAATAATTTTATTTGAAAGTTTTTTTTATTTTTTAAATAAAAATTGAATTTATCGTTATTTTTGCTATTATAGAAAATGTAGATTTAAAAATTTAAAGTTTTAATAAAACAATTATTATTATTATTATTATTATTTTATTAAAACAAATAAGATATGAAAGAAGTTAAAATATATGAGAATAATACCTTATGAACTTTATGAATATGCTCCAGATTTATCTTTAACTACTTTAAGAAAAGAATTTGGAATGCATGATTACTGCTTAAATTTAGATTTAAAAAATAAGGCTATGCAACCTTTTTTAGATATGAGAAGAAATTATTTTAATTTAATTGTATTTAAATGAAATGAAGAAATGAAAAAAAGAGATCATTATGTAAATACTTTTCATTCAAATTATGCATTAAATAGTACTTTTATAGAGCAAAAAACTGATTATTTTTTAATTCTTGAATGTATTGTTCAATGAGATTTAAAAGAATTTGAACCTTATAATACAAAATTAAAATGGTTTAATATAGCTGTAAAATATCATGAAAATAGTAGTTTAAAAGATATAAAATTTAATTTAAATAAATATAATAGTTTATTACAATGATATAAAGAAAAATTTATGTGTTTAAATGATTCAAATAAATTAAAACCTAAAAATTTAGATATTAGTATAGTACTAGATTATTTTAAAATAGTTTTTAGTATATAATATTTTTTCTTTTTAATGGAAATATTTTCTAAAAATTTTGAAATTCATAGACTTTTTTTTTTTTTTTTATAATACAATAATAGTTAAATATATAATTTTATATTTCTAAAAGAAAGGAATGTTATAAATGGAAAAATATAATTTACCAAAAGAGAAAATTGAAGAAAGATATGAAAAAATTAAAAATCACATAAATATAACCCCTATGATATATGCAAATAAATTAAGTATACTTAGCGGTAATCAAGTATATGTAAAATTAGAAAATTTACAAAAAGCAGGTTCTTTTAAAATAAGAGGAGCTTTATCAAAAATGATGTCTATAAGTAAAGAAGAATTAAATAAAGGAGTTGTTGCTGCAAGTGCAGGAAATCATTCACAAGGAGTTGCTTATGCATCAAACTTATTGAATTGTCCTGCAACAATTGTTATGCCAGAAACAGCACCACTTGCAAAAATTAATGCAACAAAAAATTATGGAGTAAATGTAATCTTACATGGTAACTTTTTTGATGATGCTCAAGCAAAAGCAACAGAGATTGTAAAAGAAACCAAAAAAACCTTAGTTCATGCCTTTAATGATTTAGATGTTATTATGGGGCAAGGATCATTAGGAATTGAAATTTTAGATCAAGTAAAAGATGTTGATTATGTTCTTGTTCCAGTTGGAGGAGGAGGAATTCTTTCTGGAATATCAGCATATATTAAACAAGTTAATCCAAAAGTTAAATTAATTGGAGTAGAATCTGAAAATGTACCTTCGTATTTTCAAGCAAGAAAAACAGGAAAACCTCATACTGTAGCAAGTAAGCTATCTATTGCTGATGGAATTGCAGTAAAAGAAACAGGAGATATCACTTTTAATTTATTCAATAAATATGTAGATGATGTTGTACTAGTTTCTGAGCAAGAAGTTGCTGAAACCATTTTATTTTTATTTGAAAATTGTAAAATTGTTGCTGAGGGTGCAGGAGCAGTTACATGTGCAGCTATATTATTTAATAAGTTAAATATTACAAATAAAAAAGTGGTTTGTTTATTAACTGGTGGAAATATTGATGTTACATCATTTATAAATATTGCAAATAGAGCTTTAATTGCTCAACACAGAAGAGTTATTTTAAAAATAAATGCACCGATTTCAAAAGATCATTTATTAAAAATCACAAGTATTTTTTCAAAAAGATATGTACAAATTCATAGAATAAGTGATTCACAAAATGATAATAAACTAGAAATTAATAGAGAAATTATAAAAGTTGTTTGTGACATTAATACAAAAGAGGAATTAAAATTAATAGTTAATGATTTAGAAGAAATTGGCTATGAAGTGATGGGAAAAGAATTTATTAAGGAGATAATTAAATAAAATGAAATACATAAAAACTGAAAAAGCTCCTAGAGCAATCGGACCTTATTCACAAGCTGTTCTTTTAGAAAACAGAACCTTGTTTATTTCAGGTCAGTTAGGACTAGATCCAAAAACTATGCAATTAAAAGAAAATATTCATGATCAAACTGTACAGTCACTTAAGAATATAAAAAGTATTTTAAGTGAAGCAGGATATAAAAAAAATAATGTAGCAAAAGTTACTATTTTATTAAAAGATATTAATGACTTTAGTGTTGTTAATGAAATATATAGTTCATTTTTTGAAGAACATAAACCAGCAAGGAGTACTTTTGCAGTTAAAGAACTTCCTAAAAATGGTTTAGTAGAAATAGAAGCAATTGCTTTTAAATAAATAATTGAAACAAAAAGAAGCCTTAAGCTTTGTTCAAGAAAATGAATTATATTTAAGTAAAAATACAGATCTTTTGTATAAATATAGTGAAATTAAAAATAATATTAATCATTTCTATAAAAGTGAACTGAAATTTTTAAGAGAAAGATATATGAAAAAATTAATTTCTAAAGAAGAATATTTAAAAATAAAAAGCAAATTAAAAGAAATAGTAAAAAAATATAATACTAAAGTTAATACAATTTTAGATTATGCTTATTCACTATCTCTTGATGCTTATAATAAAGGAAATGAATTAAGAGATAAAATTAATTATACAGAGTTAAAAAAAGAGTATAAAGATGAAATCGAAAAAATAAAAACTGAAGCAATATCAGATTCTGAAAAAAAACAAAAAATTAAATTAGTTAAAAATAATTATGCTATTTATAAAAAAAGTATATCTTCAAAAGTAATTAAATTAATAGGAATAATTATGATACCTTTATTTCTTTTTTCAGCTTTATTACTAAATTATTTATATTACTTTAAAAAAGCCAACAATGGTAAGGAATTTGATTTAAAAGACTTAGATCATATGATTGCTTTCATAACAGTAATAATTGGTTGTATTTTAATATTAGGTTTTCTTGCCTTTATGTCAATATTTACAATCAAAAGACTATTCTTAGATAAACAAGAAAATCTATTTGTAGTTTCAGCAATTGGTGGAGTTGGAAGTTTTACAGATACTATTGGTGTTGGAAGTTTTGCAGTAACAGTTGCACTTTTAAACGCTACTGATTCTGTTAAAAATATAAAAAAACTACCAGGTACTTTAAATATAGGATTGGTTATTCCAAATTTATTTGCAGGAAGTTTATTTGTAAGCGCAATTGAAGTTGAATTAGCTACTTTAATATCTCTAATTGGTGCAGCAATGCTTGGAGCGTTTGTAGGAGCCAAACTTGTTAATAAAGTAAATAAAGCTTTTGTTGCAATTCTTGTATCATTTTGTCTTGCAATAGCAGGGATATTAATGATGTTAGCTCAATTTAAAGTTATTGGAAATGTTGAAAATTCAAAAGATTTACCAAGTGGATTACATGGTTGAAAAATTTATGTAGGAGCTATTAGTTTCTTTGTAATTGGAGGACTTCAAAGTTTTGGTATTGGTCTTTATGCACCAGCTTTGGCAGTAATTTCTTTGTTAGGAATGAATGTTGTTGCTGCTTTTCCAATTATGACTTGTGCTGCAGGTTTCTCAATGCCAACAACTGCTTGAACTTTTCATAAAAATAATGATTATTGTCCAAAAGTAAGTTATGGATTAATGATAGGTGGAGTTATTGGTACACTTATAGCATTTTGTACAGTATTTGTTGGTATACAAGGTGGAGCAGGTATTGAAATGTCAACATTTACTTGATATTTAAAATGATTTGCTATTATTGTTATGTTTTATGCTTCAACAATGTTAATGCTAAAATTTATAAAATTAATTAAAGAAAATGATAAAGAAAAACCAGTAGAAAAAACTTATAAGAATTTTTTTGAAGAACAAGATTCTATGAAAAAAATTGAAGATGAGTTAAAAGATATTTCTATGATTAAAGATATAAACTTAGAAAGTATTGAAAAATCTTTACAATCAAATCAAATAAAACTTCATAAATGAAACTAAGTTTTTATAAAAACTCCATTTAAAATAATGTGAGTTTTTTTATTTTATTTAATCTAAAAATCAATTTTCTTAAAAATAATTTTTATTAAGTTAGTTTTAAAAACCTTTTTTCATAATAAAATATGTTATTATAAAAAAAGAGGTAAAACAAATGAAAAAACTTTTAAGTTTAATATCTACAATAATATTAGAAATTACAACTTCAAATGTTGTAATTTCTTGTAAAATTACTGAAAATAATTAAAGTAAAACAAATTTATCAAATGTTATTTTAGATAAACAGTTGAGAGAAATTCAAAATAATTCTGAAAGTACTATTTTAAAAGCAGTTAAATTAAAAAATAATAATTTAAAAACAGAGTATGTTCAAGTAACTAATATAACAAAAATAAGTGCTGTTATTACAAGCAAAAATGATAATTATTATATTGGTAGTGTTACAGTTAATTTTGCTATAAGTGATAAAAAAAATACAGAACAAATAGATAAAGTTTTAGTAGGATATTATTATGATTGAGGGGGAGCAGGACAAGTAAAACCTAGTTTTGATCAACTTGCAAATACAAATTATAATGTAATTGATGTTTCTTTCTTATATTCAAAATCAGCATATGTTATGCCAGTTTATGAACCTGTTAATGCAAATGAAGTAAAACAAGGAATTAAACTATTACATTAAAAAGGAAAAAAAGTTCTTATTTCAATGGGTGGTGCTACTGGAAGTGAAATGAGATTTAGAATTGATCAGAAAGATGAATTAAAAAGAACTATTATTTCAGTTATTAATGAATATGGTTTTGATGGACTTGATATTGATTGAGAAGGTAGTTGTTTGTCTGACAGAATCAGTCAACAAGTAACAATTGATGCTTTAAAAGAAATTAAAGATGCTAATTCTAACTTTATTATAACTATGGCTCCAGAAATGCCATATTTAAAAAATAGCACAGAAGCAAGTGGAGGAAGCTATATTCCATTTTTAAAGCAATTAGATAAATATTATAATTAAATTAATCCTCAATTTTATAATGGTTGAGGTTTTGGGCCTTATGTTGAACAAAAAGAAGCTAAAAAATTGAATTTACCATATCTAAGTACTATAATAAATGATGATCAAGAACATAGAGCAGAATTTTATTATTTGATGACAAAATATATGACAACAACTTATAGTAAAAGCAATGATTTTTATTTAATAAATCCTGATAGATTTGTTTTAGGAGATTCAACAAATGAATTAGCAGGTAGAGGTGCTGCAACTGAACAGTCAATTAAAAAATCATATCAGTGATTAGCTTAAGATGGAATTTATACAAAAGGTCTTATGACGTGAGCTGTAAATTTTGATGCTTATGAAGGAACTTTAACAATAAATAATCAAGTAGTTAATTGAAAAAAATGATCTTATGAATCATGATTTAATGAAACTCATGGAAAAGAAAATAAAAGTAAATAGTTCTTATTATTTAGTATATAAATTATGTTAGGTGATATAAGTGAAAAGAAAAGAAGCTGAAAGTAAATATAAGTGAAATTTAATTGAGCTTTACAAAACCGATGAGGAATTTTTTAATGAACTTTAATTATATATTGAAAAAAATAAACAACTATTGAAATATAAAAATAGTTTAAATACAAAAGCAGGCTTTATTGGTTTATTAAAAGATTCGATAATAGTTGACAGTTACATTTAAAAAATAAATCATTTTTTAAAACTTTTATATGTTGAACAAAAGAATAAAAGATTAATTAATCTAGAATCAATTTATAATAAAAAAATACAACAATTTGATGGTCAGTTTTCATGAATAAGTGAGGAAATTAAAAATATTGGTGAAAAACAAGTAATAGAGTGATTACAAAGTGATGACAAATTAAAATATTATTCAAAAAGTTATAAAGATTTTTTTAAACATATAAAGTATTTACTTCCTCAAAAACAAAGAGAATTAATTTCTAAAGTATCTAATTCAAGTTCAATAATTTATGAAATGTATGAAATAATGAAATTTAAAGATAATGAAGAAAAAGTACTAAAATATAAAGGTCAAAAATATATAGTAAATCAAAAATGACTTTCAGATTTATTTTCTCACTCTGATCCAATAAAAGATCAAGAATTAAGAGCTTTATGTAGTTTAAAATATAATGAAAATAATTATATTAAAAAACATAGTTTTGCAAAAATTTTTGAATCAATTATAAAAGAGGAAATTGAATCCGCTCAAATTATTGGAATGAAAATTTTCAAAGAGAATTTTTTTGATGATGATGATTTCTCTTTTCAAGATTTTTTAAACTTACTAAATTTTACTTCTAAAAACTCTAAAGTTTACACTGAGTTTAAAAAAGTAATCATTAATTAAAAAAAAAAAAAAAAGACTATTTGGGTCTATTTTTTATATTTATTTAAAGAAGAATGACCTAGTGTTGATTTATCAACTATAACAATAGATTTAGATCTAAATTTAAATACACAAAAAAATGTAAGTAACATAATTGCAAATTTAAACAAAAACAATAAATTAAATGAAGGAGAATTTAGTAATGGAAAATAAACAATTTGACTATTTTAATAATGAACTAGAAGACTTTGATGATTATGAAGAAAGTTTTACTTCGAAGCAAAAATATCGAAAAAATGAAAATATTGAAGATTTATTATATTCACAAGAAGAAGTAAGAAAATTTTATATTTACCCTTTATATACTCTAAGAGGAAAAACAGTAACTGATGGTTTAAGAATAGCTAAAGATAAAATTACTATTATGGCAACAATGCCTAAAAATGTAATAAAAATTAATGGTTATTTATCTTCAAATGAAGATGACTATGATTTAACTGAAACTTATGATCCAGTTAATCCAACTGAACAATTAATGAGAGTAAGTGATACTATTTCATTTAGAACAAATGAAATTAGTGAAGTAGATACTAGTTTTTTGTATTTATTAACTAAAGAAAAAATAACAGAAGATAACTTTAAAAGTCTTAAACAATATATTGGAAAGGTTATAACTCCTGATATTGATGGTTCAGGAATACAAATGAGTTTTTCATCTTTAGAAGAATTTTCATCAAGTTTTAGAACAGCACCCATTAGAATAGTTATTTCAGAGCCTGTAACAAACAAAATTAGTGAAATACATGTTACTAGTCCCAAAGGTACTTTAATTGGTAATATAAAGGTTGTTGATGAAGATGGAAGATTTCCAAATTTAATAGCTAGTGAAGGAACTGAAATTTATCCCAAATTGTGTTTTCCTTTTCAAACTGAACCTGTATTATCGTTAGTTGATTATTGATCAAGTGATCAAATTATACCTTTAAAAGATATATTTGCCTTCCTGGACAATCAAAATCATGGAAAAGGAATTAAATACAATGAGTCGTTTAGTTTACAAGATTTCTTACATTTAGGTGATGAGAGTAAAAAAAGTTCAGCTTTTATTACTAATGTTGAATCTACAGATTATACATACCATGGTTATTTAGAAAAAGGACATTGAACTGGTTTAACATGAATAAGTGAAGGATATGATTATAGTAAGCTTATTAGTTTTAATAGAACAGAATTTCCTTTAAAAGTTACTGTTTCACCAATTGATGCACCAGATAAACCATCAGGAAGTCCTGGAACTAAATTACATTTAGAAGTTGTTTCATGTGATGCAAATACTTTTAGCAAAGATGTTAATAAATCAACAAGTGGTTTTGATACTTTAAAGACAATGTTAACTGAATCGTTTTGAAAAGATTATGAATTTGAAGGTGCAACAGAAATGAAAAATAAAGATGGGAAATGAATTGAACAAATAAAATACGAAGATATATATAAATTAAGTCAAAAATATGCAGGTCAAGACAGATATGCAGTAACTACAAATTTATGATTGAGTTGAAAGAGAATTAACCAAGATGAAGTTAATGCAAATTTAACTAAAGTTAAAAGAATTGAAAATTGTATGGCAATGTTATCAGGTTACATTAAAAGTAATTTTTCAATTAATAAAGGAGATAATGATGATTATAAAATATTATTGCCTTATTATTTTGAACTGCAAAATAAACTTGATAATCCAAAAAGATTTGTTGAGTATAAAGATATTTATGTTAAGTTAAAATCTAATTACTTTAATTTTAAAGAAAAAGATTTTGAACCAATAAATAAAAGTATTTCTAAGAATACAGTTCATAAATTAGAATACAACCATTATGCCTTTCCTGAAATGAGAAATAATATAGAAACTGCTTCAATACCAAGCAGTATGCCTCTTGATCAGCAAACTGCCAATGGCGAATATTCAAAATATCAAGTAAAAACTTTTTCAAATATTGAAAAAAACATTGAAATTTTAAAAAATGAATATGGTAATGGCATAATTGATTTTAATCCACTAGCCAACTCTAAAGTAGCAAATAATGGTAAATTTATATTTGAAAATAACTTAAATATAAATATTGGTGAAATTAAATTATCTAGTTTTTTTGGAGCTGGATTGTGAAGAATAACTTTAGTTGATCAAAATAAAAATAATATAAATTTAGATTTAGATTTATTTGATAAAACCAACTCTACTATTTCTTTTATAAATTTGATATTATAAAAGAAATAAGGAGACATTTTATGAAAAAAGCTTTAAGTTTATTAACAGCATTTTCTGGTTTAATACCCGGAGTTGTTGCTATTAAAAATACAATTGGATGTGAGGAGAAAAACAACATGGTAAAAATTTATAGATTACAAGAAGAGGTATATAATAATAGTTTAAGTTTTTGAAAACCTATAATATATGCTGATTGTTTAATTATTGTATTAGATAAAACTAAGGTTGAAAAATATACATTAGAAGATGCTAGTTACAATAAAGATAGAACTCAGATAAAATTTTATTTTAAAGATGGCACTATTAATAATACAGATAACACATATTGAATTGGACCACCAGAAGAATATGCTAAATATATAAAATCATTGATTGGTTTTGATCCAACACATTATGATGAATGAATGCCAGTATGGGGAGCTAGGTTTGAAAAAAGAAGACCAGATGGAGGATTTTGAGAAAAAGATTATAAAAGTAAAGAAAGTTTTGCTTTAAATCCTAAATTGGTTAATCAGGTTTTTTTAAAAAAACAAAAAGAAAATATTTTTATTAAAATAGAGTATATTGATGGAAAAATAGAAGAACATTTACAAACCAAAGGTGATTTAAAATATTTTCACGATCAATTTTTATGAAATTTGAAAATACATATAGAAATTATAGAAGAATAGCATAGCTATTCTTTTTATTTAATCTTTTTTATAATGTTCCGGGCTCAGGTTTTGCGCGAAAAAAAGATTTGGTTGACTCCTATTTAAAAGTATTATAGAATATATGTATCATAGGTACGGGTGTAGCCTTACAACAGTACCGGTGTACTGGAATTATAGAATCTATATAAACTTTGAATGCGGCCGCAACAAATTTTTTTCCGCATAAAACCTTCGCCCAAAATTTTTAGAAAAAAACAAGTAGAAATACTTGTTTATAGTTAACTTTTTAAAATAGCATTTTCATGCAGTAATTTCAAAATAACTCTTATAAGTCAATTAATTAATTCTTCATTAGATGAATTATTCATTTTATTACCTTCATTCTAAAATAAAAATAATTCAATTAATTAATTGACTTATTTTTATTTTTTGCTATGTATATATTTAGAATTGGAAAAGTAATAAATGAAATATAAAGATTTAATGCCTACAAAAAATAATTATAATTTTTCTATAGATGTTTTGTATAAAGTATTTTTAGATAAGCTTAAAAAACCATTTACAACAAAGTCATTATTTATGGTATTGTGTGGAGCAAAAGGTTTTGGAAAGTCTTATTTAATTTGTTTGTTAGCTTTATTTTATGTTTGTAATTTTGAAGACTATAATGTAATTCTTTCAAAATACACATATAAATCAGCAAGAACAAGTTATACAAAAACATTATCTAAAGTAATAAACGAACTTTGCAAATATGGTGTAACCATAAAAGAAGCTATTGAAAATAGAGAAATTAAAAAACATGATTCAGATAATAGATGTGATTTTATTTGACCTAATAAAAGGATAATAAATATAGTAGGTTTTGACAATACTTCAAACTGAGAAGGTGTTCCTGCTGAAGTTGGTGAATGAGGAATGTTTGCAATTGATGAGGTAATTCCTATTAAAGAAACAATTTTAGATGAGGAAGCTTATATTTATCAATTAATAAATATGCTAACTCAAATTGTACGTGATCAGAACTTAACAACAAGTTTAGAAATTTATGAAGAACTTAAATTTAAAGAATGATGAATTTATAAAAAGCATTTAGTAATTTTTGGTTTTAATAATCATGATGTTAATCATATTATTTATCAATTATTTGTAACTGCCATTGTACCTTTAAATGAAGAGAGAAAATTAACATTAGAAAAAAATGCAATGATATATGATGAAGATCCAGAATATATGAATGTTGGAGCAACAGTTGTAAGAGGTACAACAGCAATTAACGAACATAATTTAAATCCAAAATTACTAGAATTTGCAGAAGGAATTAAAGAAAAGTTTCCAGAACACTATGAATCATTATTTATGGGTGGTGAACACGAAGGAAGTTTAGAAACTTACTCTTATCGAAAAGATTTAGTTCAAAATGCTCATTTTTTTAATAAAGAAGAATTTTTTTGAAAAAAAGAAAATAGATTTTGATTTGATGAAATAACAATTGGATGTGATTATGCTGATGGTTCAACTTATGGTGATGATGCAATTACAATTTTTTTAGGATTTGAATTTAAAGATGATTTTATAGATACAGTTTATATTTTAGATGAGTATTCTATATCTACTAAAAAATTTAAAGATATGACTTTAAAAGTTAAATCTATTAGCGAAAACATTGTTCAAATTTCTAAAAAGTATATGTGTTCAATAAATAAATTACCTTTTGAAGAAAATACTAAATTTAAAATTGGTCAAGATTCAAGAACAGTAAAAGATTTTATTAAATTAATTCTAGAAACTGATTTTGGCTATATTAAAGAAAATTTAGAAGGATTTAGTATTTTTAAATCTACTGGTAAATATGGATGAAGCATTGCAGATAGACATTACATGTGAAAAAGATTACTTTCAGAAAATAAATTATTTTTTTCTGATGATTTAGTAGTTTATCAAAATATTAATGGGGAAAACATATTAATAAAGCCACATGGTTATTTATATGATCAATTATTTAGATGTAAAAATCATCTTGAAAAAAATTTAAGAGATGAAAGGCCTAAAAAAAATAAATTAGATGCAATTAATGCAGCTGAACATGCTTTAAGTTTTTTTAGGTATAGGTTGTTTAATTGTTAAAAATAGTATAATAAACATAAGATTCTTATTTAAATAAGAATTTTTTTGTGAGGTGATATTATGGCAAAATTAGGACAAAAATTTAATAAATATAGTAAAGAGTTTAGATTATCTATTGTAGAAGAATGTTTAAAAGAAAATGAAAAAGTCAGAACAATAGCTATTAAATTTGGAATTAATAGAAATACTATTGAATCTTGAATAAGAAGTTATAAATTTGGAAAATTAAATACTAAATCTGGAAGACAACCAGGTAATGAAGAAGATTTACTTGAATTTTGAAAAAATAAGTGTGAACTTATGGAAAAAGTCTCTTGCTTCTGTAATGAAAAAATAAGAAAAAAAATTGAAGTCATTAAAAAATGAAGAAAAAAATATAAGATTAATTTATTACTTGAAGCACTTAAAGTCAAAAGATAAAGTTGATAAAAGTACAGAAATTTTAAATTTACAGAAGCAAAACAGTTTAAAAAAGATATGAAATTTCTTGAAAAAGTTCAACAAGTATTTATATGATCAAGATGCCAATTTGGTTATCGAAGAATAGCTAAATATTTATGAATATTAATAAATACAAAAGCATCAGAAACTAAAGTTAAAAGAATTATGAAATTTGGAAAATTAAAATCGAAATATGCAATAAGAGCAGAACGTAGAATGAAAAGAAGAGCAAGCATTAAAAATAATCCAAGATTTAAGTCAATTGACCATGTTAATCGTCAATTTAATAAATGGACTGCAGAAAATCAATGTTGATATACAGATATCAGTGTACATGCTTATAAAGGTAAAAAATTTTACCAATCTACAATTATAGATGCTTATTCTTTAAATATTATTGATTATAAATTAAGTATGAAAGAAGATACAAATTTAGTAATTTCTAATTTAAAAGATGCATTGAAAAAAACAAAAAATCCAAATGAAGTGATAATTCATTCGGATAACGGACTTCAATACTTTTCAAAACTCTTCATAGAAAAATGTAAAAGTACCAATTTAATTATATCAAAAGGAAACGCATATACATGTGCAGATAATGTAATAATTGAAATTTTTCATTCACATTTGAAGAAAGGTACTATACATAATAATAATTATGAGTCTATTGAAGAATATTGAAAAGATGTTGAAGAATGAAATGAATTATATATACAATATAAGAATCTAGAAAATAGCTACAGAATTTATTAAAAAACTTATTAAATGGTAAAAAACATTGTAAATAAAAATAAAACCAGGTTTTGTAATTTTTTACGTTAGTTTGAAATTTATATGATATTATAAATCTAACGAATGGTTTTTTTTAATTAATGATTACTTTTTTAAACTCAGTGTAGTTTTTTATAGTTATTATCAAATTATAAAAGATTATTTAAAATTAGAAAAATTTTATGGAACTCATTGTAATTTAGAACTTGGAAAGAACGAAAAAGTAAATTATTTAGTAGAAGATGCAAAAAACATAATCAGAAATTCATTAAAAGTTTTAGGACAAGAATATATTACTAATTTAGAATATTATTGATCAGATAATAAAATTGATTACTTTGAAGATAAAAATAAATCTACAGGAGCTTTTACTGTAAATATTTATAGTTATGATTCGCTTATATCAATGAATTTTACAAGTGATATAGATTCTATTTCAACACTTGCACACGAAATAGGTCATGCTGTTCATAATTTATTTTCAAAACAAAATCAACCTAAACCATTAAATAGTTTTTCAAATATGATTGCAGAAGTAGCTTCAACATTTAATGAGCATTTATTATTTGATTATTTATTAAAAAATGAGAAAAATGAAAATAGAAAATTAAAATTAATTCAAAATAGAATTGAATTTATTTTTAATAATTTCTTTTCTGCTGTTGCTGATGCAGAGTTTGAGTTTCAATGTTATGAAGCAAGTGAAAATGGAGAAATATTAACACTTTAAAAAATTTATGAAATTTTAAAAGAAACTATTAGAAAAATTTTGGGCAAATCAATTTTAGATAAGTTTAATGATGAAAGTTATAAAACAAGTTGAATATCTGTTTCTCATTTTTTTGATCAACCATTTTATATTTATAAGTATGCAGTTTCTATTGCTGTTTCATTTAAACTTTACTCTGATTTTAAGAAAACAAATAATCCAAATCAAGTAATTAATTTTCTTAAATAAGGTGGAAATTTAGAAGTGACTGAATTATTTAAAAAATATGGTTTTAACACTAAAGATGAAAACTCTTATAAAGAAATAATTGAGGAAGTAAATAATTTAGTTATAGAATTTAAAAAAATATTATTAAAAAACAACTTTAATTAAAGTTGTTTTTTAATATACATTAGATAAGAATCTTGAATAATATTGAATGATAGTATTTGTAAATACTATTATTTCAATTGATAAAACACTAACATCTATAAAATTCTTTTCAGTTATTTTATTTTTTTTCTTTAACATTTTACAATATTTCATAATTTCTCGAGCAATAAAATCTATAATTGTAATTGTTTCTTTATTTAAAAAAATCTTTTCTCATAGCAAATCTATATATTCATCTTTTTTTACAATTTTTACAATTTCTTTTTTATATATTTCAAAATATTTAATAATACAATTATTAATTAATTCTAATCCATATTTTTGTTTTTTGCTAATATCTTTTTTTTCTATATCACTAAAATAATTACAAATTAATTCAATTGACTTTGCTCATCCCAATATAGAAACATAGTCTACAATTAATTTATGAAATTTTGATAATAATCTTAAATTAGTATTTATTAATTTAAATTTTTGATTATAAAAATTTAAATAATTTTCTATTTGTTGAAAAAAAACAATATATTTATTGTAATCATTTGTATATTCAATTTTAAAGCTTTCCATATTTTTATTAAATTTAATTAATCAAATTCTTAGTTTTTTAACATTTTTATTAACGTTTCTATCTCAATATGGATTAACATTTTTTAAATTATTAATATCATTTTCACTTATTTTAAAAGGTTTAAAATTATTAATCATTTTATCAAACTTTCTATAAATTGATATTTTTATTATATATTAATAATATATAAAGAAAAGGAATACTTTTATGTTGGGTAAATATGAGTTTAAAAAAGAAGAAATTGAAGAAGTATTTAATTTTTTTGAACCTGCTGTTCATACAATTCAAATTTTATTAGATGAACAATTAAAACTAATGAATCACTATAATTTATTAGATAAGGATTTTTTAAAAATCTTTAATTTCTTTAATAAAATGCAATATTTAGATAAATTTAATGAAGGCAAAGATTTAATTGCTTTTTATTATAATGATTATTGAAATATATTATTAAATTTGAATAAAAATCAAATAATTGATAGACATAAGTTTTGACCTAATATAATTTCAATTTTTCAAATATCAAAATTATTAGATAGATGAATTAAAATTAGTTATGATAATTTAAAAAAAGGTAAAAAAATATTGAAAATTAATGAATGTTTAAATGATATTAAAAATATTATTACAAATTATTATAAAGAGATAAAAAATATTGAAAAGGATTTATTTTTTAATGAAAAGATAAATAATATTTTACATTTATTTGAAAACTCAAGTAACTTTGAAAATACTGAAAAATGTTCAGAATTAATTTTAGAAAGTATAGAAGAAAAACAATTAAATAATAGTAAAATTCATAATATTTTTGAACCTAATTCACAAGAATATTGAAATATATTTAATATTCTTAAAAGAATATCTATTTTATCTAGCTTTGCAATTTTATTAAAAAATTAGAGAGTTTTATATTAATATAAAGTAAGTTCAAGTGAGTAGGCGCATTTATATTTATTTTTTTATTTATATAATTATTGTCCCATAAAATATATCCTTATTTTTTTATTCTATATTTAAAAAACTATTTTAATATTTATGAGACAGTTCTTTTTAAATTTGCCTATATCCTAATTGCTTTCTATTATCATTAAATACTTTTAAAATATTGTATTTTATATAATTAAATTTATTTTTTTATTTATAAAATAATAATTTTTATATTTATTTCAATTTATTTTTTTAAATTTAATAATTCAAGTAGTTCCTTAATTATTGTTTTATAGTCACTTGATTTAATGAAATCTATTTTTTTCTCTTTAAAAATGTAACTTCTAATGAGGCTAAAGATTTTTTTAAGGATTCATATTTCTCCTTTAAATGATTTATTTCAGATTTATCTTGTTTATATTTTGTATTAATGTATAGATTATTATCTTTTCTATATATTGATTGTTAAATTTCCATTATTTCGATTGAAACATTATATTTTTTATAAGCTTTTGTTAGACAATTTTCAATTGCATAAAGTATTATATTTACTTTAAACTCTTCATTATATTTTTAAAAATTTAGACTAAGTTTTGCCATATTTATTTTCCTCTTTTTAAATATTTTACATAAATCTTTAATGCCTATTTTTTTCAACTAAGTCTAAAATTTTAAAATTTATTTTTCGATGTTTATTGCTTTTTTTTTTTTTTTTATATAATCATTGATATCAATTTGAATTGTTTATTTACTTTTTAAAGATCTTAAAAAAGGAGGAAAATATGAAAAAGTTATTAAGTGTATTGGCAACAGTAGGGGTTGTTGCTTCATCAACTATTAGTGTGATTGCGTGTGGTGCAAAA
This sequence comes from Spiroplasma endosymbiont of Atherix ibis, assembly GCF_964020005.1. Classification (NCBI taxonomy): domain Bacteria; kingdom Bacillati; phylum Mycoplasmatota; class Mollicutes; order Entomoplasmatales; family Spiroplasmataceae; genus Spiroplasma; species Spiroplasma endosymbiont of Atherix ibis. The sequence goes on from NZ_OZ026474.1 coordinate 507,914, forward strand.
TCTGAGAAGAAACCAGAATAATCTAAAAAAGATATTGCTCAGGTTGTTCGAAATTTTGAAAAGGATGTGACAAAGATATGAACACAACATTATGAAAAAGAGGTTGCAAGTAATTTGATTACTGTAGAAGATTTAAAGAATGATTATAAATTTTTAAATAAAGAAAATATTCAGAAATTCTCAAAATTAGAGAATAAATTAACAGTTGAACACAAAAAAGAGTTGACTAGTGATGTTGAGAAATTATTTCAAATTAAATTGTTAAAACAGAAGTTAAATGAGTTAAAAAAGGTTAATTAATATAAAATTATTTTAGATGAGGTGTATTCGGTTTTTGAACATGTTGAGTTGCTTTTTAATGATAATTTTGAAATAAATTCAGGAGAAGTGGTTGAGGGAATTTATATAGGTAATGTGGTAGTTGATTATAATATTGTGACTAATTATAAAGGACTTAATGATGTTGAGAAATTTAAACAATCAGGAACATTGAAGTATACTTCAACAGAAAGTGAGTCGTTTAAAAAAGTAGGAGAGGCAATGTATAAAAATATTGCAAAGGATATGTTTATTTCACAAGAAACACAAAAGTATGTGAATTTTAAGTGAAGTGATATTAAAGGAGAAAAACAAGATTATGAAGCTTATGTAAATTCAAATGTTCAATTAAAAAAATATTATAATAATAGTGAAGATTTTCATCAGGCTTTATTGAAGTTACTTAAAGATAAGTATTTTAAAGTTGCTTTTCCAACATTAGATATTAGTTATAGTAAAAGAAGTATATATAGATCAAATGATTTTTTAGCAGAGAATAAAGAGTATTTGATTATGAACAATTTTGATAAAGAAAATGCTATAAAGTTAAAAGAAGGTCAATATACAGAAACTATATCAAAAATTCTTTTAGGTGATGAAGGGCTAATAAGAGAAACTTTGAAAGTAGTATTTAATTCAAGAGCTTTGCAGAAAAATAGAGTGAAATATAGTTCTGCTCAAGATGAGTTTTTAAATAAATTTTTAAGTTCTGTGGAAGTTGAAAATTATAAGGTAACTGATAGTTACTATGATTTAGCAGTGGCTATGGGTTATGCTGATTTTGTTGGTCCGGTTATTAGAATTGGAGAAGGACAAAATTCTTATATGCATAAGTTACCTGATTTTAAGTTGGCAATTTCTTATTCAATGAATGGAGAAAATGATGAGATTAGTGATAGTTTTATAGATTTATCATTGAAATTATTTGGTATTTATAAACAACTTTGAGCTCCTCAAGTAGCAGATAATAAAAAATTTTTATTTAATATGAATTATAAAAAAAGAGATAGTATTTGAAAATATATAGGAAATAATGCAATTGCAGAAGATAAAAGCGTTAAAGAAGTAAATAGTATCTTGCAGGATTATCAACAGTTTTATTTTATAGAGCTAGAGAAAAGTTTGAGTTTATTGGATATGACAAGAAATGTTTTTAAAAGTTCTAATATTTTATATTTAGTAAATACTGATAAAGCTGATGACTTTATATTTAATAACTTATTATTTAGATCATCTGAAACTAATGGATTCTTTAGATTATATGATAGTCCAAATTATTTTTTTGCAAATATTAATTATTTGACATTTAGTTTATTTGGAATAGTAGAAATGAATATTTATTTTAAAACTAATTATGATAGTAGTAAGATTATATTTTAAGGAAAGGTAAAGTGAGTAGGCATAAATATGCCTATTTTTTAATTTATATAGTTATTGTGCCATAAAAGACATCTTTATTTTTTCATTCTATATTTAAAAAACTATTTTGAGATTTTCTGGAGTTATATCATTTATCTCATTCAATAACATCAGTTATATAATGTTCAAGTAATTCATATTTATTATTATGAATTGTTCCTTTTTTAAATAATGAATGATAACTTTCAATAACAATATTATCTGCACATGTTTTTTTCGCTCCCATTGATATAATTAAATTGTTCGAATCACAAACAGTTTTTCACGTTTTGCTTGTGTATTGAACTCCATGATCTGAGTGAATAATTATTCCACTCGGATCTTTTATTTTTTTAATAACATTAATTGCTCTTTTTAAAGTAGCAATTACAAATTTTGCAGACATTCTATAAGAAATATCTGATGAAATAACTTCTTTTATGAATCTATCAATTATTGTTGATTTATAAGCTTTCTTTCCTTTTCAAATTAAATAAGTAATATCTGTATATAAAATTTTGTATTTTTCTTTGACAGCACTATATTTTCTTTGAACAAGATCTTGATATTCTACATTTGAATTTTGTAGTTTTCTTTTATTTGCTTTTTTTAATTGATTTTTAGCAAATCTAGCTATAATTTTATTTTCTCGCATTACTTTTCGAATTATATATGTTGAATATTTATGAGATAGTTCTTTTGAAACTTGTCTATATCCAAATTACTTTCTATTATCATTAAATACTTTTAAAATATCGTATTTTATATAATCAAATCTATTTTTTCCTCTTTAGACATGTAATTTCTCATGAGGTTAAAGACTTTTTTAAGGATTCATATTTCTCCTTCAAATTTTCTAATTCTGATTTATCTTCTTTAGATTTTGTATTAATGCATAAATTATTATCTGTTCTATAGATTGATTGTCAGGTTCCAATTGTTCCCATTGGCACTTTATATTTTTTATAAGCTTTTGTTACACCGTTTTCATTTGCATAAAGTATTACATTTACTTTAAATTCTTCACTATATTTACTAAATTTTTGACCAAGTTTTGCCATATTTTTTTCTTCCTTTTAAATATTTTACATAAATTTTAATGCCTACTTTTTTCAACTCAGTCTAGAATTAGAATAAATAAAAAATGATAAAAAAAAACATCCCCTCTATAGGGGGAACCTTCTTACTTATTTTTTTTATAAAATTCTTTAAAAAAAGAAAAAGAATTAAGAAATTACTAAGTGCTTTATTTTAAATAAGAAAATATATCTGGTTGCTAGAATGGGGTTACTTAGTAAAAAAAACTAGAAAAATATAAATTAAAATTATAAAATACTAAAATATTTATAATTTTAAAAAGAATTTATAAGTATAATTATAAATAAAAATAGCATTATAAACACTATTTTTGTGTTAAAATCTTAAAAATTATTAAACACTAGGAGTTGAGAAAGAAATGTTTTCAAAAATTAAATTATTTAATCAAAAACAATTTTTTTCTTTGCTTGTATCTTATGCTTTAATTTTAGTTTATATATTATTTTTATTAAATTATAAAAGTAATTCTTTTTTATTTGCAAATAAAATGTTAATTAATAACTTTTTTTTAATTTGTTTATTAATGTATTTATTTGTAAATTTTTTATCAATTCTTATTACTATTAAAAATAAAAAAATAGATTGATTTAGTTTTATAAAACTTTATAAAAAGAGAACTAGATGTATTTTTCTTTTAAAGCTTATTTTAGTAATAGTTCCTCTAATTATATTCTTTACAGTTTTCTTTTTTACGAATAAAGAGATAAATGGAAGAAATAATGATCAGTTAATAACTATTTTAGTATTATTTTCAATAAACTTTATTCTAATCATAAGTTTGTTAATAATGGCTATTTGCTATAAAATACTTAAAAAAAGAAATTTATTAATTGATTTTGAACCAATTAATTTCTTTATTTTTGATGCTTCACTTTTTATTATAAAATCAATTAGACTAATTTTTAGAAAAGTAAAAATAAAACTAATTAATCAAATTAAAAAAGTATTTAATTTTTTTATTAATTATTTTGTATTTTTTAATTACGTATTTATGAAAAATAAAATTTTATTAATAATTAAAAAGAAAATTGTTATTCCACTTGCTTAATTTTTAAAATAAGAATTGTTCTTATTTATTTTTAAAAAAATTAAGAAAGAGTGTAAATTATGAAAAAATTACTTATTTTATCAGGGGTTTGTGCAATTGGTTTTTGTGCAGTATTAGCACCTAGTATGCTAGTTGTAAAGGGATTTGTTAGAAGTTTAGAACAATACAAACCAAACCTAAATGAAGATGAAGCAAAAAAAGTTGGAGAAGATGTTAAAGAAAGTAATCAGGGTTATCAAAGTATAGATGTTTTAAATTTAAATTCAAATTTAGGATCTATATCAGATATAAATGAGCAGGGATTAACTAAAAAAATAAGAGAAGTTAATCCAATATTAAAAGATAAAAAAATATATATTAAAGCTTTAACTTTGAAAAAAATAAAAATAACTGTAGAAAATTATACAGGAACTTTTGATTTTAATTTTAAAATCACAAGTTTAAGTGGATTAATTAAAAATAAAGAACTTGGAAAAATAAAAAATATTAAATCAACAACAATTATTGAAAAAATAAAAGAATTAAATCCTAATATTGCTGGAATGGATTTTATTAATGATATTGATTTATAAGTTTCATCATTAAGTTAAATTAAATTAAGATGAGCTAAAAAATCAAGAGAATCACAAGAAGAGTTAACTTTAACTTATGAATCAATTTCACTTGATGGAATTTTTATGAACACAGATTTAGGAGGAACAAGTGATATTAGTTCTTTATGAATTTCAAATAAAATTTTAGAAATAAATAAAGATTGTTCATTTTTATCTAATCAACAATATCAAATAGTAATTTCAGAAACATCAAAACAAACTCCAGAAAATGCAACTATATCAATAAAACATAATAATCAAATTGTAAATTTCCAAGAAGGAAATACTTTAATTGTTGCTTATAATGTTAGTGATATAGCAGTTTTAATTAAAAATACAAATTTAGGTATTTTAAATCAACTTAATAAAAATGCAATTTTATCAAAAGTAAAAGAGTTAAATCCTATTTTTGCACAATACAGTCAGGTAAATAGTTCTAAAATAGATTTTGATTTAAATTCAGCTATTATTTCAAATCCAAATTTAGCTAATAGATTTAATTTAACTTTTCAAATTGATGATATAAATGTTATTGTAAATGAAAAAAGTATTGGAAATATTTCAAATTATAGTGAAGAAACTGAAAAAAGAGATCAACTAATTGTTGAAGCTATTAAAAATTCTAATCCTTTATTAAAAAAATTACCTAATTCAGATTTTACTATTAGTAAAGTTCAAATAGGAGAATTTGGATTAAATGATATGTTAATTAAAGATGTAAAATTTGAATTACAAATTAAAAATTATAATGGTATTGCAAATTTGAAATTTAATATTAAAAGAGAAAATATTTCGTCTTTAATAATAACAAAAAATTTAGGAAAAATTTATTGAATTAAGACTTCAGATATAATTCAAAAAATTAAAGATAAAAATGGAACAAACTTTAATGAAAATAGTGTTTATTTTTCTAAACCTACTTATACAAGTATAGATTTAAAAGCAAAAGAAAAATCATTAAATTATTTTGGTGAAGTAAAAATAATTTATGAAACAATGTTTAAGAAAATAAATGATTTTGATTTTAAAAATGCAGTTAATGGAAACTTAACAGGAGAGTCTTTTGATTCAAAACAAGATGTACCAACAATGTATCAAACTCCAGATAACTCTACTTTTGAATTGCGCTATGCAATTCCAGATAGTTATGAAAGTTTAATAAATGCTGGTAAAACCAATATTAATTTTAACTTATCAACAAAAGCTAAAAAAATGTCAGCAAAATCAGCTGTTTCAGCAGCAGATTTAAAAAAATATGATAAAGAAAATATTAATATTTCTTATGATCTTTCACAAGCAAGTCAATCTGGAGAAAAATCTCTTAGAGATTCTACTTCTATTCCTGTTTCATTTAAAAGTGGTTTCTTTTGTGGATCAAGTCAAAATATAAGTTTTATAAGTAATTTTTATTACTCAATTAGCAAAATAAGTGCCAATTCAATTGATTATATTGTAATAAAAATAAAAATATCTTCTAAACTTGAAACATGATCAGGGTGCAGTTCATTTCAATCATCATGATCAATTATTATTAATAGTATCGAGGTCTTATAATAATGAAAAAGAAAAGTAAGATGCTTTTAATAATAAAATCAGGTTTTAAAACAAATATAAAAAATTTAGGACATTTATTGGTTTTAAGTTTTTTAGTAACAGTTGCTTTATTTACAGGTATGTCAATATTTGTTGTACAAAATAGAGTCGATAAAAGTTATACTGATTTATTAAATAAATCTGTTCAACATGACTTTATAGTTGATGAAGCAAACTCTGCAAGAATTTCTTTTGATGAGCATAATTGAATTGGGGGAGAAGATATTGATAAATTCTCAAATCAAGATTTATATTCTCAATATTTAATAAATTCTTTATCTAGAAAGGGAATAAAAAACTCACAAGGTGTTGTAACAGGAGATAGTTATTTTAACTGATCTAGAACAGAGGGAAGAACTTTTTTAAGTGTCAAGTTAAATAATAAAGATTTAAATATTAAAGCTATAACAAAAACTTCTATTGTAGATGAGAAATTTGAAGAGACAAAAGAAGAAAAAGTAATGGTAGACAAAATTATTTTAGAAGATGAAACAAAAGATAAATATTTTTCTTCTGATATTAAACTAGCTCCAAGAGAAGTTATTATTCAATCAAGTTTTGCTAAAAAAATAATATTAAAAGAGGAGATATTATTAGACTTACAAGTGATATTTATGGAAATGAACTATTAGTAAAAAATAATATTAATAATTTATCTTTTGGAAATAATGTAAGTATTAATGATTCAAAATTGAGAATTGAAACAAGTGAATATAAAGATCAAGTTTGATTTCAAGTAATAGGATTTGGAGCTTAAGCTGATTTTGTCTATCCTGTTACAGAGATTAATTCACTAATTCCTTCTACTAAAAGAAACTTAGTAGTCTATGTTGCTCCTTCAATTTTTGGTTTAAATAAAGTAAATATTAAATCTGAGCAAGGAAGTAAAATGCAACTTTATCTTTATAATTTTGCAAGCAGTAAATTAAACCCAGAATCTGAAAAAGATAGAGAAGTCTATTTTTCAGGAAAATTTAAAAGCAAAAGTAATAATTCAGAGTATTATTTAAGAGCTTTTAATCAAGAATGAATTAATTATGGAAATTTAAATATTAAAAATGCTAAACTGTTTTATTCTTTAAGAGATGCAGAGTACAAATATTATTTTAGAACTGCAACTTATAGACAAGTAATCTGAGTTTATTGAATGTTTTCAGCTTTTTTATTAATACTTCTAGTACTAATAAGTTTCTTTATTATTATTTTAATAATTAAAAAACAAATTGAAGAGACAAGAGCAAAACTTGGAACATTTAAATCTTTGGGATATTCTGACTTTTCACTTTTAATGTTCTTTATATCACCTTCAATAGTTATAAGTTTATTTGGTTTTATCTTTGCCTATATTCTTACATTGTTACTTCAAAATCAAATTGTAAATTTATTTGCTACATATTTTAATATTCACTTTTTAAAATTTAATCCAGTAATAGGCGAATCTATTTTAATATTTACATTTGTATTATTTATAATAATGTCTTTAACTTTATTAATAGCCTATCTTGTTATTAAAGAAAGTGCATTAAAATTATTAGCAGGTAATCTTGCAAAAACAAATACAAAAGTTGGAAGAGGATTTAAATATCTTTTCAAAAATTCAAATCCAACAATAAAATTACATTCAGCTTTATTGATGAGTTCAACAGGAAAAATTCTTGCAACTTTTGCAACACTGTTTGTTTCAATAAGTTTAATTTCATCATCTGTAATAGTTCCAATAGTTTTACAAAAAAATAAAACTTCAAACTTTACAGGTTTAAATTATAATGATGTAGTTGAATTTAATGAACCAATTTCAAATAATCATTCAACATTTTTAAAAACTTATAATCCTAATAAAAAAGATAATTGAACTTATAATCAAGAAAACAAAGTAACAGATATTTCAGAAGCTACAAATTCAAAACAAAAGTATATAACATCTTATCCTTTAAAATCGAATGCTTCTAAAACAGAATATATTTATGATACAGAAAAAATAATTAAAGATTTAATAAGCAATGATATTAGTTCTAATTTTGATTTATACAAAGAAATAGCGAAGAATAATTATAGTAATTGAAAAAATATGTCTTTAGAATATTTAAAAAAATTAGATGAAGTAACTATTCCTTCTAGAGATACACAAGGAGTTCTTTATGATGCAATAGCTTCAATTATTGATCAATGAACTGACTATGCTAACTTAGTTGATGGTGTTGAAAAAATAGCAATAAAATCAATTAAACAAAGTATTGATGACAATAAAGAAAATGTTGTAGAGATATCAAAAGAACTTCAAAACTTTTATAAAAAATATGTAAATGCTTTGCCATTAAATATTACTAAAAAATATTTAAATGAGAGTCAAAATAAATTAAATGTTGAAGAAATCAAAAAAATTAATTTTGACAATCAATTATTTGAAACTTCAACTAACAGTATTTATTCTGAACAAAATGTAAAAACTCCTTTTAAATTAGCTACAAAAGGAAATAATAGATTATTTTATGGATATGATAAAAACTCATCAGATTCAAATGCAAAATGAAACTCAATGGTTTTAGAATTTGCAGAAAAAAATTTTGAAATGGAAAATAAAAAAGTTTTTTTTAAAGAAAAAGATATTAATTCAATTGATTTAGAAAATGTTAATTGAACTGAAGAAGAGTTTAAAACTTTTAATACAAATCTAATTTTATGATATTGAATAAACTTTGAATCTAAAATAGGAACCATGTTAACTGAAGCCACTTATCAGCAAGCAAATAGTGTTGCTCAACAAAGTATTAAAAAAGCACTATTGGAAGGAACAAATTATAATATTACAACAAATATTGTTCCTTACAATAAACAAATAGATGAATTGGGAACAATGATAAATGGAACTTATTTTTCAAATAGTAAATTACAAAATATTAAAATTTATGGAATTAATAAAGGTTCAAAAGCAGTAGATCTTTTAGATAAAAAAGGAAATGATTTAAGTCAAAATTTATTTAAAAGATTAACAGATGAATATAAACAATATACTCCAATAGTTGTTAATGCAACTATTGCAGAGAAATTAAATTTAAATGCAAAAGATGTAATAGATATATCAGTTTTAAAAAAAGAATTAGTTGATAAAGAAAATAAAGCAATTAGTTTAGAAAATGTTAATTGAACTGAAGAAGAGTTTAAAACTTTTAATACAAATCTAATTTTATGATATTGAATAAACTTTGAATCTAAAATAGGAACCATGTTAACTGAAGCCACTTATCAGCAAGCAAATAGTGTTGCTCAACAAAGTATTAAAAAAGCACTATTGGAAGGAACAAATTATAATATTACAACAAATATTGTTCCTTACAATAAACAAATAGATGAATTGGGAACAATGATAAATGGAACTTATTTTTCAAATAGTAAATTACAAAATATTAAAATTTATGGAATTAATAAAGGTTCAAAAGCAGTAGATCTTTTAGATAAAAAAGGAAATGATTTAAGTCAAAATTTATTTAAAAGATTAACAGATGAATATAAACAATATACTCCAATAGTTGTTAATGCAACTATTGCAGAGAAATTAAATTTAAATGCAAAAGATGTAATAGATATATCAGTTTTAAAAAAAGAATTAGTTGATAAAGAAAATAAAGCAATTAGTTTAGAAAATGTTAATTGAACTGAAGAAGAGTTTAAAACTTTTAATACAAATCTAATTTTATGATATTGAATAAACTTTGAATCTAAAATAGGAACCATGTTAACTGAAGCCACTTATCAGCAAGCAAATAGTGTTGCTCAACAAAGTATTAAAAAAGCACTATTGGAAGGAACAAATTATAATATTACAACAAATATTGTTCCTTACAATAAACAAATAGATGAATTGGGAACAATGATAAATGGAACTTATTTTTCAAATAGTAAATTACAAAATATTAAAATTTATGGAATTAATAAAGGTTCAAAAGCAGTAGATCTTTTAGATAAAAAAGGAAATGATTTAAGTCAAAATTTATTTAAAAGATTAACAGATGAATATAAACAATATACTCCAATAGTTGTTAATGCAACTATTGCAGAGAAATTAAATTTAAATGCAAAAGATGTAATAGATATATCAGTTTTAAAAAAAGAATTAGTTGATAAAGAAAATAAAGCAATTAGTTTAGAAAATGTTGAAATGGGAATTAAATCAAAATATAATTATGCAACTCAAACTTCAAATGATTATATTTCTGAACATAAAAAAAATTATTTTTCCTATAATGATTCAAATAGAAGTTGAGATTCTGAATCGACAATATCAGTGGCTAAAATAAATGGATACAATGTAGCTTCTAATACTTTAGCAGGAATATCTCAAAAAACAGATATTCAAAAAGCAGCTGATAACTCTGAAATTAAAAAAGCTCAAACAGGAAAAAATCAAAAATTTATTATTGTAGGTATTACTCAAAATTATGGAGATTCAAAAGCTTGAGTTTCAAATGATAGTGCTAATAAAATTTTAGATTATGATAAAGTTAAAAAATATTTCTTTAATAATTTCTTTTTAAATGAGTGAAGAGATGGAAAAGCTTTAAAAAATTTCTATGATGAAAGTATTATGGATAAAATTAACAAAAATCAATGAGAAAAATTTGTAAGCTATTATAACAATTTCTTATTGGTTAAATGAACAAGTGAAGAGAGTGACAAATTTATTACTGGAGCAGATAATCCTTATGATGAATACATTAATATGTTTTTAAAATTATCAGATTATTATGATAATCCAAATGGATTTAAGTATGCTTCAAAATATTTGTGACAGTTATTTGAAAATGAATATCCAATATTTAATTACAAATATTCAATAAAAGATGATTATAAAGATCAAATTATAAATACTTCTAGAACTCAACCATTTGGTGATTATGGAACAGTTGGTATGATGGGTAAATCTAATTTAGAAACTGATGAAACTGGAACTTCTAAAATAACTTATATTCAAGGTTATGGTGAAAATGGATTAAAAAAACTTGATTCATTGAAATTTAAAAGACAATTACTAGATCAAGTTCAAGCAATTATAGGAGTCATAATTTATTTAGTAACAGTAATTGCTTTAATTATTTCAATTTCTATAATTATTATAACTACTGTGTTAATTATTGGAGAAAATACTCAATTTATTGCTACAATGAAAATTTTGGGATACTCTGATAAATATATTATGTGTCAGATTATAAGTATCTATATACTGCCAATTTTTGTAATGTTTATATTTGGATTTATTACAGCGTGATTTGCAATAGGGAGAGTAATGAAATATATTTCTTCTAATTATTCATTTGCAATTCATTATCAATTTTTAGGATGAGATCCTTTTGCTGTTTTCTCAATTCTAATAGTGATGTATTTAATAACTATATTAATTTCATATAAACAATTTTCAAAAATAATAGCAGTTGATTCGTTGGCAATTAGCAGTTAGAAAGGATAATAAAAAATGAAAAAATTACTTACAGTATTGTCATGTATGACTTTAACTTCTGTTTCAGAACTTTCAGTTATAAGTTGTACAAATAAAAACGATTATGAGAGTATATTTGATCAAAATAAATCTCAAGATGAAAATAAAGGTGAGTTTATAGTTAATGGACCTGATCAAATTATAAAAAAATTAGAAAATATAGTTTCTAAAAAAGTTATTGTAAATGTGTCAGTTAAAAGCACTACAAATAAAGTGCAAAAAAGTAACTTTGATTCAAATGAAACAATAATAAAAGAATTAGTCAATAATTTAAAAAAACAAGCTAATATAAGTGAGAAAGGTTTTACAATTACAATTGATTCTAATAATTCATTTTCTCTTCCTTAATTAAAGGGAATAGGAAATGATGGAATTAATTTTGGTGAGAATGCTTCGTTAATTGATGGTCAAGCTTTTTTAAGATTAAATTACTTAGATAAAGAAATTTATACAAAAGTATTTGATTGAACTATTCCTGAATATGAGGTTATAGAAAATTTAGTTAATATGTTACAAACAAACAGTTATGCAAATGTAGGAGATTATAAATCTAAAAAAATTGATATTCCACTTGCTGATTTATCAGGAATGGGAATACCTTTAAAAATAACTTTAGGAACAATTTATACTTTTATATCATTATTAAATATTACAAATTCTTATAGTTCTTCATCAAGTCAAAGTTCATCTGATTGAATGTCAACTCTTTTAAATTCAATTAAAAAAATTGTTAATTTGAATGTTCAAGAATTAGCTGATGCAAATCCAGATGATTTAAATGGTCAATATATTTACAATGAATTTGATAAAAATTTTAGAAAAAATTTTAAAGATCTTTTTGAAGTACTTGGAGAAGCTTTAAAAGTAATGGGTGTGCAAGACAATATTAAAATACCTGCAACAGATACAAAACCAGAAACTTTTATAAAAATATCACAATTATTAGATACAAATATATTTGATATTTTTAATTTTGACCCAGACAGTATAGGAATGGATCAAGATTTAGGTGGTGGTTTAAAAATGAAAATGAGTGCTAAAATTGGTTCAAAAGGTCAAAATAAAAAGCTTTTTTTAGGAGATTTATTAGCAAATGTATCACCTAATATTGTTCATATATTTGCCAAATTCCTAAATCCTAAAACTTATGATCCTGAATTTGGTGGAAGTCATAATTTAGTTTATATGTTATTAAAAGAGTTAATAGCAGATATGGATCCGAATTTATTAAAAATAAATGAAAAAAATAATCCAGATCATTTAAGCGCAAGTAATGCTAAAAGTGGTATTGATTCATTATTATTTAATTTAATGTTAGATTATAATAAAAATCGCAGAAAAACTGAAAACTTAAATTTATATATACATTTAAATTTAGATTTGACTATTCCAATTGAAGGAACAAAAAAGGTTTTTGATGATAATTTATATGAAGTATTACAAGATATTAAAGTAGTACCTGGAGAAATGGTTTTAAAAATTATTAATAGATTATTTGATTTTAAAGGAAAAAGTTTTATAGAATTGGATGAATTATTCTTAAGTCCAAATTTAAATATTAAATTTTTTGAAGATTCTGATATTTATTTAGAAGCAATTGTTGAAAGAATGGATCTTTCTCCAATTGCAAAACCAATAGTTAAAGCAGCAATTCCGTTAATAAAATCAACAATTACAGATAAGTTAAATGGAGCAATTAATTCATTTTTACCTGAAGTTTCTATGCAAAAAATAATAAATAAATTTCCTGGAACATTAATTAATGAAATTGGAGTTGATAAAAAATATTTAGATAATTCAGAAGTAACATTTAAAACAGCTAAATTTGTATTTCAGTTTTATTCTCCAGAAACAAAAGATTGAACTTCTATTATTAGAGGAATAAATTCTAGAACTTTTGAAATTTATAATAGCTTTAAGTTAAAAGTAGTAGATGCTCAATTTCTAGTAAAAGTTAATACTCAAAATAATAGTTTTGAATATTTAACAAAAAAAGATTTAACTTTTGATATTATTTTTTCAGATCAAAACAAATAATATAGGCAAGTTATAAAAAGTCCTTAATGATGGGGCTTTTTATAACTTATAGATAATTAAATTGAATAAATACATAATTAATGAAGAGAAAGACCATTTTAAAATTGTTCTTTTATCATAAAAGTTAATAAATGATTATTTTTTGATACTTATAAAAATTATATTTTTATGAAGATGTACAGATTATAAAAATATTTCATTTTTTTATTTAAAAAAACTTATAAATTATAAAAATAGTTTATAATTAATTGAGTAAGGAGAATTTAATATGGGAACAATTGTAAACGTTACTATTACTAAAATAGTTGATTTTGGGGCATTCTGTGATGCTGAAATTGATGGAAAAATCTACAAAGGTTTAATTCATATATCTGAAATTGCTGACGCTTATGTTACTAATGTAGCTGATTATGTAACTGTAGGTCAACAAATGGAAGGTTATGTAATTTCAACTGATGAAAGCAAAGAACAAGCTAAATTATCATTAAAAAGAGTATCAAAATAATAATATAGCTGTCATTTTAATTAGAGGTAGAAGTTTTAGTATTATTATTACAAATGTCTTTATGTTAAATTGCTAAATGTTTATTAAAATATTTTTTTAAGAATAATTTATAAAAAAAACTTCTCTTTTAAAAGAGAAGTTTTTGTATTTAGCTTAAAACCATTGAATTTTTTTAAAATTTTGTGTATTATTATATTGAAAGATTTTTATAAATGTATATAATTTATTAGTACATTTATAAATGATTATTCTTTTAAAGTGTAAGAGGGGGCAAAAATATGTATTATGTTTTTTCAAATGGGCGAGTTTTTTATGTTGTAGATAGATTTATGAATGTTATATATAAGTTTATGACACTTGTTGAATCTCAACAAGTAGCGTCATTTTTGAACTATCAAGGTTCTATAAATAATTATCTTCCTCCTATGAGATTAAATAACTGTTCACTAGTTAATAATATAAGTAATTTATTGCCTTATGAGAATTATGCAGAAAAAGTAAGAAACTTTAATTTACCAATTCCAAATAAAAATATGTATCTAAAACCAGATGAAATGACTTATGAAAATGGCATTAAAAATAATCCAATAATTAATCAAATGGATAATATAAAAGATTTCAATAATCAAAAAAATAAAAAAGTAGATAATAATAATAATAATAATGATTTTTGAAAAGCCAAACTTCAAGAATTAGAAACTTCTTTAAATGAAAAAAACAAGCAACAACAAGAAGAAAATAGTTTAAAAGATCAGGAAGCTTTAGAAGTTAAAATTAAGAAATTAGAAGAAGCTTTAAAAAATCAAGAACATTTAAGTGATGAAACTGCAGAAGAAGAAAAAAAAGCTTTAAAAGCAAAAATTAAAAAATTGGAAGAGGATTTAGAGGATTTAGAAGCATATAAAGCAAAAATTAAAAAATTGGAAGAAACTCTTAAAACTCAAGAAAATATAAGAGATGAATTAAGTTCAGAAGAAAAAATAATGTTAAAACAAAAAATAAGAGAGTTAGAAGCTACTTCTGAAGAACAAGAAGCTTTAAAAGCTAAAATTAAGAAATTAGAAGAGACTTTAAGAAATCAAGAAGATGAAAGTTATGAATTGAATTCAGAAGAAAAAAGAGCTTTAAAAGCAAAAATTAGAAAATTAGAAGAAGACTTAGAAGATCAAAAAACTATTGATTTTGAAAATAATCAAGAAGTTGAAAAATTAAGAACAGAAATTAAAGAACTAAGAGCTAAGAAAACTGAAATAATCTATAGAGATGTAGATGAAGATCCAAATGCGTTCTTAACAACAAGAGAAATTAATAACTTTATTCAAGAGATTGAAAAATAATATATGCATATAAAAAATAAATAAGTTTTATAATAATAAAATAATTTAAAAAAATTAAAACACAGGTTATATATAACCTGTGTTTTAATTATGTTTATTTTATTATATTTGTAAATTTTGAGCAAAGCTAATAGTAGTTTCTATATAATTTTCAATATTTTTGTGCATACTACTTGAATGCTTTGCATTATCATATAATTTTAATTTACTTAATTTAATGTCTTCTGTCATTAACTTTAAATGATACATAGCAACTGAATTTTGATACATTATAAAATCATCTTTTTTACCATGAATAAATAGGACTTTTAAATCTCCAATATTTTCAAAACCTAACAATAAGTTAACTTCTTTAATACTTTTTTTTGCATATCTTCTAAAATTATAGTTAATTCCTAAAGACATTAGTCATCAAGGAAGTTTCATGTATTTTTTTAAAAAGAATCTAATTTGGGGAACTGCTTGAGCAAAGGGACAGTCTGCAATCAATCAATCAATCTTATTTAATTCATAATATTTTTTTGCAAAACAAAGAGCACTAGTTGCTCCCATACTTGTGCCAAATACACCAATTTCTTCAACATCAAAACTTTTTTTGACTCAACTAATAACTTCATTTAATACTTTTGAGTTGTTTAAACCAAAATCAGAGTATTTTCCATAGGTTAAACCGTGTGCAAAAGCATCAAAAGTAACTAAATTATAACCTTGATCATAAAAGTGATAAATTCCTCTTAAACCCATGTATTTATTTCGTTTAAATCCATGAAGACCAATAACTCATTTTTTACTGTTTTTATTTCTAACCATTAAAGCACTTATTTCTTGTTTAAGTGATCCTATCTTAAAATCTCTTATCTGTTCTTTTTTTATATTAAAATTACTTATTTTTTTAATTTTCAAATCATAAAGTAGATGTTCATAAGTATTAAATTCTACAACACCTTTATATAAGCCTTTTCTAGGGTATTTAAATAAGTAAGGTACAAAGATAATTGCACAAAACATTGATAAAATTAAAACTAAAGGGAATAAAAGTATCATTAGAGTTAAATTAAATCAATTATAGTAATATTTTTTTAACTTTTTTAGACTTTTTTTGTAATTCATTGTTATCATTCCTTTTAAATTACTCTAAACAATTATAAATTAAATTTCTATTTTTTTTCACTAAAATTATTTATAAAATAAATAAAATATATTTTTATTTATTAAAATAATTTGTATTTTGCTCAAAATTACATTTTTTTTCTTTCTTATTGTTAAAATAAAAGAGCCTTTTAATTTAAAGGTGGGAATAAAATAACTTTGAATTTAAAAACTGATTGATCTTGGAACTTGGGATTTGAAAAAATAACCGATATTTTTTTGAAGTATTAGATTAAAATATTATATTATTTTGTTTTTTTTGTTTTATAAAATAATATGATATTGATTTTTAATTATAAATAAGCTTAATACATAAAGATTATATTTTTTTACTTAGATTAATCTTAAAATAGTATTAATTTATTAATTTAAGATTAAAATATATAATATTTAAACTAGCTTTTAGCTAGTTTTTTATTATAATAAAAGAGGAAAATAATGTTATTTTTTAAAGAAACTAAATATAATCTTATTAAAATAACATGACATGTTATTGTGATATAAAAAGTAAAGAAAATTATAAAACTGAAGAATTAATTAATTTATGTTTATAAAAATCAAGTAAATTAGGATTAATTTAATTAAAAACAAATTTATAATACTGATCAATTGTTTTTTACACGAAGTAATTGATGAAATCAATTTTATATTTGTAAATATTTTAAAATATAAAAATTTAAATCAAAGTATTATAGAGTATGATTGTTTATTTATAGATAATGAAGAAGAATTTTTAATGGTTTTTAGAAAAATTAATCTAAAAAGGAGATATGATATGAGTAGAAAAATAGTAGATAATTTATATTTGGGAGATATGCATTCAGTTCCAAAAGATTCTGATTTAATTTTAAGTTGTGCTCAAGAGATTTTTCAAGATCAAAGTCCAAAAAAAGGTTTAAATAAGCTTATACAAAATGAAAAAAAGAGAATACTATATAATTTTGAAGATTATCCATATTTAGAAGATATGGATAAAAATTTAATACTTGATGCAATTCAACAAATTGAAACTAATATTAAAGATAAAAAAATTTATGTTCATTGTATTTGAGGAGTTAATAGAAGTGCAAGTATAGTATTTATGTATTTAGTTAGAAATAATATAATAAAAGCAGATAATTATGAACAAGCACAAAAGGAATATTGAAAAATATATCCTAATCATTCACCAAATCCAGGATGAAAAATCTTTTTAAAATTAAATTTTCCATATAATTTTGAAAACTAGTATTTTAAAATTAAAGTTTTAAAACAAGGAAGTCAAAAATAATATATTAATTAAGCACTATAATAATTTGAATTAATTCGAGAATAAATAAAATATTAGTTTAATTTAAAAAATATAAGAGAGTTTCTAAAGTTTAAAGAATTTAATAAATTTAAATAGTATTAAATATACCAAAAAAAAAAAAAAACTAATTTTTTCAAAACTTAAAAGAAATATAAAAAAATAAAAACAATTTTATGTTAGCATATTATCATTGATTATTTTTATTAATAATTGATAATAATATTTGTAAGAAGTTGTAAATTAACTTACGAAGATAATAAAAATGTAATTTTAGAAAATAGGGAATAAAAAAAATAGTTAATTAAAGGTATTGATTTTATTAACTTATATTAAATATAAAATCTCCAAGTTTCCAGTTACTTTTAAAAAGTAAAGGGTGTAAGGGTGGGATCAGGAAACTTACAAGTTAATGCTACTTGTAAAAGAGCTTTGAAAAAAGCAAATAAGTACCTAGAACAATTCAAGTTGTTAAATTTAAAATTATTTTACCCTTAAATAGTTTTAGTCCAGAGTTATATCTCTGGACTTTTTTTATTCTCGTGTTGTTTTAAAGTGTTATACTTTTAAAGGTTATATATAGTTATTTAAATAATTAATGAGAAATTATGATTAGAGTTTCAAAAACATGATCAAATGTGAGTGTATATTTATTATTAATAAATTTAATATCAATTATGGTATTAGGTATTTTTATGATTTCATTAAAATCATTAATGTTAAAAGGATATAAATCTTTAAGAGAACTAGGTACATGATTACAACAAATAAGTTAATCTAGCTTAGATACTATTAATAAATTTGGTTGAAAAGTTGTAAAAGTTTTTTTAATATTTTATATTATTTTAATTCTTAACTTAATTTTAATTAATTCAAGAAGAGGAATTATACAAAGAATTGGTTATACATTTGGATTAGTAATTGGTTTTTGTTTATTTTTTCTAGCACTCTTACCATTAACGCTTAGAAGTTCTATTAAAATTGATAAGTTTTTTATTGACTTAGTACTTGGATTATTATTAGCAACTGTGGAATTAATTTTGTAAAACGAAATTTAAAATTAGCTAAAATTCCTATTTTGGATTCTAAAAAATCTTCATATAATGAACTAATTAGAAAATTAATACATTAAATTTTTAAAATCTATTAAACTGCAAACTTGGCCTCCAAGTTCTTTTTGAGCTAGTATTTATGCTAGCACAAAAATTGCGAATGCTAGCATTTTTTTTGGTAAAAAACCCTTTAATAAAGGGTTTTCCAAAAAAAGTGATAGTATTCCTTATCCTGTTACCAAAAACTTCATTTTTCGGTAAAAAAAGAAATTTATTTAGTTTTTTTAAATTATTTATGTTAATATTTTTGTAAAATAAAAAACTCGAAATTTGCAGTTTTTAAATATTTACTTGAATATGGTTTAAATTTGATTAATTCAAATTAATTAATATGGCCATCACCCCCTTAATATTTCCCACAACTTTTATATACTTAAACTTGATTTTTTTTTTTTTTTATATACAATTATATAGTAATTTGAATTGTTTATTTATTTTATAAAATTTTTTAGAAAGATGAAGAAAATATGAAAAACTTATTAAGTGTATTGGCAACACTAGGTTTTGTTGCTTCAACAACTACAAGTCTAGTTGCATGTGTTACAAAACCTAATTCAAAACCAATAGAACCAACAAAAGATATTACTCAAATAGTTAAGGAATTTCAAAAAGATGTAGAGAAAATTTATAGTGAACATATTAAAAATGAAGTTCTACAAAATCTTATTGGTTTGGAAGAAAATGAGAAAAATTATTTATTTATTAAAAAAGATAATATTTTAAAATTTTCTAATAAAGAAGCTAATATAACTCAAAAAAATAAAAATGAAATCAATAATGATGAAAGTAAAATTTTAAAATTTGATTTATTAAAACAGAAATTAAATGAGTTAAAAAAAGTTAATGAATATAAAATTATTTTAGATGAAGTTGAATCAGTTTATGATGGATTTCAAACTATATTTGATAATAATTTTAAAATAAGATCTGGAGTAATAAATACACATGCTTACATTGGAAATTTTATTAATGATTATAAAATAACTGTAAATTATAAAGGCATTAATGATATAGAAAAATATGAAATTAAAGATACATTCAAATATACTTCAACAGAAAGTAAAACTTTTAAAGTATCTTTAGATAATTTAATTAAAAATATTGAAAAAGATATTTTATTATCAGATGAAATGAAAGAATTTTCAAATATAGAATGAAAACAAGTTAAAAAAGAGCAAGAACAAATATATATGGGATACTCAGATTTAATTACTAGACATGAGTATGGAGATAAATTTTATAATCAAAGTAAAAATAAGCTTAAAATAGTTAATTTTATTAAAAATAATTATTTTAAAGATTTTTTAAATCTAAATATGGATTTTTCTAAAAATAAAAGTTTAGAAGTTTCAACAAAAAGAAAAGTTACTTTAGCTAAAATATTTGAACTAAAAGATGCAACTAAGTTTACTACTTTTAATAATATTTCAAGTTCAGAAAAAATTTTTAACACTATTTTTAGAATAAGTTCAGAAAATGAAGAAAGTAAAAGAACATTAAAAAATTTGTATTTTAATGATAAAAATATAGATCAATGAAATAAAGAATTTTTATTATTTAAAGATAATTATCTAAAAACTAGAAAATTTACAAAATATCAATTAGAAAAAATTAATCAATCTAGTGCCTATATTGAAGCAGATGCTATTTTTGAAGTTAATGTTAAAAATCTTTCTATTATAATAGGTAGTGGAGAAAATGAATATAAACATGAATTACCAAGTTTTAATTTTTTATTTACATATATTGTTACATCAAATTTACAAAAAAAATATGATTTAATTAATGACTATACTTTAAAAGAATTAATTAGTAATTTTCACAAAGTTTATGGCATAGATAAAAAATATAAATATCCAGATTTTAATTCTGATGATAATTATTTAATGAATATTGGAAATAAAGAAATAATAGAAAGTATAAAAAAGAATAAATTTAAAAGTTCTGATAGTGGAGCTGTTTCACATATGTTTCATCGTTTTGTAAATGATCAAATAGAAAATACAAAAGCTAAAAAAATATTTGAGCAATCTAAGTTATGAAATACAATAGATAAGATTAATGATAATTTTTATATATTTGATAATTCTATTAATAATTTTTTTAATTATAAAAATTCAAGTAATAATGGAATAAAAAATAATATACTAGATTATAAATTAGAAAGTGATGGGCTAAAGTTAATACCTGCAATTAGTGGAAGCAAAAGTAGAGAGTCAGATTCTATTACATTTAAATTGGGATATTTAGCAGTTAATTTTAATTATGAGAAATTATTTAAGTTAAAAGAAGAGCAAAAAACAAAAATATTTTTTAAATTTATTTAAATGTTATTTAAAAAAGTTTAAATAACATTAATTTTTAATAAAGAAAGTTAAAGTGAATAGCTGTATTTTCAGCTATTTTTATTTATATAATTTTGTTTTATAAAATGCTTACTTATTTTTTATTCTATATTTAAAAACTATTTTGAAATTTTCTTGAGTTATATTATTTATCTTATTTAATAAAATCAGTTAGATAATATTTTTTTATATTTGTTAATTATTGTTCCAGTAGTTGAGTTAAATTTTATTGCAAATTCCTTTAGAGAATAACAATTCAAACTTAATTCATTTTTTTGAGTTCATTTTCTAAACTTTTGTCTTTTTTAGTCATATATTTTTTCCTTTCTATTATTATATAAAAGTGTCTCCTAAAATGGGGGAACCTTCTTATAATTTATTAGTTTTTTTATTGCTTTTTTTTTTTTTTTTTGTAAAATATTTTTGTAAAATAGTTATAAAAATGGAAAAAATTCCTTTTTTATATAAATTAAGATTTTAATTTTTAAATCATAGCTAATAAATTTTAATTTATAGTTAATATTCAAATTTTTAATCTAAAAATTATATTTAACATTTGAATTTAATTAAACTTTTTACAACTTAACTTATAAATCAATATCAAAAGTAAAAATTTAAGGAGGAAAATATATGAAAAATAAAATTAATGTGTACTCAGAAATAGAACCTTTAGAATCTGTTTTAATCCATAGACCTGGTAAAGAAATAGAAAATTTAACCCCTGATTTACTTGAAAGATTGTTATTTGATGATATACCTTTTTTAAAGGTTGCTCAAAAGGAACATGATAAATTTGCTGAAGTTCTTAAAAATAATAAAGTACAAGTTTTTTATATTGAAAAACTTGTACAAGAAGCTTTAGATCAAAATCCTGATTTAAAGGAAAAATTTGTAAATCAATTTATTGATGAAGCAAAAATTGAAAAAGAATGAAGGACTAGATATAAAGAATTTTTATTAAGTATGTCTAATTTAGATATGGTAAATGAAATGATAGGAGGTACTAAAAAAATTGATTTAGATTCAAAAGATAGAAGTGATTATCCATTTATATCAGATCCACTTCCAAATTTATTATTTCAAAGAGATCCATTTGCTTCTGTAGGAAATGGAATATTTTTAAATAAAATGTGAAGTGTTACAAGAAATAGAGAAACAATATTTGCAGATTTTGTTTTTAAAAATCATAAAGATTTTAAAAACAAAATTGAAATATTCTATGATAGAAATAATCAATTTCCAATTGAGGGTGGAGATGTTTTAGTTTTAAATAAAGAAACTTTAATTATAGGTATTTCTCAAAGAACTAGTATTGATGCTGTTAGATTACTTTCTAATAAACTTTTTGAAAATACATCATTTAAAAAAATAATTGCTATAGATTTGCCAAAAACAAGAAGCTATATGCACCTTGATACAGTCTTTACAAATATTGACTATGATAAATTTATTGTTCACCCTTTAATTTTTGATGATATTAATAATTTTAAAATAATTGAAATATCACAAAATGGTGAAAGAGAAATCAAAGAGAGCTTAGTGAAATTTTTAGAAGATATAACAGGTAAAAAAATTCAATTAATAAAATGTGGTGGAGATGATTCAATTGCAGCAGGAAGAGAACAATGAAATGATGGAACAAATGTTTTAGCAATTGCTCCTGGAGTTGTTATTGCTTATGAAAGAAATTGAGCAACAATTGAACTTTTAGAAAAAGCAAAAGTGAAAGTTTTAAAAATACCAAGTAGTGAATTATCAAGAGGTAGAGGTGGACCAAGATGTATGTCTATGCCTATTGTAAGAAATTAAAAATAATAAAAAGAAATGAGGAATTTTAATAATGATAAATTTAAGAGGAAGAAGTTTGCTAACTGTATTAGATTTTTCTAGAAGAGAAATAGAATACTTACTTGATTTAGCAAGAGATTTAAAAAGAGCCAAATATGCTGGTAATGAAATTCAAAGATTAAAAGGTAAAAACATATGTCTTTTATTTCAAAAAACAAGTACTAGAACAAGATGTGCTTTTGAAGTAGCAGCAATGGATCAAGGAGCAGGTGTCACATATATTGGTTCTGATGGATCACAAATGGGAATTAAAGAATCAATTTCAGATACTGCTCGTGTTTTAGGAAGAATGTATGATGCTATTGAATTTAGATGTAACAGTCATGATGATGTAGTTGAACTTGCAAAATATGCTGGAGTTCCTGTATTTAATGGTTTGTCAGATAAATTTCATCCATCACAAATGATTGCTGATTTTATGACAATTATTGAAAAATTTGGAACTTTAAAAGATAAAAAACTTGTTTTTTGTGGTGATGCCAGAAACAATATGGGTAACTCATTAATGGCTTGTTGTGCTAAACTAGGAGTTTCATTTACAGCAGCTGCACCAAAACAATTATGACCAGATCAAGATTTAATTAAAACTTGTAAAGAAATTGCAAAAGAAACAGGAGCTGTAATTGAATTTGAAGAAGATATTAAAAAAGCTGTTGTAGGAGCAGATGTTATTTATACAGATATATGAGTTTCAATGGGAGAACCAGAATCTGTTTGAGAAGAAAGAATAAAATTATTAAAACCATATCAAGTTAATATGGAATTGTTTAAATTAGCAAATAAAGATGCTATATTTATGCACTGTCTACCTTCATATCATGATTTAAATACAGATATTGGTAAAAAAATTCATGAAAAATATGGTTTAACTGAAATGGAAGTTACAAATGAAGTTTTTGAATCAAAAAAATCATGAGCTTTTGAAGAAGCAGAAAATAGACTTCATTCTATTAAAGCGATAATGGTTGCAATGATTGGACTTTAAAAAAATACTAATTTAATAATATTAAATTTGTGAAAGGAGTATTATGAAAAAAATAAAAGAAAAAAAGAAATTTCAACTACCAACAGCTTTTACTATTCTTTTCTTTATAATTACATTCTTTGTTATTTTATCTTGAATTTTAAAATGAAGTGGTGTAAGTTATGAAGTTAATAAAGAAAGTTATAATGTACAAGCTTTAGGTATATTGGATATATTTTATTCAATTATTCAAGGATTTCTCTCTAAAGCTGAAATAATAATTTTTATATTAGTTTTAGGAGGATTTATAAATGTAGTTTTAGAAACAAAAGCTTTAGAAGCTTTTACACAGTCAGTATCTAAAAAATTAGGTAATAAAGCTATTTGATTAATTCCAATTCTAATGTTATTCTTTAGCTTTTGTGGTTCAACATATGGAATGGCAGAAGAGTCCCTGGGATTTTATCTAATTATAATTCCTTTAATATTGTCATCGGGATATGATAAATTTACAGGTTTGTTAATAGTATTGTTTGGTGCAGGTGCAGGTGTGATATCTTCTACAGTTAATCCATTTGTTATTGCAGCTGCCACTGATGCAACTGGGGGTAAAATTTCAAGTGGAGAAGGTATGGCTTGAAGATGAATAAGTTGAATCTTTATTACTTTATTTGCCATTTTATATGTAATGTGATATGCAATTAGAACTAAAAAAAATCCAAATAAATCAGTGACATTTTCAACATTGCAAGAAGATAAAGTATTTTTTTTAGGAGAAAGTGTTGAGGAAATTAAATTTAACAAAAGAAGAATTGCAACTTTAATTGTATTTTTAATTACTTTTATAATTATGGTTTTATATTTAGTAGCTTGAGACTCAATTTTAGGAGGAAATAAATTTGAGTCAGCTGGTAAATGAATGAATAAAAATATTCCATATCTTACTGCTCTTATTCCTGGATTTGGAATGGGATATTTACCTGAAGTCGCTTTGTTTTTCTTTGTAAGTTCTTTAATAATAGGGGCAATTAATTGAAAAGGTGAAAAAAACTATGTTGAACAAATTATAGTTGGTACAAAAGATATGTTAGGAGTGTGTCTTGTAATTGCAACTGCAGCTGGTGTTGGAGTTGTAATGAAAAAATCAGGTATTGAAATTCTATTTGTAAATGGACTTTCAAGTGTAATGAAAAATATGAATAAAACTTTATTCATTTTAATATCATTTATTTTATTCTTACCTTTATCTTTTTTAATTCCTTCAACAAGTGGATTTGCAGCGGCTATATTTCCAATTTGAGGACCATTAGCAATAACAATTGGAGCTGGTTCAGGTAGTGTTCTTGCATTTAGTTTTGCAAGTGGAGTAATAAATTTATTTACTCCAACTAGTGGAGTTGTAATGGGAGCTTTAGGAATTGCCAAAATAGATTATGCAAGCTTCTTAAAAGAAGTATGAAAATTTATTTTAGCAATTACATTAATTTGTTGTTTATTGTTAATTATTGGATCATTTATGTCATCAAATATATTTTAGAAATGGAGAAAAAAATTATGTTAAAAATTGTTGTTGCTCTTGGGGGAAATGCTTTAGGAAATACGCCAAATGAGCAAAAAGAAATAGTTAAAGAAACAGCTAAGAATTTAGTAGATTTAATTAGTGTAGGACATAAATTAATTATTGTTCACGGTAATGGACCTCAAGTTGGAATGATAAATCAAGCTTTTAATATTGCAAACACTTATGATAAAAAATCTCCACTTGTTGATTTTCCAGAATGTGGAAGTATGAGTCAAGGATATATTGGTTATCATTTACAAAATGCTATTAAAAATGAATTTGAAAAAAGAAAAATGAGTACAAACAATGTTATAACTTTGGTTACTCAAACCAAAGTTAGCAAACAAGATAGTGCTTTTCAAAATCCAACAAAACCAATTGGTGATTTTTATGAAAAAGATGTTGCTTTAAAACTTAAAGAAAAAAATAATTGAAATATGGTTGAAGATGCAGGTAGAGGATATAGAAGAGTTGTAGCTTCACCAAAACCAATTGATATAGTTGAAAAAGATATAATTAAATTTCTTTTAGAAAAAAATGTTTGTGTTATTTCAGCAGGGGGGGGTGGAATTCCTGTAATTGAGCAAAACAATCAATTGCAAGGAGTTGCGTCTGTAATTGACAAAGATTTTGCAGCTGCTAAAATAGCAGAAATAATTGAAGCAGATAAATTAATTATTCTTACAGCAGTTAATAAAGTTCTTATAAACTATGGTAAGGAAAATCAAAGTGAACTTGATTCAGTTACTTTAAATGAACTTGAAAAATATATTAGTGAACATCATTTTGCTCCAGGAAGTATGTTACCTAAAGTTGAAGCTGCAATGGAATTTGTAAAAAATAGTGGTAATCAAGCAATAATAGGCTCACTTTTAGAGACAAAAAATGTAATTGAAGGTAAATCTGGAACTATTATTAAAAAATAAACTTTTAAATAATATAAAATTTCTTTTTATCTTAACTAAGAGCTTATTCAATTTAAAATTAGAATTAAATAAGGTTGCTTATAAAAGCAGTCTTTTTTTGTATAATACATTTATTATTTTGGCAAAAGTAATAATCCAATTTTTTAGAAATCTTAATTATTTAAGATTTGATTTATTTGAAATAGTAAAAAAAATTAAGAATTAAGAATTAATAATTTATAATATTAATAATTCTTACTTAATTCATTTTTTAAATTTTGTTCTTTTTTAGCTATATATTTTTTCCTTTCTATTATTGTATAAAAGTGTCTCCTAAAATAGGGGAACCTTCTATCAATAGAACATCAACATATAAAGAAAATAAAACTTTAATGAATTTACTCAATGATACAAGAATTATGAATTTAGTGATTTCAGAAATTGAAAAAAATAATTTTCTTAGTGCTTATAGTGCTAAAAGATGATCTTTATATTTTAAATTGAATTATATTGACCCTTTTAGGATAAATCACAAAAAATTAGAACGTATATTTAAAAAATTTAATCATATTGCATATTATATTAAGAAACAAACTAAACATGAAATTAAAAAATATAAAGAAACTATTAGAAAAAATTACCTTAAAGAAGCAAAAGAAATGGGATTTGAAAACATTTGAACTAGTGACATAAATCAATTTTCAGTTAAAATAAAAAAAGGCTTATTTGCACAGTTCAAGATAATTTAACTGGAGAAATAATAGGAAAATCTAAAAGAATAGATAATCAAAAAACAAATTTTGTGCTTGAAGCTGTAAAAATGGCATATAAAAATAAAAAATATTTAGGTCCAATATTATTACATTCAGATAATGGAAATCAATATACTTCTGAAAACTACATAAATTTATGTAATGATTTGCAAATCATTAGAAGTTATTCAAAACCAGGAACACCTCATCATAATGGCAAGCATGAAAGTTTTCATAGTCGTTTAAAAGATGAAACTATAAGAACATGTCATATTGAAAACATCAATCAATGCTTAAAAATAGCATGAGCATGATTAGATTTTTATAATAATGATAGAATTAGAATAAATAAAAAATGATAAAAAAAAAAAAAACGTTCCATCTATAGGGGGAACCTTCCTTTAAAAAAGGAGGAAAATATGAAAAAGTTATTAGGTGTATTGGCAACAGTAGGGGTTGTTGCTTCATCAGCTGTTAGTGTTGTTGTGTGTGGTACAAAAAAAGAAGATAAGGAAGGTTCAAAACCAAAAGATGAATTAACTGAGGTTATTCAAAATTTTGAACAGGATGTGGCAAAAATATGATCAGAGCATTATTAAAAAGAGGTTGCAAGTAATTTAATTACTTTAGAAGATATGAATAATGATTATGAATTTTTAGTTAAATCAAATATTCAATATTATTCAATACCAGAGAATAAAGATAAATTGACAATTGAAGAAAAGAAACAATTCACAAATGATGTTGAGAAGTTGTTTAAAGTAAAATTATTAACAGAAAAACTAAATAAGTTAAAAAAACTAAACAAGTATAAAGTTATTTTAGATGAGGTGGATTCACTTTTTGAACATGTTGAGTTGCTTTTTAATGATAATTTTGAAATAAATTCAGGAGAAGTGGTTGAGGGAACTTATATAGGTAATGTGGTAGTGGATTATAATATTGTGACTAACTATAAAGGGCTTAATGATGTTGAGAAGTTTAAACAATTTGGAGCATTGAAGTATACTTCAACTGAAAGTAAGGCATTTAAAGATTTTGGAGATGTAATGTATAAAAATATTGCAAAGGATATGTTTATTTCATTAGAAGCAAAAGAGTATGTTAATTTTAAGTGAAGTAAAGAAGATTATGAAGCTTTTGTAAATTCAAATGCTCAATTGAAAAAATATTATGATGGAAATAAAGGATTTCAAAAAGCTTTATTAAAAACTATTAATGATAAATATTTTAAGCCACAGTTTTCTAACTTGGAGATTGCTTATTCTAAGACAAGTATTTATAAGTCAGATAATTTTTTAGAAAAGAATAAAGAGTATTTGATTATGAATAACTTGGGTGAACAAAATGTTTTAAAATTGAAAGAAATTGATAGTAAGGAAATTATATCAAAAATTTTTTTAGGAGATGAAAAAGTAATATCAAGAAATTTAAAAAATGATGTATTTAATTTATTGACTTTAGAAAAAAATAAGAAAAAATATAGAGTTGCTCAGGATAATTTTTTAAATGGGTTTTTAAGTCAAACTGAAGTAGGAGAATATCAAAAAACTAAGTATTATGACTTAGGTGTGGCTATGGGTTATGCTGATTTTGTTGCTCCTGTTATTGGAATTGGAGTAGCAGGGGGAAGTTCTTATCAGCATAAGTTGCCTGATTTTAAGTTGGCGATTTCTTATTCAATGAATGGAAAAGATAATCTTGTTACTAATAAAGCTTTTATAGATTTATCATTGAAATTGTTTGGTATTTACAAAACACTTTTTAATCCTTCCACATATGAAGATATTGATAAAAAATTTAAATTAAAATTTTATTATCCTGTTAATAATATCAATGAAAAATTATGAGCAGGTTACAATTTTAGCAGAGAAAATTGAGATATTATAAATAATTTAGAACCTGAGTTTAGTTTGTTTACTAATTATTATTTTGAGCAATCAGATAAAAAATTAAATTTACTGGATATATCAAAAAAAATTTTTAAAAGTTCAAATATCTTATATTCATTTGATGTAAAAGATAAAAAATTAATACATAGTAATAGATTAATAAATTGATTTTCTAGCAAAGATACTAGTATCAAACCTACTATTTTTATTTCATCTGATAAAAATGATAATAAAGGTTTTTTTAAAAATCTTAATTATATGAGATTTGATTTATTTGGAATAGTAAAAATCAATATTTATTTAGAAAATAATAAAGAAGAAAAAAAATTATTTTAAAAGAATTAATTATTAGTATTTAGAAATATAAGTTTTATAACTTATATTTTTTTAATTACTAAGATAATATGCTAATAAATTGTAAAATATTTTATTTTAAAAGAAAAAATGTTGTTGCTTTTGAAGAGAATACTTTAAAAAATATGTCAAATGAGTAAAAAGAAATAGTAAAAGAAACAGTTAAGTATTTAGTATATTTAATTAGTGTAAAACATAAATTAGTTATTATTTACAGTAATAGATTTCAAGTTGAAATAATAAATTAATCTTTTAATATTATAAACACTTACGATAAAAAAACTCTATTTATTAATTTTTTAAAATGTGGAAGTATGAGTCAAGACTTAACTAGGAATTTATTCAATTTAAATTTAGGATTAGATAAGGTTGCTTATAAAAGCAGTCTTTTTTTGATATAATATATTTAATATTTTGTATTTTTAGGAGGTTTTTTAATGATAAGACATGGTTTTGAAATTAATAATTATAATTTATCATCATCAATTAGAAAAATAATAGATGATTTAATAAATTTAAATTTAAATCCTTCAACAATTAATTTAATTACTGCTGAATTTTCTTCAACAAGTGATGAAATAAAAGAAAATATAGGAAGATATATAGCAAACCTTTTAGAAATTGAAAACTTTTTGCTTGAACAAGAATATATAAAAAACAAAGATGCAAATTATGGTTTAAATTTTAAACAAGAATTAAATATTAAAAATCGTCAGACAAATCTTTTAAGAATACAACAAATTTTTACAAAAAAAGATAACAATAATGAAATAATTAATTTTTTAAATAATCAAGATAATAATCATCATCATGAATATTTAAAAAATTATAAAGAATCTATGTTTATTAAAAATAAAAAAGAAAAAAATAGAAGTTCTAAATTAGAAGAATTAGAAAATAAAAAAAGAAGAATAGAGTTAGCAGTTTTAGAAGAACAAGAGAAAATAAAAATTGCTCAAAAACAATATCAAAAAGCAAAACTTGATGATGATGAAATTACTCAAGAAATAAAATTGAATATAATTAAATTTGCAAATGAGAGATTAAGAGAAATATCTGAAGCAATTGAAACTTATAAAACAGTTGATAAAATACCAAATAAAATTATTGATAATAAAATTTTAAATGTTAAAAATAAAGAGTATTATTATGAAAAAAGTTTAGATGAGGATCTTCTTTTTGATGATAAAGATATTTCACAATCATTAGAAATAGATTTAGAAACTTTTTTTGATGTGCCTGGATTTGAAGATGATGATTATGAAGATGAAAATGAAATACAAGAGAAATTAGAAAATAAAAATGAGTTAGAAATTGAACTTCCTAATATTGATTTAATAAAAAATAAAATAAAAAATTATAAATATAATAAAATAGTTTCAACTAAACAAGAATCAAAACAAGATATAAAAATGTTAAAAGAAAATAGTGCTGAAAAAATAATAAAAAAAATTAAAAAGAAAAATAGAGCAAAAGAAAAAGAAATTGAAAAAATTTTAAAAGAAAAAGAGCAACTTGAAAAAGAATTAATAAAATTAAAAGAAGAAAAAAAAATTATTGAACTTAGAGAATTAGAATCTAAAAAGAAAAAACTAAAAGACAATTTTGAAGAAACATTGAAAAAAGAAAAAATAAAATTTAATACTACTCATAAAATTCTTGAAAAAAAATGAAGAGCTGAGTCTATTAATCAAGTATTAAATTCAAAGAAAAAAGCTTTTAATGCTGTAAAAACTATAAAAGAAAAATCTAATAGTAACATTAAATTAAATAAAAATAATGATTTAAAATCAGTTGAAGAAGTAAATATGCGTAAAGTTTTATTTGAAGAATTACAAAATTTAAAAGAAAATAAGGAACCAAAAATTTCATTTAAAAATAAAAATAATATTTCAATAGAAGTGAAGAATCAAAATAAATTTGAAGAAGATGAAAAGAGAATAAGTTCTCTTGAAAGAAAAAAAGCTCTTAATATAATTTCTAAAGAAGAATTAAAAGAACTAGAAATTAAAAAAAGAAATAATAATCACAGTTCTTCAAAAGTTAATTTAAAAAAATATAGATTAGTTACAAAAAAATAATTTATAAAAAATAAAATTTAATTTATTTTTTTATTTTTTTTAATATAGAAAAGTAATTTATTAAAGGAAAGTGAATATGAAAATAAAATTAGTTAAACCTAAAATTGATTATGAGCAAAAATTAGTAAATGCAATTAAGGAATTTTTTAAAGTTGATAATATAAAAAGTGGTATTGAAGGTAGTTCAAATATTGTTAGTTATGATTCAATACAAAAATGATTAGACTTTATTAATAAAAAAGATTTAGATTCGAATTTGGTTCCTTTTATTCAATATTTAGTTATTAATGAATCTGATGATTTAGTAGGATTTGTAAATATAAGATTATCTTTAAATAGTTATTTATTAAATTTTGGAGGACATATAGGTTATTCTGTAGTTACTAGTCAAAGACAAAAAGGATATGCAACAGAAATACTTAAGCAAGCAATCAAAGAATGTCAAAAAAATAATATATTTGAAATATTAGTAACTTGCAAAAAAGATAATATAATTTCTGAAAAAGTTATTCGTAAAAATAATGGAATTTTAGAAGATTTAAGAGAAATTAATCAAATAGAGTATAAAAGATTTTGAATTAATAAAAAAAATGGCAATATTAGTTAGAATATAAAGCCATTTTTTTATGCTAAAATAACATTATGAGGTGTAAAAATAATGCAAGTAGACCAACAACTTTTCAATGGTTTTGATATATCATGATATACAAAAAATAGAATGAAAAGCTTTCTTAAAAAAGTTGGATCAAGTTTTGGTTTTGTAATTATTTTAATGCCTATTTTTGGAATTATTTTATCAATAGGAAATGCTACAAATGTAAGGTTTTTAAAAGAAATAGGAAGTATCTTATTTTCTAATATTGGTATTTGATTTACACTTGCAATAATAATTGGTTTTACTTCAAATAAAGGAGTTGCAGTTTTTTCTGGAGTTTTATCTTATCTTGTAGTAAATGTTTTTATAGCAGCTTCAATAAATAAAAATAATGAGAGTACTTTTTTTAATATCTGATTTTGACATAATCTTTCAGTAAATGCTTATTTATCAAAGTTATTTTTTGGTGGAATAGAAACATTTAATTCTGGAGTAATTGGAGGAATTTTAATAGGAATTTATGTAACTTATATTTACAATAAGTTTAAAGATACACAACTTCCTAAAGGATTAGATTTTTTTGCTAAAGAGAAACTAGTTATTATTTTATCTGTTATAGTTTCTTTAATATTTGCTTCACTTTTTATAATCATTTGACCTGTAATTGGTTTTGGTTTAACTACAATTGGAAGTGGAGTTGCTAAAACTTCAATTGGATTAGATTCATTTATTTTCAGAACAATTCAAAGAATGCTAATTCCTTTTGGATCAAGTTTATTATGACAATCACCAATGTGATATACACAAATTGGGGGAAGTTTAAATGAATATCAACAAGACTTATTAATTCAATATTTATATCGAGTAACATCTCCAGAAAATATTCAAACAATTGATCTATTAGCTTCAATTCCGCAAAAAGGTCACAGTCAACAAGAAATAATTGATATTTTTTCTAAATATTTAAATGAACATATAATTTATGAGTTATTATTTAATTCAATGAATGAATGATTTAAAAACACAAATAATATTTTTGCAACAAATCCAAGTGGAGATCAAATTATTTGAAATATTGTTTCAACAAATAAATATATAACAGTTGATGATTGTTGAAATTCAGAATTAAGAATAAGTAGATTCATATCTGGGGGATATGTTAATTCAATTTTTGTTCTTCCAGCATTAAGTTGTTTAATGTTTATAATGACTCCAAAAGGAGAAAAAAGAGCAAAAGTTGGTATTTATTTAACTGCTGCATTAATTGCAATGCTTGTGGGTGTAACAGAGCCTGTAGAGTACTTATTTTGTTTTACAATGCCTTTATTTTACTTTTCAATTTATTGTCCGTTTAATGGTTTATTAGCTGCAATTACTTCTTTATTTAAAGTTAAAGTGGGAACTTCTTTTTCAACAGGTTTATTTGATTTTACATTAAGTGGAATTGTTCCAACTGTTAATGGAGTGAACACAAGAATATGAATTATTCCATTAATTGGTATTTTCTCAGCAATTGTAATATTTGCAATAGCATTTTTCTGATTTAAATTTTTTAATAAGAAAGAAAATTTAATTAATATGAATGCAAAAAAATTAAGAAATGATTTGCAATTGTTTATTGAAGATTTAGGCGGATTTAAAAATGTTAAATATTATCATTTAAAAGATAGTGAAATAGAAATTGTATTTAAAAGTGAACCTGATTTAAAAAAATTATTTAATTATTTTAATAAAATTGAAAAAAAAGAAAATAATGTAATACTTTCAATAAAACCAGAAAATGAAGAGGTTATTATTTTATTAGATAAAATATATCAAAATAGAAAAATTAAAAAAAGACATTAATATAACTATTTATTATGTTTAAAATATTAAAAGCAACTTTATCTTTTTTTAATTTTTCAAATTCAATAACTTTTTTTGATTTAGCTAATAATATTTTAATTTCATTGAATTCAGATTCCATTGCATTTGCTAAATTAACAATTAACATATCTAAATTTTTCTCATTTAGCTTATTTCATGCTTTTTCTAAGTTGAAATCATTTGCAAGAGAAAAACCCACTAAAAATTGATGAGTTTTTTGTTTTCCAAGTTCTTTTAAAACATCAACAGAAGGTGACAAAGAGATAGTCATATCTTCATCTTTTATTGATCTTTTTTCAATTTTTTTATCAATATAATTTTTAACTTCAAAGTCATATAATGCAGCACTACAAATAACTACATCATATTTTTCATAATCTTTTAACATTTCTTTTAGCATTTCATTGTTTGTTTTTACATAAATATTATCTTTATCAATATTGTTGGCAACTAAAGTATCACCAAATACTGTTTTAAGGTACTTAGAGTTGTTTTTTAAGATATTTTTTAATTCATTACCCATTTTTCCACTACTTGCGTTTGTAATGTATCTAACTTTATCTATATAACTTCTTGTTTTTCCGAAATTTAGTAAAATAGATTTTTCTTTCAATTTATTAAAGTTATTTAAATAGTTATCTATAACTTCTACAACTTCTATTGGTTCTAAAGCTCTTCCTATACCTTCATGACCACTTGCTAATTTTCCAAATTTTGGTTCAATTCACTCAACTTTATTGGTAGAAAGCAATATTTCTTTATTTCTTTGATTTATAGAATTTAAATACATATTTGAATTCATACTTGGAAATAAAATAGTATTATAATTTGAAACAGCAAATATTAAGCTTGCAATATCATCAGCTATACCACTAGATATTTTTCCTATATAATTATAGCTTGCAGGATATACTATGTTTAGTGAACTTTTAAAAGCTATTTTTATGTGCTCACCATAATGATGGTTGTCATAAAAATCCTTGTCAAAAATATCTTCTAGATGATCAATATCATTTAAATTAATAAATCTTTTAGCATTTTTTGTAGCAATTATTTTAACTTCAAATTTTTCTCTTAATAAATTGTAAAGTTCTAAGGATTTGCTTGCAGCAATTCCACCTGTAATTATTAAATTTACTTGTTTTTTCATATTTAATGCCCATTTCTTTTATTATTATCTTATTTTTTTTGATTATTTTTATTTTTTTCTTAAAAAATATAGACATAATTAAATTAACAATTTATAATAATTTTTGACTAGGAGTTGAAAAAATGGCAAGTGTTGTTGTACGCGAAGGTGAACCAATTGAAAAAACACTAAAACGTTTTCAAAAAGTAGCTGCTTCAAATAAATCAGAGGCAAGAAAACGTGAATATCATTTAAGTAAAAAAGAAAAACGTATTTACAAACAAAAGCAAAATAAAAAATTTGGATAGTATCCATTTTTTATTTTTTTGTTATTTGAGTTTCTTATTAACAAATAAGATATAATAACAATGTACTTAATTAATAAACAAGGAGATAACTATGGCAATAAGAAATTCATCATCAGTTGAAGTTAAAGTTTTAAGACTTGATGCTTTAAGCAAAAAAAATCCAAATCTTAATAAAATTGATAAACAAAAAATTATAATTCCTGATATGACTTCAAAAGTTGAATTAGTAAAACAAGCTAATAAAGTAGCTTCTTATAAAAACTCAAAAGGTCAAGATTACTTAAGTGATTTACCTGAAGGAGTTAGAAAATCAATTGCAGAAAAAGAAAGAATTAATTTAGCACTAAATTTAGGTAAAAGTAATGATGCTGAAGAAATTAGAAAAAGACTTTCAATTGAAAAAAAACCGTTAAATAAAAAAAGAGCTAATGAATTAAGAAATGAAAGAGAAGCATTTTTTAAAGCTAACATTGAAAAAATACAAATGTCAAATATAAACAAAAAAACAAAAACTAAA
Source organism: Spiroplasma endosymbiont of Atherix ibis (assembly GCF_964020005.1). NCBI lineage: Bacteria > Bacillati > Mycoplasmatota > Mollicutes > Entomoplasmatales > Spiroplasmataceae > Spiroplasma > Spiroplasma endosymbiont of Atherix ibis. The sequence goes on from NZ_OZ026474.1 coordinate 543,998, forward strand.
AAGATTAGTAAATAATAAAAAAATGAAATTTTTTAAAAATTTCATTTTTTTATATTTTAAGTCGATTTTTTAAAAGGGGATTAATATGTATTATTTAAAATGTATAATAAAAGATATTTCAACAGATTTAATAATTGTTGAATCTGCAAATATAGGTTATAAAGGTTTAAAACTTTTTAATGATTTTTTAGAAAAAAATCAATAAATAAATTTATATGTAATAAATTATAAAAATGAATTTATTAATGAATTTTTATTTTTTAATAAAAAATAATCAAGAGATCTTTGTGAAATTCTTTTAAATATAAAAAATGTAGGAATAACAACTATTAAAAAAATATTTCTAAAAATAAAAAGTGAAGAGTTTATAAAATTATGCAAAGAGCAAAATATTGATCAAATTATTTCAAAAACTAAATTATCAGAAACAATTTGTAAAAAAATTGTACAAGAAATTAGAAGTAAAATATTTGATGAAAAATATAGTTTAAAACAAATGAAAATCATAAATTCTTTAAACAAATTAGGTTATAAAATTTCAGATATTTATAGATCAATTCAACAAATTGATTTTAATTTAACTGAAGAAATTATTTTAAGAAAAGCTATTTCAAATTTAAATACTTATGGAAACTAATATTTTTAGATCATCTTGTTTAGAAGAATTTATAGGACAAAAAAATGTAATTTCAAATTTAAATGTTTTTGTTCAATATGCAAATAAAAGAAATAAAAGTTTAGATCATATTTTAATTCATGGTTCTTCTGGATTAGGCAAAACTAGTTTGGGATACTTAGTATCAAAAATAATGCAAAAGAAAATATATGTTCTTAATGGTCCAAGTTTGCAAAAACCAAGTGATATTATTTCTCCTTTAACTTCTTTAAAAGAAAATGAAATTTTATTTATAGATGAAATTCATTCAGTTTCAAAAGAGGTTTTTGAAGTTTTGTATCCAGTTTTAGAAGACAATAAACTAAATATTATTATTGGAAAGGAATATAATTCAAAAATTGTAAATATAAAAATTCCAAATTTCACTTTAATAGGAGCTACAACGGAATTAAATAAATTAACTAATACATTTGTAAATAGATTTCCTATATGCTTTCATTTTCAGCATTACAGTGATTTTGAAATTTTTCAGATACTTAAAATAAATAGCAAAAAATTAAATATAAACTTAAATGATTAAATATTTAAGTACATATCTAAATTTTGTCAAAATACACCTAGAGTAGCTATTAATTTACTGAAAAGAATATATGATTATCTAATAATTCTAGATAATAAAAATATAGATATAAATTTAATAAAAGATATTTTTAAAAAATTGGAAATTTATGATTCAGGATTAAATTATCAAGAAGTTAGTTACTTAAAATTATTAAACAATTATAATTATTTGGGAATTGAAACTATTCAACAAATATTAGGACTTCAACAACAAATAATAATAAAAAATATTGAACCTTTATTAATTAGAAATTTTTTAATTGAAAAAACTAATAAGGGAAGAGAATGGCTAAAACAAAATTTATAAATTTTTATTGTAAACTTAAAAAATCATGTTTGAAAGTTCACTTAATTTTCTTGTAGATAAATCTGTTATTTAAAATTAAAAAAACAATGAAACCTTTAACATTAAAATAGAATTTTGTTATTAAAAGAAAATTTACAATATTTGTTATAAATTATTAATTTATTTATCTATATTTAATTGAAATAAAATAAAATGATTATTATTCTTTATAACCTGGTATTTTTAATTAAAAGTACATATTAAAAGTGATAAAATAATATGAGTAAGGAGATAACTATGAAAATAGCTGCATTTAATATAATTGATTGTGTTGAAAAAAATGATATAAGTTATTTTGAAAACTCAATAGAATTCTTTAAAAATAAGGGTTTTAATGTAATTGTTCCAGAAAATAAAATAGAAAATAATACACAAGAGCTAATTGAAAAGGATTTTGAAAGAATAATCAATAGAAATCCTTTTATAGCCTTGCCAACTTTTTGTAAAAAAGATGAACTTAATTTTATTAAAAAAGTTAATTGAAAAAAAATAAATAAATCAAAAATAATTTTTTGTGGTAACTCTTTTATAACACCGTTTTTAAATGCTATTTTAAAATTTACTTCAAATGAAGTTTTATATGGGCCAAATTTTATAAGTAATTTTAATTTAGAATCTAAAGATAAAACTTATGTCTCTTTAATTAAAAAAATATCAATTAAAAAAGATATTGAAGAAATAGAATTAAATAATCCTAAATTTTTTGGTAAAAAAATAATTAAAGGTAATTTAATTGGTGGAGAAATTACTTCTTTTTTAAAAATGTATAAAACAGATTATATTTCAAAAGTAACAAAAAAAGACATTTTATTAATTGATGGTATTTTTGAAAATAAAGAAGAAGTTAAAAAAATAATATTTATTTTAAAAAGATATAAAATATTAAATAAAGTTAAAGCAATTCTAATTTGTCAATCAATTATTGATAATCAAGAAATGATGGAAATATTTTTATCTGAAATGGAAAAAATAAAACACGCTAATATTGTTGTTGGAATAAAAGGTATGATGTCAGATGAAATTAATATATTAAAATTAAATAAACAAATATTAATTAACTTTAAAGAATTTAAAGTTTTGCAAATGTAAAAGACAAAGATAATAAAAATGGATATTAAAATATTTGAATAAATCTTTAAAAAAATACTTTAAAAACTAAAATAATAATTTTAAAATTTTTAATGTCTACATAAGTTGGTATTTTTAACTTAATAATTATTAATTTTAAACTCTAAAGTGAGTAGGCATATTTATGCCTATTTTTTATTTGAAGGTTCCCCCTATAGAGGGAACGTTTTTTTTTTTTTTTATCATTTTTTATTTATTCTAATTCTATCATTATTATAAAAATCTAATCATGCTCATGCTATTTTTAAGCATTGATTAATGTTTTCAATATGACATGTTCTTATAGTTTCATCTTTTAAACGACTATGAAAACTTTCATGCTTGCCATTATGATGAGGTGTTCCTGGTTTTGAATAACTTCTAATGATTTGCAAATCATTACATAAATTTATGTAGTTTTCAGAAGTATATTGATTTCCATTATCTGAATGTAATAATATTGGACCTAAATATTTTTTATTTTTATATGCCATTTTTACAGCTTCAAGCATAAAATTTGTTTTTTGATTATCTATTCTTTTAGATTTTACTATTATTTCTCCAGTTAAATTATCTTGAACTGTGCAAATATAACCTTTTTTTGTTTTAACTAAAAATTGAGTTATGTCACTAGTTCAAATTTTTTTAAATCCCATTTCTTTTGCTTCTTTAAGATAATTTTTTCTAATAGTTTCTTTATATTTTTTAATTTCATGTTTAGTTTGTTTCTTAATATAATATGCAATATGATTAAATTTTTTAAATATAAGTTCTAATTTTTTGTGATTTATCCTAAAAGGGTCAATATAATTCAATTTAAAATATAAAGATCATCTTTTAGCACTATAAGCACTAAGAAAATTATTTTTTTCAATTTCTGAAATCACTAAATTCATAATTCTTGTATCATTGAGGAAATTCATTAAAGTTTTATTTTCTTTATATGTTGATGTTCTATTGATATTTAAAATTTTGCAAATTATTGTTCGATTATATTTCGTATTTATTAATAATTCCTGAATTATTTATTTTTGGTTTTACCCTTGGAGGCTCATTGCTTTTTTAAAATATTATTCTCCTTAATTAATTCTTTATTATAGTCGAATAGAACTCCTACAAACAAATCATTTGCCTTTTGAGATATGCTGTAATCTATTTTATAAGGCAAACGAGGTTTTGCTTCACTTATCTTTGCATTTTTATATTTGTTAATTATTGTTCCAATTGATCCAGTAGTTGAGTTAAATTTTAATGCTATTTCTTTTAGAGAATAGCAATTCAAACTTAATTCAATAATTTTTTCTTTTTCTTCTTGAGTTCATTTTCTAAACTTTTGTCCTTTTTTAGCCATATATTTTTCCTTTCTATTATTATATAAAAGTGTCTCCTAAAATGGGAGAACCTTCAAATTTATTTTTCCGTTTTTTTTTTTTTTTTATAGAATGATTGATATCAATTTGAATTATATATTTGTTTTATAAGGGTCTTTAAAAAGGAAAAAAAATGAAAGAAAAAGTATTATATAAAAATTGACTTTGATATAGTCATCTTGTTTTAGCAGTAGTTTTTTTAGGTTTCTTAATTTGAGGTCTTTATTTGTGTGCTTTTAAAGAATTTTGATATATAGATAATTGATCATCTACAACATATTCACTAAAATATTTTACAAATTTTGATATATTAATGAGTTTTTTTTCAGTTCAAGTAAATACAATGACAATAGTTTGATTAATCTTTTATGTATTAAATTTTAATAAAAGAAATTATGGTGTTACAAGCACAAGATTTAGAATTACTATTATGAATTTAAATTTAATTGTATTTATTATTTTTTGAGTTGGAATTATTTATTTTTTTCTCAATTGATCCTAATGAATTGAGCAGATATACAAAAGGACAAATTACCTGTACGATAATTACTAATTTTATTGCTCCTTTAACTTTAATTGCTCTATATTGATTTACTATTGGAAAAGAAAAATATAATTATTTAGATTTATGAAAAAGATGAGATTTTTGAATAACTATTTTATATTCATTTTTATATATGATTTATATTTATGTAAGAGGAACTATGTATGAAAAAGATTACTTTTTTGCACCTGCATGACCATATCAATTTTTAAATTTTAGTAATTTATTTGTTGGAAAATCAGTTGCAGGTTATATGTTGCTGTTGACTTTTATATTTATTATTTGAATTATTTGTCATCATTTACTTTTAATTTTTATAAATAATTTAGCTTATAAAAATAAAATTGCTAAAGTAAATAAAATTGATTCTATAAAAGTTAAGTAATTAGATATATAGTAATAGAAAATCTAAGTGCTATAATAATAGTGATTCAATTGTGGAGGTAGTTTCAAAATGGAAAAAAAAATTTATAATTTAAAAAAATCAAGTTTAGGTAAAGTTTCTTTTCTTGATGGTACAACATTTTGCATGATTCAAGGAACAGCAAATAAAGATCAAGTATTTAAAGAACTTATCATTTACAAAACTGTTGAAGAAGCTATTAAAAAATTTCCACAATGATGATCAGATGTTATTTATTCAAATATAAATGATAAATTAGCAATTGATAATAAAATAATTGATTGATTAATGCAAGAATGACAAAAGGGTATTATTTCATTAAAAAATGAAATGTATGAAAATTATGCTCTTGAAGAATTTAAAAATATGAGTCCAATAGAGTTTATTAAATCTGAACCTGAAATGATTGCACTAACATTAGTTCATATTGCAGTTAAGTACACAAATGGCTTTTTAAGTGTACCAATTAATAACATTGAAATTTCAATTAGATTTGTTGAAAATATATTAACAATTAATTTTTGAGAAGAAGGAAATCCAAAAACTGAAAAACCTCAAATGTAATATAAGACTGCTATTTTATAAAAATAGTCTAATTAAGATAACAAAACTTAAGTAGAAGATAATAATATAGATTTTTTAAAAATCTTATTTTATAAATATATTAATATTTCCCACAACCATTATAGAGATTAAATTCTAATCTCTTTTTTTATTTGTTATAATTTAGGTGGTGAAAACATTGAAAAAAATACTAAATTTTTTATCTTCAATAACTTTGATAAGTTATTCAATTTTAACTGTAACTTCATGTGGGAATCCAAAAACAGGAAGTAGTTTTTATAATACAGATTATAATAAAGCTTTTGGAATTGTATTTTCTACAAAAAGTGAAAATCAAAGTATAAATTTTTCAATGTTACCTGATTTAAAAGAAGTTCCAAAACCAAATTCTGAAGTTTTAAGAAATTTAGCTCTTAATTATGCAAATAAAAAAGTTCAAAAACTTGAATTTAAAAATAATGAAATAAGATTAGATTGTAAAAGTTTTATATGCAATCAGAATAATTCATTTAATGGTAAAGAACTTACAAGAAATGATTACAATACAACTGATAAAGATAAAATTATTATTCAATATGCAATTGATGATTTAGCTCAATGATTTTTAATTCCTCCAGATTTTAATGAAAGTATATTTTATAATTTTAGTAATTTAAATTTGAATGTAAATTATGAAAATAATATTTATTTTTTTAGTAAAAATAATGATGAAAAAAGTGAGGAATTAATTCTTTGATCAAAGCAAGATTCTATTTATATATCTAGTGATAATAAAAAAATGGATAGTTCTTTTTATTTTTTTGATGAAAATATAAAATTAACAATTGATACTATTGATTTAATTTTGAATTCAAAAAATTCAAAAATTGAAGATATTGTAACTATACCTAAAAAGGAAAATGAAAATCAAGGCAAACAATTAATAATTAATTTTGAAGATATTAATAAGAAAAATGAATTTTTAACAAAGCAAAGTGTAGAAAAATTATTTAACTATTATCAAAATAATTTAAACTTCACAGAGCAAGTAGAAATTAAAAAAAATAAAAATGATTCAAAAAAAATATATAAATCAGATAATTTAAAATCATTCAAAATAGGCAATGATGAAATTAAAGAAATAGTTATTAATATAAATTTTAAAGTAGAAGAGAAAGGAAATTAAGTAATGAAAAAAATTTTTTCAATTTTTTCTTCAATAATTATTATTACACTTGCATCTGCATTAAGTGTTTCTTGTGAACCAATTGTAACAATTGCATCAAAAAGTTATAAAGGCGGAACAAATGAAATAAATATTTTTTTTAATAATAAAGATGTTATAAAACCTTATAATTTAAAATATCTAGAATTTATAAATAATTCATGAGAGCATTTTGGTTTTGATTCTAGTTTATCTTCAAATAAAATTGAAAATAATATAATAATAGTTAGAACTGAAGAGGAAAAAAAATTTATTAGTGTATTGTCAGAAATTTATAAACCATTAATAATTTCAACTGATAAGTATGATTTTACAGGAATGACAATTATAGTTGAAAATATATTTTTAAACTTAGTTGATGTAGAAAGAATTGATGAAAATAACTATAGTACAATTATTGAATCAGAACTTGCTTTAACAATAAAAAAAGGTTGAAAAGAGCAGGGAAAAATCTTGGCTTCTTTAAGTAATTCAACACCTTTAGATAAAGAAGAAACATTTTTATTTATAAATAAAATTATTAATGGAATAGAATTTAATTTAAAAGTTAGTGATGCTATGAAAGAAAATGAAGAAACTAATGAAAAATATTTTGAGATTCAAGGTTCATTATCTGAAGCAGAACAAACTCAATTTATTTCTAATTTAATTTATAGAGCAAGTACAGAATTATTTTTGAATTTAACAGATAAAATAATTTTTGATAATCAAAAAAATGAATTAAAAATTGATGGTGTTAATTATAAATTTGTTAAAAAAAGCAATGACTAAACATTGCTTTTTTTAAATAAATTGCTATTTTGATAAATTTGATTTATAAGTTCAATTTTTCCTCTTAACTCTTCACTAATCATTATTCCTTTATTAAAAACTATTATTTTAGAGTTTTCGTTAATTTTTTCAACATTAATTTCACTAATTTCATTTTCATTAATTTCTTGACTAATTATATTTTCAAAATAGTGTTCTATAATCTTGCTAGCTTCTCTTTTTTTATCAAAATCAGGATCATTTTCAACTATTTTCATTTCCTCTTTGTAAAAATCACTTTGCTTTTGATTTTCTATATTTCAAATTTTAAATTTTTTTAATGTTTTTTTCAGATTTACTTCTAAAATATATTTTAAATCTTCATATTCAATTTCATCTAATAAGGTATCTTCACCAAGTTTGCTCATTAAATTATCAACTATATTTAGAGATTTACTTAAATTTTTTATTATATTATTTATTTGCATTTTAATAACTAATTCAGTTATTTTTTCTTGAATATTGTTTGGATTTTTTTGAATAATTTCAAATAATTCCAATTGAGCAGCTCCTCCAATATTTTTCATATCGTCACTATTTTTAATATTTAAACTATATTTTTCAATGAAATTTTTTATTTCGTTATATTCTTTAATTTCTTCAATATCAGATTTAATATTATTTAATATATACGAAGTAACATTTATATCTGGAGAAAAACTGCCAAAACCTGGATCATTGTCATCTAAAAAACTAGATTTAAAATTATCTATTTTTTGTATTATAAATTTTTTAAATCAATCTACAGAAATCTTATCTATATATTCTTTTAAATTTTTCACTGTTATCACCTTTATATATATTATATTATATTGCTTACTTTTTGAACTTAAAAATATGATATTATTTATTTAAAAGTAGGTACATTATTATGAAAAAAAATTCAATAAAAATTATCGATGAGGGATGTTTTTTATTAAATGAAAATCAAAATTTCAGATTTGATAGAGAAGCATCTAAAAAAATTCTTGAAAACATTCAATTTCCAATAATAGTTTTAGATACAGAGTTTTTTAATCATTCTCATGATATTGGAATTAATAATAATAAATTGTATAATGAAACTAATAAAGATTTAGTTTATGTTATTCAATATTCATTTGCAAAATCTTTAAAAGAAATTTCTAATAGAGATAATAAAAAAGCTATAAAATCAATAACAATAAAAAGAAATTTTAATGATAAAACATATGATTTTTTTGATCAATATTCAAAAATGATAGTTTCGTTTTTAAATATGTGTAGAAACAAAGAAATTAGAACAATTGTTTGTGCAGGGGCCAGCAATGATATTAAAATTATTAATCAATGAATTAATGAAAATAAAAAATTATTTGCAAGAAAAACTTTGAAAATGGCTTTTTATAATAAAGAGTCAAAAGAATTAAATGCAAATTATTTTGATATTTATGATATTTTAGAAAAAACCTTTTCTTTTTCAAATACTACTAAAACAGGAGAAGAATTTTGAAAAAGAGAAAATTTACCTAAAGGAAAGCAAAATGAAGAAATGATTGCTTTAACAGGAACTAAAAAGTTTTTTGATTGATTTGAGGAAATAAATCAAAATTTATTAAAAGATGAAAAAGAAGATATTTATTCAATGTGTTGTAATGCTTACTCATTTTTATCAAAATCAAAAGATGCCAAAATTGATTTTGAAGAGTATAAACAAATGAATAAAAATATAAAAAAAGTTATAGAACATTGTTACAATGATGTTCTAAAGGTTTTGGAATTTTTATCATTTGTTTATGAATTTACTCATGTATCTTATTCAAAAAATGTATATATAAAAAAATATTAGTTTTCCAAAAAAAGTAAATTCCAATAATATTGGTATAATTATAGTTGATTAGAGGTGTAAAAATGGCGAAAAAAAAGAGAACTAATTTCTTATTATTAAACTATTTTAAACCATCAATTTATTTAGAAAGTTATGAAAAAGTTAATTTAGATTCACTTAAAAATAGTGGAATTAAGCTTATAATGTGTGATATGGACAATACGTTAATAGGATGAAATGAAAGAATACCATCAATTGATGTTATAAACTTTGTAAAAAATGTTTATTCTCATAATATGGAATTTGTATTATTTTCAAATAATATCAGAAGAAGAGTTGAAAATTTTGCAAAAAAAGCAGGTATAAAAAATTATTTTTGAGATTGTAAAAAGCCTTTTTCAGGAAAAATGAAAATTGTAAAAAAATTATTTAAATATAAAGAAGAAGAAATAATTTTAATAGGTGATCAATTAGTAACTGATGTTCTTGTTGCAAATAGAGCTCATATTAAAAGTATTTTAGTTTCACCTTTAAGTAGAAATAAAGAAGAAAGCAAAATTATTCAATTTTTAGAAAAACATATATTAAAAAAATTATCACAAAAAAATATTTTACACGAAGGTTTTTATAACGAAGGAGAAATAGGGGGCAATTATGAAATTCTCTAATAAAGTTAAATTAGATGAAAATGTTCAAGATAAATCATTAAAAGTAGAAACTAATTCAAATACCAAAATTAAACAAAAAAGTAAAGTTAGATTAATTGAATCAACTCCAGGTATTGGAAATACAACAAATTTTAATTCTAATGAACCAAAAAAATGTATTGGTTGTGGAAAACAGTTTCAAAATACTAATGATAAACAACCAGGATTTAGTTTAAATATTGAAAAACAAGATTTATGCTTGAGATGTTTTAAAATTAAATATTATAACAAACTTGTAGAACAAGAAATTAATGATCAAGATTTTATTAATATAATTGATGAAATAAATTCAACAACTAAAAAAATAAGATATTACTATGTTGTAGATATTTTTGATTTACCTGGAAGTAGATTAACTTGATTAGAAAAATTAATTTCTAAAAAAGAAGTTGTTATACTTGTAAATAAAATTGATTTATTTCCTAAATCTGTTAAAAAGTTGAAAATATTTAATTATATTAATAAATTTTTTGAAGATTCACCAATTCGAAATTCAAAAATAATTTTGACAAGTTCAATTAAACAAGATTATGTTTATTCTCTTGTAAATGAATTAAAATCAGTAGAATATGATCAATATATTGTTGGTATTTCAAATGCTGGAAAATCAAGTTTAATTAATGCTTGTTTAAAATTAAATAAACAAATTCCTTCAATAATTACTTCAAAGTATGTAAATACTACTTTGGATAAAATTAAAATTAATTTTACAGAGAATAATTTTGTTTATGATACACCAGGACTTGTAAAACACAATCATATTGCTATTGCAACAGCTCCAAATTATTGATATTTCTTTTTCTTTCAAAAAGAAATTAAACAAGTCACTTATCAGTTAAATGCTGGTCAATCAATATTTTATGGAGGACTTGCATGATTTACTTTTGAACAGGGACAAGTTTTTAGCGAAAAAAATGGAAAAGAAATTAAGACCAATTTTCACTTATATGTAAATAAGCAAATGCCTTTACACAGAACAAAAGCGATAAATGCTCAGATTTATTTTAAAAAGAATCGTCATTTGCTTGTTCCAAGATTATTGAACAGTGATATAACTTTTGAAACTAAAGTATTTGATTATGACAGTGAAAGAAAAGTTAATTTACACATTTCTGGTTTAGGATGAATTACTTTTAAAACTTATAAAGGTTTAAAAGTATCAGTAACAGTTCCAAAAACAGAATATGGAATTAAAGTATCAGAATTAGATGCTTTAATATAAATTAAAAATATAAAAAATTTAATTATTACTAAGTATTTTACATTTTTTAGTAAAATACTTTTTGCATAAAAAGAATAAAATATTATAAAATTTGCTATTATTAAATACTTAAAAATTTTATATTTATATTAATCAATCTTGGGGAGGACTATTAATGAAATTAGTTTTAGCCGTTGAAATAGGCATTACATCATCAAAAGTGGGTTTGGTTAATCAATATGGAGATTTACAAGCTAAATTTTTAGTTGACCATAATTTAGATAATTTACTGCCAAATTTATATAATAAAATAATAGAAGGTTTAGAAACTATTGGTATAAGTTATGAAAATGAAGTAGAAAAAGTAGGTATAGCAATGGGTGGTTATGTTGATCACATTCTTGGTATAATAAAATATTCTGCAAATTTACAAATAAAAAACTATAATGTAAAAGAAGAAGCTGAAAAATTGTTTAAGAAACAAATTTTTGTAGTTAATGATGCAAACGCAAGTGCATTGGGCGAATTTTGAATTGGTGTTGCAAAACAATTTGATTCTATTATTTTTTACTATATTGACAAAGGAATTGGTGGAACTATTATAACTGAAGGAAAATTAGCACCAGGATCTAGAGGATTTGCAGGAGAATTTGGACATGGTGGAGGTATTTTTCAAACAAAATATCATTGTCCTTGTGGGTTAAAAGGATGTATTGAACCATTGTCATCAACTTCAGGAATTGAAAATCATTTTAAAACATATTTTAAAAATAAAAGAAATCATCCAGCAGCTAAATTCTTTAAAAATAAAGAAGAAATTACATTTAATGAAATAGTTGAAGTTTTTAAAAAAGAAGATTATCCTGTTGAAATAAAAGATTTATTAGAAGAGGCACTTGAACCAATTATTATGCATATGGCTTCAATGATAAATGCCTTAGATCCTGAAGCAATTGTTTTAAGTGGAGCATTGACTTTATTGGGAGATAAATTAATTGAAATTATCAAAACAAAAATTAAAAAATATATAATTGATATGTTTTTAGAAGAATTAACTATTGAATTTGCTGAACTTGGAAATGATTCAACAATAATAGGTAGTGCATACTATGCTTTAAATGATTGAAAAATATTCTAATTTTCAATCATTTTTTATGAAAGGATTTTAATTTATGGAACATTTATTAAAAAGAATCAATGAATTAGCTGCTATTGCAAAAAAAAGAAATTTAACTCAAGAAGAATTAAAAGAAAGAGATAAGTTAAGACAAGAGTATATTAAATTATTTAGATCAGGATTTGAACAACAACTTGAAAATTTAATTGTTGTTGATGAAGATGGCAATGAAATAAAAAGAAATATTAAGAAATAAAAGTAAGTTATTTAAATAAAATATTTTAGTTGTATAAAAAGCATTTTATGTTTTTTTTTTTTTTTTATAGCAAATCGTAATAATCATATAATTCCTATAAGGGAAATGAAAATGAAAAAGTTATTAAGTGTATTGGCAATAGTTGGTATTGTGTCTTCATCAACTGTTAGTACTGTTGCATGTGGGAGAAAAACATTTGGAACAGATTTATCAAAGTTGAGTGATTATAACTGAACTAAAGAAGAACCATATTTTAAAAATTATGATGGAATATCAACAATAGATGCTCCAGAAGAATTTAAAAACTTAGGAAAAATAGATGTTTTAAATAAAGCGGAGTTTTTTGATTTGTCAAAAAATAATACAGGATTTAAAACAGAAAATGAAATAGCAAAACAAGCAACAACAGGAGTACCTTTAAATAGTAAATTTTTACCTAATGGAGGAAGACTTTCTGATGTGCAATTAATTCAAAAAAAAGATTATTATCAAAGAATTAATAAATTAGTTGATTGAAAATTTGATCAAGATTTAGATGCAAAATATAATAAATCAAGAATTGAATTACAAGATAGTGAAAAGCTAAAAAATAATTGAGTAGATACACAAGACAAAAATGTTAAAGAAATGAATATGTCTACTATAGTTGAATCAACTTCAAATGAAAATACAATTATTGGACAAAATAGAACTTATGAGAGATCATTTAATAATTATCAATACAATGATGTATTAGTGAGTTGAGCAGGAGCAATTGATGAGGGAATAATTGTACCTCCAGCAAAAAATCAAGTTGAAAAAGCTCATATTAATGGAACTAAAATTTTAGGAAATATTTTTTTAGACGGATATCATGGTTTAACAAAAGAGAATGTAAGTGGTTTCTTAGAAAAAGATAATTCTGGAAATTATTTAGTAGTAGATGTTTTAATTAATATGGCAATTAATTTAGGATTTGATGGGTGATTCTGAAACAATGAACCTAATGGCTCAAATCCAAATGGATTTGTTATGGATTATACAATATCTATAGAAATTATGAAACAGTTGAAAGAAAAAATTAAAAAAAGTCGAGATTCAAAAATTCAAAATTTATTTGTTATAGGATATAAAAACTATGGAAGTCTATCAGTAGATAAAAATGGTATTGCTTCAGATAAAGAAGTAGAACAAATTTATAACAACACTAATCAATTTTTAAATGATTTTTATGTTTTTCCAAATGAAGTTAAATCATTTGTTGATGCAAAAAATTTAAATGAAACTGAAAAATTTGAAATTTATAACATGTTTAATTCAGGAGGATGAGTTGGGGGAAAAATTTGAATTGACAGCAATAAAATTGGAACAAGAGATTTTAGAGATTTAACTCATCTTTTATTAGATGAAAATGATCAACCTTTTGATTCAACTAATCCAAAGAGTATGGAAAAACTAGTAAATAATTATAAAAATGGAAAAATAAAATATAAAAATAAAGGTAGTGAACATGGAGGAGCTCAAAACTCTATGGCTTTATTTGCAGGACATGTCCCTTATGATATAGCAACTCAAGAAATGGATAGTATATCTAAAGAAAAAAGTATGGATTTAGATACTTATGGTATTGTTGCTGCAAATAATTATGATGATATTTTATATACTGGAAAGAAAAAATCTCTTTCAAACAATGATATAGGTCTTTCTTATTTTCCAAGTTCAAAATTTGATGAAGAGATAAAAAATAATCCAGAAAAATATAGCTCAGGTGTAGGAAATATAGTTTCAGAAAAAACTACTTTAATTGATAAAAATAAAAACTTTATAACTAATTTTTCTACAGGACAAGGAAATAGATTTGCAAGTTATAGTAATTCATCTAAGTATGAAGTAGTTAAAAATTATCCATGAAGCAATACAAATATTGCAGATGTTCAACAAACATATAAATGAATGATAAATCAAGGAGAAGAACAAATTTCAGCTTTTGATAAAATTAGTGGTTATTATGATTACTATGATCCTTATTTAAAAGGTAATTCAATTGCTTTAGGATCAGGATATGATAATAAAGGACAAATTCAAGAAGCAACTTGAAAAAAAGATGAAAACTATGATTGAACAATAATGGGATCTAACTATTTAACAAATGATAATAAAGAAATTGAAATTATTTTTAAAGCTCCACAAGAAGTTGCAAAGACAGTTCAATTATCTTTAAAAGATCAAAATAATACAAAAATTACAACAACAAGTACACCAACTAAATTAGAGAATGGCTGATTTTCAATTAAACAAGATGTTGCTAATTCAGTTTCTAAAATAGGTATTAATTTTAAAGCTACTCAAGAAAAATTTAAAATTAATGTTGGTCAAATTTCAGTAGTTAAAAAAGAATCTCAAAATAGTGTAAAAAAAGAAACTAAAACTGATCAAACAAAAATTCAAAGCGAGTTAGAAATTGCAAGATGAAATTTAAAAAACTTAAGATTAAATTTTGAAAATTTAATTGATGAAAATATATATAGCTATTATGAAATTTATAAAAAAAATACAAATAATAAATTAACTATGATAGGTATGTCTAATTCAGATAATTATTTTATTAAAAATATTAATCAAAATACAAATGAGTTTTATTTAAAAGCTACAAATAACTTAACTAAAAAAATAGAATGAATTAAATTTGAAATTTAGGGTGAAAAAAAGTGATACAAATTAATAATGTTTCAAAAAGTTTTGGTAAAAAAGAAGTTTTAAAAAATATTTCCTTAGAAATTAAAGATGGAGAAGTTTTTGGTTTATTAGGATCAAATGGTAGTGGTAAAACTACTTTAATGGAAATTTTAGTTGGACAGTTAAAACCTAGCTCAGGAGAAATTTTAGTTGATAATAATAGAAATGGATATAAAAATATAGGTATTCAATTTCAAGAAGGATTTTGACCAAAAGGTGTAACTTCCTCTTTAATAATTAATTATTTCAAAAAAAATTCTAAAGCTGTAAAAAGTAAAGAAGTTCAAGAGTTAATTAATATTTTTGAAATTGAAGATTTTTTAAAAAAAGATTTAAATAGTTTAAGTGGTGGACAAAAACAGAGATTAAATACTCTCTTATCTGTTATAAATGATCCTAAATATATTTGTCTTGATGAAATGATAACTGGATTAGATTTAAAAATGCAATTTAAATTAATAGATTATTTTGAAAAGATGAAAGAAAAAGGCAAAACGATAGTTATTATTTCTCACATTCCTGAAGAAATTGAAAAGTTATGTGATAGATTTGTAATTTTAAAAGATTGAGAATTATTTTATAGTGCAGAGGTAAAAAAAGCTGTTAAAGAATTTGGTTCAATAAGAAATTTAATGATAAGTTATTATAATGATGAATTGAAAAAATGTTAAATAAAAAAAATCCAAAACAAAATAAAAGTGAATCAAGATTTAAAAGTGAATCATTAATGGTTTGAAATAATTTAAAAGTAATTTCTATATCTGTTTTAAAAAACTTAAGAACTTACTTATATATTTTTGTTCTTCCAATGACATTTATAACAGCTGAAATTTTTTATCGAACTCAAGGAGGGCATAGTGAAGTTAAAATTGCTCAAATTGCTGGTTTCTTTCAAATTTCTTCATTCTTTATAATATTTTTAGTAAATATTACAATTTCTGAATGAAAGAATTCAGTTTTCTTAAAAAGAATTCACTCTTCAGGAGTTTCAAAAACTAACTTCTTAATTTCTATTACGCTATTTAACTTTTTAATAGGAATAGTTTCTTTTCTTGTAAACTTTGCTTATATATTAATTCTATTAACATTTGTTATTAAAAGTACTTCAACTCAAAAACCTTTAGTAACAGAATTAGAACTTATGGATTCAATGGGATGAACAGGTGTAGTGCTTTCACTTATTTTCACTTTATTAATTTCAATATTTTTAGGAACAATAATTAGTGGTATTTTTAAAAGTGTTTCACTTTCTCAAACAATAACAACATTCTTTATATTATTCTCAATTGTTTTTTCAGATAACTTTTTATCTCCTGAAGTAATGGGAACTGTAAAAGGGTTAGCTGTTGTATCTTATTTTGTACCATATAAACATTCAATATGAATTAGTTATTTAATGATTGCTAATGGAGCAAAAGATCTTATTTATCCATCAGTAACAACAAGATTATATTTAAGCTTTAATCTTATTACATGATTGCCAATTATTACATCGATACTGTATACAACTTTATTAGCTTCAGGAGCATACTTTACTTTTAAATGAAATGTGAAATAATTTATGTTAAAAACTGAATACACTAAATTTAATAGTTTTATTTGTAATTACTTCAATAAAAAATAAAAATAGGAATAATTTTTAAAAGCTATTCCTATTTTTATTATCTACATTTGGATTTTCTTGTATTCCTCAGTTATATATATATTGTATATGTTTTTTTGTATAGTCAGTTAAGTATTCATCATTCAAAAATAACTTAAGAGAGTAATCATATAATTCTTTATTTTTAGCTGTTAAATTTAATTTATATTTAGCAGGAGTTATTAATTCTTTTTTATATTTTGGATTAAATTGATAAAATTTATACTGATATGTGTTTAATCATCAAAAAACAAAAATTCTGGCTTTTTGATATTCTATTTAATTAGTAAAAAAAATGTTTTTGTGTTCGTTTTTTTCTTCTTCGCTTAAATTATTTCAATTTAAGATATTTTGTTTGTATTTATCTCATTTTTCATAATAAATATTTAGATATTCTTGATTTTTATCGTATGCAATGCATGCTAGTTTTTCGATTTCTTCAATTGATTTTGGCTGCTCATTAAGTTTTGGAATATAGTAATCTGAATCATTTTTTGGCTCTGTTTTGCAACTAATTAAGGTTCTTGATGGAAGGGCTGTAAGTGAAAGTCCTGAAATAATGTGTAAAATTTTTTTCATATTTATTTTCTCCTTAAATAATTAACAAATTTATTTTTTATTATTTATATTTGGATTATCTTGTATTCCTCAGTTATATATTTTTTGTATGTGTTCTCTTGTATGAGAAGTTAAGTCTTCATCATTTAAAAATAATTTAAGAGAATAATTATATCTGTCTTTATTTATAGCTGCTAAATTTAATTTATATTTAGCAGGAGTTATTAATTCTTTTTTATATTCTGGATTAAATTCATAAACTTTATATGCATATGTGCTAGTTTGGGCGAGGGAAAAAGTAAGGGGGTATTAAATACCCCAAGTAAATATAAAAAACTGCTATAAAAAGCAGTTTTTTATTTTGATTAAGAAAGTAAAGGTGATCTAAACTATCTGCAAATTCGCAGTTAATAAAATTTTTGCACATATATGTGCTCTAAACCTATATAAATAAAAATAAAAATGTCATGACAAAGATAAAATTTAAAAAAGTTGCTAAAGCTATTAAATGTTTAACAAAACAAATGCAATTATTTTTTATAGTACCTAAATGACAAAAATAAAAAAAATATGGTGATTATAATCTTAGATTGTATTCTAGAATTATTTATAAAAACCATTTAAAAATAAGTTTAATTACTTTAAACTTAGAAATTAATTTTAAATTATTAATAATCTTTGATTATAATCACTTGATTATAAAAAATTAAAAACTGAATAAACAAAAATAAGTTTTCCCCAGGGAAAATAGAAAGGACATCTATGGGGAGTAATAATAAAAAAGTGTGGCTGTTAAACCATTGATTTAAGGGTTGAAATAGCAATAAAACAGCTTTTGCAATTCAAAGTCCTTGAACTGCAAATGGACTAATTTGAATTTACAAAAATTACTATTTATCTAGTAAATATAAGAATCGTTTTGGAATTGAAGTCAATATTATTAATTACAAAACCAAAGAAACTCATTACTGTCAAGAAATAATTTACTCTTTAGGATAAAAGCAAATAAATCTGATTTCAGGAGAAATTTTAGCTAATTTCTTTGAATAGTTAAATAATAAAAACTCTCAAGAATACAGAGAATTTGTAACAAAATTTATAGGAGAAAAAATTTATGATTAAAACTAAATTCAATGTTGATCAAGATTTAGATTATATAAAATTTAATTCTTTATTTGAAAAAGTTAAACAAAAAGAAAATTTTAAAAATAATGGAATTTATATCTACGGTAAACCAGGAGTTGGCAAAACTACTTTTATTAATAAATTTGTTGAAAATTCAAAATCTAATTCTGAAATAGTTAATATCTCAAAGTGAATTAAATCACATCAACAAGCTTGAGAAAATGGTTATGAAGGAATCTATGCACCAAGTCCTAGTCGCTTATCTGAGAAACAAATTTTAATTCTTGATGATTTAGGAAGTGAATTTATTCATAAATCAACACTTCCTTATATTTACAATTTATTAAATGAAAGGTTTGAAAAGAGCAAATAAGATAATACTTTAATTACAATAATTACTTCAAATTGTGATATAGATAAGTTAGAAAAAAACTATAGCACTAAATCTGATAATATATCTAGTTCAAGAATAATTTCTAGATTAAAAGGAATAATTAATTTAAATATAGAATTTGAAGGCATTGATAAAAGATACTCTAATGAAATTGAAAATAAAAATTTTGAATATATTGATTTTTAATTTTCCCCAGGGAAAAAATGGATAAAATAATATTTTTAATTGGAGTAGGAGGCACTGGTGGTCTTCTTGCTAGAAAACTAGCAAAATTTTTATCAAATAATGATAATTTAGTATTAATTGATGGAGATAAGGTCGAGTATAAAAATGTTGTAAGACAACCTTTTCAAACTCATGATGTTTACAATTATAAAGCTGAAAGTTTAGCTAAAAAAATAAATAGTATAAGTAGATTTAAAAATTGTTATTCTATTAATAAATTTTTAAATAAAGAGAATTCTTTATTTAAAATAATTAAATCTTTTAATAATACTTTTAATAAAGTAATAATAATAAGTTGTGTTGATAATCATAAAACTAGAATACTTATTGAAAAATCAACAGATATGTTTAAAGATTGATTATCAGAAAAAGATTTTAGTTGAATAGGATATTCTCGAACTTCGGATGTAATTTATATTGATTCAGCAAATGAAGATATTTATGGTGATATTTTAATTAATGAATTTAGAAGTAATATTTATAATTTAAAAATTGAAAAAGAAACAGAACTAAAAATATCAGAAGAAAGTTGTGAAGAGTTAATAAATGACGGAGTTGTTCAACAATTTGCAACAAATGATCAAGCAAGCAATTTAATTCTAAAATTGAAAAAATTAAAGGAAGTATTAAAAATGGAAAAACATCAAATTAGTACATTTATTAATAATTTAAAAATTATTAAAGATTGTAATGTAGAAAGAATCTATTTTTTGAAAAAACATATTATAAATAAAATTTATTTGTTAGCTTGACAAAGAGATAAATTAATTGAAAATATTGTAGTTTATAACGAAGTACTTAGATTTAATCGTGATAGATTTCATTTATATGAAACAATTTTACTTAATATAAATCAAAATTTATCAGAGCCTAATTTTATTTTTCAAAAAAATATAAATAAATTATTTGTTACAACAAAGTATTTAACTAAAATTGCTAAATATCAAAAATAGTATTTATTACAAAACTTTAAAAGTTCAGAAAATATAAAAATTTTAGATTTAAAAAATGAATTATATTTTGAAATAATACCAGTAAATAATAAAAATCAAAATCAAGATATTTTATTTTTAAAATAATTAGAAGAAAAACGTAAATTGATAAAGGAGCTTATAGATGAAGCTAAATTTAAAAGAAATAAAAGAGATTAAACTTTTAGATAAAAATCCTCTAAATAATAAAAAAATTATTGATAAAAGTAAATACAATGAATTTATTAAAATAAATAAAAATAGTTTTAATGAGTTAGAACTTATTCACTCAATTAGAAAAATTTCAAAATCATGATATATATATGAAAAATTAAGAGCTCAAATTTCTGGATGAGGTGAATTAGATTTAAATTGAGTTATTAAAATTAAAGAAATACTTGATCAAAATCCTAAATTATTAAAATTAAATACAAATAGTTTCTATAATTTTATTCAACTAAAAAAAGAAGTTGAAAAAGAAATAAAAATTTCATCTATACCTGAAAAAGAAATAACTTGTACAGAAATTGTTTTTGAAAGGAATGATGATTATGAAATCCTTTTCTAAACTTAAATTAGAATTTGATAAAAATGATAAAGGTTATTGTAAAGTTGAATTAGAAAATAAAAGTGGAGTTAATCAATCTGGATGAATTAAATTTAATGAATTTTTAAATTGATTATTTATTAATACAAAAAATAATATTGATAAAATTGGAAATATTAATTTTTCTGAAAAACTTATTACTATGAAATCTAATGATTATTCTGATTTCTACTATTTTTATCATCAACCTTCTATCAGAGATATTTTTTCTTATAGCAAAGGTAAATATATTCATAAAACTATATTTTTGCCTCAATTAATTGCAGAAGTTAGATTAGATAAATTAAATATTTCCAACAATTGAAATATTCGATTATTTGCTTTTACTGGAGAATTAAATGAAAAAACTAAATTTTTTTCAATGCGTTTACCTCACTTTTATGAATCTGGAGCTTTATGTTTAGGAAATCTTAACTCACTTAAAAAAATAAAAGAATTAAGTGAACTTGATAATCTTATAAATTATATTTTTTCAACAAAATTTAGTCATGAATGAAATGAAATAAATGAAGAATTTACAAAACCAATGCATTTCTTAAAAGGATTAGAAGGTTTAAAACAATACAAAAAAATTAATGAAAAAATACTTTTTAATAAAAAATAGATGATTTTCCCCAGGGAAAATAGAAAGGAAAAAAATATGTCAATATTTAATGAAAATCAAGAAACAAAAGTAACATGACCAGCTTTTAAATTTAAAACTGGTAAAAAAATTAAATAAAAAATTGAGGCAGATAATTCTAATGAAAGTGAAGTGGAAGAAGTAGTTAAAAAAACAAAAACTTCTAAAGAAAAAATTGAAGAAATAGAAGTAGATGAAATTATAGATATTCCAAAAGGTTCTATTTTAAGAATAGATGGTGAAGAATTTCAAATACATATATCTATTAAAGAAAATGATGTTGTTGATCAAAACTACATTCACAAAAAAGTTGTTAATCCAAATGGAGTTATTAATAAGTGAGAGTATAAAAATGCTGAGCTTAAATATGATCAAGAAGATAACATATTTTACTATGTAATAGAATCTCCTAAGAAAGGATAAAATATATGGCAGTAAATAAGATTGAAGAAATTGAAGTTGAAAGAATTCTTCCTAATCCATTTCAACCAAGAAAAAGTTTTAATAAGGAAAAAATTGAGGAGTTAGCAAATTCAATAAAAAAAGTAGGTTTGCTTCAACCTATAATTGTAAATTTAAATGATAAAAATGAGATAAAACTTATTGCAGGACAAAGAAGATTAGAAGCTTGTAAGTTGTTATATAAAAAAACTATTGAATGCATTGTTTTGGTAGGAAATGCAACAGAAAAAGATTTTAGACAAGCATCAATTATTGAAAATATTCAAAGAGAAGAAATGATCTCATATGAAACTTCATTAAGTATTAAAGAACTTTATGATTCAGGAATGACTCAAGAAGCTATTAGTGAACAACTTGGAAAGTCAGTTAGTTGAGTAAGTAAAATATTAGCCATTAATAATTTAGATGAACAAGCAAAAGTAAAAGTTGAAAATGGTTCTATAGAAATTAGTAAAGCTTCTATTATTGCAAGTCAAAAAAATTTATCTAATGAAGAAAAAACTGATTTAATTAACGAAGTTATTAGTAATAAAGTTTCAAAAAAATATTTAGAAGACAAAATTAAAAATAAAGCTGGAGAAGATTTTTATATACAAGAACAAGAAATTTGTTTAGCTTTAGATAATAAATATAAAGTTAGTATAAAAAATAATAAATTAATTATAGGTTTTAAAAATTTAGATCAATTAAATTCAATTATAAGTTTATTTAAAGGGTAGGTGATTTATAGTGGCTTATAAATTATTAGAAAAAGAACATTACTTATGACTTTTAAATATTTCAAAATATCATGATTATAATGAAATTCATCAAGCTTTAAAAATAATTAGAGAAAAAAAGAAAATAATTGATGATAAAGAAAAATGAGTTAATCAAACTACTTTAAGTAGAAACAGATATTGAATACTTTCTACATTAATGGATAAATACAATTACAATGATGTTTTAAATGCTTTAAATCAAATATTTTCAAAATAATAAAGAAACAAAAAAAGAGGATTATAAAATGTGTCAAAAATGTAAATTTAAAACTAAAGAAATGATTTCATATTATTTAAATAATGAACTAATAAAGGTTTGTCATAATTGCTATAAAAATATAAGAAAAGGAGTCTAAAATGATTAAAAAAGCATTACCAAAATTTAATATAACAACTTTTGAAGTAGCTTATTTGTTTGAATTTAAAAAATGAATACATGTTTTTTGTAATAAAAAAATTATAGATATTAATGAATTTTGCTCAAAATGTAATAAAGCTTTTAAAGAATTTAGTTTAAATAGTATTTTATTTTTTAATAAAATTTTTAATGAAGATGAAGATGATGAAAAAAATAATTCATTAAATTTAAAATCATACATTAATGGCTCTGCTATAGAGCAACATTATTTTTTATCATTTAAATCCAATGCAATTTTTAATTTAGTAGAAGATGATAAGTTTTTAAGAATTTTTTATAATGAGTTTGAAATTGAAATTTAAGCTTACAGAAATAATTTTATTGAATATTATTGACTTTGTAATTATCATAATAATTTTATTATTAATAAATTAAATTTATCATTTTATAAATATAATTTTACTAAAACACTTTGTTATAATTATAATAAAAAAAATGATTGATTAATAAAGAAAATTATATTAAAAAATATAACTTAATTTATTTTTTAGAATTATTAACAAATAATATTTTTGAGTTAAATAAAAATATATTTTTATTTAATAAGGAAATAAGTAGAAATTATTTAAAATTTTAGAAGTTCTTTTTTAAAATTAATTGAATATAAATTAGGAAAAAATGAAATTATTAATAATGAAATGTTAAATTTTTATTTATATAAAAAAATTATTAAAACAAAAAAAGATTTTGAAATTAACTTTGAAAACTATAAAAATTTATTTTATTTACTTAAATATTTTAAAATATCTGATATTCTAAAAGTTTGAGATACTAATATTATAAATAACTTTGGTTTAAATAAATTATGGCAACTTTTATTTTTTGGTAAAAATTTTTATAAAAAATTAAAAAAAGCTGAATTTAAAAAACTTGATCAATTAACAAATAAGTATTATATTAATAATAATTTATTTAGTTATAAGCTATATTTAACTATTATTATATTTATTTTTCATTCAGGAGATATTAATAAAATTAATAAAGAAATTAATAATTTAAAAAATTTAAATATAAATTTTTTAAAAAATAAGTTTTTATTTCGAAATAAGATAGATAAAGAAAATAAAAAAGTAGCATTCTGATTTTTAAAATATTTAATTAATTTAAGTAAAGAAAATAAAGTTTTATTTTATAAATTTATTTTTAGATGATTAAAAGACAAATTAAATACTTCACATGATTTATTTAATTTAATATCTGGATTAAAAAAAGTAAAAAATTTAAAAACCCATAATTTTACTGAATGTAATTTTTGTAAAAATAAAAATGTTAAAATATCTGATTTTCCAGTACATTTAAATAATTTTAATTTGGAAAAAATTAATTTAAATGAATTGAGTATTAAGACAAACTTATTTAATTTTGAATTAATAACAACATACTTTAAATTTGAATTAGTTTCATTAGAACTTAAAAATTGTTTAAAAACTAACTATACAAGTAATTTTTCGGAATACCAAAAAAATATATTTTTTTCTATATTAGATAAAAACTTTAATTTAATAGGAGCTGTTTATATTAAAAAAATAAAAAATGAATGATTTTTTGTAGAAGCTAATTCTAAACAAAATAAAGGATTTAGTAATAATTTCTTTAAAGAAATAAAAGTTAATTTTTTAACAAAAATTAATAAAACATTAAATAACTTATCTATAGAAAGGAAATAAAATTGTGTCAATAATAACAAAATATTTTTTTAAATGTAAAAAGAAAATTAAAGAATCAGAAGGATATAATTCTTATAAAACTATTGATGTATTTGGTAATTCTATTTATGAAATTGCTCATAATAATTGTATTTAGTAGAAAAGAGAAAGAGAAAAAAATGAAACCTAAAAAAATTAATCAATATTTTTTAAATGCTATTAGAGATGGTTATAAACCTTTTGAAATTACAAAAAATCCATATTTAGAAGGTGAAGTTGATTTAATAGTTGTAAATCCTTGTAATAAAAAATATGTAATGTGTATTATGAAGCAAGATGTTTATTGTGATGAATGTATCAAAGATAGATTAAAAGTTAAATTAAAAATAACTAATATGACTGCTTTTGAAATAGGTTTAGTATTACAAGAAAGAAATTTTAATGTTGGAAATTTAAAGTAAATTAAATTGCTTACTAGTATAACTAAATTTTTAAGAAAACAATTTAAACAAGGTGATGAACTTTATTTATATGATATAACTAATATTTTTAAAAATGATGAGTGAATAGAATATGAAAAATTAAAATAAATGAAAAAATTTGATTTTATTAAAGAAATGGAGTTTTAAAAAAATGGAGTAATATTTTCAGATCCTAATAGAGAAAGTTTTAATAAGGAAAAAATATAGAAAGAAGTTGATTAAATGACTAAACTAGTTATATTAGAATCACCTGGTAAAATTAAAAAAGTAAGTCAGTTTTTAAAAGAAATTGACAAAACTAATAATTATATTGTAAAAGCTTAAATTGGACATGTTAGAGAACTTTCAAATAAAAATGACTTTAATATGGGAATTGATTTAAAACAAATGAATCCTATTTATAAAGTTTCAAATGACAAAAAGCAAGTTATAAGTGAATTAATTGAACAAGCTAAAAAAGTAAAAGAAATAATTATTGCAACAGATCCTGATAGAGAAGGTGAAGCAATTGCTTTTCATTTATTTGAAATATTAAAAAAATATAATAATAATTTTAAAAGAATGAGATTAAATGCTATTACAAAAGAATGTATTTAAAAAGAATTAAATAACTTGAATGAAATAAACCAAAATTATGTAAACTCTGCTATTACAAGGCAAATGCTTTATAGAATGGTTGGGTTTAGAATTTCACCAATTTTACAAAAAACTATTGGAGCTGCAAGTGCAGGAAGAGTACAAAGTGCAGTGTTAAAAATATTGTGTAATAGACAAAAAGAAATTGAAGCTTTTGATAAAAAACAATATTTTTATATACAAGATGAAGTTGTTAAAGATATAATTTTTAAAAATTATATTTATAATGAAAATAATAAATTAGTAATTAATAAAATTTATGATAAACAAAAAGCTCTAGAATTAAAAAATAGTTTAGCTGATAGTTTTATTGTAAAAGATATAAAAGAAACTAAATTTTAAGAAAGTAATTTTAAACCATTTTCAACAGCAGATTTATTAAAAGCAGCTAAATCAAAATTAAAGTTAAAGACTAAAGAAACTACCCAATTAGCTCAAAGTCTATATGAGAAAGGATTAATTACATATATTAGAACTGATTCCAATAATTTAGATCATGAAACTGAACAAAATTTAGTTAAATTTGTTATTAATTATTTTGGTCAAGATAAATTAGGCAAACTGATTAAAACTCAAACTAAAGAAACAGATCAAGAAGGACATCCTGCAATTACACCAACTCATTTTGAATGACTTGTTGAAAATATTAACAATTACTTTAGTGAACAATTAAGTGATAAAGAAAAAAACTTATACTGATTAATTTGACAAAATACAATTAATTCAATTTATCTAAAACCTACAGGTATTAAGAAAAAAGTTTTCTTATAAAATAATGGAAGTATTTTTTATACAAATTTAAAGAAATTTATTAATAAAGGTTATTATGAAATTGATAAAAGTTTAGAATTGCCTAAAAATATTGATTTTAATTGCTTTAAAGATAGTAAATTAAATGTAAATAATTTAGAAATTATTGAAGATTGTGATAAAGCTCCTAGTAAACTAAATGAAATTAGTTTAATTGAGCAATTACAGAAGTTAGAAATTGGTCGACCTAGTACTTATAAAACAGCAATAGAGGTAAATGTTTTAAGAGGTTATGTTGAATTAGAAAAATCAAAAGCTGAATCAATGATAGTTAATGAATTAGGTTTAAAAGTTAATGACTTTTTAGAAAAAAACTTTAAAAGTATTATAAATTTAGATTTTACTAAAAATATGGAAAAAGATTTAGATTTAATAGCTAATAACAAAATAGTTGATCATAAACAATACTTAAAAGATTTTTATTTAAAATTAGATAATTTATCTACTAATTACAATTTTGATGGATTAAAGTGCTCAAAATGCCAAATAGGCTATATTCTAGAAAGAGTTAGCAAAAAAGGAACAAAATTTAAAGGTTGTTCAAACTATCCAAGTTGTAAAAATGCAGAATTTTAAACACCTTTAAAGGTTTTTTTGATATTATTAATTTAAATAGTATTTAAAGGAAAAAAATGGAAGCGGCATTAAAAATTTTAGAAAAATATAATTTTGAACAAATTTTAAAAAAGTTAGATTTGATTTTTGGAAAGTCACTTTTTAAAACAATAAAATATGTTATTGAAAATAACATAGAACTTATGTATCCAAATATATTTGAGATTTTAATAAAAGAAAATTATAAAACCGATTATGATAATCTTAAATTTAATGAAGATAATTTCAGTTTTATTGATTTTTATTGTATTTGTAAATATTTATCTAGAAAGGGAATAAATAGTTTTAAAAAATATGAAAGATTTTTTTTAAAACTTAATGAGTTAAGAAGTTTAGTTAAATGAATTAAAAATAAAAATGAATTAAATTATATTAAAGACATTTTTTATCTTGATAGTCCTGATTTTATTATTCAATATAGAAATAAAATATTAGGATTAGAAATAAGTAGTATTTATTATCAAAATACAGAAGAAGAATTAAAAGAATATAAAACTAATTTGCTATTGCCAATAGAAAAAATTAATGATTTTGCACAAAAAAATGAAATAAAATTATTAAAAAATGTAAATAAAAGTAATATTTTTACTTATATTAGTAATATTTATACAAAACCAAATTTAGAATCTTTTAAAAAACACATAAAACAAGAAAAAATTGATTCTTACTATAATAAAATAAAAAATAAATATGGACAAAAAAATGAAATAAAATTAGAATTATTTTTTGATATTAATGAATATGATAGTGAAATTCACTTATCTCAACTAGAAATAAAAAAAATTAATTATGAAATTAAATCAATTTTAGGAATTTTACAAAAGAAAAAAAATTTTAAAATTTGTATTCATTATGAATATTCAGATATGTTATTATATTTATAAGGTAAATAGAGCACTAGCAGCGCTAGGACTCTATTTTTTTGTTTAAATTAATATTTTGTTACTAGCAGCTGCTAGTTTTTTATTTATCACTATTAAATTTTCCTTGGGGAAAATAGAAAGGAAGAAAATATGAAAAAAGCTCCTGGAGTTATTTTTAAAACTTTAAATTTTAATCAACCAATTGATCCAGTAACAAAGGAAGTAAGAAATAAGAGTAAAAAATCTAGAGATAATTATTATAATTCTGGTGACTATTTAAACTATATTTCTAGACCAGATGCTGTTTTTAATCTAGATATAGATGATGAATAAGTAAAACTATTAAATACTTTAAGAACTGGATCAAGAGAGGAAAAAATTAAATATAATAAAATGCTTGAAGAAATAAATAAAAACTTTAAAAGTACTGGAATTTATTCAAAAAATGGACTAATGAGTATAGAAGAAGTTAAAGAATTAAGAAAAGATATGAAAAATTTAGATGATAATCAAATTTTTTGAGACACTATTGTTTCTTTTTCTGATGATTTTATCAAAGAAAATAATCTTTATACTCCTGAAAAAGTTCAAAAAGCATTAAATATTGAACTTAAAAGCTTTTTTAGTGATAATGGTATGGATTATGAAAAAGTAAATTGATTTTTTTCAATGCATACAAATACAGATAATAATCATATTCACTTGGGTTTTTTTGAAAAAGAACCTACTAGTTATGAATATGTTTTAGATAGTAATAAAAATAAAGTTTTAAATAAATATGGAAAGCCAAAAAGAAGAAAAGTTTGAAAAAAAAATGGTAAGCTTTATTCAAAAACTGAATTTAGAGCTGGATTAGATATAAATATTAGAAATCAACAAAAAGATAATTCTAGATTTTTAGAAAGTCAACGTAATTTAAGGGAAAAATTTGAAATATCATGAGATCAATTTTCTAGTAATGTAAATACATCATGAAAAGATGCAAAACAAATTTATGTAGATATTAATAAAAGTAAAGTAAATCTAATTGATAAAATTGAATTATTTTCTAATCAATTGCAACAAAAATTAAAGTTAAATTTTGGAAGTTTTAAAGATATTCCCTTAAAAAAAATTACTTATGGATATAAATTTATAAGTGATTTAGATCGAAAAAAGCTAGATGAAATTACTTTAGATTTTATTAAAAGTGATGTTAACTTAAAAAAAGAATACGATATTTTTGTTGAATAAAATAATAAAAAAGCAGAAGAGTTTTGTCAAATTTATTCTAGTTATGAATTAGAAAATGTTGATTTAAAACTAGAAGAAAAAAGTTTTATTTTAACTACCCAAGACTTATTAAAAGATGAAAAAGATTGAAATTTAGAAGATCCAATTGAAAAAATTAAATACAAAAAACTTAAATATAGAAATGAACATATAAAGTCATTAAATGCTCAAGGTTATTTCCAGGGAATTTTACCTGCTTTTGGAAATAAAGTATTAAAAAAAATTATTTGAAATTGAAAAAAAGAAAAATATAAATCTAAAAGAAGTTATGTAGGAGCCAATTTATTTAATCCTAATGGAATAAGCAGCAATAAAAAATACTTTTCTTCTCTTTTGTATATGCCAAAAAACTTATTTCAAATGATTCAAAAAGAAAAAAGAAAAGCAAGACAATCTGCTATGAGCATTATAAAAGATGAAGCAAAAGAAAAAAATAGATTAATTAAAGAAAGAAGGAATTATAATGGAATTGATTATTAAAATAATGTCATGTATATATGCACTATTTTTTGTATTTTCTATTTATTATTTTTATAAGTATATTCGCTTAATAATTAAATTAAAAAAAATTAATAAGGAGCAAGTAATTGATAATGAATTTAAAATAAAACAAAAAAAAATAAAAAGAAATGCGTTAATATTGTGATTAACTTTTTTAACTTTATTTTTAATTTTTACAGCAATTACTTATATTTTAGTTTATGCAAAAAAATAAATGATTAAATGGATATAGAAAATTCATTTTAATTGCTTTATTTATAATTTCTATTTTTACAGTATTTATTTTTACTATGCTTTTATTATTTTTAGTAGTTTTATTTAAAACAAAATTTAATTTTATTATCACAATAGAGAAATTTAAATATTTTAACTTTAAAAATGAAAAGAATTTAATTATTTATTTGTTTGCTTTTTTAAGTCTAATTCATATAATATTTATTATTTCATTTGCTCATATTAAAGGAAAGGTTAGATCTAAGAGTTTAGTAAAAGAAGTATATAGTTTAAATGGTAAAATGTTGGCAAATACATATGAAGAGGCAAGAGAAAAACAATTTGTGAATGCAAATTTAAGTCTTAAAAAGAAATATATTGCCTATGATGTGTTTGGAAATGCAATTGAAAGTGGTAATTCTGAACAAGAAGCAATAAGAGAATTGCAAAATAATATTCTTTTATAATCAAAAATGGTTCATAAAAAAGAAGCTGAAAATTGAAATTGAAATATAAAAAAAACTTATAACTCTATTATAAGCGATGGAAGATATTTAGTATATAAAGTAAAAGATTCAAAAACAAATAATTATATTTATTATTCTTCTCAAGAAATGGCTTTAAAAGCAGCACTTTCAAATGCTAGAATAAATGGGGATGTAAATAAAATGTCTTTTAAAAAATATATGTATACATATACAGATTCTTTTACAAAAAAAGTATAGTGTTATTTTTTACAATGATGATATAGATTCAGCAATTCAAAAAATATTATTTGAAATAGAATCCAATAAAAAAGTTTTACATTAATTTTAAAAGGAGAATATTTTAAATATTCTCCTTTTAATTAACTAGAAATTTTATATAAATTATTATTAATATAATCTTTATTTAATAGAAATAAAAAATTCTATAATAATAAAATAAAAAGATTCTTTTAAATTATAATATAAAACTTTATAATATATTATTCTATAAATTTAATAATTTCTTTTATATCACCATTTTTATTTATTAATAAATTTCCAATGTCTATAGAAAATTTTAAATATCCCATAGCAAATGTAAGATATTTAAGTAAGTCATTTTTTTTCAAAGATATAGAATTTCTATTGAAATTAATAATATCATTATTTTTTTCATAAAGAGCTGAACTTGTTCCTGTAGTTTTTGTGTTATAAATTGTTACTAGACTATTTAAATTGAAATAATATTCTCTTTTTTCATAATATTCTTTATTAATAAAATGAGAGAAATTTAGTTTGTCCATTAAATCTTTTAGAGATTTTGATCTTTCTAAGTATCAACTTCCAGTTGAATTTCCACTCAATATCATATTTAAAACTGAAATACTGTATTTATCATTATTAGAAGTTGTTTCATTTTTAAAAATATTGACAAGTTCCTTATTTTTTAAATTAAATAAATAATTATCATTTGAATAAAAATCAGGGTATTTAAAGCTTGTATCTATTCCATAAAAGTCTTGAATATTTTTTACTATATTTTTTAATATTAATTCATTTAATAGATCTCAATTAATATCTGTTTGTTTTGAATTATATGAATAAGAACTTATAAGATTAAAGTCGGGTAGTTCATGAATATATGCATTTTCATTATCTCCAAATTTAATTGATAGTCCTGTTATTTTTAATTTAAAATTAGCAATTGAACTTTTATAACTATCAAGTTTTTTAATAGCATTTATTTCTTCGTTATTAAATTTCATTTCTTTAAAATAATTATCTTTAAGTTGATCTCATTCTTTTAATCATTCCTGTTTATTAGAAGAAGTTAAATAAATATTGTTTAATATTTGTTTGCTTTCTTGACTATTAATATCTTTTCTAAAAATTAATTCAAACATTTTTTTAGATTCTTCTTTTGAATTTGAAAAATTATTAAAATCCTTTGGATTTTTATTTTCAAAAGCTGTTAAGAAATTATTTTTAAAAGTTCCTTCCTTGTAGATACTTTTTTTATTAAAATTTATATTTAGATTTTGAAATTTTTTAAAATAATTTTTTTTAATAAAATTTATTAAACTTTGAGAATAGTTATTATTAGAATTTACATATTTTTTTATATTTTCACTATAATCTCCAAAACTTTCTCAATCTTGTTTACTATCTTTTATTTCACTTCAATTAAAATTTGAAAAATCTTTTACTTCATTAGATAGGAAAAAATTTTTTGCAATTTTTTCTTGTATTTCTTCTCCATCTTTTTTAAAAGCTTCACTATCTGTTGAAGTATATTTTAAAATATCTTTAAGTTCAAATTTTTCAAAAGAATATTTGCCTTTATATTTTATGTTTATTTTATATTCATTTATAAAATTTCCTATATAAACTCCTTCAGACAACTCTCCAGATTTTATTTCAAAATTATCATTATAAATAATTTCAACTCCATCAAAAAGTGAATCAATATCATCTAAAATAATTTTATATTTATTTATTTTTTTTAACTCATTTAATTTTTCTGCCAATATTTTTGAACTTAGGATTATATTTTCATCATGATCAATATCTTTTTTATCTTTTAAAGTTAATTCTTTTGCTTTATTTGAAAAAAGTTTTATGTTATCTTTTTTAATGAATAAATATTTTTTTTCATTTTCTTGTATACCAATAAGATTTTGATTAACTTCATTTTTCATATGCTCAATATAAATATTTGTAGCTTCTTCTTGAAAATCCTTTATTATTTCATTTAAATCCTCTTTTGGTTCTTCAGGCTTATTTTCTGATTTTGTGCCACATGCTATTACTGTTGTAGTTGATGTAGCAATTAAAGTTACTGTACCTAGTAAACTTAATAATTTTTTCATAATTTTCTCCTTTTTAATTAAACTTTGAAAGGGGATAAATAACTGAACAATTTTTGTTGAAAAACTCATAGTTATTTTATATAAAAAAAAAAAAAAATCAAGTTTGAGAAAAAATGAAAGAATAGAACCTTCCCCCATTTTAGGAGACACTTTTATATAATAATAGAAAGGAAAAAATATATGTCTAAAAAAGGACAAAAGTTTATAAAATGAACTCAAGAAGAAAAAGAAAAAATTATTGAATTAAGTTTGAATTGCTATTCTCTAAAAGAAATAGCATTAAAATTTAACTCAACTACTGGATCAATTGGAACAATAATTAACAAATATAAAAATGCAAAGATAAGTGAAGCAAAAACTCGCTTGCCTTATAAAATAGATTACAGCATATCTCAAAAGGCAAATGATTTGTTTATAGGAGTTCTATTCGACTATAATAAAGAATTAATTAAGGAGAATAATATTTTAAAAAAGCAATGAGCCTCCAAGGGCGAAACCAAAAAGAAATAATTCAGGAATTATTAATAAATACGAAATATAATCGAACAATAATTTGCAAAATTTTAAATATCAATAGAACATCAACATATAAAGAAAATAAAACTTTAATGAATTTCCTCAATGATACAAGAATTATGAATTTAGTGATTTCAGAAATTGAAAAAAATAATTTTCTTAGTGCTTATAGTGCTAAAAGATGATCTTTATATTTTAAATTGAATTATATTGACCCTTTTAGGATAAATCACAAAAAATTAGAACGTATATTTAAAAAATTTAATCATATTGCATATTATATTAAGAAACAAACTAAACATGAAATTAAAAAATATAAAGAAACTATTAGAAAAAATTATCTTAAAGAAGCAAAAGAAATGGGATTTTAAAACATTTGAACTAGTGACATAACTCAATTTTCAGTTAAAACAAAAAAGGTTATATTTGCACAGTTCAAGATAATTTAACTAGAGAAATAATAGGAAAATCTAAAAGAATAGATAATCAAAAAACAAATTTTGTGCTTGAAGCTGTAAAAATGGCATATAGAAATAAAAAATATTTAGGTCCAATATTATTACATTCAGATAATGGAAATCAATATACTTCTGAAAACTACATAAATTTATGTAATGATTTGCAAATCATTAGAAGTTATTCAAAACCAGGAACACCTCATCATAATGGCAAGCATGAAAGTTTTCATAGTCGTTTAAAAGATGAAACTATAAGAACATGTCATATTGAAAACATCAATCAATGCTTAAAAATAGCATGAGCATGATTAGATTTTTATAATAATGATAGAATTAGAATAAATAAAAAATGATAAAAAAAAAAAAAAACGTTCCCTCTATAGGGGGAACCTTCAAATATTTTTAAGAATATAAAAAAGAAAAATTTAGATTTTGCATAAAAAATTGCTTTTTTATTTATTTTATTAATATGAGTAGCTTTACTTTGTGAATTTAATATATTTTCTATTAAAATAATTAGAAAATAATATTTAGTTTTTACTAATGAAAATCATAAAAAAACCTTAATAGATAAAGTTTTTTGTTGTTTTTATAGATATAATTACTTTGAATAAATAAGAGAGGTTTTCAAAAAAATGAATAAAGATAACAAAAATTTAAATGCCTTAAGAATTTTGGGTATAGAAGCTGTTAACAAAGCTAATTCAGGACATCCAGGAATAGTTTTAGGAGCAAGTCCAATAGTTTATACATTATTTACTAAATTAATGAATTTAAACCCTAAAAATCCATCTTGATTTAATAGAGATAGATTTGTACTAAGTGCAGGTCATGGTAGTGCTTTACTTTATAGTGCTTTGCATTTATCAGGATTTGATCTTTCAATTGAAGAAATGCAAAAATTTAGACAATTAAACTCAAAAACTCCAGGACACCCAGAATTTGGTCACACACAAGGAGTTGAAGCAACAACAGGTCCATTAGGTCAAGGATTTGCAATGGGAGTTGGTATGGCACTTGCTGAAAGTCATTTAGCAAGTAAATATAACACTGATAAACATGAAGTTATAAACCACTTTACATATGTATTGTGTGGTGATGGTGATTTGCAAGAAGGAGTTTGTCAAGAGGCAATAAGTTTTGCTGGAAGATATAAACTTAATAAATTAATTGTTTTACACGATTCAAATGATATTCAACTTGATGCACGTGTTGAAGTAGCACAAAGTGAAGATATTCAAGCAAAATTCAAAGCAGCAGGGTGAAATACTTTAAAAATTGAAAATGGCGAAGATTTACAAGCAATTGAAAAAGCAATTGAAACTGCTCAAAAAAGTGAAAAACCAACATATATTGAAGTAAAAACTATTATTGGAATAGGTTCTACAAATCAAGGAACAACAAAAGTTCACGGAGCTCCATTAGGTTCAGATATAGCAACAGTTAAAAAATACTTTAATTGAAATGAACAAGACTTTACAATTCCAAAAGAAGTTTATGACTTTTGAAAAATCAATGTTTTAAATAGGGGAGTTGCTTTAAATGATCAATGAGATAAAATGTTTGCAGCTTATAAAAAAGAAAATCCTCAATTAGCAGAGCAACTTTTAAAATCAATTAATAAAGAATGAGATATTGATTTAAAAGAATTAGAAGCATTAAATAAAGGCACAGAACAAGCAACAAGAGTAAGTAGTGGAGAAGTATTTAACTTATTAAGTAAAAATATTCCTGGAATAATTGGGGGAAGTGCTGATTTATGTGAATCTACAAAAATTAAAGGTACTGATGGAAATTATGATTTTGACAATAAAAAAGGAAGAAATATAATGTATGGAGTTAGAGAATTTGCAATGAGTTCAATAAACAATGGTATTGCACTTCATGGTGGATTATTACCAATGGCATCAGGATTTTTTGTTTTTGCAGATTACTTAAAACCAGCTTTAAGGATGAGTTCAATTATGAATTTACAAACTCTAAGTGTATTTACTCATGATTCAATTGCTGTTGGAGAAGATGGACCAACTCATCAACCAATCGAGCAACTTGCGATGTTAAGAAGTATACCAAATATGAGCGTTTATAGACCTTGTGATATGTTAGAAACTATTGCAAGTTATTATAATGCTTTAAATAATAAAAATAATCCAAGTGTAATTGTAGCAACTCGTCAAAATTTAAAAGAATTAAATCACTCAAAAACTATTATTGATGATGTAAAAAAAGGAGCTTATATTTTAAGCAAAACTAATAAAGCAAATATTACTTTAATAGCATCAGGAAGTGAAACTTCACTTGCTTTAGAAGTTAAAAATGAGTTAGAAAAAAATAATCAAAAAGTAAATGTGGTTTCTATGCCGAATATGAATGAATTTTTAAAGCAATCTAAAGATTATCAAGATTCAATTATTGATAAAAATACAATTAGATTTTCAATAGAATTATTATCAACTTATGGATGACATAGATTTTTGGGAGATAGTGGAAAAGCATATGGAATTGATACTTTTGGCTATTCTGCTCCAGCACAAGATGTTATTAAAGAAATCAAATTTACAAGTAGTGAAATATCAAA
The DNA here is from genome assembly GCF_964020005.1 of Spiroplasma endosymbiont of Atherix ibis. NCBI lineage: Bacteria > Bacillati > Mycoplasmatota > Mollicutes > Entomoplasmatales > Spiroplasmataceae > Spiroplasma > Spiroplasma endosymbiont of Atherix ibis. Next base: position 580,576 of record NZ_OZ026474.1, read on the forward strand.
AGACATTTTAAATCATTTAAAATAAAAAAATATGATATTATTAGTAATGAAATCATTAAAAGGAGAATATAAAATATGACAATTGTTTGATGAGGAGCTCTACTAATTGCATTAGGTGCAGCTGTTTTAGGGGGAGTTATTGGTTTTATAATAACAAGAAAAGTTATACAAAAGCAACTTAGAGAAAATCCACCAATTAATGAGAATCAAATAAGAGCTATGTATAGAAGTATGGGAAGAAAACCTACTGAAACTGATATTAAAAAAACAATGAATGCTGTTAAAAGAGGAAAATAATATTTTATTTTTGTAAAAACATTTTTATTTTTATAAAAATGTTTTTTTTTTTTTTTAAAAAAAAAAAAAAAACTATGATATATAATAACTTAGGAATTCAACAATAAAAAAAATTAAAAGAAAAGAATGAAATACAATATATAAATTATTAGGGCGGTGGTCAAAAATGATACAAGTATTTACTTGTAGAGAGTTTAAAAAGGTTAATGCCTTTTTATTACATAATGAGAATAAAAAAGCTATATTATTTGATACAGGATATTTAGTTTATAAAGATATAATAAAATTTGTAGAAGAAAATAATATCAAAATTACAGATATTTTTATCACACATGGACATTTTGCTCATTTCTATGGAGTAAATGAAATATGCAAAAGCCAAGATAACCCAAATGTATTTATAGGAAAAGATGATTTATTAAATCTTTTTGATTGTGTTAAAAATACTAGTTATTTTTTTGAAGGTGTAGGAGAATATATCTTGCAACCTATTAAAAATTTAAAAGTTATATCAAAAGATACTAAAATAGAAGTAAATGGATATAATTTAGAAATATATGGAAAGAAAATACATACTGATGGATCAATGATAGTTTCAATTCCAGAAAAAAAGTTTATTTTTGTAGGAGATTTTATTTTTAAAGATGAAAGTTATTTAATGGAAGATTTAATGAATATAGATCATAAGTTAGAAAAAAATGCAAAAGATATATTTAAATGATTTATTAATAGTTTTGACAAAAATTTTTCGGTTTTTCCAGGTCATTATGAATATGGTTTTAAAATTAGAGATATTTTAGAAAAAGAAGAAGGTAAATTATTAATAAAATTCATTAATAAAGTTAATTAAATTATTAATAATAAAGTACAGCAAAAGCTGTATTTTTTTAACTTATACTCTATTTATAATAAAAACTTAATAAAATTGTTTACTAATTTCCAAAAAATTTTTATTAAAATATAAATTTTTTTTATATACTATAAATAAGGTTAGATACCTTAAAGGAAAGGAAATCAAAAAATGAATGATTGATTTATGAATTTTGGAACGGAATTAATTGGAACAATGATTTTAATTTTACTTGGTAACGGAGTAGTTGCCAATGTTTTTTTAAAAAATACAAAAGGAAATAATGGAGGGTTCTTATCTATAACAATTGGATGAGCAGTTGCAGTAATTTTAGGAGCAACTATTTCTTCTGCAATGGGGGGGAAAGCTCATTTAAATCCAGCTGTAACATTAGCAATGCTTTCAAATGGATGAGAAAAAAATGTTGGAAGTTTTGGTCTACTACCATTATTTTTTGTTGGTCAAATAATAGGAGCTATTTTAGCACAAGTTATATTAGACATTTTTTATATCAAACATATAACACACACAATTTCAGAAAAGCAACCAGAAAACGTTTTGGCAATGCACAGTACTGGACCAACATATAGAAATATAATTTTAAACTTTTTTTCAGAATTTATTGGTACAGTAGTTTTAGTATTGGCAATATTTGCAACAATAAATTGATTTAAATTTTATAATTTTATGGGACCAATATTTGTTGGAATAACAGTTTTAGGAATTGGTTTAGCATTAGGTGGAACTACTGGTTATGCAATTAATCCAGTAAGAGATTTAATACCAAGAGTTGTTTATCAATTTTTACCAGTTAAAAATAAAGTTAAAGCTGATTGACAGTATTCATGAATACCAGTTGTAGCACCATTATTTGCAGGTGTAATTGTAGGACTATTATTTTTAATTTAATAAAATAGAAAATGAGTAAACTAAAGAAAAAAAAGAGGAAATTAAATGAGTAATCAAAAATATGATATTTGTATAATTGGTGCAGGTATTATAGGAGCATCAATTGCAAGAGAGTTATCAAAATATAATTTAAATATTTTAGTTTTAGAATCAAATGTTTCATATGGTTTAGAAACAACAACAGGAAATTCTGGTGTTATTCATGGTGGATTTGATCCTACTCCTGGAAAACTAAATGCCAAATTAAATCAAAGAGGTAAAAAACTTTACAAAGAAAAATGATTTAAAGAATTGGATTTTAGATATTTACCAATAAATTCATTAGTTATTGCATTCAATGAAGAAGAAGAAAAACATTTAGAAATTTTATATGAAAATGGCTTTATAAATGGCTTAGAAAAAGATGAAATTAAATTAATTGAAAAAGATGAAATATTAAAATTACAACCAAATATTAGCAATAAAGTAAGAAAAGCACTTTTGTGTAACAGTTCAATTGCAATTGATGCAGTTGAATTAACTGGAGTTTTATTAAAAAACGCAAAAAGAAATTCATGTGAAATTAAGTTTAATCAAAAAGTTATAAATATTCAAAATCAAAATGATGAATTTATTGTTGAAACAAATAATAATAAATATAATTCAAAAATGATTATTAATTGTGCAGGTCATTTTGCAGATGTAATAAGTAAAATGGCAGGATATGATGAATATAAATTAGATACAAGAAGAGGAGAATATATTGTTCTAAAAAAATCAAAAGACAATTATGTAGACAATATTGTATTTTTAGTGCCAACAATTTGAGGTAAAGGTGTTATTGTAGCACCTACTATAGATGGAAATATTCTTATTGGTCCTACTTCACAAGAAGGTGTAGGAAAAGATGAAACAAGTCTAATTACTGATGAAAAAGAAAAATTAATTATGGATATAGGTAAAAAAATTATGCCAGGACTTGATTATTCAAAAATGACAAAAAGATTTTCAGGATCAAGACCAATTTATAAAAAAACAAATGATTTTTATATTGAATTTGCTAAAAATAATAAAAACTTTTTAAATGTAGCTGGAATGAAATCACCTGCAATAGCTGCAGCACCAGCTATTGCAGAATATGTAATAGAAAAAGTAAAAGAAGTAATGACTTTGAAAGAAAAAGAAAATTGAATTTCAAAAGAGGAAAATATATTATTGAAAAATTAGAAAAGGTGAAATAATTATGGAAAAATATATTGTAACTTTAGATGAAGGTACAACAAGTGCTAGAACATTAGTTGTAAATAAAAAAGGTGAAATAGTTGTTTCAAATCAAAAAGAATTTAGTCAATATTATCCTGAAGAAGGATGAGTTGAACAAGATGCTATTGAAATTTGAAATACTCAAAGAACAACTTTACTTAAAGCTTTAAACTCAAAAGAAATTTTACCAGAACAAGTTGCAGCTATAGGAATTACAAATCAAAGAGAGACAGTTATAATTTGAGATAAAAATACAGGAAATCCAATTTATAATGCAATTGTTTGACAAGATAGAAGAACAGATGATTATTGTATTGAACTTGCAAAAAAATATAAAGAAAAAATTCAAAAGAAAACAGGATTAATTATTGATGCTTATTTTTCTGCAAGTAAAATTAAATGAATCTTAGATAATGTAAAAGGATCAAAAGAAAAAGCACAAAAAGGGGAATTATATTTTGGTAATGTTAACACATGATTAATTTGAAGACTAAGTGGGGGTAAAGTATTTTGTACAGATCATACAAATGCATCTAGAACAATGCTTTACAATATTTCATCTCATAATTGAGATGAAGAACTTTTAGAAATATTTGATATTCCTAAAAGTTTATTGCCAGAAATTAAAAGTAATAGTGAAATTTATGGATATACTTTTGCAGAATTGCTTTCAAAAAATTCTCAATATAAAATTCCAATAGCAAGTTCGATTGGAGATCAACAATCTGCTTTATTTGGACAAATGTGCTTAGAAAAAGGAGATATTAAAACTACTTTTGGAACTGGTGCTTTTATACTTATGAATACTGGAGAAGAAAAAGTAGAGAGTAAAAATGGACTTTTAACAGTAATTGGATATTCAATTAATAATAAATTTGTTTATGGTTTAGAAGGTTCAATAATGATGGCAGGAGCGACTCTTCAATGATTAAGAGATGATTTGAGAATGATTTATCAAACTCCGTTAAGTGAATACTATTCAAAATCTGTTAAAGATTCAAGACAAGTATATTTTGTTCCAAGTTTTTCTGGGTTAGGTTCACCATATTGAGATCCTTACTCAAGAGGTGGTATATTTGGACTTGATAGGGGAGTTAGAAAAGAGCATATTATTAAAGCTGCACTTGACTCTATTGCCTATCAATCAAATGATGTTTTTGATGTAATGCAAAAAGATTCAAAAATAGATATTAAAACTATAAAACTTGATGGAGGAGCAAGTAAAAACAATTACTTAATTCAGTTTCAAGCAAATATTTCAAAAAGAGAAATAATAAGACCTAAAAATGTTGAAACTACAGCAATGGGAGCTGCATATTTAGCAGGACTTGCTGTAGGATATTGAAAAAATATAGAAGAAATTAAAGAAAATTGAAAAGTTGATGTTAAAGTAAAACCACAAAAAGATATGTCAAAAGAATTAAAAGGTTGAAAAGAAGCAGTTAAAAGAACAAGAAATTGATTAAAAGATATTGCTTAATAAAAAGAACGATTTTTCTACAAATGAAAATTTGGTTTTAAAAATTTATTAATTAAAAATAATTATATTTATATGATTACTTATTATTGAAAGGAAAAAAAATATGAAAAAATTAATTAGTATTATATTAACAGTATTATTAGGAATATCAGGTATAAGTTCAGTAACGTTAGCAAATCAGCATAAAAAAACTATGGAAAAAAATCATTAAATACTAATACTAATATCAATTGAAATCAAATTGAAAATAGTTTATCAAAAATATTTTATGAAGCATTTTCTTATTCTGATAAAACAATTGAAATGATAGAAAAATCTTATCAAGAATCAATGAATTATTTTTATACTTTTAAAAAAAATAACTTATCATTTGAGCAAATAAATGCAAGTTTATTAGAGATAACAAAAAAATATGAGAATAAATATCAAAATGAAATAGAAACTTTACAAAAAAAAGATAAAAAAATAATGTTTGAATATTCAATTGGTGATATTTTAATTGTTTCTAATGTTGGAAATAATCGAAATAATCGAAATTACAAAGAGGCAAAAAGATTATTATCTGGTTTTGAAAAAAGTCTTTCAATTGCGCAGAATACTCTTTTAACATTAACAGTGGTTGCAGGAATAGCTGCAGCTGGATTTTTTTGAATTAGTATTCCATGAGCAATTGCAGCAGCAGCAATAGGATTTTATAGAAATAAAAATAATCTAAATTCAAGTGCTTTAAAAGCAGCTTCCTGAGCACTTGATATTAGAACTATTGCTTCAGCTTTTAAAGAAATTGTTTATCCTATATTAATTGTTTCACAAACAACAGTTTCATCTTCATCATGAGCTGTCCCAGCAGCGTTTGCTACAATTGGATTATTTGCAACAATATTTTCTTGAGTAAGTGATCTATCATTATTTTAATTAATAAAAATATTGCTTAATAAAATAAATTAAAAAATTCTCTTTTAAAAGAGAATTTTTTAATTTAAATTTATTTTTTTTGTTTTTGATCTTTATTTTTAAAAGTCATTTTTTTAATAAAATAGGGTTCAGTTCCTTTAATTAAACGTTCAATATTTTGTCAATGTCTTTCCAATAATATCAACATAGAAAAGGTTGTTACTAAATTAATTATTAAAAAACTATCAAATTGATTACCTTGATTTAAAGTGTGCAATTGGTTATATCAAACAGCTGTAAACTCATTATTACTATAAATTTGAGCAAAAGCACTTCCATCAATATCAAAAGTATTTAACCCTGACATTTGAGGAATTCACATTAAAATTGCTGTTAATAAAGAAGCAATAATTGATCCAATACTTACTTTTCTTGAAATTAATACCAATATTATTCAAGTTCCAAACATAACAATTCCAGCTATTCAATTAATTGTAAATATTAAACCCATAAAACAACTAACTGCTTTTCCACCTTTAAATTTGTAATAAATTGGTCAACAGTGACCAATTAGAGCAAATAATCCTGGAATAATTAAAATTACATTTTTAAAAATATTTGCGTGAATTTGACTTATTGATAATGCTATAAAAACTGCAAGTAAGATTTTAAAAGCATCAAGAAACATGATAACGATTCCTCATTTTTTACCAATAATTCTACTTGCATTGGTTGCACCAGCATTTTTGCTTCCTTCTTCTCTAACATCTTTATTAGTTTTTAATTTAACTATTGTTATTGAAAAAGAGTAACTTCCTATTAAATAACTAATAACAGATACAATAAAAGTACCTGCAATTATTTCTCAAACCATATGATTAATACTCCTTTTAAAAAATTAAATACATATTTTATCTTACTATAAAGATATGGCAATATGCAAGAAAATAGGTTAAAATAACTAAATAGCAAATTTAAGCAATGTAATAGTTATAGGAGTTTTTTTAGAATATGAAATTAAATGAAAAAATAAATTTAAACAAAATTATTTTTAATTTGTATAAAAAAGATTTAAATGGATTAATAAATAATAAACATTTTAATCTTAATGATGAACAAAAAAACGAATTAATAATTTTAGGACAAACAAATGAATGTAAAATTTTATTTGAAGGAATAAATAATTTCTTTGAAAAGAATATAAACAATGATCCTTTAGAATTAAGTTTAATGTTAACTTTAATATTGCAAAGATATAATTACTTTTATAAAACTGAATTGCAATGAAAAGAATATTGTAAAAATTTTGAAAATATTGAACAAAAAAATCCAGGAGAATTTTTTTTAATTTATATAAGTAAATTTTTTGATGATCAAATAGATTTGTATAATAATAGCTATTTAGAAATAGTTGAAGAATTTAATATTGAAAAATGAAATAAAAATTTTTCATCTGATATTAATAAACTTTTAAAAAATATAAGTAATTCAAGCAATTTTCAAGATAAATTACAAAATTGTGAAAAAATGATTTTATTCTTACAAGATACAAAAAATATTTATTCGAGTTTAGAATCAGTTGGTGTTGAAAATGAAAAACAACAATTTTTAGCTCATACAAATGAACTAAAAATAATTTATCAATCTTTAAATCATTTAATAAATGAAATTTTAAAAGAGATTATTGTTGTTTAAAAAAGAGGTAAATAGATATGTTTGAAAAATATGAAAATATGAATAAACAAGATATAGAAAAAAATCTTGAAGAAATAGAAAAACAATATAAACAACTTTTAGAAGAAGAGAAAAAAATCGATAAAAAAGTAAGAAAAAATTTATGAATTTGATTTCTTTTTCCATTACTAGGATTACTTTTTTATCAAATTCATTTAAAGAAAAGAAAAGAAAATGATAAAAATTATTATGTAATTAAAAATAAGAAAAAAGATATAATTTATGTTGAATTAGAAATTCAATTTTTACAATCAAAATTAGAAAAAATGTAAATAATAAGCGATTATTTCCCAAAATGCAAGATTTAACTAATAAATATTGCATTTTTTTCTTTTTTATTAAAAAAATATCAATTGGAGTCTTTAAAAGGAGAATCAATTCTAAGAATTTTAATTGCTATAAATTTTTTATTGGTTATGCTAAAATTAATAAAATGAAAACAATATGAAAAAAAAGATATTTTATTTAAATTAAAATTTAGAATATACTTATGAATATGTTTTTTACAATCAAGGTATTGGTTCTTGTTCTCATGAAAAAATAGCAAATGATGAAAGAGATAATAAATTTAAATGTACAAATTGCTTTATGATATTTTCTTTTATTAATCAAAAACAATTGAATAAATTTAGTAGTAGAATTTTAAAAGAATATAATTTTGAAAAAACAGAAATTGAGCTAAAAAGAAGAATTAAAGGAAAAAAAATGGTAAATCAATATGACAAATAGAACATTAGCTTTTTTTTATAATAATTTAACTATGATTATGATAAATCTTGAAGATTCAATAGGATTAATAGCAAATTTTGAAAATTGAAGTGAAAATGAAGATAGACAAGTTGAAAAATTAAAAAAAATAGCAAAAGAAAGTAAACTTAAATCAACTTTATTTATTATTACAAACAAAGAAATGAATTATGGATTATGAAATTCAAACAATATTATTCAAAAAGCAGATGAAAAAGAAATAGATTATGTAATTTTTTATTGTGCTAATCCAATGATAAAACAAATAACTGATTTTGATTTATATAATAATATTGAAGATTTTTTAAGTGTAAGAAAAATGATAATTTCAAAAGATTATATTGATTCAAATGATTCAAGATTTACAACAAACTTTATTCAACAAAATTGAAAAGAAAATGCAATTATAATAGAAACAACAGTAACTAAGGATCTTGAAACTAATTTAAATTTATTAAAAGAAAGTAAATTTAAAAAATTTGAAGAACTTAATAAATTAAAATATCAATTTGATGCAAGAGTTAGTGAAGGAAAAAAATTAGGAAGAACTATAGGATTTCCAACAATTAATTTAATTACAGAAGAAAAAATAGCTTTATCATATGGTGTTTATGCATGTAATGTTTATATTGATCACTTAAAAGAAAATTTTTTAGGAGCAGGTTGTTATTGAAAAAACGAATTAAACCAAGATGTTTTTGAGATTTTTTTAATTGATTTTGATAAGGAAATTTATGGTTGAAAAGTTAGTGTTTCACCAATTGAAAAATTAAGAGAGAATATTAAAGTTAATAATTTAGAAGAACTTAAAGAATTATTAACAAAGGATGTAAAAGCAACTTTAAAATTTAAAAAATAATTTAAAATAAAGTTAACAAAAATTAACTTTATTTTTTTATGCTAAAATACAATTGAAACGAAAAGAGAAAGATAATATGGAAAAACCAAAATTTTATTTAGGAAGTCATGTAGGAATGAATTCTGTAAATGATTATTTAATAGGAAGTGCCAAAGAAACAATTAATAATGGTGCAAATACTTTAATGTTTTTTACAGGAGCTCCTCAAAATACAAGAAGAACTGAAACAAGCAAATTAAATATTGATGAATTTAAAACACTTTTAATTGACAATAATATTGATATTAATAAAGTAATTTGTCATGGACCTTACACAATTAATTTAGCAAATACAGTAAAACCTGAAACTTTTGAACTTGGTGTAAGACTCTTAGAAGAAGAATTGTTAAGATTAGAAAAAATAGGAGTTTATACTGTTGTATTACACCCTGGTGCTGCAGTTGGTGCTCCAAGAGATTTAGCTTTAGAAAGTGTTGCAAAAGGGTTAAATATGGTTTATAAAAAATTGCCAAATACACCAGTAAGAGTTGCTTTAGAAATAATGTCTGGAAAAGGAACTGAAATTTGCATAACTTTTGAAGAAATAAAAAAAGTTTTAGATTTAGTTGAAGCAAAAGATAAAGTAGGAGTTTGTTTTGATACATGTCATATGCATGATGCAGGCTATGATATTAAAAATAACTTTGATAAGGTTGTTCAACAATTTGATCAAATTATAGGTTTAGATAAATTAATGGCAATTCACTTAAATGATAGTAAAAATCCAATAGCAAATCACAAAGATAGACATGAAAATATAGGCTATGGATATATTGGATTTGATACTTTAGCAAATATAGTTCACAATCCTTTATTTAAAGAAATACCAATTGTATTAGAAACACCTTGAATTAATAAAAAAATAAGTCCTTATAAAGTTGAAATTGAAATGATTAAAAATAAGAAATTTACAAATCCATTTAATAATAAGGATTTAAAATAGAAAAATGAAAAAAGTATTTAAACCTCTTAAAGTGAGTAGGCATATTTATGCCTATTTTTTCATTATATATTTTAAAATTTTCTTGATTTAAATTGAATTATTCTATTCAATATATTTCTTTAAAAGAATAAAATAAACACTATTATCTTAAAAAACATTTTTGAATAAGAAATTGCTACTTACATTAATATATTATTAATGTAAAATAATAAAGAATTAAGGTGAAAAAATGAAAAAAATGCTTACAATTTTAACTGGACTATCAATTATTGTTACTCCAGCTAATCATATAGTGAGTTGTAATATAGCAACAGACAATACATATAAAAATCCATCAGATATAGCTAAATTTTGAAATTTTAAATATTTTAATACAATAAGTGTAGGATATACTTCTAAACAAAAAGCTAAATATTTTGCAGAAAAACAAAAGAATTTTGAAACAAATTTAAAAGAACTTATAGCTAATAATTTTAAAAATCAAGAAGAGGTAAATAAACTTCTTGGAATAGGGCGAGATGAATCAAATGATAATATAACATTTAAATATTATTCAGCTCCTAAAGTTCCTATTTCTAGTTTAGAAGATTATTTAGAAACTGAGTTTAAAGATGTACAAGAACCAAAAACAGTTGAAATTTACTTTACATATAAATTTTCAGCATTAGATGAAGATAAAAATTATTTAAAATTAAAAGTAACAAATGTACCAAAAATGCAAAAAGAAGTATTTTCAAACATTTTATTTTCATTTAAATTTAAAAATACTAATTACATAGATATTGGAAATTCTTTTATTGCAAATTTAAAATCAATAGCAAAAGCACAAAGTAATGGTAAAATTACTGCTGAGTTATTGAAGGATAATAAAAAATATGTGTCACTGTTCATTAGAGGGATATTATCTTCTATTGAAAAAACAACAAGTATTAAACTTTTTGATGATTTACAGTATATAGATAATGAAAATCTTCATAATAAAAAAGAAGAGTGAATAAGACTAACTCCAGAAAAGCAATTATTAAGATTATTATTTATAAAAAATAGTGATTCTATAGAAGATTTTATATTTTTTATAAATGAATTATGTGATAGCAATAGTTCTTCTGCATTTAGTAATTGATTAGGTTTACCTTCAAAAGAAGATACAAAAAAAAAAGGAATTTTAATTCCTTTAGTAAAGTTTCAAATTAACAATTAGTAGATCTTTAAAAACTAAATAAAATAGAATAGGTAATAAAAAAATGATTCAAACAATAAGTCAATTAAAAAACAGAAGAAAAAAAGTTATTCAAATTTTATATCGCTTTTTTTTATTAAATGAAAACATCGATAAAATAAAGCAAGAACTATTAGATGGCTTTCAATTAGAAACAGTTGATGAAGAATTAATTGACTATATTTTTGAAATATTGAATAATACTTTAGAATACAAGAAAATGATATCGAATTTACTTCCTGAATTATGAAATTGAAATAGGTTACCAAAAATAATTCAATCTATTTTAGTAAATGGTGTTTTTGAAATAAAAAAAGAAATAACACCAAAAGCAATAATTATTAATGAAAGTATAGAATTAACAAGAGAATATTTACCAAGTTTTGAAACTTCATTTATTAATGGTTTACTAGATAATATTTAATAGAAAATTTAGAGGATTAAAAAATGAGTACAGATATTTTTGTAAGTTATAAAGAAGATTTAAAAAATTATCTCAAATCTTTAAGAAATGATATAAAACTTCTAATTTATAAAGAATTTAAAAATTATATTTTTAATACTAAATTAAATTCTCACAATGAATTTGAAAAAAGTTTCTTTACAAAAGCTTTTTGTGAACTTGCAACATACTGTTATTTAGAAAATTATAATTCTAATTTAATTAGTAATTATTCTAAAATATCTAAAGAAAATTTTTTAAAAATGAAATTTGAAAATGTTGTCATAGTAAGTCCATATAAATTATCAAAAGAAGATAATCAATTAAATAATTTTATAAAAATTTTAACAGATACTTTGAAAGTAAATGTTTGAATAAGAAATCTTAATTGATATAATAATGAACATTTTTTACAAGAAGTTAAATTAACTAAAAAACTAAAAGAATATAAAGAAGAGCTTTTTAAAATTATAAAAAATTATAATAAGGAATTATTTGATTTAGTTTCAAATAATAAATTTAGTTCAACAAAATTAAATTTTAAAGAAGACTGAAATTTTTTCTTAGAAAAAAAAGTTTCATATAGTTTAGAAAAATTTATTTTTACACCGATTAATTATGATAAAGATAACTATAAGAAAAAAATTAATAAGTTATCTGAATTAGTGACAGAAAATACATTATTTATTTTTGTAAATAATGTTAAAGTAAACTCAAAATATAAAACTACTTTATTAAATGATATAAAATTATTTTCAGAAATAATTAATTATAATAATCCAATTTTTACAATTGAAAATAATAGTAATTTTTTTAGTTTATTAAATATTTTATCATTTGGCAATTTTAAAACTTTTAATGATATTTCAAATTTTTTTATTAAAATATCTAAAAAAAATAAACCTAAAAAATTAAAAATAGAAAATTCAAAAAATTCAGATCCATTAAATTGATACTGAAATAAAATTTTAGAAAATGAAGATAATGCAGAAAATTCAAAAAAAATTTTAAACGAAAATAAACCTAGTACAAAAATAAAAAATAAAGATATAGAAAAATCTGTTTTACTTAGTGAGAATAAGAAATGAAAAAAAGATAAAATATTTAAAGAAATAGATTTAGAGAAGACTGTTACATTTAACGAACATTCAAATTTAAATCAAATATTAAAAGAACATGAATCTGATGAGTTTAATAATAATATTGATGATCTTCTTTTAGAAGTTACTCAAGAAAATATGATATTAAGTTTTGAGTTATCTAAAAAAGTTAATAAAGAATTTAGTAATTTTATAAAATTATTTGAAAAAGAAATAAATAATATTGAATTAACAACTAAACATTATAATAAAGATAAATATCTTAATTTTAAAAAAATAATTAATCAAAAAAATATAAAGGAAATTTTTGAATTTTTAACTAATAAAAATGATAATTTGTTTGCTAAGTTTAAAAGTAAAAAAATGACAAAGCAAAATATAATGAATTATTATACATTGTATATAAAAGTAAAAAGTTGTCTTTCTGAAATGAAATTTTTAAAATTAAAATAATTAAAATAAAGGAGGTAAATAATATGAGTGAAATGATTTTTAAAATAGCTGATTTTGCAGATATACTAAAAAATTATGTAGAAGAATCAAATACTTTAAAAAATATTAATGTAAAAGGTGAAATTGCAAATTTAACTCATAATAAAAGTGGTCATATTTATTTTTCTCTTAAAGATAGTCAAGCAAAAATTGATTGTGCTATTTGAAAAACAAATGCTAATAAGTTTATAAATTTAAATATTAAAGAGGGAACTGAAGTAATAGCAAAAGGATCAATATCATATTATAAACCAACAGGTAAATTAACTTTTACAATTTATGATATTAGAGTTGATGGAATTGGTGAGTTAGCAATTATTTATGATAGGCGTTTCAAAGAACTACAAGAGCAAGGTTGATTTTTAGATGAGTTTAAAAAACCTATTCCAAAATTTCCAACAAATATTGGAATTGTAACTGCAACAACAGGAGATGCAGTGAGAGATTTAATAACAACTATTAAAAGAAGATACTCATCAGTTAATATATTTTTGTTTCCTTCATTAGTTCAAGGAGAAGAAGCATCAAAAGATATTGCAAAAAAAATAAAACAAGCTAATAATTTTGAAATTAAAATTGATACATTAATTGTAGGGCGTGGTGGTGGAAGTTATGAAGATCTTTGATCTTTTAATGAAATGGAAGTTCTTCAAGCTATTAAAGATAGTAGAATACCAATAATAAGTGGTGTAGGGCATGAACCAGATATAACACTTACAGATTATGTTGCTGATTTTAGAGCATCAACACCAACTGCAGCGGGAGAAAAAGCAACTCCAGATACTGAAAATGTTTTACAAGCTTTAAATACTAAAATTCAGGAATTTTCAAAAGTTTTAAATAATAAAATTGAAAAGTTACATATAGAAATTAATAACTTATCTTATACATTGAGAAATTTTATTCAAAATAAATTTGTATACTTAAATAATAATTTTAAAAATATTTCAAATTTATTTACTTCATTAATTAGTAATAAAATAATTATTATGAATAATAATTTTAAAAATAGTATTCAAAACTGAAAAATAAATTTAAATAATAAATTAAATAAAAATTTAGAGAATTTAAAAAACTATGAAGAGAAAATTAATTTGCAAAATCCATATTTACCTTTGTCTAAGGGCTACTCAATTTTGAAACAGAATAATCAAATAATTAGATCTAAAAAAAATATAATAAAAAATAAATCAATTACAGCTATCTTAAATGATGGAGAAGTTAAATTTAAATTAGAAGAGGAAAATTAAAAATATGAATAGAAAAAACTTTAATGACTTATTAAATGAAGTAAAAAATATATCTGATAAATTAAATGATTCAAATACTTCAATGGAAGAATCAATTGAATTATTTAAAAAAGGAACAGAATTAATTAAAGAGGCAAAAGAAAAATTAACAAATCTTGAAGGAGAAGTAAAAAAAGTTTTAGATAATAATGAAACTACAAATTTTTAATATAATAAAAATGTAAAGTTAATAATAATTAAAAAGCACCTTCAACAATAGATTTTTTAATAATTTAATCTATTACTTGTAGACTTTTGAATGTATAGAAAAAAAGAAATGATATATATCATGTTCATTTACTGTATTGTTTGTAGGAATATGAATATTTTTTCTAAGTTTTCTAATAAAAGAACAAAAAAACTCAGAAAAACTGAATAAAAAAAAAATAGTAATAAACCTAAATTAATTGGGTTTTTTATTCTCAATATTGTAAAATATAAATGGTGAAATAAATGAAATTATCACAAATAACTAATTTTAAAGAACTATATAATATAAAAGATAATGAAAATTTAACAGAATTAGCACAAGATATTAGAAAATTTTTAAATGACTTTGTAAATAAGAATAACGGTCATATAGGAAGTAATCTTGGAGTAACTGAATTAACATTATCTATTTTTTCATATTTTGATTTAGATAAAACTATAGTTTTATTTGATACAGGTCACCAATCACACGTATATAAACTTTTAATTCATGGGGTTAATAAATTTAATACAATAAAGCAATTTAAATGTTTAAGCAATTTTCAGGAAATAAAAGAATCAGATTATGATTGAATAAGTACAGGACACAGTTCAACTGCGCTAGCTTATCAGTTTGGTTATTCACTTGTAAGCGATAAGGAAAATATAATTTCAATAATAGGAGATGCTGCTTTTTTTGGATCGTATACTTTACCAGGTTTAATTAATTTAAGAAATTCAAATAAAAAAACTATAACAATATTAAATGATAATAATGAAGCAATTGGTGTTAATTCATTAAAAATTAAAGATATAAAAATGTATGTTGAATCATTAGATATTAAATATATTAAATGTGATAATGGTCATAATTTTGAAAAATTATTTAAATCTTTTGATAAAGCTAAAAAAGTAAAAAATCATGTTTTTATTCATTGTATTACTAAAAAAGCATTAGGTTATAATGGAGAAAAACAATTATTTTCAAATCATTCAGTTGAAAGTGAAATAAATAATAGTTATTCTAAAATAATAGCTTTAGAAGTTGAAAAGAAATTTACACAAAATGATTATTTAATTTGTCCTGCAATGCTAAATTCATCTAATTTATTAAATTTAAAAAACAAATTTAATAAAAATGTAATTGATGTAGGAATAAATGAAGAATTTAGTATTTTAGTAGCAAGTGCAATTTCAAATTGTAATAAAAAAACTTTTGTTTCAATATATTCAACGTTTTTTCAAAGAGTTTTTGATCAATTAGTTCATGATGTTTTTAGAAATAACTTAGCTATTACTTTTCTTATTGATAGGGGAGGTTTAAATTTTAGTGGGGGAGTAAGTCATCATGGAATTTATGATATTTCTCTTATAAATAACTTCTCAAATGCTATTATTTGCCAACCTTACAGTATAAATGATGTAAAAGTTTTATTTGAACATGCATATCTTAATAAAGATAAACAATTCTTTTTAAGATATGAAAATTTAGAAGCTGTAAATGATAATTTAACTTCAAAATTTAAAATTGGAGAATGACAAGAATTAATTTTTAATGAAAATAATAAAATAACTTTGATAAGTTATGGAAAAGTTTTAAAAGATTTTTTTGATTATATTAAAAAAAATAATTTAGAAATAAATTTAATTAATGCAAGATATATAAATCCTATTGATAAGGAAATGTTAATAAAACATTCAAAAAATAGAATTTATGTATATGAACAAGTTATTGATAAAAATAATTTATTAACAAATATTAAAAGTAAGTTTAATAATTTAAATATTTCTGGATTTGCTTTTAATAAAATAAATATTGAACATGGAAATAAAGATTTAATTTTAAAAGATTTAGATATGGATGTTAAAGATATTATAAATAAGATAGTTGAGGTATAGAAAATGAAAGATGTATTAGATAAAAATTATTTTATAAATAAACTTTCTAAAGATAAAGAAATTAGTGATTTAATTTCTAAACAATCTGATAAGCAAAATATTAGTTTTTTTGAAAACTTAAAAAAAATAAAAGACATATTACATTTAAAAAATCAAACAGATAAAAAAATTTTAAATGAATATGAAAAGTTGATTACAATTCCAACAGGTTCAGAAGATACTTTGATTGAAGAACTTAATAAGTTTAATAAAGAAATGTATAATAATTTACCAGAGCATTATATTATTAATTATGATAATAATGTTAATATTAAAAATAGTTCAGAAAACATAAAAAAAGATTATAAAAAAAATATTTTAAATCTTTCAAATCCTTTTATACAAGATTCATCAATTGAATTTGATGAACAAGAAATTAAAGAATTAGATCCTTATATAGAAAAAACAATTAATAATTTTGAAGAATTATTTAACAATAATTCAAAGTCAAATGATAATAATGATTATATTAATAATCTTTTAAATGACAATGATAACTCTTTTGATGTAGTTAAAAGCAGTGAACAAATTTATGTTAAATCAATTGAAGATAAAGAAAAAATGATTTCAAATATTAAAAGTAATTTAGTAAACGGAAATTATGGAAAACTAAATTTAACAAAACCATTATCGCTTTCAATAACAAGATATATGAAAAAAATAGATTCACTTAAAAAAGGTATTATTAAAAGTTATGGAGGAGAATTATTTAAAAAAATTAGTAACTGAGTTCATGAAGAAGAAGCAATGTTTGAAAATATGGATAGAGTACAAAAAATTGATAAACTATCAAAACAAAAAAATAAATTACTAAATAAAAAATAATAAAATAAAGCTTAAGGAGATTTTTTATGAAGCAAAGACTTGATCAAATATTATTAGAGCAAAAGTTAACAGATAATAGAAATAAAGCAAGAAGTCTTATAATAGATGGAAAAGTTTTAGTAAACAATGACAAAATTACTAAACCTGGAACATTATTTGATCAAAAAAAAATAAACATAAAATTATTAAAACAAGAAAATGAATTTGTAAGCAGATCTGGAAAAAAACTTTTTAAAGCTATTAACTTTTGAAATATAAATTTAGAAGATAAAGTTTGTTTAGATATTGGTGCATCAACTGGAGGTTTTACTGATTGTTGTTTACAACATAAAGCAAAATTTGTTTATGCAGTTGATGTTGGAACTAATCAACTTGATTGAAAAATTAGAAATAATATTAAAGTAAAATCAATGGAAAAAACAAACTTTAGAAATGTTACTAAAGATTTTTTTGATAGAAAAATTGATTTTTTTTGTTGTGATGTAAGTTTTATTTCAATAGAAAAAATATTAATTCCTTTAAAAGAGATTATAAATGAAAATGTTTTGGGAATAATTTTAATTAAGCCACAGTTTGAATCTGATAAAGAAGATATTAAAAATGGAAAAATAAATTCTAAAGAAGGACATATAAAATCTATAAACAGAGTTATAAATTACTGTAATAAATATAATTTTTCAATAATTGATATTAATTGATCACCAATTCTTGGAAATAAAAAGAAAAATATTGAATACATTTGTTTTATAAAAAAAACAAATCAAATTAAAAATGAATTTAATTCGAATGAAATTCCAAATCTTGTAAATAATTGTTGAAAGTTTTTTGAGAATAACTATGAAAAATAAAAAAGTTATTTCTCTTTTAGACATGGATGCTTTTTTTGCAGGTTGTCATATAGCAGAAGATTCAACTTTAATAAATGAGAATCTTGTAGTAGCTTCTCCCAATAGAAGAGCTATAGTTACAACAGCTAGTTATAATGCAAGAAAATTTGGAATTAGAGCAGGCACTTCTGTTTTTAAAGCAAAAGAATTATGTCCTAATCTTTATATTGCAAATTCAGATTTTAGTTTATATATAAAGTATTCAGAAAAAGTATTTGATATTATTTATAATAATTTTACAAAAGAATTTGAAGTAGCTTCAATTGATGAATGCTATATTGATATGACAAAAGTTTGAAAAAAATATGGATCAGTTAAAAAAACTGCAAAAGCATTGATTGATATGATTTACAATGAAACAGGTCTTTGAGCTTCAATTGGAATAAGTACAAATAAATTTCTAGCAAAAACTTGTGTAGATTTTAATAAACCAAAAGGTATTTAAATTTTATTATAAGAGGAAATTGAAAAAAAACTTTGACCAATGAATATTAAGAAAATGTTTATGATTGGTCCTGCAACTGAAAAAATTTTAAATGAAAATAATATTTTTAAAATAAGAGAATGAACATGATATTAAAGACGTTGAAAATAATCAAAGACATAATAAGCAATTTAAAAAAATTGCAGAAAATATGGCTAAATTAAATATTGTTAAGACTAACTCTAGACTTGGTTTTGCTTTTAAAACACCTTCATCAGAACTAATAGACTTTATTGAAAAAAAACTTGATTTTAATAAAGATGTTTTTAAAAAAATGATTCACAAAGATGCATTAGAATATAGACCCAAAGGTTATAATAGAAGTAGTAGATATATTTGCAATAGTTTTAATACAATTATAAATAATTCAAGAGACAGATATAACACTTACAGATTATGTTGCTGATTTTAGAGCATCAACACCAACTGCAGCGGGAGAAAAAGCAACTCCAGATACTGAAAATGTTTTACAAGCTTTAAATAATAAAATTGAAAAGTTACATATAGAAATTAATAACTTATCTTATACATTGAGAAATTTTATTCAAAATAAATTTGTATACTTA